>NZ_JBXAQZ010000006.1:0-218934 GCF_058807755.1 Pseudomonas sp. GW821-FHT12A04
AGGGTGATTAGCTCAGCTGGGAGAGCGTCTGCCTTACAAGCAGAATGTCGGCGGTTCGATCCCGTCATCACCCACCACTTTCAACGCTACGCGCAGCGGTAGTTCAGTCGGTTAGAATACCGGCCTGTCACGCCGGGGGTCGCGGGTTCGAGTCCCGTCCGCTGCGCCATATTCGGTAACCTGGAACACTGAACGCCAGGTCACCACAGAAAGCCCGCCTTGTGCGGGCTTTTTGCTGTCCGGGATTTGGCTTTTCTCGCTCCCGTAGGAGCGAGCTCGCTCGCGATGGTTGTTAACGATAACGTGTAGATTCAGATAGCCAGCGGCGCCCATGGGTTTTTCGCGAGCAAGCTCGCTCCTACAGTCCGGCGTTACGGCTGTGCCGGTAGTCGCTGACGGCTTCATACACGGCCTTGCGCAGGCGATTGATCCCGCCAATCGGTCGGTGCGCCTCGATGCCGAACCAGGGATTGAACGACTGGTTGTCGCATTGCAGGTTCAGCGCCGGTGTATCGAAGTCCTGCGCCGGAACCTTGATCCGCGCCACCGTCTCGAAGGGCGCATCGCTCTCGCGCCACTCAATGCTGGTGTCTTCAATCGGCATGTACTTGTTGGCGTCCTGTCGCTGGATTTGCAAAGCGAAACACGCAGGCACCCGGTCGGTCGACAGCTGTTGGTTCAGCGCATTGCGCAGAAAGTTCGGCAGCTTGCGATTCTGTTCCGGCAGGTTGTAGGCCGGGCAGCCATCGGGATCGGGCATGACCCGGAACTTCGCATTGGCTTCACCGAATTTGTAGGGTGAAACCGAAAAGTACGTCGTCTGGGTCGGGCTCGACGGGGCAGGGGCCAGTGTCGCCAGGGCAATGAACAGGTGACGAACCTGCCAGGTGCGAGGATCCCGGCCGGGGAAGAAGGCCATCATCTTTTTACCGTCGGCCTGGGCGGCGATGTTCTGACGGTATTCGGCGACATTACTGACAAAGAAGTTCGGGTGGTTGAACATCACAAAGTCCTGTTCGCCTCGGCCCTGCCGGTCGCTCAACAGTTGCTTGCCCGGCACATCGAACAGTTTGATCGCCATGCCCCGGGCATCGCGGATGCTGTCGAACTGCGGGTAGGCATTACCGTTGGACAGGCGCATTGTCGCTTGCCAAGTTTTGCCCGGCTCGCTGAACACACCCTGGCGCAGTTCGCCTGGCAGTTCCGGCAGCACCTGAACCTCGGCCTTCACACAGCCATGGGCCTTGGCATGGGCGTCGCGCAGGTAGCGGGTGCTTTCACGGTGCTGATCGACGATGCGCACGGCGGTCTGGATGATGTCCTGGGTCATCGCCGCTTCGTCGTCCGCAATCAATTCCTGCGCCGAGACCGGCCCGCGATGCTGCCAGGCAAACCAGGCGCTGGCCAGGGCCCAGCCCAGCACGCCGAGAATCAGTGACCACAGCAACAGCCTGGCGAGGAAGGCGCCCAGGCGCAGCCAGAGCGTTATCAGCATGGGAACGTTCTCCTGACTGAGGCAGTGGTCATGGCAATTGCGCCTCCAGCGGGCCGCCCAGCACTTTCAGATACTCCAGCAATGCCCAGCGTTCTTGCGGTTGCAACCCGCGGCCGATCACGCCATTGCCAAGTTTGCCGGCACGGAATTCATGGCCACTGTTGTGGTTGCCGGTGATACGCGTGTCGAACAGGAAGCCATTGGCAAAGGCTTCGGTGCGGTAACCCAGGTGTCCCGGGTCGTATTCGAAAGTGCCTTTATAGAACGTGGCCGCACGCTCATCCTGAGGCGACAGCAGCTGATAAATACTCGGTACCGAACCGTTGTGCAGAAACGGCGGTGTCGCCCATACACCCGCCAATGGCCTGGCCTTGTACGAACGCAATTCGCGCACTCCGATTGGCAGACCGAAACCGTCCATTTCAGGGCGCTCGGCAGGGGTGACATTGGCGTCTTGATACGCACGGTCCTGGACATAGGCGGTGACATAGGCCAGTCCCTTGGCCACGGACATCTTGCTCAGGTCCAGAGGCTCGTCGGGTTTTGGCTCGACATCGAGTTTTTCCAGTTCGGCCTGCTTCCATTGCAGCGCTGTCAGGTCGAAGCGGTGGTCGGCGATGTTGTTGGCCGCGCCGGGGTCTGTGCCGATGTAATCCACCGGGAGCATTTTCAGGTGCTGGACGTATCGTCCCTCGCCCTGGGTGGTGCGCGGTACATGGCAACCCGCGCAGTTTTCGGCGAACAAGGTGCGTCCCTGGGCTGCCAGAGGCTTGTCGACCGCGCCCAACAGGTCTTCCGGCCAGGCCGGAGGCGAGAGTCGTTGCAGGGTTTCTTCGATCAGGTGCAGATCGCGTACGCGAACACTCGACGGATAGCGGGCATCGCCCATCAGCGGCTGGCCGTTCTTGTCGAAGAAGTTCAGCGTGGCGCCGACGCCCAACGCCTCGCCGATGTTGCGGGCCATGGGTTGTTTCGCCGAACCATTCCACTGCACCCATTCGAACGTCCACATGTCCCACAGCTGTGGATAATCGACCGGGGCATTGGCCACGCGGTAGTTGTCGGGGGAAATCGCATCACCGAAGCTGGCGTTGGCGATGCGCCCGAAGGCGTCTGTGCGCCCCGGGCCTTCCTCGGTCGGATAGAGCCCGCGATGGGTGTCGTTCCAGGCCACTTTGAGGAATGTATCCAGTGAAGATTTGAAATCTTTGCGCAACTGTTGGTGGCGCGTCTCGTAGTCCTGGTCAAGCACGTTGCGTGCGAAGCGTTCGAATTTCCAGGGGTTGTAGTAAGTGGAGGCGAGGCTGGCCACCAGGGCCTGTCCGAAACTGCCGCCTTTGAGCGTAGGAACACTGGACGGCAGCACATGCTGCGCCGAGCCGCCGTCGATACGCAGGGCTTGACCCTTGAAACGCAGTTCACCGGTGTGGCAGGCCGCGCAGGTGATATCCAGAAACACATCCGGGCTACCCGCGTTCTGGTGCCGGGTAAAGCCTGCCGGGAGGTTGCCGGGGTTGTTCGGTGTTGGTGCCTGGCCGGGGTCCACCAAGAAACCGAAGCGGGCGAGGTATTCGGGGGTGGCGAAGCGTTGTTGCGAGAAGGGCAGTTCGAGGGCAGTGAACCAGTCATAGCGCAAGCCTTTGACCTGAGTGCCCTGGGGCGTGAAGTAATAAGTATCTCGATCGGCGGCGCTCCATTGCTCCAGGTAATGCACCTGTTGTGCAGGCGACCAGGCCGGCAATTTCGGGTTGGCGACGTAATAAAGAACCACGGCGATGACCAGCCCGAGCAGTAGTGCGATGAGAATCAGCAAACGAAAGAAGAGGCGCAAAATAAACTTCCATGTCGAATTATCATGCCGTTATGCCCGAGCACTCAGCGTGGGGCAAGAGGCCATTACGCCAGATATTGTAGGTTCAGGAATCAGCCTGCGTCGGAACAAGATGAAAGAAGCTTCATCGACACGAATTGTGAAATGCGTTTAAACACCTGAACTTATCAATTGTTTCCGGCTCTCATGCCGGTAGCCATTGGTCGTGGCGGCCTGATAAGCTCGCGGCTTTACTCGATTGCCCTTTAGGCGCATGAACAAGGAAATAGCATGAAACAGCATCGGTTGGCGGCGGCGGTAGCCCTGGTTGGCCTGGTACTCGCGGGTTGTGATTCGCAGACCAGCGTAGAGCTGAAAACTCCGGCGCAAAAAGCTTCCTACGGCATTGGCCTGAACATGGGCAAGAGCCTGGCTCAGGAAGGCATGGATGACCTGGATTCCAAGGCTGTAGCCCAGGGCATCGAAGACGCCGTCGGCAAGAAAGAGCAGAAGCTCAAAGACGAAGAACTGGTCGAGGCGTTCGCCGCACTGCAAAAGCGTGCCGAAGAGCGCATGGCCAAGATGAGCGAAGAGTCGGCGGCTGCCGGCAAGAAATTCCTCGAAGACAACGCCAAGAAAGCTGGCGTGACCACCACCGCTTCGGGCTTGCAGTACGAAGTCGTGCAGAAAGCCGATGGTGCTCAGCCAAAGCCGACTGACGTAGTGACCGTTCACTACACCGGCAAGCTGACCAATGGCACCGTATTCGACAGCTCCGTCGAGCGCGGCAGCCCGATTGATCTGCCGGTCAGCGGTGTGATCCCGGGTTGGGTCGAAGGCCTGCAACTGATGCACGTTGGCGAGAAGTACAAGCTGTACATCCCTGCTGACCTGGCTTACGGCGCTCAAAGCCCAAGCCCGGCGATTCCAGCCAACTCGGTGCTGGTATTCGACCTGGAACTCCTGGCCATCAAGGATCCGGGAAAAGAAGACGCCGCTGCCAAGTAACCAGCGCCTGCTTCGATAACAACGCCTCGCTCATGCGGGGCGTTGTTGCATCTGGCGTTCGGCACGGGTAAACAAAACGAACAGACGCTCTAGGCTGGAGTCTTAGGCATAGTAGTGTTGGCGGTAGACGCACAAGGCCGCCAAGTCAATGAAATTATGGGTTTTTTTTGATGAGTAAAAAACGCCCGATCTGAACGCGGGCCTTGTAAAACGGGGCTTACAGCGATGAAAAGCAGCTCTGTTCACAAGGTTATCCACAATTTGTGTGGATAACATTTCAACGGGAGGAATGATGAAAACGCCCTGGAGTTTCGCTCGTTTCCTGCCACTGGCCGGACGTCTGCTGGCACGCGGTCGATTGCCAACCCTGTTGTTCGCGGTCGCCAGTAAAGGCGCAAGCCAGGGTAATCGATTGGGCAAGATCAAGGACGACTTGAAGCTGTTGCAGGCACTCTGCCTGGCCTATTGGCGTGGTGAGTATCGCGCCATCAGCCCCAAGGCGCTGGTATCGGTTGTCGCGGGCCTGATGTATTTCCTCAGTCCGGTGGATGCGATCCTGGATTTCATTCCAGTGTTTGGCATGCTCGATGACATCGCGGTACTGGCATGGCTGATGAAAGTGCTCGACGACGAGCTCAATGCCTTCCGTGCCTGGCGCAAACGGCAGGTGCCGGAGAAGCTCGCGGTGGTTGAGCGTCTGCCTGATACCCCCGAGCAACTTCAACTTCAAGGCCCGAAAAAACACTGATTCGATTTTGATGAGTTCATAGATTGATGCCCCCCGCGACCTTGGCCGCTGTTAGGATTACACTTCTAGGGAAAAGTGCCGACTCGCTAAGTGTTGTTGTCCTACGGGGTAGTGATGGATATTCAGATAATTACACGCGAAGGCGAGCCCGAATATGCGGTTCTGCCATGGGCTCAGTATCAGGCGTTATTGAAAGCAGCGGGCATCAAAGAGCAAGCGTCGCCTCAAGCCACGAAGCCTCAGGCGGCGACACCAGACGCGATACTTCCGGGTCTGGATCAACTACGCAGTTTGCGCGAGGGGAAGGGCATCGCCATCGAGGCGTTGGCCCGCACGGTAGGCATCAGCCCGTCTTACCTGGCCATGATCGAAAGTGGCGAGCGTCTGCCCGACGCCGCGATTCGCCGTAGCCTGGCCTGGGAATTGACGGTGCCAGGGTGGAGGGATGAATCGTGAGCGTACGCATCAGTCGTCAACATTGGGACGGATTGCTCGGCGAACTGGATCAGGCGCGTCGCCAGCGCCATCTGTTGACGTATCGGGCATTGCTGGAGCGTTTGCAGCTGCCGACCCCGGCCATGCAGACCCTGACGGCGGCCCTTGAGCATCTGGCGGCCTTGGACGCCAGGGCGGAGCAGCCATTGCGCAGTTCACTGGTGATCAGTCAGGGCGCCAGCCGCTTGCCGCGCACTGGATTTTTTGAATGTGTCGAGCGTCTCGGGCGTTTTTCCGGGCCGTCTGACGGCGTTGCCGCCGCGTCCTGGCATGCTTCGGAAGTGGTGCGGGTGTTCGAGTACGAATACCCGGAATCGGCCGAGGCCTGAGTGTTTTTACAACTCAAGGCGCGGGCTGGTTACTGGCTCGCGCGCCGATTGTTTCACTGGTCATGGTTTGTCCGTCAGCCACGTGGCTGGCGCTGGCTCGAAGGCCAGTTCGCACGCATGGCCAACCTGGGCAATGTCGGCGCCCAGAGCTTCTATGGGCACATCCTGGCGTTTCGAGGCGTCGGCCTCGGTGCTCGTGAGGAGGGCGTGCGTTTGTTGCGCCTGGCGGCGTTGGCGGGCGATGGCAAGGCGGCGTATCAGGTGGGCGTGATCACACTGGCCGGGACGGCGAGCAAGGCTCCGGATCCGGTCGAAGCGGCGCGATTCTGGGAGATGGCGGCGAAGGCCGGGCATCCATTGGCGCCGATCAAGCTCGAAGAGCTGAAGTCTTCCTCGGCGCCTCGTTGATGGGAGTGAAGCCGGAAGGCGCCCTTATCGATGCCCGGAAACGAGCACCTCTGCAACAGTCAAAACCACCCGGCTATCAATCACATGCACGCTATAGCCCTGCACATTCTTCGCATGGTGCTTGGCCTGTGATGCCATCTCGGCCAACTGGCTCGCATCGAGTTGTCCACAGGCCTGTGGATGCAAATGCACCACGCCGATCGACAGCGACAACAACGCAAACTCCTGGCGTTGCCCCTGGCGATTGGGTGCGATGAAGCAACCGGCTTCCAGGTGCTCGCTGCGGTAGAAGCGCCGGCACTGGCTCTGGAAGTCGTCGAGCAACTGGTTCAAACGTTTGCGCCAGTCTTCCGGGCCTAGCACCAGCAGGAAATCATCGCCGCCGATATGGCCGACAAAGTCGCGGGACGGGTCGACGCGATCGTTCAGGCATTGCGCCAGGCACAGCAGGACTTCGTCGCCGCGGCCATAGCCGTAGATGTCGTTGAAAGGTTTGAAGCTATCAATGTCCACGTAGCAGATCACCGATTCCCTTCGCTGTTGCAGCAGTCGCGTCAGGCATTGCTGAATCGGCACGTTGCCCGGAAGCAAGGTCAACGGGTTGGCGTAGCGGGCCTGCTGGATCTTCAGTTCCGTGATCAGCTTGAGCACGTCGATCACCCGGCCCAACCCCAGGTAACCGCCGTTGAGGGTAATGATGAAATCTTCTTCGATGCGCTGGCGGGCACGGCTGGTGATCAGGCGGCTGACTTGTTGCAGTGACTGGCTCAGCTCGACGGCGAGGAAGTCATCGTTCATCAGGCGGCTGATGGGCTTGCGGGCGAACAGGTCAGTGGCAAAGGGCTTGAGCAGGGCGTCGGAGAGCGAATGACGATGGACAATGCCGCAGGGTTGACCCTGTTCATCCAGGACTGCCAGCGAGTTCAGGTTGGCCTGGCGGCGAAAGGCTTCGAGCACCGTGGCGGTCGGCGTGTCGCGGTTTACCGCGGGCAGCTCGTTGAGCAGGGCGCTGAGGTCGCTGCCGTCTTCGCTCAGTGCAACGGCGGTGCTGTCCTGTCGGGGCATCAATGCCCGGGCATCCCGTGGCGGGTGTTCCTGGGGGCGGCAGAGCAGATAGCCCTGCACCAGGTCCACGCCCATTTCGGTCAGCACCGTGAGTTCTTCGGGGAGCTCGATACCTTCGGCGATGACTTGCGCCCGCGAGGCCTTGGCGATTTGCAGGATCGAGCCGACGAACTCGCGCTTGAGCGCATCCTGATGGATGCCATCAATGAAATGCCGGTCGATTTTCACGTAATCCGGCCGTAGCTCGGACCACAAGCGCAAACTCGAATAGCCCGCCCCCAGATCATCCAGCGCAATCGAAAACCCCATCGCCCGATAGTGATGCAGGGCGGTTTGCAGCAGCTGGAAATCATCCGTCGGCGTCTGTTCCGTGAGCTCGATGACCACCTGGCTTGGCGCAATGCCGAAATCCTGCAGCAATTGCAGGGTGCGCCCCGGTTGATGGGCCGCTTCGAGCAGGGACTCCGGGGACACGTTAAGGAACAGCAGGCCAGGCAGTTGTTGCTCATTGAAGCGTCGGCAAGCGCTTTTGCGGCAGGCAATTTCCAGTTCGCTCAGGCGTCCGGCCTGGCGGGCGACGGCGAACAGGGCGACAGGGGAGTGCAGAGGGCTGTTGGAGGGGCCACGACTGAGGGCTTCGTAACCGAGGATGCGTCGTTCAGAGAGGCTGATGATCGGTTGGAACAGACTGTGTAGACCGCTTTGACTCAGGATCGAGCTCAAGGCACTCAGCTGTTCGGTTGTGGTCATGGCGATCTCTGTCAATAAAAAAGGACCGGGCGTGCCCTTGGTAAAAAGAGCACGCCCGGTCCTTTATTTCACGACAGAATGATGACTGTTTGATGACGCTACAGGGGCGTCAGCATTAAATTGCCATCAGTTGTTTGTACAAACTCAGTGCTTGGCCACTGCCGTGTTGAGTTTCAGGTAGTCCAGCAGAATCCGCCCTGTTTCGCTGAGGTAGGCGTCGTCTTCCGGTTTGGTCTTGTCATCCTCGGCCGCGATGGCGTCCTCGTCTTCTTTCTTCAGCTCTTTGAGCGGCTCTTCGCCCTTGGCCTTGCGACGGATGTTTTCCATGGCCAGCTGTTTGGCTTCGATGTCGGCGTGCTGGGCACGACGCTCGACTTCATTGAGGCTGACGGTTTTCTCGGCCATCAGTTTCTGCGCCAGGGCCAGCTTGTCACGGATGAACACGAACTCCGCATCTTTGGCCGTACGCACGTCATGCTCGGACTGGAGCTGCGAAATGTACGGCTTGAACGGGTCGACCGCAGGCTTGATCGCCGCCTTGATGGTGTCCCATGGCATGGCTTCCGGCAGGGCACTTTCACCGATTTCCTTGGTGTCGATGATCGACGGGTAATCGATGTCCGGCAAGACGCCCTGATGCTGGGTGCTCTGCCCGGAAACCCGGTAGAACTTGGCCAGGGTCAGTTTCAGTTCGCCATGGTTGAGCGGCTGAATGGTCTGCACGGTGCCTTTGCCGAAGGTCTGGCCGCCGATGATCAGCGCGCGGTGGTAGTCCTGCATGGCGCCGGCAAAAATCTCCGAAGCCGAGGCGGACAGGCGGTTGACGAGCAACGCCATCGGGCCTTTGTAGAACGCGCCCGGATTTTCATCCTCCAGGACATCGACCCGGCCATCGGCGTTACGCACGAGCACGGTCGGGCCTTTGTCGATGAACAGGCTGGTCAGCTCGGTGGCCTCTTGCAAGGAACCGCCGCCGTTGTTGCGCAGGTCGATGACCACGCCGTCGACTTTCTCTTTCTGCAATTCGGTCAGCAGTTTCTTGACGTCGCGGGTGGTGCTCTTGTAATCCGGATCGCCGGCACGGAAGGCCTTGAAGTCCAGATAGAACGCCGGGATCTCGATGACGCCGAGCTTGTAGTCCTTGCCGTCCTGCTTCAGATTCAGGACCGACTTCTTCACGGCCTGATCTTCGAGTTTCACCGCTTCACGGGTGATCGGCACGATCTTGGTGGTCTGGTCGTTCGGCGCATTGCTGGCCGGGATAACTTCCAGGCGCACCACGGTGCCCTTCGGACCACGGATCAGCTTGACCACTTCGTCCAGGCGCCAGCCCACGACGTCGACCATTTCCTTGTTGCCCTGGGCAACGCCGATGATCTTGTCGGCCGGTGCAACCTGTTTGGTCTTGTCCGCCGGACCTGCCGGCACCAGGCGCACGACTTTCACCTGGTCGTTATCGCTTTGCAACACGGCACCGATGCCCTCGAGGGACAGGCTCATGTTGATGTCGAAGTTCTCCGCGTTATCCGGCGACAGATAGTTGGTGTGCGGGTCGTAGGACATGGCGAAGGTGTTGATGTACGCCTGGAAGATGTCTTCCGCGCGGGTCTGGTCCAGGCGCGCCAACTGGTTCTTGTAGCGCTTGGTCAGGGTTTCCTGGATCTGCTTGGAATCCTTGCCGGCGATCTTCTGACGCAGGACTTCGTCCTTGACGCGTTTGCGCCACAGGTCGTCGAGTTCTGCGGTGGATTTGAGCCAAGGGGCGTCCTTGCGGTCGATCAGCAAGGTTTCCCTGGTGGTGAAGTCGATCTTGTCGACGCCTTTGTTCAGCTCGGCAATAGCGAAGTCCAGACGCGCTTTGACGCGGTCCAGGTAGCGCTTGTAGATGGTGAACCCGGCGTTCAGGTCGCCGCTCTTGAGGAAATCGTCGAACTGCGTCTTCCACTTGTCGAATTCGGCAATGTCGCTGGCCATGAAGTAGCTGCGCGACGGATCCAGCAGCTTGAGGTAGCTGTCGTAGATGATTACCGAGCGTGCGTCATCGAGCGGCGGCTTGCTGTAGTGGTGGCGCTTGAGCAACTCCACGACGTTCAGACTGGCGATCACTTCGTCACGATCGGGTTGAAGCTTGTCCCAGCTATTGGCTGCGAATGTATTGCTCGACATCGGCAGCAAGCCGATACCGATGAATAAAGCGAGGGCAGTGCTGGGGAACAGATGCTTCATGCTGATTCGACGCGGGGACAATTGATAACGCATATTAGGCCGTCTTTGAAGTCGCCGGTTCTTTGGGAGCCGGTCGCATAATGCAAAAAACCCGACGCTATAGCTTCGGGCTCAGTCCAGACTCACTATGGAGGCACTGTGAAAGCATTGCAAGGCGTTGACGGTCAAGTGGTATGGGTAGATGAGCCGAGTCCTGCATGCGATGTAGGACAAGTTCGTATACGAGTGGCGGCAGCGGGCCTCAATCGTGCCGATTTGTTGCAGAAGGCCGGCCTTTACCCGCCCCCGCCAGGGGCCAGTCAAGTGCTCGGTCTAGAGTGCTCGGGGGTCATCAGCGAGGTGGGCGCCGGGTCCTCCTGGCAGGTTGGCGATCGGGTTTGCGCCTTGCTGGCCGGGGGCGGGATGGCCGAAGAGGTGGTTGTCGACGGGCGGCATGTGCTGCCGGTTCCCGATGGAATGTCACTGTTCGAAGCGGCTGCATTGCCCGAAGTTTATGCAACAGTCTGGTTGAATTTGTTTCAACTGGCCGCGCTCAAACCGGGTCAGAAAGTTCTTCTGCATGCCGGGGCAAGTGGAATCGGTTCAGCTGCCATTCAGCTGTGCAAAGCTTTCGGTAACCCGTGCTGGGTCAGCGTCGGCTCCGCAGAGCGATTGGCGTACTGCGAAGCGCTGGGCGCCCAGGGCGGCGTGGTGCGTAATGGCGATCTGGAGAGCCTGCGGGATCTGGGGCCGTTCGATGTGATTCTCGATCCGGTGGGCGGCAATTACGCGGCCCTGAACCTCAAGCTGCTGGCGCAGGATGGCCGCTGGGTGTTGATCGGTCTGATGGGCGGCCGCGAGGCCAAGCTGGATCTGGCCCAGGTGCTGGCCAAGCGTGTGCAGTTGCTGGGTTCGACTTTGCGCAGTCGCGACGATCAGTTCAAGGCCGATCTGTTCAGTGATTTGGGCCAGCATGTGTGGCCGTTGTTTGCTGAAGGGCGCTTGAGCTCGCAACTGGCCAGGACATTCCCGATCAAGGATGCCGAGGCGGCGTTTGCCGAGTTGGCGAGTAATACCGTGGCGGGGAAGGTGGTTCTGGTGATTGACGAAAGCCTCACCTGACAACACAAAAAACTGTGGGAGCGAGCTTGCTCGCGATGGCGGTCTGTCTGTCGGCATTAACGTTGACTGACACACTGCTATCGCGAGCAAGCTCGCTCCCACAGGGGATCCGGGTTACTTCCAGATATGGATCGGCCAGCCAGCCTTTTCAGCCTGCTCGCGCAACACCGGATCCGGGTTGACCACGTGGGGGAAATCCACCTTCAGCAACAGCGGCAGGTCATTGCGGGAGTCGGAATAGAAACTCGCGCCTTCGAGGTTTTCCTCCTCTGCATCCAGCCACTCCAGCAAGCGGGTGATCTTGCCTTCGCGGTAGGTCAAGGTGCCAACGGTGTGGCCGGTGTAGACGCCATGGGCCACTTCCAGTTCGATGCCCAGAATCTCGTCGATGCCCAGGCGCTCGGCGATGGGGCCGACCAGGTGCGTGCCCGAGGCCGAGATCACCAGGATCCGGTCGCCGGCCTTGCGGTGCGCGGCGATGGCTTTGGTGGCATCGCTGAAAATGATCGGCTCGATGAAGTCCTCTACCCACGGACCAACCAGGTGCGCGACTTCTTCAGGCGTACGACCAATCAACGGTTCCAGGCTGAAGGCCATGTAGTCCTCCATGGCCAGATGGCCCCTGCCGTAGGCATCCATCAATTCCTTGTCGCGACGCAGGAACGACTCGCCATCGACCCAGCCGAGGCGGACCATTTGCTCGCTCCACAGTGAGGCGCAGTCGCCGTGGATCAGGGTTTCGTCCAGATCAAAAATTGCCAGGGCCATCAGTGCAGTTCTCTCTTCAGCGTCAGCAAAGGCATCAGGCTACCTCACACAGGGCCGTCGGATCGATGGAAAGCGCCAGGCGCTGACCATCGGGATGCAGGTCGGCCGCCGAGCGGTTCAGCACATCCACCACCAATTCCACGCCCCGGGCTTCGACCCGGTAGCGAATCACGTTGCCCAGCAGGCTGTGGCTGCGCACTTGCGCGTCCAGTTCACCGTCGAGGCTCAGTTCGATGGCTTCCGGGCGAATGGCAATGCGCTTGTTGATCGGTCGCTGCAACAGCTTCGAGGCGCTGTCGGCGTCCAGCAGGTTGTAGTTGCCGATGAACCCGGCGGCGAACACATCGACTGGCGCAGTGTAGAGGGTTTCGGCGTCGCCACTTTGTACTATCTTTCCCTGATTCATCAGGAAAATCCGGTCAGACATGGTCAGGGCTTCTTCCTGATCGTGTGTGACGAAAATCGTGGTCAAGCCCAGTTCGCGCTGGATCTGACGGATCTGTTCGCGCAGGTGTTTGCGAATCCGCGCGTCCAGGGCCGACAACGGTTCATCCAGCAACAACAGGCGTGGCCGGGTCACCAGGGAGCGGGCGAGGGCCACGCGCTGGCACTGACCGCCCGACAGTTGGTGCGGGTAACGCGCGGCAAAGTCATTGAGTTCCACCAGTTTGAGCACTTCTGCGACGCGTTTGCGGCTGTCATCGGCATTGACCTTTTGCATGCGCAGGCCGAAGGCGACGTTTTGCTCCACGGTCATGTTGGGGAACAGCGCATAGCTTTGGAACACCATGCCGATCCCGCGTTTCTGCGGGCTCACCGGCACGATATCGGCCCCATCGAGCAGGATTTTGCCGCCATCCACCGAAGTCAGGCCGGCGATGCAGCGCAGCAGGGTGGATTTGCCGCAACCGGACGGACCGAGCAGGGTGACGAATTCACCTTTCTGGATTTCGCAATTGATGTCGCTGAACACCGTGGTGCCGGCGAAGCTTTTCTGAAGATGTTGGACGCTGACATAGCTCATTCGCTTTTGTCCCTGTTCAAGATATTGGCGATCCAGGTCAGAACCAGCACAAAGAAGAAGTAGGAAATCACCAGCGCACTGGTGAAATGACCGCTGCTGTTGCGCATGTTGTTGAGGTAGACCTGCAGGGTTTCGTAGCGGGTACCGACAAGGATGTTGGCGAACACGAACTCACCGAACAGGAACGAGAACGACAGCAGCAACGCCACCATCAGGCCCTTGCGCAAGTTCGGCAGCACCACCAGGAAGGCGGCTTGAAAGGTGCTGGCGCCGAGCAACTGGGCGGCATCCATCAGGTCGCGCAGGTTGATCGCCTGCAGGTTGTTGGTGATCGCCCGGTACATGAACGGCAGCGCCACGGTGAAGTAGCAACCGATCAGGATCCACGGCGTGCCGACCATGGCGAATGGTCCGGAACCATAAAGCTGCAACAGCCCCACCGACGACACCACCGGCGGCACGGCGAAGGGCAGCAGGATCAGGATGTTCATCAGTGCGTCGAGTTTCGGGAAGTGGTAATGCACCACGAACAGCAACGGCAGAATCAGCACTACCGAAAGAATCAGCGAACCGACGCAGACCAGCAGCGACTGCCCGAACGCATCCAGGAAGCGCGGATCGCTCCACAGCTGGATGTACCACTTGAGGGTGAAGCCACTGGGCAGAATGGTCGCCGACCAACTGCTGGAGATCGAATAGATCAGCGTGCCGAGCAGCGGCAACAGCAGGATGGCAAACAGCAGATACACCACGACGCGGTGGTAGACACCGGCGGGCCCCAGTTCAGCGCGAGACATGGTAGCTCCTCTTCAACAGCAACTGATGCACGATGGTCACCAGGGTCATCAAGGCCACAAGCACCACGGCCAGGGCGCTGGCCAGGTTCGGGTCCAGGGAAATGTCACCGGACACCATCGCCGCGATGCGGATCGGCAGCACGTTGAAGTTGCCGGTGGTCAGGGCGTACACCGTGGCGTAGGCACCGAGGGCGTTTGCCAGCAGGATCACGAAGGTGCCCAGCAGTGCCGGCGTCAAAACAGGCAAGCCGATGTGGCGCCAGTACTGCCAACCGTCGGCGCCGAGCAGCGCAGCGGACTCGCGCCAGTCTTCACGCAGGGCATCGAAGGCCGGATAGAGCAGCAGCACGCCAAGAGGAATCTGGAAATAGGTGTAGAGAAGGATCAGCCCGGTTTTCGAGTACAGGTTGAAGTCCTGAATGATCCCGGCCTGCTTGAGCAGGATGGTGAAGCTGCCGTTGAAGCCGAGCAGAATGATGAACGCGAAGGCCAGGGGCACGCCGGCGAAGTTACTGGTCATGTTGGCAAAGGCGTTGACGAAGTTGCGCAGTTTCGAGTCCACCCGGCGCAGGGAATAGGCGCCGAGTACCGCGATGATGATGCCGAACAAGCTGGACCAGAAACTGATCTCGAGACTGTACTGGATCGCCTGCAAGTAGAACTTCGAATTGAAGATCTTGGTGAAGTTGGCCAGGCCCCAGCCGAACTCTTCCGATTGCAGGCTGTTGATCATCACCCAGGTCAGCGGTGCGATTTCGAACACGATGAAGAACAGCGCAAATGGCACCAGGCACAAGGCCGCGAGCCATTTGCCGCGAGTCATGGAATTCACTTCAGAAGCTCCCGGCACACCGGCTTGTCGTGAGGCACGCCCAGCAGTTCGCAGACGGTGCCGCAAATGTCAGTCTGTTCGGGCGCAGCGCCCGAATCGAAACTGAAAGCGTCGCCGAGGACGAACAGCGGTACTTCGCGTTCTTCGGCAAGCAGCCCATTGTGGGAGCGGTCGTTGTTCATGCCGTGGTCGGCGGTGACCAGCACTTGGTAACCGGCATCGAGCCAGCCTTGCAGGTAGTCGGCCAGGATGATGTCGGCCGAGCGGGCACTGTTGCGGTACTGTGGGGTGTCGAGGCCGTGCTTGTGCCCGGCGTCGTCGATGTTCATCGGGTGGATCAGCAGAAAATTCGGTGCATGGCGCAGGCGCAGGTTTTCGGCATCGGCGAACAGGTGCGAATCCGGGTAGTGATCGTTCCAGTAAAAATGCCCATGCTGGATCGGCAGTTGCGGGTCATCGGTGTGACGATCCCGGGCCGCCACGAAGGGCGAACGGTTGTACAGCTCGCTGACCCAGTGATAGGCCGCCGCCGCGGTGACAAGACCTGCGTCAGTGGCGTAGTGATAGATGCTGCGCTGGTTGGACAGGCGCGAGACGTTGTTGTGGACGATGCCGCTGTCGATGGGCGCGACGCCGGTCAGGATGCATTCGTACAGGGGGCGGGACAGGGCCGGCAACTCGCACTGCAGTTTGTAGAGTGCCGCGCGTCCTGCGCCGACGTAGGCCTGCAGGTGCCCCATGGCGTGGCGGGCGACCTCGTAGTTGAGGCCGTCGAGCACGACAAGGATGACGTTGTGCTTCATAGGGGCGATGACTCCGTGAAACAGATGATTCAAGTACGCAACCAATCCCTAGTGGGAGCGAGCTTGCTCGCGATGAGGGACTTCCATTCAACATCAATGCTGAATGTCAGGTCGCTATCGCGAGCAAGCTCGCTCCCACAGGGATCTCCATCAGGCCTCCCGTTGGTGGGCTACCCGCTTACTGCATATTGATGATGACTTCTTCCTGCCACTTCTGAGGAAGGGCCTTGGAAGTCTTCTCCCAGGCGTCCGCGTCCTTGATCGGCGTGACCTTCTTGTACTGCTCGTTAGGCAGCAGCTTGGCCTGCACCTCGGCTGGCAGGGTCAGGTGTTCGGCACGGATCGGACGGGCGTTGCCCTTGGCCAGGTTGATCTGGCCGGCGTCACTGAAGATGTATTCGCGGGTCAGCTTGGCCGCATTCGGGTTTTTCGCGTATTTGTTGATGATGGTGGTGTAGCCGGAGATCACCGAGCCGTCGGACGGGATCAGCACCACGTAGTCATCCGGGTTGGCCATCTTGGCCTTGTAGCTCAGGCCGTTGAAGTCCCAGACCACGCCGACTTCGATTTCGCCTTTTTCCATGGTGGCAATCGTCGGGTTGGACATCGACAGGCGACCTTGCTTGGCGATGTCGGCGAACAGATCCAGGGCAGGCTTGAGGTTTTTCTCGTCGCCACCGTTGGCCAGTGCCGCGGCCAATACGCCGTTGGCTGCCTGGGCCGCGGTGCTCACGTCGCCGATGGAGACCTTGTATTTACCGCCCTTGAGGTCAGCCCATTTGGTTGGCGCCTCGGAGCCATGCAGCAACTTCTTGTTGACGATGAAAGCGATGGTGCCGGTGTAGGCCAGTGCCCAGTTGCCATCTTTGTCCTTGGCCCAGGCCGGAATCTGATCCCAGGTCGAAGGCTTGTAAGGCTGGACCACGCCTTGCTTGACCGCGATCGGGCCGAACGCTGCACCGACGTCGCCGATGTCGGCGCTGGCGTTGTCTTTCTCCGCGGCGAACTTGGCGATCTCCTGGGCCGAGCTCATGTCGGTGTCGATGTGCTTGAGGCCGTACTTGTCGCTCAGGTCTTTCCAGGTGCCGGCCCAGTTGGCCCAGTCATTGGGCATGCCAACGCTGTTGACGGCGCCTTCCGCTTTCGCAGCGGCTTCCAGGGTTTTCAGATCATCGGCCGCGATGGCGGCGGTGCACATTGCGATGGTCGAGCCTAACAGTGATGCCAGGAAAAGCTTTTTCATTCCGAAGCTCCTTGGGTCGTGTTCAACGCTGCGATTACGGTTTGTTGGTCTAGGTCAGCAATACCTGAGCCAATTTAAGGAGGCTGGATGACACTTTGATGTCGTTCGTCGCCCGGAATGACTTTTTGTTCATCGGTATCGCGACTGGCCTGCTAAGCGTAGACCATGGTCAAGGCCCCGGAAGACAAGGGACTTGGCCGATGAATTGCAAGTTGTTGAAGGCAGGGAATGGCGACCGTTGGGCGGCTTTGTCACATCTGGTTCATCTGCGCTGCCTACGCTTGCAGACTATTGAATGAGCCGGTTTACACTGCGGTTCTGCCCTGAAATGGTGCTGGTCTAGTCCAGAAAGGAAACGTTGATGCGTGAAGAGGCAACAAAAGCGGTAACAGCCATCGGCCAGGTGCTTCAGGAGCAGATCGACCATGGACTGTTGACCCCCGGCAGCAAATTGCCGGCCGAGCGCAAGCTCAGTGAATTGTTTGGCACCACACGGATCACTTTGCGTGAAGCGTTGTTGCAGTTGGAGTCCCAGGGGCAGATTTATCGCGAGGAGCGTCGCGGCTGGTTCGTCTCGCCGCCACGCCTGGCCTACAACCTCATGCAGCGTAGCCACTTTCACGCGATGGTCAGCGCCCAGGGGCGGGTGCCGTCGACCGAGGTGATTTCGGCGCGATTGCAGCCGGCGTCGGCGGCGGTGTGTGCCTGGCTGCAATTGCCGGCGCTGTCGAGCGTGATTCAGATCTGCCGTTCACGGCGGATTGACGGGCGACTGGTGTTGTATGTGGAGCACTATCTGAACCCACAGTATTTCCCGGGGATTCTTGAGTTCGATCTGAATCAGTCGATTACCGAGTTGTATGCGCGGCATTACGATTTGCACTACGGGCGGGTGCGCTTCGAGATTGTACCTACGGCGTTGTCGGTGGATGCGGCGGCGGCGTTGAAGGTGTCGGTGGGTAGCCCGGGCTTGCAGATTGCCCGGGTTAACTATGACCAGCATGAACGCTTGATCGACTGCGACCTGGAGTTCTGGCGGCATGATGCGATTCATGTTGGAGTTGATGTAGTTTGATATTTTTTAGGGTGAACATCGGTGTATTGGTGTGAGATGGACGATGTTGGTTGATTGTTATTTGTTTGGGGAGTGTTTGGTGTTGTTAAACTTTGAAATTAATGGTGCGTGATTTAGTTGGCTTGTTTAGTGGTTATTTGTGTAGGTTGATATGGCTGCTTTTAAGGCAGCTTATGGAGTTAAATTTTATAAGGAATTATTATGCTTTCAATATTTGGTGCTACTTTGAGGGTTTCAGGTCGTCCGATCATGGTGCTGGAAAATGGAACAGTTGGGACTCGATGGAATAATGGGGAGCCAGCGCAGTTTTATTTTATTTATACGGGGCCTTTTTGCAAAATTCAGGTGGCTGGCGAACAGAATGGTTGGATTGGTTGTAATGAAAAGGGGTTTCTAACGCTTAACGCTGATCCGGCCATGTTTCAACTATTTGATAGTGCTTCTGGTTCGGTGTGGGGCGGCGCCAGTCAGGGGAGTAAAATGGTTAATCTGGTTACGGCCTGTGGCGCCCCGGTTCTGCAGTTTGGAGGTGATGATGGTTTTGAAGATGCGGATACGCTCTATAACTTCTTGATAGCAGCGCAAAAAATAAAGGTGGATTCAATCAGAGGTACAACCAAATATTTAGTTCCAACAGGTGACGACAGTTGGATTGAGTACCCTGAAAAAAAACCGTACTCGGCAAAACCTGCATCGATTGAACTGACTATAGGAAGTGTCGGAGTACCAGCTGCTTGAGTCAGGTTCTATAGTTTGATCAAGTCGTGAATTTTTTCAGTTCAAGGCAGCTTTGGATAATTTGAAGCTGCCTTTTCATGATTATTCTTGCGCTACGCCCGGCGTCATTATGTGCACACTCATCCGCGGTGTCGCCAGATCCAGTCCGGCTTCATCCATGTGCCGCTTGAGCGACAGGTTGAACGCCCGCGAAACCTCCCACTGCTTGATCGGCGCCGTCTTGAACCGGGCGCGAAGGATCGCGTTGCCCGACTCGAAACTTTCCACCCCCTGGAACTCCAGCGGCGACCAGATATTGCGCCGCTGCAGCGGGTCGGTGCGCATTTTCTGGCCGACTTCGCGCATCAGTTTGATTGCGTTGTCGATGTCCATGTTGGCCGGCACCGCTACCCGGAAGATCGCGTAGCCGAATTCCCGGGAGTAGTTCTTGATGCTTTTGATTTCGCTGAACGGAATGGTGTGGACGATGCCGTCGATGTCCCGCAGACGCACGGTACGGATGGTCAGGCCTTCGACCGTGCCGAGGTGGCCGCCGACATCCACGTAGTCGTCAATGGCCAGGGAGTCTTCGATGATGATGAACAACCCGGTAATCAGGTCGGCTACCAGCGACTGCGCACCAAAACCGATGGCCAGACCGATCACACCGGCACCAGCCAGCAGGGGCGTGACGTTCATGCCCATGTTCGCCAGGGCAACGATCAGCGCGATGATGAAAATCGCTATGAACAACACATTGCGGATCAGCGGCATCATCGTCTGTGCGCGGGCATTGGCCAGGCCTTTGCGCGAGCGGGTCAGCGCGTGATGCACGGCGGTATCGCTGAGAATCCAGATCAGCCAGGCAAACAGCAGCGTGCCGGCGAGGCTGAACAGTTTGACGCTGACTTCATGGCCGTCGCCTTCGGTAAAGCGGATTAACGACATGCCCCAGACCCGCAGGCCGAGTTCGATAAAGGCTAGCCACACCAACAGGTGAACGATGGTGTAGAAGAAGTTTTTCAGCCGTTCCGAATACACCGCGTAGCGCCGGATGCCGCGCTGCGGTTTGAGGGCGTGGCGGCGTACCAGGCCGTTGATGACCATGCACAACACCAGCAAAACGGTGCAGATCAGCGACTGGCGCAGGGCGGTGCTGGTGTCGCCGGCGGAAATGAACGTCGCGAACAGGGAAATGGCCACCAGCACCAGCGCCGGCACGTACCAGAAGGTGCCGAGAATCGACAGGGTGTCGTTGAGGGCGCGGCGGGTCAGGCGCCGGGACAGCGGCTGGTTGCGGATCAGGTGGGCGATCGGCCGGCGGAAACGCAGAATGAAGCGCCCCGTGGAGAGCGCGGCCAGGACGTTGGCGGCAGTCGCGGCGGTATGGGCCAGATGGCTGCCGAGGCTGTTGACCAGTTGCGGATCGCTCAGCGCTTCGCCAAACGCGGCGAAGCTGCCGATCAGCCATAGCGGCCGAAACGCCTGGTGCCGCAGGATGTACAAGGCGCGGTGGCGGTGTGGGCCGTCGAGCAGGGAAAAGGCAATCACGCAGATGGCCGAGAAGCAGGTGCCGACCACCAGTGCATAGGCCAGCACCATCGCCAGGCTTTTGCCCAGGGACGAGGGCAGGGCGTAGCTCATGTAGACCGTGATCACCAGGGCGATCAGCCATGGCCCGAGTTTGCGCAGCGCAAAACGCAACATGTCCAGGGCCCTGGGATGCTGCGGCAGTTCTTCGGTCAGGCCGAAACGCATCCGCACGCGGTGGCTGATCCAGATCAGGGCGGCGGCCAGCAGGCTCCAGATCATCAGGATCATGGCAAAGGCGAACAGCATGGGCAGCCATTCATTGGCCGGCAGCGCCAGCGCCACCAGTTCTTCCCTGGCCTGATCGAATTCACTGGACCAGAGCGTGAGCGGACTGTCGACGCCGGAAAATTTCTTCTCGAAATTGGCCAGGGTTCCGCCAATCAGACCCAGTACGCCTTCTTCGGTAATCGGCTGGGCCTGTTTGGTGGTGTCGCGGAGCTTTTTCAGGTCGGCCAGCAGCTTGGAGCGTTGCTGGTCGTTCTCCAGTGACTTGATCACTTCGTCCAGAGATTGCCCCAGCGGTTCCTGTGCTTCGGGCTGCGCCTTGGCCTGATTGTTGAGCAGGCCCGGCAGGCCGGCCGCCTGGGCAGGCGCCACTGACAGCAGCGTCATCAGGCAGACAAGGACAATACACGGGAGGGAAAAAAGACGAGCGAACACTAGGCGGTCAACCTCGCAGGGAGCGGATCGACCGAGTGTACGAGCCCGTCAAAATCAATGCGAGCCAAGGGCGAGGAATTATTCGTTGAGTTTGGCGAGGATTTTGAGAACAACGGTCGCGAGAATGGTCAGCATGCCGATCCACATGGCAAACACACCGGCATTCTTATCGCGAAAGTTGAAGCCGACGGCCAGCAGGAGCATCCCGGCAAGAATCGGAATCAGCATGGCGTGAAAGGTAGACATCGAAATCATGGAGACGGCCTTGTCGAAGGGATACTGGAAGTCTAGGCGGCTTTTTTGCACCGTGTTGTCTGTAGGAGCGAGCTTGCTCGCGATGAACTTCAGGGCGCCGTGTTTATCCAGAAAACACGCGTAATCGTTCACGTCCATCGCGAGCAGGCTCGCTCCTACAGGGTATTGCGGGGTTTACGGCAATTCGCGGCAGGCGTAGAACGCGTTCAGCACCTTGACCAGGTGCGCCAGGTCATGGCTGCCGCACAGTTCGCGGATCGAGTGCATGGCGAACGTCGGCAAGCCGATATCCACGGTGCGCACGCCCAGGTGGCTGGCGGTGATCGGGCCGATGGTCGAACCACAGCCCATGTCGCTGCGCACTACGAAGCTTTGCACCGGCACTTCTTCAGCCATGCACAGGTGACGGAAGAACCCGGCGGTTTCGCTGTTGGTGGCGTAGCGCTGATTGCTGTTGACCTTGATCACCGGGCCGGCGTTGAGTTTCGGGCCGTGGTTGGCATCGTGCTTGTCGGCGTAGTTCGGATGCACGCCGTGGGCGTTGTCAGCCGAAACCAGCAGGGATTTCTGAATGGTGCGTACGAATTCATCACCTTCAGGCAGCAAGCGACGCAAGGTCTGCTCAAGCATCGGGCCGTCGGCACCGCAGGCCGAGCAGGAACCGACTTCTTCGTGGTCGTTGCAGACCAGCACGCAGGTTTCGTCGGTGTCGGCCGTCAACAGCGCTTGCAGGCCGGCGTAGCACGACAGCAGGTTGTCCAGGCGCGCGCCGGCGATGAAGTCGCCATGCAGGCCAATGACCGCAGCGCTTTGGGTGTCGTAGAAACTCAACTCGTAATCGAGCACCACGTCGGCATTCAGGCCGTGTTCGCGGGCGAGCTGGTCGGTGAGCACCGCGCGGAAGTCCACGCGCTCGTCACCGGCAAATTGCGCGAGGATCGGCGGCAGTTCGGTCTGGGCGTTGATTGCCCAACCCATGTTGGCTTCACGGTTGAGGTGAATCGCCAGGTTCGGAATGATCGCGACCGGTGCCTTGAAGTCGATCAACTGGCTCTCGACCTTGCCATCACGACGGAAGGTTACGCGGCCCGCCAGGGAGAGGTCGCGGTCGAACCACGGCGCCAGCAGCGCGCCGCCATAGACTTCAACGCCCAGTTGCCAGAAGCCCTGGCGTTGCAGTTCCGGTTGCGGTTTGACACGCAGGCACGGGCTGTCGGTGTGGGCGCCGACCAGGCGAATGCCGCCGTGCAGCGGCGAATGGCGGCCCATCTTGATCGCGACAATCGAAGAGTCGTTGCGGGTGACGTAGTAGCGACCGTTGGCTTCGGTATTCCACGGCTCGCGCTCGTCGAGGCGTTGGTAGCCCGCCGCTTCCAGACGCTGAACAAGGCTGGCGGTGGCATGGAACGGGGTAGGGGAGGCCTTGAGGAAATCGATCAGGCCTTGGTTCAACTCTTCGCGCATAAAGTAGCTCCAGACAGCAGTGGCGCCAGTTTAACGTATTGGTCAGGGAATTGGCGGTGGCGTGCGGGTGGAGTGGCGCCCCCCCCTGTAGGAGCGAGCTTGCTCGCGATGATCCCAAGAACGCCGCGGGGCGCCAGGCTTCCCGCGTTATCGTTGACGACCATCGCGAGCAAGCTCGCTCCTACAGGGGGGAGTGCGTTGCGTTCAGAACGGTGCCGGGCACTCGAAGCGCAGGCGTTCGCCACTTTGCGGATGGGTGAAGCTGAGCATGCTCGCGTGCAGACACAGGCGCGGCCAGGCCGCCAGCGCCTGCTCATGGGCATAGAGCCCGTCACCCAGCAGCGGATGACCAATCGAGAGCATGTGCACGCGCAACTGGTGGGAGCGGCCGGTGATCGGTGTCAGCTCAACGCGGCACCAGTCGTCGCAACGCTCCAGCACTCGCCAGAAGGTCAGCGCGTGTTTGCCGAATTCATGGTCGACCACGTGGCGCGGCTTGGTCGGTGGGTCGTAGCGCAAGGGCAGGTCGATGCTGCCGCTGTCCAGTTCCGGCTGACCCCAGCACAGGGCGGTGTAGGCCTTTTCGGTTTCGCGGTCGTGAAATTGCCGGGACAGTTCGCGATGGGTGTCCGGGTCGCGGGCCAGCAGGATGATGCCGGAAGTCTCCCAGTCCAGGCGATGGACAATTCGCGCTTCCGGGTAGCCGTTTTCCTGCAGGCGGGTAATCAGGCAGTCCTTGTTGTCATCGGCCCGGCCAGGGACAGAAAGCAACAGGGTCGGTTTGTTCACCACCAGTACGGCGGCATCCTGATGGATGATGTGGATGTTGGACAGCGGCATTAAAACAGCCTCGTAACAAACGCCAACGGCGGCTCAGGTCCCTTGCAGTCGCGCAAGGGGCCTGAGCCGCCGTGGCTCCAGCCGGATCGACTCAGCGATCTGGCAGGGTGATATTGAGTTCCAGAATCGAGCAACTGCCCTGGCTTTCCAGTGCGACGTGCACGTCATCGGACCCGATATTGACGTACTTGCGGATCACCTCGACCAGTTCCTTCTGCAAGGCTGGCAGGTAGTCCGGGGTACTGCGTTGGCCGCGTTCGTGCGCCACGATGATCTGTAGACGCTCTTTCGCTACCGACGCGGTGCTTTGCTTTTTGTTGGCACGAAAGAAGTCAAAAAGGTTCATTGCTTAGTTGCCTCCAAACAGGCGCTCGAAGAATCCCTTCTTCTGTACATCAAGGAATCGATGATCCACGGTCTTGCCCAGCAGGCGGTCAACGGTATCGCTGTAGGCCTGGCCGGCATCGCTCTGGTCGTCGAGAATCACCGGAACACCCTGGTTGGATGCCTTGAGCACCGCCTGGGATTCAGGGATCACGCCGAGTAGGGTCACCGAAAGGATGTCCTTGACGTCTTCTACGCCGAGCATTTCGCCTTTGCTCACACGTTCCGGGTGATAACGGGTAATCAGCAGGTGTTCCTTGATCGGGTCTTCGCCGCGTTCGGCACGACGGGACTTGCTGGCCAGCAGGCCGAGCATGCGGTCGGAGTCACGTACCGAGGAGACTTCCGGGTTGGTCACGACGATCGCTTCATCGGCGAAGTACATGGCCAGGTGGGCGCCTTTCTCGATGCCTGCCGGGGAGTCGCAGACCACGAACTCAAAGTCTTCCTTGAGTTGCATCAGGACCTTTTCCACGCCTTCGACGGTCAGCGCGTCTTTGTCGCGGGTCTGGCTGGCGGCCAGCACGTAGAGGTTTTCCAGGCGCTTGTCTTTGATCAGAGCCTGTTGCAGGTTGGCTTCGCCGTTGACCACGTTGACGAAGTCATACACCACGCGGCGCTCGCAACCCATGATCAGGTCGAGGTTGCGCAAGCCCACGTCGAAGTCGACGATCACTGTTTTGTGGCCGCGCAGAGCGAGGCCGGTACCGATAGCGGCGCTGGTGGTGGTCTTACCCACACCACCCTTGCCGGATGTAACCACGAGAATCTTGGCCAAGGTGTTTCACCCCTAAGGAAAAAGGACTTTTCAGTCCCTGAAAAACATCTCCTGAAAAACTACTGCAGTCGGACAGCCTTGGCTGGAATCCGGTTTTGAGCGGCGTTTACCCCCGGTAAACACTGCTTTCGGCCTTTTTCCTACTTCGTTTGAGCCGTTTTCGCTACGTTTTAGAGATGCTTGGAAAATGCGGCAGTATCCGTTAAAGCCGAATGATGTTCAACACGTCGCCGGACAGGCTGACCTGCACACCCGAACCCCATAGCGGGTCGCGGCGCAGATCTTCGGAAACCTTGTAATGCCCGGCGATGGAAATCAGTTCAGCACTCATTTGCTGACAGAAAATCCGCGCCTTGGTGTCGCCCTTGACGCCGGCCAACACGCGACCACGCATCGGGCCGTATACATGGATGTTGCCATCGGCGAGAAGTTCCGCTCCCGGGCTTACCGAGGAGATCACCACCAGATCGCTGCCCTGGGCATAAATCTGCTGGCCACCGCGTACCGGCGAGGTGATGATTTTCGTCGGCTTGATGGTCGGCTCGGGCGGTTTTTCCGGTTTTTTCTTCGGTTCGCCTTCGGTCAGGTCCAGTGGACGCTCCCGGGCACCGGACGGTGGCAGTACCGGCAGGTCGACCGCGATGGCGGCGGCAATGTCTTCGATGCGGCTGGCGCGGATCGCCAGGGTACGCAGGCCATGCTGGCGGCAGACGCGCATGAGCCCTGGCAGATCGACCGCGCCTCCGTTGGCCGGGAGTTTGTCCAGGGCCAGTACCAGTGGCGCGTTGCTGAAGAAGTTGGGCGCCTGGGCGACCTTGGCGGCCAGTTGCCGATCAAGGCTTTCGAGGTCGTTACGGGCCAGTTCCAGCACCGTAATGGCCAGCATGCTGCCCTTCAACTGGAACACGGGATCTTGGTCTAGCGGTTCGGTTTGGCTCATGGTCGGCATACAACGACTTGTCACTAAAAGTGCCGAGACTTATAACGAGAACGCCCGCGGGCCGCAAGCCGGGTCGAACGATGTAGAATGCGCGGCCATTGTCATTCCGGAAGCATTAATGGACCGCCCGCGTTTTCGAAAAGCATTTCTATCTCCACGTTTCTGGCCACTGTGGTGTGGCCTGGGGCTGTTGTGGCTGATCGTCCAGCTGCCGTACCCGGCACTGCTGTGGATCGGTCGCGCACTGGGCGCATTGATGTATCGCGTGGCCGGCGACAGACGGCGCATTGCCAAGCGCAATCTGGAACTGTGTTTTCCTGAAAAAATCGCCGCCGAACGCAAACGCCTGCTCAAGGAAAACTTCGCCTCCACCGGCATCGCGTTCTTTGAGATGGCGATGAGCTGGTGGTGGTCGCGCAAGCGCCTGGCAAATCTTGCTCATATCGAAGGGCTGGAGCATTTGCAGCAGGCTCAGCGTGAGGGCAAGGGCGTGATCCTGATGGCCCTGCACTTCACGACGCTGGAAATCGGCGCAGCGTTGCTCGGTCAACAGCACACCATCGACGGCATGTACCGCGAGCACAAGAATCCGCTGTTCGACTACATCCAGCGCCAGGGCCGCGAGCGGCACAACCTCGATTCGCTGGCGGTGGAACGCGAAGACGTGCGCGGCATGCTCAAACTGCTGCGCTCGGGCCGGGCGATCTGGTACGCACCGGATCAGGACTACGGCGCCAAGCAAAGCATTTTCGTGCCGCTGTTCGGCATTCAGGCCGCGACCGTCACCGCCACGAGCAAGTTTGCGCGACTGGGCAAGGCGCTGGTGGTGCCGTTCACCCAGGAACGTCTGGCGGACGGCAGCGGATATCGCCTGGTGATCCATGCGCCGCTCGAAGGCTTCCCCGGCGAAACCGAGGAGGCCGACTGCCTGCGCATCAACCAATGGATCGAAAGCGTTCTGCGCGAGCATCCCGAGCAATACCTGTGGGCCCATCGCCGCTTCAAGAGCCGCCCACCGGGCGAGCCCAAGCTGTACGCCAAACGCGTGTAGGAGCGAGCTCGCTCGCGATGGTGGCCAACGATAACGCGGGGCACCTGACACCCCCGCGGCGTTTTCACAACCATCGCGAGCAAGGGAACAGGTTGAAACAACGAAATCCCATCAAGCACCATGGAGAGTTGTGCATGAGTCCAGGCGAACCGGTTACAGGGTTGATTCTTTCCGGTGGCGGGGCTCGGGCGGCCTATCAGGTCGGGGTGCTGGCGGCGATTGCCGAATTGCTGCCGCCGGGGGCCCGCAATCCGTTCCCGGTGATCGTCGGCACCTCGGCGGGCGCGATCAACGCCGTCAGCCTCGCCAGCGGGGCGATGGACTTTCGTAACGCCATCGAACGCCTGACGGCATTCTGGCAGGGCTTTCGCAGTCATCTGGTGTTGCGCAGCGACTGGCCCGGGGTGATCCGCCAGGCCAGCCGCTTTGTCAGCCACAGTTTGCTCGGCATCGGTGCCCAGGTTCCGGTGGCGCTGCTCAACAGTTCTCCGCTGCGGGATTTGCTCAACGACAAGCTGCATATGGGTGGCATCGCCGAAGCGATCGCACAGAAGCAATTGCATGCGGTGGCGGTCACCGCGTTCGGCTATGAGTCCGGCCAGGCCGTCACCTTCTATGAGGGCGGCGGCAAGATCGATGCCTGGTTGCGCCATCGGCGTATCGGTGTTCCCACCCGTTTATCCGTTGAACACCTGCTCGCCAGTTCGGCCATTCCGCTGCTGTTCGCCCCGGTGAAAATCGGCGAAGAGTATTTCGGGGATGGCGCGGTGCGTCAGTCGGCGCCGATCAGTCCGGCGTTGCATCTGGGTGCCAGTCGGGTGCTGGTGGTGGGCGTCAGTGGCAACCCCCGCGGGATTGACCCGCGACAACCCTTGTTGCGTAGCTACACCGGTCAGCAGCCGTCACTGGCGCAGATCGGCGGGCACATGCTCAACAGTACGTTCATTGACAGCCTGGAAAGCGACATCGAACTGTTGCAGCGCCTGAACCAGTTCAGTCACCTGATGCCCGACGGTACACCCACCCGCGCTTTGGGCGTGGCGCCGGTGGACGTGTTGGTGATTTCACCGAGCCAGCCGATCGATGAGATTGCCGCGCGTCATCGCCAGGAATTGCCGGCGGCATTGCGCCTGTTTCTGCGCGGGCCGGGGGCGACCAAGACCAGCGGGGCGGGGGTTTTGAGCTACCTGCTGTTCGAGGCGGGGTATTGCAGCGAGTTGATTGAACTGGGGCGGCGGGATGCGTTGGCCAAGCGCGGGGAGTTGTGCCGGTTTCTTGGAATTGGGGAGTCTTTGGTTTCGGCTTGAGATGTAGGAGCGAGCCCGCTCGCGATGGACGAAAGGACACCGCGGGGTATCAGGACCCCAGCGTTATCGTTCACGACCATCGCGAGCGGGCTCGCTCCTACAGGAGGTGTTCAGATCAGAAGTGAACCTTGACCAGGAAGCTGGTCACGCTCTGATCGGTCTTGAAGCCCTCGCTGTCTTCGATACCGTATTTGTTTTTCCAGTAGTCATACTCGACACCGACGTACAGCTGCTTGGCACCCAGATTCAACGCCTTGCCCAGGTCGTATTTGACCTGCGGGTTGAAGTGCAGGTTGGCGTGGTACTCGCCTTTGCTGTTGACGTCGTTGTCTACCACCCAGTCCATGAAGCCGTCGATCAGGACGTCCGAGCCACCCACCGGAATGGTGTAGGACCAGACCGGAGTGATCTGCCAGACATCGTCACCCGGACGGCCACCCTCGGTGTGACGATTATAGAAGTTCAACTGGAAGTAATCGAAACCAGGAATGGCCAGGTCGAAACCAGGACCGACCAGGTACGACTCGGTGTCGTCTTCGCCGAACTCATACGTCATGGCCAGCAGCACGTCCTTGATCGGGCCGAACTCCAGCTTCTGGTCAAAGATCTTGCCGAACGACAGGCGTGGCTGGAATTCGCCGTAGTGAGTGTTTTCACCCGCGAAATGGTCTTCCTTGCCGTTGTAGAAGATTTTGTCGATGAAGAAGAAGTTGTCGCCGTACTTCCAGGCATCGGCGTGTTCGAAGGTCACCGTCTGCTGGATGCGCGGGTTGACCTGGAAGTCCTTGCCATACAGATAGGTCAGGCTGTTGTTTTGCCACTGCAGCAAATCGCCGGCCATGGCCTGGCCCCCGGCCAGCATCGATCCCGCCAGCATCAGGCTAGTACACGTACGTTTCATTCGGTTGCTCCCAAAAAGTAGGTGGTTCCACGTTATTTTTTTAAGGTCGGCGCTCTGGTGTGGCGCCTTTTTCTGTAGCGGTAAAAAATCATCCATTCGGTCAGCTTTAATGCTGTTAGCAAGAGCTGAGCCAAGGCTTTCAAAAAGCAAAAAAACTCCCGTTCGACGGCTCAAGAGCGGTCGATTGAGAGGGGTTTTGGAGTGCCTTGGTGCCTGCCAGAGCCGGGATAAGTTGGCTTTCTGGTCAGGTTTTACATCCGGGCTTTTTTTTAAACCGGATTCGGGCGGCCGCGGAGAATACTGACTCCTCGGCCAGGTCTCAAGTGCTCCGCAACGGCGCACCGACGGCAGGTTTTGGGCACGGTTGCGGAGCAGCATCAGAAGTGCACCTTTACCAGCAGGCTGGCGGTGTTTTCATTGGTGTTGAAACGGGAGCTGTCCTGGACGCCGTATTTGTCTTTCCAGTAGCTGTATTCGGTGCCGACATACACCTGTTTCTCGCGCCAGCCCAGGGCTTTGCCCAGGTCGTATTTGATCTGCGGGTTGAAGTGCAGGTTGGCGTGATAGGTGCCGCGGGCGTTCTGGTCGTTATCCACCACCCAGTCGATGTAGCCGTCGATCAACAGGTTCGAGTTGCCCAGTGGCAGGGTGTAGGACCAGGCCGGGCTGATTTGCCAGACATCATCGCCAGGGCGCGAGCCTTCGGTCTGGCGGTAATAGAAGTTCAGGGTAAAAAAGTTGAAACCCGGTACCGCCAGGTCGAAACCGGGACCGATCAGGTAGGCCTCGGTGTCGTCTTCGCCGTTCTCGTAGGTCATGGCCAGCAGCACGTCCTTGATCGGGCCGAATTCGAAACGGCGGTCGAGGATCTTGCCGAAGGAGAGGCGTGGGCTGAACTCGCCGTAATAGGCATGAACGCCTTTGTTTCGGTCTTTCTCGCCGTTGTAGTAGGTGCTGTCGATAAACATGAAGTTGTCGCCGTACTTCCAGCGGTCGGCGTGTTCGAAGGTTATCGTCTGCTGGATCGCCGGGTTGATCGCGAAGTTCTTGCCATACAGATAGCTCAGGCTGTTGGTCTGCCACAGCAGTAGATCGCCGGCCATGGCCTGACTCGCGGCCAGCAGGCCAGCACCCAACAGCAGGTTGGTTTGTGTCCGAATCATCTGTTGCTCCCTCTTGTTTTTATTTTAAGGCGCAGGAAACCCTTACCCTGTAGGAGCGAGCCTGCTCGCGATGGTCGTCAACGATTACGCGTGTTATCTGGATAAACGCGGTGTTCTCGGGTTCATCGCGAGCAGGCTCGCTCCTACAGGGGGCGTGTGTTTCCGGGTTAATGCGTGTGAGCGTGGCAGTCGTTGATGGCCGCGCGTTCGGCGCCACCAAGGATGTTGAACAGCAGGTTCAGCGTCAGCGCGCTGAGGGTGGCCATGGCGATGCCGCTGTGGGTGCTCGGGCTCATCCACACGGGCAGGTGGGCGAAAAACTCCGGGCGTACAACCGGGATCAGGCCCATGCCGATGCTCACCGCCACCAGCAACTGGTTGCGACGGTCACCGATGTCGGCCTCCTGGAGAATCTTGATTCCGGTGGCGGCGACCATGCCGAACATCGCAATCGCTGCGCCGCCCAGTACTGCCGGAGGAATCGACGCCACCAAAAACGCGGCTTTGGGCAGCAGGCTCAAGACGATCAGCAACCCGCCGGCAACGATGGTCACCGAACGGCAACGCACGCCGGTCATCTGTACCAGGCCGATATTCTGGGCGAAGGAGGAGTGGGTGAAGGTGTTGAAGAAGCCGGCGAAGAACGAAGCGCCGGCATCGCACAACAAGCCTCGACGCAGCATCCGTGGACAGACTTCCTGACCGGTGATCTTGCCCAGCGCAAGAAACATCCCGGTGGACTCGACGAAGATGATCACTACCACCAGGCACATCGAGAGGATCGGCGCGAGTTCGAATTTGGGCATGCCGAAGTGCAGCGGAGTGACGAATTGCAGCCATGGAGCCTGAGCCATGCCACTGAGGTCGACCATGCCGAGCAGGCCGCAGAGCACATAGCCCAGGCACATGCCGATCAGCACGGAAATATTGACCCAGAAACCGCGCATGAAGCGATGCACCAGCAAAATGGTACCCAGCACCAGCGCGGCAATGGTCAGGTAAATCGGCGAACCGAATTGAGTGGCGCTGGCACCGCCGCCGGCCCAGTTCACAGCCACGGGGAACAGCGACAAACCGATCGAGGTGATGACTGTGCCGGTCACCAGCGGCGGGAAGAAGCGTACGACTTTGGACATGAACGGGGCGATGATCATGCCGAAGAACCCGGCGGCGATGGTCGCGCCGAAGATCCCTTGCAGGCCGATACCGGGCATGCCGGCCATGGCGACCATGCTGCCGACGGCGGCGAAACTGGCGCCCATCATCACCGGCATGCGAATGCCCATGGGGCCGATGCCGAGGGACTGGACGATGGTGGCGATACCCGCCACCAGCAGGTCGGCGTTGATCAGGAAGGCGATTTCTTCACGACTCAGGCCAGCGGCCTGTCCGATGATCAGCGGTACCGCGATGGCACCACCGTACATCAGCAGAACATGTTGCAAACCGACCAGGATCAGTTGCAAGAGGGGCAAACGCTGAATGGCGGGTGCGTCGGGGATGCGCGCTTCGGATAGCTCGGACATGCAACACCTCGGATCTTTTTATTCTTGTGATTTACAGCTGCAGTGCTGCTGGCAGCTGTATTCGAATCAGGTGGACCGCATTGCGGCCAATCGCAGGCAAACCAGCTCCCACACAGGCCATGCAAAACCTGTGGGAGCGAGCTTGCCCGCGATGCTTTTAGCGATTAATTGGTCTGGGCTCCCTGCACAATCCAGGCACCGATCAGGTCACGTTCCTGCTGGGTCATCTGCGTGATGTTGCCCAGTGGCATGATCTGGCTGGTGACGGCTTGCGCCTGAATCCGCGGTGCGTTCTGGCGGATTTGCTCGGGAGTGTCCAGCATCACCCCGGCCGGGGCTGCGCTGAACAACGGGCTGGTTGGTTTGGCCGAGTGGCAGACCGTGCAACGTTCCTGAATCACGCTGTGCACCTTGTCGAAACCCGGGCCGGCATTGGATGCCTGAGCCGGAGCGGCAGCAGGTGCTTCTGCGGGTTTGGCTTCAGCAGGTTTCAAACCACCGCCCACTGCGGTTTCCGGCAGCGGCTGGTATTCGATTTTCGCTGGAGCGTTGGCCACTTCTGGGGCGCTGGACATCGGCTTCGGACCAGACACATAAGCCAGGCAGATCATGCCCACCGCTGCCACTGGCAGGGTCCAGGCAAACTTGTGGCTGTCGTGACGGGTGTTGAAGTAGTGACGTACCAACACCGCCAGTACCGCGATCCCGGCCAGGATCAACCAGTTGTACTGGCTGCCGTAGGTGCTCGGGAAGTGGTTGCTGATCATGATGAACAGCACCGGCAAGGTGAAGTAGTTGTTGTGACGCGAACGCAACAGGCCTTTGGCCGGCAGCGCCGGATCCGGCGTGCGGTTCTCGGCAATCGCCGCAACCAGTGCGCGCTGTGCCGGCATGATGATGCGGAACACGTTGCCGACCATGATGGTGCCGATGATCGCGCCGACGTGAAGGTACGCACCCCGACCGCTGAACACTTTGCTGAAGCCGTAGGCTGCGCCGATGATCAGGACGAACAGGATGAAACCCAACAGGGCAGGGCGTTTGCCCAGGGCCGAGTCGCACAGGAAGGAGTAGATGAACCAACCGATGAATAGCGAGCCGAGGCCGATGGCCACGCCTTCAGGACCGCTCAGGGTGCTGCCCGGAGCCAGCAGGTAGAGCGTCGGGTTGGAGTAGAACACCACGCACAGCAGCGCGATACCCGACATCCAGGTGAAGTAGGCTTCCCATTTGAACCAGTGCAGGTTGTCCGGCATGGTCGGTGGAGCCAGTTTGTATTTTTCCAGGTGATAGATACCGCCGCCGTGGATCGCCCACAAATCACCGGCCAGACCGCTTTTCGGATTGACCCGATTGAGGTTGTTTTCCAGCCAGACGAAGTAGAACGACGCACCGATCCAGGCCACGCCAGTAATCATGTGAACCCAGCGCACGCTCAGGTTCAGCCATTCCAACAGATGTGCTTCCACAGTCTTTACCTCTCGCCTGTCACTCTGTTGTCGAGTGATCAGACCTTCTCTTATTGGTGGGGGGCGAGGATCAAACGCTCATCCTCTTTGAAAAAATGCTCATCGCAGTTATTGCCTGTGCCACTGCGATCAACCACCAGGAAGTCATCCCGCTTTTCGATCGTCAGCACCGGGTGGTGCCAGACGCCGCGATGGTAATTAATGCCCTGCCTGCCGTTGGTGACGAAGGCGCGGACCAAGCCTGATACAGGTTCATCGCCAAGTGGCGCGACCACGATCAGAAAGGGGTTGCCGAGCAGCGGAATGAAAGCCTGGCTGCCCAGCGGATGGCGCTCCAGCATGCTGACGGTCAGCGGCATGTCCTGCGCATCGGCGCGGAAGATGCTGATGATCGCGTTGTCCTCTGGCGTGGCGGTTTCGACCACAGCCAGTTTATGGAAGCGCATGGTCGAACCGTTGTTGATCATGAAGTGATCGCTGCCGTCGGTTTCGATCACGTCACCGAAAGGGGCGAAGGCTTCTTTGGTCAGCGGTTCAATCGTCAGTGTGCGCATGCTGTTCTTATCCGAATTCTGTGTTGTTAGTTCTATCGCCATCGCGAGCAAGCTCGCTCCCACAGTGGACTGTGGCGTTCACAAAACCTGTGGGAGCGAGCTTGCTCGCGATTGGTCCCACCGCTTATTTAGCGACCTTGCCCAAAACGCGCAGGCGGCTCACACCACCATCCGGGAACACGTTCAGGCGGATGTGGGTGATCGGGCCCAGTGCCTTGATCTGCTCGGCGAAGGTGTGCTCGGCGTGCATTTCCAGCTTCTGGCTTGGCAGCAGTTCGCGCCAGAACAGCGACTGGGTTTCGATCTGGCTGTCGGTACCGCCCTTCACGAACGCGCCCTGGATCGAGCAGCTGTCCGGGTAGTTGCCCTTGAAGTGCAGGGTGTCGACGATGACTTTTTCGACTTCGCCGGCATGACCCAGCGCGACGATGACCCAGTCATTGCCCGGGGTACGACGACGCGCGGTTTCCCAGCCATCGCCCATGTTGATGCCACGGCCCGGGTTGAGGATGTTGCTCATGCGACCGAAGTGTTCATCGGAGCAGGCGAGGGCGCGACCACCGTTAAGGGCGGCGGCCAGGTCGACTTGCTCGTTGTCGCCGGTAGCCGACCAGTCACGGAACGGCACGCCGTACACGCGCAGACGGGCCACACCGCCATCCGGGTAGATGTTGAAGCGCAGGTGGCTGAAGGCCTGGTCGTTATTGATTTCGTGGTAGTGGTGGCTGTTGCCTTGCAGCTCGACGGCCGACAGCACTTCAACCCACTGGGTGTTTTCGTTCGGCTCGCCTTCGGTCAGGAAGCAGGCTTCCAGGGACGCCGATGGCGGGAAGTTGCCGGTGAAGAATGAAGTGTCGATGTCGACGCCCTTGATCGAACCCGGTACGCCCAGGCGGATCACTGCGCTGTCGAAGCCTTCGAAGCGCTTGCGGCGCGATTCCCAGCCGTCCATCCACTTGCCGTTGTCATCGAACACGCCCTCCTTCCATACGGCCGGGGTCGGTTGAAACAGACGGTTGGCGTCTGCGAACCAGTCATCGGTGACCGAGATGATTTTGGTGCCCAGGCGGGCATCGGCCAGGTTGACGAACTTCTCGAAAGGTACGGCGTAAGCTTTCATTCTTCTTGTCTGCCTTTAAATAAGTGGCTTGGGATACTTGCCAGGCCCCGGGCGGTTTCGGCGTTCTTGAATCCGCTGGGGCCAGGCTTGCTATAGGGTCAGTAATCGGAACAGGGCGATCTTGTTGATCTCCGCCAGCGCGCACTTGAACTCGGTGTCGACCGGGTTGTGGATGCGCGTTTCGAACGCTGCGAGGATCTGATGCCGGTTGCTGCCTTTTACCGCCATGATGAAGGGAAACTTGAACTTGGCTTTGTAGGCGTCGTTCAGCTCGGTGAAGCGAGAAAACTCTTCGGCCGTGCATTGGTGAATACCGGCGCCAGCCTGTTCATTGGTGCTGGCTTCGGTAAGTTGGCCCTGGACGGCGGCTTTGCCGGCCAGGTCCGGGTGAGCGTTGATCAATGCCAGCTGACTGGTGTGATCGGCGCTCAACAGGATGTCGCTCATGCGCTGGTGCAGGGTTTCGATCTCATCGATCGAGGCATCCTGGCCCAGGTCGTAGGCCTTCTCGGCCACCCATGGCGAATGTTCGTAGATGTCGGCGAAAGCGGCGACGAAGGCGTCGCGGCTCAGGGCCGAAGGTTTGACGGTTTGAAAGGTGCTCATTTGGCAGCCCCTGTGTACGGGTGGGTTTCTTGCCAGTGACGCGCGATGTCGACGCGACGGCTGAACCACACCTGTTCATGACTTTTAGCGTATTCGATAAAGCGCTTGAGTGAAGCCAGACGCGCCGGACGGCCGATCAGGCGGCAGTGCAGGCCGATCGACAGCATCTTCGGAGCCTCGGCGCCTTCGGCGTAGAGCACGTCGAACGCATCTTTCAGGTATTCGAAGAAGTCGTCGCCCTTGTTGAAACCCTGGACCTGGGTGAAGCGCATGTCGTTGGTGTCCAGGGTATACGGGATCACCAGGTGCGGCTTGCCGGTCGGGTTGTTCGGTTCCCAGTAGGGCAGGTCGTCGTCGTAGGTGTCGCAGTCGTAGAGGAAACCACCTTCCTCCATCACCAGGCGACGGGTGTTCGGACCCGTGCGGCCGGTGTACCAGCCCAACGGGCGAGTGCCTGTGATTTCGGTAAGGATGCGGATCGCTTCGAGCATGTGCTCGCGTTCCTGGGCTTCGTCCATGTACTGGTAGTCGATCCAGCGATAGCCATGGCTGCAGATCTCGTGGCCGGCATCGACCATGGCGCGGATCACGTCCGGGTGACGCTGGGCGGCCATGGCCACGGCGAAGATGGTCAGTGGAATGTCGAATTCCTTGAACAGCTTCAGGATCCGCCACACGCCGGCACGGCTGCCATACTCGTAGAGGGATTCCATGCTCATGTTGCGCGCGCCTTGCAGCGGCTGGGCTGAAACCATTTCCGAGAGGAACGCTTCGGATTCTTTGTCGCCGTGCAGGATGTTGCGCTCGCCGCCTTCTTCGTAATTGAGTACGAACGACAGGGCAATACGGGCATTGCCCGGCCAGTGGGGGTGAGGAGGGTTACTGCCGTAACCGACCAGGTCGCGTGGGTAGTCAGCGCTCACTGCAGGCTTCCTTCTTATTCGATGATGACGGTTGGTGTGACGCAGCTGAAAATGGGATGGCGGGCTTGCGTCACAGCGATGGGCTGATTGTATACAACTTTATATTCACTTTGTAAGCCTGATTTTTCGCATTTTTCACCGACTGTCATCTTTTACTGCTATTGGCGTGAGCCTGCAAGAAATCTGCCTGACTGGTCAATTATTGATTGAAGGGTTCATAGGCGGTGCGGTTTGGCGGGAAATCGGCGGTAAACATGCAGATGGCGGGTGTCATGCGAAAAATGTCGTTTTTATTGTGTACAATTTTTTTGAAAAGTGTCTTAATCAGTCGCTCGCCGCAGCTTTTCGTGCTCCGAATCGGTGCGGTCTCCTTTTCAACTGACTTCGGGAGGCGCGAAGTCTGACTGCTCCACGCAGGCAGGCGCGCAGAATCAATGGGACGTTTGACTACACACGTTTTGGACGCAGCACACGGTTGCCCGGGCAGCTCGATCAAGGTCGAGTTGTACCGCGTTGAAGGATCGCACCTGGAATTGGTCGCCAGCGCGATAACCAACAGCGATGGCCGTGTCGATGCACCGCTGCTGCAAGGCGATGACTACCGCACCGGGGTCTATCAGGTTCAGTTTCATGCCGGCGATTACTACCGCGCCCGTGGCGTTCAGCTGCCGGAGCCTGCATTCCTGGATGTCGTGGTGCTGCGTTTTGGCATCTCCGCCGAGCAGGATCACTACCATGTGCCGTTGTTGATTTCGCCTTACAGCTACTCCACCTACCGCGGCAGCTGATCCCCCAGGCAGCTGCTGCAACCTGGAAGCGACTGCGCATATAGCTTCTTTGGTCTTTCGCCCGCTCACACTGCGGGCTTTTTTTCGTCTTCTGTAGGAGCAGCCGGTCGACGCTCGATTGCTCGCGATGGAGGCCCAGACAACGCGGGCATTCAGATGGCCCGCGTCATCGTTAACGTCCATCGCGAGCAAGCTCGCTCCTACAACTGTTATCGGCTCAACAACGATGCAGCCCCCGCGCCACTGAACAACCCCGCACTGATCCTGTTGAACCAGCTCTGTCCCTTGCCGCTGCGCAGATACCGTGCCGCACCATGGGCGCCGAGGCCGTAGGCCAATTTGCACAGCAGGTCGAGCACGGTCCAGGTCACGATCATCACCAGCAGTTGTGGCAGGAACGGCTGTTCGGCACTCAAGAACTGCGGCAGGAAAGCGGCGAAGAACAGGATATCTTTCGGGTTGCTTGCGCCCAGCATGAACGCACGCCCGAACAGTGCGCGAAAGCGTGGCACCGGCGCGGCCTGTGGCACTTCAGCGCCATGGGAAGGCAGGCGCGATTGCTGCCAGCTCTGCCAGGCGAGGTAGAACAGGTAGAGGGCGCCAAGAATCTTCAGGGCACTGAACAGCTGTTCCGACGCCAGCAACAACGCCCCCAGACCCAGCGCCGAAGCACTCAGCAGGCAGATCGATGCCGACACGCCGCCGAGAAAGGCCGGGTAAGAGCGGCGCAGGCCGTAATTCAGACTGTTGCTGATCATCAGCAACGACAGCGGCCCCGGGATCAGGATCACTATCAGCGCAGCGCCGCTGAACAGCAGCCAGGTTTCCAGACTCATCACTTTCCTCCATTTGCACAAAAGCCCCACCCGACGGGGTGAGGCTGTTTTCAAGCGTGTACCGCGTGTGGTTTACAAGAAGATGAACTTGGCGATGAAGATCGCGCAGAGCACCCACAGGCTCACCGAAATTTCCTTGTACTTGCCGGTACCGGCCTTCATCGCCACGTAGGTGATGAAGCCCAGTGCGATGCCGTCGGCGACCGAGAAAGTCAGCGGCATCATGATGGCGGTGACAATTGCCGGAATGCTGTCGGTGGCTTCGTCCCATTCGATGTGGGCCATGCCGCCCATCATCAGCATCGCTACATAAATCAGCGCGCCCGCGGTTGCATAGGCAGGAATCATCCCGGCCAGCGGTGCGAAGAACATGGCTGCAATAAATAGCACACCTACGGTCACTGCGGTAAGACCAGTCCGACCACCCGCTGCAACACCGGCAGCACTTTCCACGTAGCTGGTGACCGGAGGAACGCCGACTACCGCACCGAATACGCTGGAAGCACTGTCGGCTTTCATGGCGCGGGAGAGGTTTTCAATCCTGCCATCAGCGCCCACCAGGTTGGCACGCTGGGCAACGCCCATCAGGGTGCCTGCGGTGTCGAACATGTGCACGAAGAGGAAGGCCAGGACCACGCTGACCATGCTGATGTTGAATACACCTACAACGTTCATGGCCATCCAGGTCGGAGCCAGGCTCGGTGGGGCGGACATGATGCCCTCGTAGTGCACCAGCCCAAGGCCCCAACCGGCGAGGGTCACGGTGATGATGCTGATGAGGATCGCGCCGAACACCTTGTGATAGCTGAGGATGGCGATCATCAGGAAGCACACGGCGGCGAGCAGCGGACCGGGTTCGCGCAGGGAGCCGAGCTTGATCAGGGTCGCCGGGCTATCGACGACGATACCTGCGGTTTTCAGGCCGATCAGCCCCAGGAACAGACCCACGCCGGCGCCCATGGCGAAGCGCAGGCTGACCGGGATGCTGTTGAGCAGCCATTCGCGGATCCGCGAGAAGGTCAGGATCATGAACAACACACCGGACACAAACACCGCGCCGAGGGCGGTTTCCCAGTTGTAGCCCATGGTACCGACCACGGTGTAGGTGAAGAAGGCGTTCAGCCCCATGCCTGGTGCCAGGCCGACCGGCCAGTTGGCGTACAGGCCCATCAACAGGCAACCGAGTGCCGCGGCGATACAGGTGGCGACGAACGCCGCCCCGTGATCAATCCCGGCGTCGGCCATGATGTTGGGGTTGACGAAAATGATGTAAGCCATGGTGATGAAGGTTGTCAGACCGGCAATCAGCTCGGTCTTCACCGTGGTGCCGTGCAAGCTGAGTTTGAACAGACGTTCCAGCAAGCCATTGCGTAATGGCGGCGAGATTTCCAGCGTCGATGCTTCGGATTTGCGGCTTTCCACAGCGAGTACTCCTCAAGAGTTTTATTGTTATTTCCAGGGCCGGATCCGAGAGGGGTGGCAGCGGCCCTTTGAGGTACTTGCGAATTTGTTGACCTCTTGGTCAGGAACTCGCACGAAGTGGATTATGCTTTTGTATACAAAGAATGCAAATAATGTTTTTGATTTTGTAGACGAAAAGTTTGGCAATAGGGATATATCGCCTGTTCCGATGCCATCGCGGGCAAGCTCGCTCCCACAGTTGATCGCATACCCCTGTAGGAGCGAGCCTGCTCGCGAAGGACTTTCGGGCTCAGGTTTTTTGTTGATTCTCCCCAAGCGCCAGATTCACCGCCAGCCAGCCATTCACCGCCGTCTCCCCAGCCTCGGCAAACACCCGCTCCAGCAATTTCACCTGCTCACAGCGCAACGACTGTTCGAAACGAGCGCCGTCATCGGTCAGTTCCAGCAGCCGCTTACGCTTGTCAGTCTCGGACGCGACGCTGTTCACCAGATGCATCTCGACCAACTGACGCAACGGCATGTTCAACGCCTGCTTGCTCACCCCGAGCAAGGCCAGCAACTCCTTGACGCTGAGGTTCGGATAGCGGGCGATGAAAAACACGATGCGCTGATGCACCCGACTCAGGCCGCGACGTTCGAGCATTTCATCGGCCTTGGCGGTGAAGGCCTGGTAGCCGAAGAAAAACGCTTCCATGGCTTGCTGCTGGGAAAGCGGGTTTTTAAGGTCAAGCATATTGACGTATCCGTTCGTGGAGGCGTAATTTCGGTCAATAAGTTTGACTCATTTTTCACATGCCTCGCTACCGGTGATCCCCATGGCTTTTTCCGAACGTGTCTCACGCCTTAAAAGTTCTTTGATCCGTGAAATCCTCGCTGCGGCCCAACGTCCGCAGGTGATGTCGTTTGCCGGCGGCTTGCCGGCCGAAACCATGTTGCCGAAGGTCGAGTGGGCCGAGATGCCGGTTTCCATGGGCCAATACGGCATGAGCGAGGGCGAACCGGCGCTGCGCGAAGCGCTGGCCGCCGAGGCGCGAGCGCTGGGAGTGCCATGTGAGGCAAGTCAGGTACTGGTGGTCAGCGGCTCACAGCAGACCCTCGACCTGGCCGCCAAGCTGTATATCGACAAGGGCACCGAAATCCTGCTCGAAGCGCCGACTTATCTGGCGGCATTGCAGATTTTCCAGCTGTTCGGCGCCGACTGCCTGACCGTGCCGCTGGAGGCTGACGGACCGAACTTGACGGCGCTACGCGCTCGCCTGGAACAACACCGCCCGGCTTTCATCTACCTGATCCCGACCTTCCAGAATCCATCGGCGGTGCGTTACAGCGAAGCCAAACGCAACGCGGTGGCGGCATTGCTCGATGAGTTTGGCGTGACGCTGATTGAGGACGAGCCTTATCGCGAGCTGACCTTCGACGGTGGCAGCGCCACGCCGATTGTCAGTCGCTTGAAGAAGGCCAGCTGGATCTATACCGGGACCGTGTCGAAAACCCTGTTGCCGGGTTTGCGTGTCGGCTACTTGATCGCCAGCCCGGACCTGTTTCCACATCTGTTGAAACTCAAGCAGTCGGCGGATTTGCACACCAATCGGGTCGGCCAGTGGCAGGCGCTGCAATGGATCGGCACCGAGAAATATCAGCAACACCGTAGTGAGTTGCGCGATTTTTATCGGGGGCGTCGGGATGCGTTTCAGGCTGCGCTGGAAACGCACTTCTCCGATCTGGCGGACTGGAACGTGCCGCAGGGCGGGCTGTTCTTCTGGTTGAAACTCAAGCAACCGCACGACACCCGCACCTTGCTGAATGCCGCGCTGGCCAACGACGTGGCGTTCATGCCGGGGGAGCCGTTCTTCCCCGAGCCGGACAACCATCCGGGGTATCTGCGATTGAACTTCAGCCACATTGATCCGGCGCGGCTGGATGAGGGGCTCAAGCGGTTGGCGGCGGTGGTGCGTGCTGCCCAGGCCGCAAAAGCAGCCTAGAAACAAATAAACCGGCCAATGGGCCGGTTTATTTTTGTCTGAAATTTATGGTGCCTGTGCCGGCCTCATCGCGAGCAAGCTCGCTCCCACAGGTTTTGTGTACACCACAAGTCCACTGTGGGAGCGAGCTTGCTCGCGATGGGGCATCAGCCCCGCCCAAATTTTTCAGGCTGCCGCAAAACGCTTGTCCAGATAATCAATGATCACCTTGGACTCGTACATCCAGGTGGTCTGGCCATTCTCTTCAATGCGCAGGCACGGCACCTTGATCTTGCCGCCTTGCTCCAGCAAGGTCTGGCGATCCTGTTCGTTGTTCTTCGCGTCGCGAAGGGCCACCGGCACATTCAGGCGGCGCAGGGTACGGCGAGTCTTCACGCAGAACGGGCAGGCGTGGAATTGATACAGCGTCAGGCCCTTGGCAGCCGAATTGACCTGTGCCTGAACTTCCGCCGGGCGCTGCTTCTTGCCTGGGCGGGTGATGAAGTCGATGAAGATGATCAGTTGGCCAAGGCCGACACGAAGCGCTTTTACGAACACGTTGAAAGCCTCACGGTGCAAACGAATAAGGGCGCGCAGCTTACCTGATTTTTTGCGGGCGAAAAAAAACCGGCGATGAACGCCGGTTTTCTTCGTGCCGCAAATTACTTGATGAGGCTGAGGAATTCGCTGCGGGTGGCGGCGTTCTCGCGGAACTCACCGAGCATCACCGAGGTGATCATCGTCGAATTCTGCTTTTCCACGCCGCGCATCATCATGCACATGTGCTTGGCCTCGATCACCACCGCAACGCCCAGGGCGCCGGTGACCTGCTGGACCGCATCGGCGATCTGGCGGCTGAGGTTTTCCTGGATCTGCAGGCGGCGGGCGTACATGTCGACGATCCGCGCGACTTTCGACAGGCCCAGGACCTTGCCGCTCGGGATGTAGGCGACGTGAGCCTTGCCGATGAACGGCAGCAAGTGGTGTTCGCACAACGAGTACAACTCGATGTCCTTGACCAGCACCATTTCGCTGTTGTCGGAGCTGAACAGGGCACCGTTGGTGACCTCTTCCAGTGTCTGTTCATAGCCGCGGCAGAGGTACTGCATGGCTTTGGCGGCACGTTTTGGCGTGTCGAGCAGGCCTTCGCGGGAAACGTCCTCGCCGAGCTGGCCGAGGATCGCCGTGTAATTCTGTTCCAGGGACATGAAACTACCTGTGGGATTTTACGCAAAGGGCAAGGGTACGGTGACGGACACGACGCTGCAAGCGTGACGCGTCAGCTTTACTCGTCACGACCTTCCATCATGGTGCGTTTGAGCATCACATAAACCGCGCCGGCACCACCATGTTTCGCCTGGCACGAGGTGAAGCCGAGTACCTGTGGATGCTGGCGCAGCCAGGTGTTGACGTGGCTTTTGATCATCGGCCGCTTGCCGTCCAGGCGAACAGCCTTGCCATGGGTGACGCGCACGCAGCGGATTTCGAATTTGGTGGCTTCAGCCAAAAATGCCCAGAGGGTTTCCCTGGCCTTTTCCACGCTCATGCCGTGCAGGTCGAGGCTGCCTTCGAAAGGAATCTGCCCGACCTTGAGCTTGCGCATCTGGCTTTCCTGCACGCCATCGCGGGCCCACATCAGCTCGTCCTCTGGGCCGACGTCGATGACGAACTGATCGGACAGCCCGTCGACGGTGGTGGATTCGGTGCGCACGGTGGCCGCTTGACGCAGTTTGGCAATCTGCGCGCGGTCAGCCTTGGGTTTGCCGGTTTCGGCGCGATCGTGCTTGATCGGCTTGACGCCTTGGATCGCGCTTTTGAACAGGGAAAAATCGTCGTCTTGCATGTCAGCCTCCGCGAAGGGCGGCCAGTTTACCCAACTCGAAGCGAATCGGGCGCGACAAAAACGCGCGCGATGCCAGGCTCAGTCGTGTTTTTTCATCAGGTGCGGGGACATGGCCAGCTCCCGCGACTGCCGCGAGCGACGACGGCAACGGCGCCATAGCCAAACACCGAGGTACAGCACGAACAGGCCGATGGCCAGGATCACGGCAGCACCGGTGCGGCTTGTGTTCAATTCACCCAGGGCGGGTGCGTGGCCGAGCAGGCTGGCGGCACCGGCCATGGCGAGCAACACGCCGCACATCGCCAGCAACGCCGCGAACGTCGCGCCGATTCGAAAACGCCAGTTGCTTTGGCCTTTGGGCCGCAAGCGGCGAGCGTCAAAACCATCGGATAACTTCATTCCGACCTTCCTCAATGGGTATCGGCCCTTCGACCGGGAGTTGACCGGGATGTTCCTGAGGCTAAGACAATTACGGCAAATGGGAGGCTTTTGCGGATGAGCGGCGTTCCAGGCCGCTCATTGAGCGTCGATCAGATCAGTTCACGGGTCAGCGCGAGGGTGGCGAAGTTGTCGCCCATGATCGCCATTTCCGTCTGATGGACGTGTGCGGCACTGAGTACGCCGCCCTTGTAAGGCAGGTCGCGGGTGGCGCAGGCGTCTTCCACCAGGGTGCAGCGGAAGCCCAGGTTCTTGGCGGCACGCACCGTGGTGCTGACGCTAGAGTGGCTCATGAAGCCGCAGACGATCAGGTCAAGGGCGCCGAGGTCTTCCAGGCGTTGTGCCAGTTCGGTGCCGTGAAAAGCGCTTGGCAACAATTTGCCGATGACGGTTTCATCGCTCTGTGGCTCCAGGCCCGGAATGAACTCACCACCTACGCCCTGTGGGTTGAACAGCCCGCCGAGGGTGCCGAGGTGGCGGACATGCACGATCGGCCGGCCGGCGGCGCGGGCAGCGGCGAGCAATTGCTTGATGTTCGCGACAGCTTCATCCATGCCGCTCAGGGCCAGGGGACCGCTGAGGTATTCTTTCTGGGCATCGATGATGACCAGGGTGGCATGGCTCAGATTGGCCGCTGCATAACCGCGGCCGCTGAGTTGAAACATCGTTTTTGGAACAGACATTCTGGGGCTCCTTGGAGTGGGGCTTTTGCGCCATTGTCCTCTGGCTGAGCGGTTCTGTGAATCGCTACGATCGTAGGTGCCGTCGTTGCTGGCCTGTAGCCTTGTCAATAGTCACGTTTTGTTCAATAGCCTAGCGAAAAAATGGATAACTCCTACATTTGAATCGGTACTTTCCCGCGTCGTCGTGAAGTCGTTTGACTGGTAGAATCCCCCGTCGATTTTTCTGGAGTTTGCCGTCGTGATCACTTCCCGCCTTCGTACCCTGCGTGACCATATCCGTTGGGCCGTCAGCCGCTTCCATGGGGAGGATCTTTTTTTCGGCCATGGCACTGACAACGCCTGGGACGAAGCCCGGCAATTGGTGTTGGGCGCGTTGCACCTGCCATGGGAAATATCCGACAGCTACCTCGACTGCAATCTGGAAGAAGACGAAGTGGTTCACCTGCAGCTTTTGCTCAAGCGCCGCATCGAAGATCGGGTGCCTACCGCGTATCTGCTGGGCGAGGCCTGGTTCTGTGGCATGTCGTTCATCGTCGATGAGCGTGTGCTGATCCCGCGCTCCCCCATCGGCGAGTTGATCGAAAACCGTTTTACCCCGTGGCTGGCTACCGAGCCGGCGCGGATTCTCGACCTGTGCACCGGTTCCGGTTGCATCGGCATCGCCTGCGCCTACGAGTTCCAGCATGCCGAGGTGGTGTTGGGGGACCTGTCGTTCGAAGCGCTGGAAGTGGCCAATCAGAACATCGAGCGCCATGGTGTCGATGAGCGTGTGTACACGGTGCAGGGCGACGGTTTCGAGGGCTTGCCGGGTCAACGTTTCGACCTGATCGTGTCGAACCCGCCCTACGTCGATGCGGAAGATTTCGCCGACATGCCGGACGAGTACCAGCACGAACCGGAACTGGGCCTGGCCTGCGGTGATGATGGTTTGAATCTGGTGCGGCGCATGCTTGCCGAGGCGGCGGATCACCTGACCGAGAAGGGCTTGCTGATTGTCGAAGTGGGCAACAGCCAGGTGCACGTCGAGGCGTTGTACCCGGAAGTCGACTTCGCCTGGCTGGAGTTCGAGCGTGGCGGCCATGGTGTGTTCATGCTCAGCGCGCAGCAGTGTCGTGAGCATCAGGCGTTGTTCGCTTCTCGCGTCTGACCTTGTAGGAGCGAGCTCGCTCGCGATGGACGTAAGGGCGACGTGTTTATTCGGAATACACGCGTCATCGTTAACGTCCATCGCGAGCAAGCTCGCCCCTACAATGAATGCGCCGCGGTCTCAAGCCTTCAACGATGCGTGGCAATCCAGATCAACAACCCCGCCTGAAACACCGCAAACGCCACCAGGCAGGTGATGGTGAATCGCAGCCCGGCGTCTTCGCGTTTGTACTTGCTGACTTTTTCTTCGTGTTTCTTGAGTTTGACTTCCTGCTCGGCCAGGTTCTGTTCGGCTTGCTGGAGCATCTGCGCCGCCTCGAGGATTTCCACGACCTGCAGTTTTTCGTTGTTCCAGTCGCCAGAGAGGTCGCCGACCTTGACCGGCTTGACGCTGCCTTTCAAATGCTGGGCATCGGCATACACCACGTCGAAACCGTGCACGCGCAAAAAATGATCGCGGCGCAGGCGGGTGTCTTCGTTCAGTGCATCCTTGTTGTTCAGGTCAAAGCCGTCGACGGTGTAGGTCGGCCAGCGCTTTTTCGCCCAATTGATGCCCTGGGCCGCCATGTAGCGACCAATGCCACGGTTCAGCGGTTCAATCTGCAGTCCGCTTTCCGGTCCGAAATGCACGCGTTTTTCGGCGTGATCGACCCACACGTCCAGATGATTCTGTTCCTTGCGTACGCGCTGGCCGGGCAGGGTGATGCTCATGCGCATCAGGCTGTGCGTCTTGTCATTGCGTTCGGCATAGCCGAACTCGACAAAGCGCAATGGGCGTCCTCCTGTGTTGCGGTCAGTCTGCAGCGGCGCCAGACGGAGCATCTTGTGGTGCTCGACGTGGACGTCCGCCCAGGGCAGCTCGACCGCTGGCGGTGCGTCTTTTTCAGCGCTGGTGTCGGGTGAAGTCTGGGTGTCAGTCATAACGGCGAGATCCTGTCCAAGCTCAGCTTGTCGCCAACCAATGTGTTGGCGACAAAGGCTTATCGGCCGTTTTTTTCAAGACTGGAGGTTAACTGGCGCGAAGTCCGTCAATAAAACCGAGGATTCGCGTACCCAGTTCCGCCGCCAGGGGCAGCTGCGGGTCCTTATAGGAGGCCAGTTGGCGTTTGACGTCGTTGGGCACGATGCGCATGACGTGGTTCATGCCCTCGATCAGCGCCAGTTCGGCGTCCGGTTTGGCAGCCTTGAGCAGCCTTGCGTCATTGACGCCGACCTGGATGTCGTTGCTGCCCTGGATGATCAGTGCTGGCATCTTCAACTTCGCAAATGCCGCGGCCGGGTCCTGGCGGAACAGGGAAATCAGGTAAGGCTGCACGCTCGGACGGAAAATCACCTGCAAGGGTGGCGGCACATTGTCGTCGGTTTTTCCGGCCTTGAGGCTGTCGAGCAATTGATTGCTGCGCAGCATCAGCGGTTGAGGCAGGCGATTGCCCAGTTGCTCGCGAATGACCTGATCCACCGGTCTTGCGCTGCCGGAGACAGAAATCACCGCGTCGGCATCGATATCCGGTGCAGCGAGGCTGGCGATCAGGGCGCCTTCGCTGTGACCCAGCACGATCAACTGGCCAAAACGCGGATCGGTCTTGAGTTTCCGGCCCCAGGCTTGGGCATCGGCCACATAAGCTTCCACCGTCAGATTGCGTTCATCCGGGGTCGCCGCCAGGCTCGCGGCCACGCCACGCTTGTCGTAACGCACGCTGGCGATGTTGTGTTTGGCCAGCACCCAGGCCAGGCGCTTGAGGCTGTCATTGCGCCCGCCGTCGGCGTTGTTTCCGTCACGATCCGTAGGGCCGGAGCCTGAAATGATCAGGACAACCGGCACTCGATTGTCGGATTTTGGCAGCAACAGCGAGCCGAAAAGCTCGCCGGTGCCCGTATCCAATGTGATCGGTCGTTGCAGGACAGTCGCCTGGGCGAAGCCGGAAATCAGGGTAAGGCTCAAGGCTAGAACTCGCAGCATCATCGCGCCATTATCAAGAAGATGCCGGTTGGACTCACGGGCACCCATAAGGTTCGAGGATGAACTACTTGGGTAGCCTGCGTATACTGGCGCGCATTACGTATTCAGGTTCATTTCACGGAGCGTCCTGCATGTCCGGCAATACCTACGGCAAGCTGTTCACTGTCACCACCGCGGGCGAAAGCCATGGCCCGGCGTTGGTCGCCATTGTCGATGGCTGCCCGCCGGGGCTGGAGATATCCCTGGAGGATCTGCAGCGTGACCTGGACCGCCGCAAGCCCGGCACCAGCCGCCACACCACCCAGCGCCAGGAAGCCGACGAAGTCGAAATCCTCTCTGGCGTGTTCGAAGGCCGCACCACCGGTTGCGCCATCGGCCTGTTGATCCGCAACACCGACCAGAAGTCCAAGGACTACTCGGCGATCAAGGACCTGTTCCGCCCGGCCCACGCCGATTACACCTACCACCACAAGTACGGCGAGCGCGATTATCGCGGCGGCGGTCGCAGCTCGGCCCGTGAAACCGCGATGCGCGTCGCGGCCGGTGCGATTGCAAAAAAATACCTGGCCAGCCAGGGCATCGTCATTCGCGGCTACATGAGCCAGTTGGGGCCGATTGAAATCCCGTTCAAGACCTGGGATTCGGTCGAGCAGAACGCCTTCTTCAGCCCGGACCCGGACAAAGTGCCTGAGCTGGAGGCCTATATGGACCAGTTGCGTCGCGACCAGGATTCGGTCGGTGCGAAAATCACCGTGGTCGCCGAAGGCGTGATGCCGGGCCTGGGCGAGCCGATCTTCGACCGCCTCGACGCGGAGCTGGCCCATGCGCTGATGAGCATCAACGCGGTCAAGGGCGTGGAAATCGGCGCCGGTTTTGCCAGCGTCGCCCAGCGTGGCACCGAGCATCGCGATGAAATGACCCCGGAAGGTTTCCTCAGCAACAACGCGGGCGGCATTCTCGGCGGTATTTCCTCCGGTCAACCCATCGTTGCGCACCTGGCGCTGAAGCCGACATCGAGCATCACAACGCCGGGCCGTTCCATCGACATCCATGGCAACCCGGTGGAAGTGATCACCAAGGGTCGTCACGACCCGTGCGTGGGCATCCGCGCTACGCCGATTGCCGAGGCGATGATGGCTATCGTGCTGATGGATCACCTGCTGCGCCATCGTGGGCAAAACGCCGACGTGCGTGTGAGCACGCCGGTGCTGGGTCAGCTGTAAATGGCTGACATCATGGTCGCAGCCGTCTGATGGCGACTGCGGCGCTCCCGTACTGGCGGCTCTCCAGTTTCTATCTGTTCTATTTCGCCTTGCTCGGTTCGACAGCGCCGTTTCTGGCGCTGTACTTCGATCACCTGGGGTTCAGCGCAGCGCGGATCGGCGAGCTGGTGGCGATCCCGATGCTGATGCGCTGTGTGGCGCCGAACATCTGGGGCTGGCTGGGCGACTACACCGGTCGGCGACTGGCCATCGTGCGCTTCGGCGCGATGTGCACGCTGCTGACCTTTTCGCTGATTTTCGTCAGCAAGACCTACGCCTGGCTGGCGATGGTCATGGCCTTGCATGCGTTCTTCTGGCACGCGGTGTTGCCACAGTTCGAAGTCATCACCCTGGCGCATTTGCAGAGCCAGACCTCGCGCTACAGCCAGATTCGCCTGTGGGGCTCGATCGGTTTCATCATCACCGTGGTCGCGCTGGGCCGTTTGTTTGAATGGCTGAGTCTGGACATCTATCCGGCGGCGCTGGTGCTGATCATGGTGGGCATCGTGCTCAGCAGTCTGTGGGTGCCCAATGCCCAACCGGCCCCGGGCAACCGGGTGGCGGGGGAGGGATTCCTCAAGCAACTGCGCAACCCCGGTGTTTTGGCGTTTTACGGCTGCGTGGCGCTGATGCAGATGAGCCACGGACCGTATTACACGTTCTTGACCCTGCACCTTGAGCGCCTGGGTTACAGCCGGGGTGTGATCGGCATGCTCTGGGCGGTCGGCGTGGTCGCCGAAGTCCTGATGTTTTTGGCCATGAGCCGGATCTTCGCGCGCTTTTCACTGCGCCGGGTGCTGATGGCCAGCTTTCTGCTGGCGGCGTTGCGTTGGCTGTTGCTGGGTTCGCTGGCAGAGTTTCTTTGGGTACTGTTGTTTGCCCAGATCCTGCACGCGGCGACGTTCGGCAGCTTTCACGCCGCTGCCATTTCATTCGTGCAACGTAGCTTCGGTGCGCGCCAGCAAGGCCAGGGCCAGGCGCTGTACGCCGCATTGGCCGGCACTGGCGGTGCGTTGGGCGCGTTGTATTCCGGCTACAGCTGGAATGCCCTCGGCGCGGCATGGACATTTAGTATTGCCAGTCTCGCAGCCGTCGCGGCTGCCGTTATCATTGCCACACGTATGCAAGAGGACAGGCCATGAGCCTTACCCGTGAACAACTCGCCCAGGAAATCATCGACGCCGGGCGTTTTCTGTATGGCCGCGGCTGGTCGCCGGCCACCAGCAGTAATTACTCGACCCGCCTGTCGCCGAGCGAAGCCTTGCTGACCGTGTCCGGCAAGCACAAGGGGCAACTGGGCATGGACGACGTGTTGGCCACCGACCTGTCCGGCAACAGCCTGGAACCGGGCAAGAAACCGTCCGCCGAAACCCTGTTGCACACCCAGCTCTACAGCTGGCGCCCGGAGATCGGTGCCGTGTTGCACACCCATTCCGTGAACGCCACCGTGCTGTCGCGCCTGACGCCGCAAGACTTCATCGAGTTCGAAGACTACGAACTGCAAAAGGCCTTCAGCGGTGTGACGACCCACGAATCCCGGGTGCGGGTGCCGATTTTCGACAACGACCAGGACATTGCGCGACTGGCCGCCAAGGTGCAGCCTTGGCTCGACGCCCATCCCGATTGCGTCGGCTACCTGATCCGTGGCCATGGCCTGTACACCTGGGGCGCGCGCATGAGCGATGCCCTGCGGCAGATCGAGGCCTTTGAATTTTTGTTCGAGTGCGAGTTGAAGATGCGCTCGCTCTTTAAAGCATGAACCGTTAAGGAGTTGCCCTGATGAGCAGCCTGTCCGTCTATCACGTCTCCAGCCCTGAAATTCCCAACAAGGTGCTGACCCATTTCGAAGACATCGCCTCGACCCTGGCCGAGCAGGGCGTACGCTTCGACCGCTGGCAAGCTGCGGCGAAGATCCAGCCGGGCGCCACTCAGGACGAAGTGATTGCCGCCTACCGGGAGCAAATCGACAAGCTGATGACCGAGCGCGGTTACGTTACCGTCGACGTGATCAGCCTCAACAGCGATCACCCGCAAAAAGCCGAACTGCGTGCCAAGTTCCTCGACGAACATCGCCATGGCGAAGATGAAGTACGATTTTTCGTTGCCGGCCGTGGCCTGTTTACCCTGCACATCGACGATTACGTCTACGCGGTGCTGTGCGAGAAAAACGACCTGATCTCGGTACCGGCCGGAACCAAACACTGGTTCGACATGGGCGAGCATCCGCACTTCGTCGCGATCCGTCTGTTCAACAACCCGGAAGGTTGGGTGGCCAATTTCACCGGCGAAGACATCGCCAGCCGATTCCCGCGCCTGGAGGACTGAGTCGATGCCGATCAAAGCGATTCTCACCGACATCGAAGGCACCACCAGCGCGGTGAGTTTTGTGTTCGACGTGCTGTTCCCCTATGCCGCCAAACACTTGCCGGCGTTTGTCCGTCAGCATGCCGAACGCGCCGATGTGGCGGAGCAACTGGCTGCCGTGCGCCGCGACAGCAACGAACCGGACGCCGACGTCGAGCGGGTCGTCGAGATCCTGTTGGGCTGGATCGCTGAAGACCGCAAGGCCACGCCGCTGAAAGCATTGCAGGGCATGGTCTGGGAGCAGGGCTATCAGGCCGGGCAGTTGAAGGGACATGTGTACCCGGACGCCGTTGAAGCGCTCAAGCGCTGGCATCGGGACGGCTTTCAACTGTTTGTTTATTCGTCCGGTTCGATCCAGGCCCAGCGGTTGATCTTCGGCTGCTCAGAGGCGGGGGATCTGACGCCACTGTTCAGCGGCTATTTCGATACCACTTCGGGCCCCAAGCGCGAGGCGCAGTCCTACGCCAACATCACCCAGGCGATCAACCTTGAGGCGGGGCAGATTCTGTTTCTGTCGGACATCGTCGAAGAACTCGACGCAGCGCGCACGGCGGGGATGGCCACTTGCGGGCTGGCCCGCGAGGGTGGGGAACTGGCGGGGCATGTCACTGTGGACAGCTTTGCGCGGATAAATCCCGCCAATTTCTAAACGCCGCAAAACCTGTGGGAGCGAGCTTGCTCGCGATAGCGATATGTCATCCAACATTGATGTTGACTGACACTCCGCTATCGCGAGCAAGCTCGCTCCCACAGTGTTTTTCCCACAACTGTTTACAGCGAGTGATAGGTCGGCAGGGCAAACCGTTGCTGGCTCTGCAGCATGGAAATCTGCGGCAGTTCACTGGCTTGTTCGGCGAGGTCGCGGCGAATCGCACTGATGACCCACGTCAGTTGGTCGCCATTGTGCAATTGCTGATAGGAAATCGAGCGCTTGAACACCTTGCCTTCGCCGCCGCTCAGGGTCAGCAGGATCCCACCGTCAGGCCGGGCATGGGTGGTGACTTCGAAGTTGGAGAACAGGGACGAAAATTTTTCCTGAATCAGGTTCATTTCTTTCAGCTCCGTTGGCTCTTGAATGGCAAGCATACGGAGAGGGTTGCAGTGATTGTGCCAGCCTGGGTTGTTTGTAAAATATCTTATAAAACAACAAGTTAGTATCTGTGGTGATTTTTGCTTTCGTGCATTCTGCATGAACGGCCATCGTGCATCCTGCATTTTGCGAGGTCGCTCGGCGATTCGATGGAACCATTGCGTGTGCGGGGGTTCACGATTGGCCTTGTATCAATCGCAGATCAAGATCGCGGATACAAAACATTTCAAAAACCGCGTGTACAGCTCAAGAACCGTTGACGTATTTTCGGGTTCAGTCATCGCAGCCCGACAATAAAAAGATCGAACGGGAGCATCATGAGTCGCACGTCGAACGACACGATTACCTGGAGCATGATGCTCCGCAAGCTGCCTTCCATCGCCAAGGCCATCCCCCGGGTGGTGAGGGGCATGAAGGCCGCCAACGTCAAGGACCCGACCCAGGCGTGTGGTTTGGGCTGGAGTTTCGAGCAAGCCACGTTGCGCAACCCGGATGGCCCGGCGCTGTTGCAAGGTGACGTAACGCTCAGTTACTCCGAGGTCAACCAATGGGCCAATCGCATCGCCCATCACCTGATCGGCCAAGGCATCGGCAAGGGTGATGTGGTGGCGGTCTTCATCGAGAACCGCCCGGAATTGCTGGTGACGATTCTGGCGGTGGCCAAGGTCGGCGCGATCAGTGCGCTGCTCAATACCTCGCAGACCCGCGACACTCTGGTACACAGTGTGAACCTGGTGGCGCCGGTGGCGATCATTGTCGGTGAGGAGTTGGTCCCGGCGTACCTGGCGGTGCGTGAGCGGGTGTCGATCAAGGCTGCGCGAACCTGGTTCGTTGCCGATCAGGACACCTCTCGCCAACCCGGTATCGCACCTGAAGGTTTCATCAACCTGATGACCGTCAGCCTCGACGACGCCAGCGACAACCCGGCCAGCAGCCAGCAGATTTTCTTCGACGATCCCTGCTTTTATATCTACACCTCGGGCACCACGGGGCTGCCCAAGGCCGGCGTGTTCAAGCACGGTCGCTGGATGCGCAGCTCTGCGAGCTTCGGCGTGATCGCCCTGGACATGCGCCCCGAGGATGTCGTCTATTGCACCTTGCCGCTGTACCACGCCACGGGCCTTTGCGTGTGCTGGGGTTCGGCCGTCAGTGGGGCCAGCGGGTTCGCCATCCGCCGCAAATTCAGCGCCAGTCAGTTCTGGAACGATGCGCGCAAGTACCGGGCGACCACCATCGGTTATGTCGGCGAACTGTGCCGCTACCTAGTCGATCAACCGCCCGGCTCCGAGGACAGCCGGCACGATGTGAAGAAAATGATCGGCAACGGCTTGCGCCCCGGCGCCTGGAGCGAGTTCAAGACCCGCTTTGCGGTGAATCACATCTGTGAGCTGTACGCCGCCAGCGACGGCAATATCGGTTTCACCAACATTCTCAATTTCGACAACACCATCGGTTTTTCCCTGATGTCCTGGGAGTTGGTCGCGTACGACCATGACAGCGGCGCGCCGATTCGACAGGTCAATGGCCTGGTGCGCAAGGTCGCCAAGGGTGAGCAGGGGTTGTTGCTGGCAAAAATCGACGACAAGGCCCCCCTGGACGGCTACACCGATCCGCAGAAAACCGCCAAGGTCGTGCTTGAGGATGTGTTCGAAAAGGGAGACCGCTACTTCAACACCGGCGACCTGTTGCGCAACATCGGCTTTGGGCATGCACAGTTTGTCGACCGCCTGGGCGACACCTACCGCTGGAAGGGCGAAAACGTTTCGACCACGGAGGTCGAAAACATCCTCCTGCAACACCCGCTTATTTCCGAAGCCGTGGCCTATGGCGTGGAAATCCGCAACACCAATGGCCGGGCCGGGATGGCGGCGATCACTCCCGCCGAATCCTTGGCAACTCTGGACTTCAGTGAGCTGCTGGCCTTCGCCCGCGAGCAGATGCCGGCCTATGCAGTGCCGTTGTTCCTGCGGGTGAAAGTGAAAATGGAAACCACCGGGACGTTCAAATATCAGAAGACCCGACTCAAGGACGAGGCCTTCGACCCGGGTAAAACCGGCGATGACCCGATCTATGCCTGGCTGCCGGGGACGCAGACTTATGTACAGGTCACGGAGCAGTTGTTGTCCGACATTCACGGCGGCAAGTACCGCTATTGAATCTGGCTATGGCCGCCCATGAGAAAAAACAAGTGACAGTGCCGGGGGCGCTCGGGAAACTGTCGGCTTTTACGAATGACAGAAAAGGGAGTGCCCAATGTCAGACAAAAGCCGCCAGATGACCCCCGAAGAAGCCGCCGAATTTACCGAACAGGTATTCAACAAGGCACGGGAGGGCGATGCGGCGATGATGGCCGCGCTGCTGACCAAGGGGTTGCCGCCGAACCTGCGTAACCACAAGGGCGATACCTTGCTGATGCTGGCCGCGTATCACGGGCATGTGGACACGGTAAAAGTCCTGCTGGAGCACAAGGCCGACCCGGAGATCCGCAACGACAACGGCCAGAGCCCGATTGCCGGTGCCGCCTTCAAGGGCGACCTGGCGGTGATCAAGGCCTTGGTCGATGGCGGCGCCCAGGTTGAAGGCTCGTCCTTCGATGGCCGCACGGCGCTGATGATGGCGGCGATGTTCAACCGCGTCGAAGTGGTCGATTACCTGATCAGCAAGGGCGCCGACCCGAAAGCCAAGGACGCCAATGGCATCACCGCGCTGGAGGCTGCCAGGACCATGGGGGCTTCCGATACCGTTGCGCAACTGCAAAAGCTCTTGAGCTGACGCCGTACCCTGTGGCGAGGGGGCTTTTGTGGCGAGGGGGCTTGTCGGATCGCCGCACCGTCCCGTTCGGCTGCGGAGCAGCCGTAAAGTCAGCAAATGCGGTCTTTCTGATGTACCCCAATTGAATGTTTTGGGGCCGCTTCGCGACCCAACGGGGGCAAGCCCCCTCGCCACAGGTCCGCATTTCCCTCATTAATGCGCTATCCTTCGCGCCCTCAAAATTCACCTCGCTACAGGACCCTCCCCATGAAAGCCGCACTCGTCGAACTCATCAGCAAAATCAGCTCCGGGTGCATGGGCGAAGACGAAATCGTCAAGGTCGCGGACGAAGCGGCCCAGGCCTACGCCGATCCCGAGGCTTTTCTGACGGCCAATCCGGACATCAACTACGACGAAACCTTCCCGATCCCGCTGGGTGAGTGGGTGGTGGTCGGCAGCCTGCCGGAAACGGTGCTTTTCCAGGCTGACACTTACATGGACCTGTTCGCGCAGATCGTCGCCTCGTTCGGCCCGGGTGTGGAGTTCAATCTCAAGCCCAAGCAACTGGCCAGGACCGAAGCTCTGACCGCGCTCAACCGCATCCAGGTGCAGATGAGCAGCATGAACAAGGAAAACGGTGGCTACACGCTGATGAACTTCAGCCAGTTGCTCGATGACGAGTTGCAGGTGGTCCTGGTCTACGGCAACGACGTGCCACGGGTGCTGGAATTGTGCACCGAAGTGGGCATTACAGCCGCGCCATCCCTGGACGCCCTGAAAGTGGCGATCCACGTCTGATCCAGACACTGTCAATAAAAAGGAATCCTCGCGACGACCGTCTATCCTGAGGGGGCATATCACTTTTCGGGAGCGTCACCATGGGTTCTACGTTCAACAGCCTGGTTGCCTTGATCATTTTTGTCCTGGACATCTGGGCCATCATCAACGTCTTCAAAAGTAGTGCCGGGACCGGGATGAAAATCCTCTGGGTACTGCTGATCGCGCTGTTGCCGGTGCTGGGACTGATCATCTGGGCCATTGCCGGGCCGCGGGGCAACGTCAAACTCTGAGCGTCGACACTGAACCTGTGGGAGCGGGCTTGCTCGCGAAAGCGGTGAATCAGTCAACATTTATAGCGACTGACACTACGCCTTCGCGAGCAAGCCCGCTCCCACATTCGACCTGTCATGTTCCGCGACGTAGAATGCGCGCCTTTCCCGGCCAATCGAGACGCTCGATTGGCCATCATGGGCGGGTAACCGTCCGTTGCCACCCGCATTCATCGGAGCACTTCCCATGAGCAACATCCCTGCCAGCGACTACCTGGAAACCCTCTACGAAGGCTACGGCCAGCGTTTTCGCATGGAAAAACTGCTGCACGAAGTGCGCACCGAGCACCAGCACCTGGTGATCTTCGAGAACCCGCGCATGGGCCGGGTGATGGCGCTGGACGGCGTGATCCAGACCACCGAAGCCGACGAATTCATCTACCACGAAATGCTCACCCACGTGCCGATCCTGGCGCACGGTGCCGCCAAGCGCGTGCTGATCATCGGCGGCGGTGACGGCGGCATGTTGCGTGAAGTGGCCAAGCACCGCAGCGTCGAGCACATCACCATGGTCGAGATCGACGGCACCGTGGTCGACATGTGCAAGGAATTCCTGCCGAATCACTCCAAGGGTGCATTCGATGATCCACGCCTGAACCTGGTGATCGACGACGGCATGCGTTTCGTCGCTACCACCACTGAAAAGTTCGACGTGATCATTTCTGACTCCACCGATCCGATCGGACCGGGCGAAGTGCTGTTCTCGGAAAACTTCTACCAGGCTTGCCACCGCTGCCTGAACGAAGGCGGCATCCTGGTGACCCAGAACGGCACGCCGTTCATGCAGATCGAAGAAGTGAAGACCACCGCCGGTCGCCTGCGCAGCCTGTTCCCGGACTGGCACTTCTATCAGGCCGCCGTACCGACCTACATCGGTGGCTCGATGACCTTCGCCTGGGGCGCCACCAATACCGCTTATCGCAAGTTGTCCCGCGAAACCCTGCAACAGCGCTTCGCGGGCAGCGGCATCATCACCCGCTACTACAATCCTGAAATCCACATCGGCGCCTTCGCCTTGCCGCAATACGTGTTGCAGGCAGTGAACAAGCCAAGTAACGACTGATTGGCTGAAACACAAAACCTGTGGGAGCGAGCCTGCTCGCTCCCACATGGTTTGTGCATGGGTGTCGGGAGAGATTTTCACATCCGTCGATATGTTTGCTCCGGCGGAACAATTAGCCAGCTAACAAGGTCGAGATAGAGGTAGGCCCATCCATGGGTTTTATCGAGGAGGCACCAATGCAAAAGTGGAAAGTCACCTTCGTAGATGATCACGGCGAACAAGTTGACGAAGTGTTCGAAAGCGCGGAATGCCCGAACAACGAGCAAGCCGCCAAACTCATCCGCGCGCGTCGCCTGCCAGTTGCTGCCGAACTCGACCTCAATGATCTGGAGGGGCGCACCGACAATCCGACGGTCAAAAGCCTGAAACTCCAGAACAGCATTCAAATCCTCGGCATTACTCCAATCTGAACGACACCTGTCGCATTCGCATCCAGGCCTTGGCACGGGCTCTGTCTTGAGGCTACTCTGCAAGCGAGATCAGCGAATGAATCGCTAAGGTCTGGTCTTGTAGCTCCATGCTTGTTTCCCGCCGGCACATCGGTTGCCGTCGCTCGCGCTGTTCGGTTGCGGGTGAGGGAGTACGGAAAGTCTATCCATCGTTTTGAGGAGGACGTTTCATGAGCACAGCCTATCAAGAAGACATCAGCAGCAGCGTGCTGCGCCGCATGAAAGAAGGCGGTTTTGACTTTTCACGGTTTCATCCCATCGAGTTCTACGCCATTTTCCCGGATGAGGAGCGGGCACGCAGGGCGGCAGGTCATTTCCACCGTGGTGAATCCCTGGATGCGCAAGTCAGTGTGCGCGACGACGGCGCCTGGGCGCTGGAGCTGTGCAAGGTCATGTATGCCACCTACGACGATATCGGCGACTTCGAACAAGGTTTCGAAGCAGTGGTCGAGCCTCTGGGCGGCATCATCGAAGGCTGGGGTGTGAAACAGGAGGTACGAGGGCGACTCGCATAACCTTATGAACAGTGACAATCAGCAATCACGGCTGACCTTCGGGTTGGCCGTTTTCATTTGTGGGCGTTGGACAGCAAAAAAAAAGCCGCCAGGGCAGGCGGCTAAAAGGGAAGTTCGGTGAGCTTTTCAGCGAATGCCTGGATTATCCGTACCCATTGCCGGGCAGTGAAATCAACTCTGACTATGCTGGTGATAGGCGACCACCACGCCTTGCAATGAAGCGGGGGCGATCAGGTTGGGGCATTTACCGCACAGGATTGGTGCGGTACGTGCGCGTTGATTATCCAACCGATTGAAATTTAAGCGTTTATGCCGATGGCACGGGCCTTGCGAAGGTCTGGACGTCCGAGTGACAAGGAGTACGGCATGATCCGCACCTATTTTGATGAGATGTACGATGCCGGCGGCCTGGTCCGCCCGCATTATCGGGAGTTTGCCCGTTGGCTGGCCGAGACGCCTGACGAGCTTCTGGCACAACGGCGACGCGAGGCCGATCTGTTGTTTCATCGCGCCGGGATTACCTTCACGCTCTACGGGGACGAGCAGGGCACAGAGCGCCTGATCCCCTTCGACACCATTCCACGCAGCATCCCCGCCAGCGAATGGCGGATTGTCGAACGCGGCTGCATCCAGCGGGTCAAGGCGTTGAACATGTTCCTCGCCGACCTCTACCACGAGCAGCGCATCATCAAGGCCGGCATCATTCCGGCCGAGCAGGTGCTGGCCAACGAGCAGTACCAGTTGGCGATGCAGGGCCTGGACCTGCACCGCGATATCTATTCGCACATCTCCGGCGTCGACCTGGTGCGCGACGGCGATGGCACCTACTACGTGCTCGAAGACAATCTGCGTACGCCGAGCGGCGTCAGCTACATGCTCGAAGACCGCAAGATGATGATGCGCCTGTTTCCCGAGCTGTTCGCGGCGCAACGCATTGCCCCCATCGACCACTACCCGAACTTGCTGCTCGACACCCTGAAAAGTTCAAGCCCCATCGATAACCCGAGCGTGGTGGTGCTGACGCCGGGGCGCTTCAACAGTGCGTTCTTCGAACATGCGTTCCTGGCGCGGGAAATGGGCGTGGAACTGGTGGAGGGCGCGGACCTGTTCGTGCGTGACGACAAGGTCTACATGCGCACCACCGACGGGCCGAAAGCGGTCGACGTGATTTATCGTCGCCTCGACGACGCCTTCCTCGATCCCCTGGCCTTCAACCCGGAATCGATGCTCGGTGTGCCGGGGCTGCTGTCGTCCTACCGTTCCGGCAACGTGGTGCTGGCCAATGCCATTGGCACGGGGGTAGCGGACGACAAATCGGTGTATCCGTTCGTTACCGACATGATCCGTTTCTACCTCGATGAAGAACCGATCCTGAAGAACGTGCCGACCTGGCAATGCCGTAATCCGTCTGAGCTTTCCCACGTGCTGGCCAATCTTCCAGAACTGGTGGTCAAGGAAACCCAAGGCTCCGGCGGGTACGGAATGCTGGTGGGGCCGGCGGCGACGGCGGCGGAAATCGAAGCCTTCCGCGCGCGGATCATCGCCAAGCCCCATGCGTATATCGCGCAACCGACGCTGTCACTGTCGACCTGTCCGACCTTTGTCGAAAACGGCATTGCGCCACGCCATATCGACTTGCGGCCGTTTGTCCTGTCGGGTCGTGAAACCCGGGTCGTGCCCGGCGGCTTGACCCGCGTCGCCCTGCGCGAAGGCTCACTGGTGGTCAATTCCTCCCAGGGCGGTGGAACCAAGGACACCTGGGTGGTCGAGGATTAAAGGAAGCCTGTCATGTTAAGTAGAACTGCCTCGGATTTGTATTGGATGTCGCGTTACCTGGAGCGGGCGGAAAACCTCGCACGGATGCTCGACATCAGTTATTCGCTGTCGCTGATGCCGCAGGACGGTCGTGGCGACGGTTTGCACGAACTGGCCATGCCGCTGTTGATCACTGGCACCCTGGACGATTACCTGGAGCGCCATGGCGAACTGCATGCCGAACGGCTGCTGCATTTCTTCGCCCTGGATGCGGCCAACCCGGCGAGCATCTACAGCTGCCTCGGTGCCGCACGGGCCAGCGCCCATGCGGTGCGTGGGCGCATCACCGCCGACATGTGGGAAAACATCAACGCCACCTGGCTGGAAATTCGCGGCATCGCCGAACAGGGCCTCAGTCGCTACGGAATGAGCCGTTTCTGCGAGTGGATCAAGGAGCGTTCCCACCTGTTCCGGGGCGCGTCCTACGGCACCATCATGCGTAACGATGCGTTTCGCTTCATTCGTCTGGGGACCTTTATTGAACGGGCGGACAACACCTTGCGCCTGCTCGATGCCCGCTACGAAATGGCCGGCGATCAGGCCGAAGCGGTCAGCGATGGCACCGCTCACGCGTATTACCAGTGGAGCGCTTTGTTGCGGGCATTGTCGTCATTCGAGGCCTACACGGAAATCTACCGCGACGCCCCTGGCGCCCGGCATGTGGCGGAGTTGCTGTTGCTGCGGGCCGATGTGCCACGATCCCTGCGTGCCTGCACCGAAGAAATCGACCAGATTCTCTCGCAATTGCCGGGGGCCAACGGTCGCCCGGCACAACGCCTGGCGGCAGAAATGGACGCACGCCTGCGCTACACCGGCATCCATGAAATTCTCGAAGAAGGCCTGCACGCCTGGCTGACCGAGTTCATCCCGCTGGTGCGCCAGTTGGGTAACGCGATTCACAGTTCTTATCTGGAGGCCGCATGAGACTTTCCATTAGCCACGAAACCACCTATCACTACGAAGACAAGGTGCGGGCGAGCATCCAGTATCTGCGCCTGACCCCCCACGACAGCGAGCGCCAGCACGTGCTCAGCTGGCAGCTCGACCTGCCGCGTCCGGTGCGGGCGCAACTCGATCCGTTCGGCAACATCCTGCATGTGCTGACCATGGACGAGCCCCATGAGGCGATCATCATCGGTGCCCGTGGCCAGGTCGATATCGACGAAATGCGTGAGGCCGAACACGAGAGCCAGTCGGCACTGCCGTTTCTGCGCTTCACCCGTTTGACCGAAGCCGACGCCGCCCTGCGTGCGTTCGCCGAGAAGGAATGCAGGCAACGCCGCGATCGCACGGCGCTGATCGATCTGATGCATGGCCTCAACCAGCATATGACCTACACGCCGGGCTCCACGGAAGTGGACACCAGCGCGGCCCAGGCCTTTGCCGGACGGTCCGGCGTGTGCCAAGACCACACCCACGCGTTTCTCGCCTGCACCCGCAGCCTGGGCATTCCAGCGCGTTATGTGTCGGGCTATCTGTACAGCGAAAACAGCGAACACCTGGCCAGCCACGCCTGGGCCGAAGCCTGGCTGGATGACGCCTGGTACAGCTTCGACGTGACCAATGAGCTGGCCCGGCCGGAACGCCATCTGAAACTGGCGGTGGGCCTGGATTACCTGGATGCCTGCCCGGTGCGCGGGATGCGCCGGGGCGGCGGGTGTGAGCAGATGCACGCCAAGGTGCTGGTATCACCGACGCCAGCGCCGGTGATTTCAGTGCAGCAGCAGTAGGCGCGATACCAAGGAACCTTGTGGGAGCGAGCTTGCTCGCGATGGCGTCATTTCAGTCAATACTTTTGTGACTGATACACCGCTATCGCGAGCAAGCTCGCTCCCACAGGTACGATGTTGTTACGGCTTAACCTTGCGCCCGACCATATGCCGCAAATACCCCACCAGGCTCTGCAGATCCCCATCCGGCAACACCTCGGCCGAGAACCCGGGCATCTTCGCTTGCGGCCACTGGCGCAAACTCTGTGGATCGCGGATGTAGCGTTTGAGGAAGTCCGCACCGAAGTACTCGGTCGGGTTGTACGGAATATTCAGGTCCGGCCCGAATTGCGCGTCCCCGGCGCCATTGAGTCGATGACAGGCCAGGCAGTTCTTCTGGAACAACGCAAATCCCTTGTTCACCGGATCATCCGCCTTCAGTGCCGGATCGGGCAGCAGTGCGGGAAAGCGCTCGGCCACGGGTGCCAGGCGTTTGATGCTCGCCACCTGGAACGGCCATTGTTCTGGGCTGATGTTGCCGGCCTGCGGATTGCTCCAAACCAGATAGAACGGCCCGGCGCCCGGCTTGCCTTCGGATAGCGGTGGCCAGGGTTTGCTCGGGTCTTCAATCGCCAGCCACGCCTGTGCACCCTGGGTATTGAGCAACGGCGCGGCTGTCATTTCGGCGGCAAAGCCATCCAGCGCCACGGCTTGCAGGTGGTCTTCAGGCTTGATGCCGGTCAGCAGTGCGGACAGCGGCACGGCGCGGTAGCTCATGTCCCGCTTGTAGGAAACGTCGTTGCTGATGTCGATGGTTTGAACCTGAGGATGCTTGAGCAATTGCTCGGTCTGCCAGGTGCGACTGTTCGCGCCCAGCTCCAGGTTCAGCTGTGCGGCATACAGGGGCGAGCCGAACAGCGTGGCCCCGAGCAGAATGAGCATTTTCAAGTGATCGCCGTCCATGTCGTGCAAGTGCCGCAAAGATTGGCACAGCCACGCTGGCCCGGGTAGCGGGCCAGTCACATTTTGAGAGTGGCAATTCAAAAACTGTGACGCCGTAGCTTTATAGACGCGACTAGCCGATGACCTTGGTCAGGTTCGGCAATATCAACAACAGCGTGGTGGCGAAAAGGATGAGCCCGGCTTGACGTACTTTCGATTGTTTGAACATGGCTTGACCGCCTTTTTTGTTATTTCCTGATGCCTGCCCGCATAGCATCCATGATGGCAGCGCGTTGCACTTCCTGTAGTGACGAGTGCCTCGGCAAAACCCGACGACAACTTCGTACATGTTCACCTTAGAGCCCGCGATACGCTTGGCTTAGATCCATTTCGTATGGTGTTCTTCAAATTCGCGTTAAAAATGGCATGAGGCCTAGTGCCAGCTTCTTTGGCAGCCGTTGGCTAGACAGCTTGGTGTCCTGAACGGTAGCTGACTACCGTTCGTCTGAGCGTGAGCGTCAATGTCTGTGAGCGCTGCGGTCATTGAATCAAACGCGGCTCGGGCCAAGAGTGGGCACTCGGTATCTACCCATCTGCACTGCGGTTCGAGGACGTCATGACCCAAGCATTGATTTTCGACGCGTTACGCACGCCCCGTGGCAAAGGCAAGGCCGATGGCGCCTTGCACAGCGTCAAACCGGTGAACCTGGTGGCTGGTTTGCTCACCGCACTGCAACAGCGCACAGCGCTGGACACCAGCCAGGTCGATGATGTGGTGCTTGGCTGCGTAACCCCGATTGGTGATCAAGGTTCCGACATCGCCAAGACTGCCGCTCAGGTGGCCGATTGGGATGTCAGCGTGGCGGGAGTACAGATCAACCGGTTCTGTGCTTCGGGGCTGGAGGCCGTGAACCTCGGCGCGATGAAAGTGCGTTCCGGTTTCGAAGACCTGGTGGTGGTCGGTGGTGTCGAGTCGATGTCCCGGGTGCCGATGGGCAGCGATGGCGGGGCCTGGGCGCTGGACCCGGCGACCAACCTGCACAGTCACTTCACGCCACAGGGCGTGGGTGCAGACCTGATCGCCACCCTTGAAGGCTTCAGCCGTCAGGACGTCGATGCCTACGCGTTGCATTCCCAGCAAAAGGCTGCACGGGCGCGGGCCGACGGTTCGTTCAAAAAGTCGCTGGTGCCGGTGCAGGACCAGAACGGCATCATCCTGCTCGATCACGATGAGTTCATCCGCGCCGACTCGACCCTGGAAGGCCTGGGCAAGCTCAAGCCGAGTTTCGAGATGATGGGGCAGATGGGTTTCGATGCCACCGCGCTGCGGGTCTACAGCCATGTCGAGCGGATCAACCATGTGCACACCCCCGGCAACAGCTCCGGGATTGTCGACGGCGCGGCGCTGATGCTCATCGGCTCCGAAGCCAAGGGCCGGGCGCTGGGCTTGCAGCCACGGGCGCGGATTGTCGCCACGGCGGTCACCAGCACCGATCCGACCATCATGCTCACCGGCCCCGCGCCGGCGACCCGCAAGGCGCTGGCCAAGGCCGGGCTGCGGGTCGAAGACATCGACCTGTTCGAGGTCAACGAGGCGTTCGCGTCGGTGGTGTTGAAATTCATCAAGGACATGGCCGTCGATCCGGACAAGGTCAATGTCAACGGCGGCTCAATCGCCATGGGCCACCCGCTGGGCGCCACTGGCTGCGCCATTCTCGGCACGCTGCTCGATGAGCTGGAAGCCCGGCGCCTGCGTTATGGCCTCGCGACCCTGTGTGTCGGCGGCGGCATGGGCATTGCCACCATCATCGAACGCCTCTGAGCCCGGACATCAAGGAACCCAGTTATGAGCGAAGCCATTCGTTACGAAAAAGACCAGGACCAGATCGTCGTCCTGACCATCGACATGCCGGGCCAGAGCGCCAACACCATGAACGCGGTGTACCGCGAAGCCATGGCGGACTGCGTTGCGCGCCTGGTGGCCGACAAGGACAGCATCGCCGGTGTGATCATCACCTCGGCCAAGAAGACATTTTTCGCTGGCGGCGATCTCAACGAGCTGATCAAGGTTGGCAAACCCCAGGCCAAGGCCTTCTACGACATGGTGCTGAGCCTCAAGGGCCAGTTGCGCGCCCTGGAAACCCTCGGCAAGCCTGTGGTCGCGGCGATCAATGGCGCCGCACTGGGCGGCGGCTGGGAAATCTGCCTGGCCTGCCATCACCGCGTGGCGCTGGACCACCCGTCGGTGCAACTCGGCCTGCCGGAAGTCACCCTTGGCCTGCTGCCAGGCGGCGGAGGCGTGGTGCGCATGGTGCGCATGCTCGGCCTGGAAAAAGCCCTGCCTTATTTGCTTGAAGGCAAGAAAGTGCGGCCACCACAGGCATTGCAGGCAGGATTGATCGACGCGTTGGCGACCGATCACGAAGGCTTGTTGGCCAAGGCGCGGACGTGGATTCTGGCCAATCCAGCGGCGGTGCAGCGCTGGGACGTGAAGGGCTACCAGATTCCGGGCGGCACACCGTCAAACCCGAAAGTTGCGCAGATGCTGGCGATTGCGCCGTCGATCCTGCGCAGTAAAACCCAGGGCACGATGCCCGCGCCGGAGAAAATCCTCTGCGCAGCGGTCGAAGGCGCCCAGGTGGACTTCGACACGGCGCACTTGATCGAAACCCGCTACTTCACCGAACTGACCACCGGCCAGGTCTCGAAAAACCTGATTGGCACGTTCTGGTTCCAGCTCAACGAAATCAATGCCGGCGGCTCGCGGCCTCAAGGCTTTGCGCCTTATGTCACCCGCAAGGTCGGCGTGCTCGGCGCCGGGATGATGGGCGCCGGTATTGCGTTTGTCAGTGCGTCGGCGGGGATCGATGTGGTGCTCAAGGACATCAACCTCGCGGCGGCGCAGAAGGGCAAGGCGCATTCGGCGGCGCTGCTGGACAAGAAGGTTGCTCGCGGACAAATGAGCATCGAGCAACGCGACACCGTTCTGTCACGCATTCAAACCAGCGAAAGCGATGCCGACCTGGCCGGTTGCGACCTGATCATCGAGGCCGTGTTCGAGGATCGGGATTTGAAGGCCAAAGTCTCGTTGGCGGCGCAGAAGGTCGTCGGCGCGGACGCGGTGATCGCCTCCAACACCTCGACCTTGCCGATCAGCGGCCTGGCGTGTGCCGTGCCCGATCAGAGCAAGTTCATCGGCCTGCATTTTTTCAGCCCCGTGGAAAAAATGCCGCTGGTGGAAATCATCAAGGGCGCCAACACCAGCGATGAAACCCTGGCCCGCGGCTTCGATTACGTCCTGCAAATCAAGAAAACCCCGATTGTGGTCAATGACAGCCGCGGTTTCTTCACGTCGCGGGTGTTCGGCACCTTCACCAATGAAGGCATTGCCATGCTGGGTGAGGGCGTGAGCGCGGCGATGATCGAGACTGAAGCGCGCAAGGCCGGCATGCCGGTAGGACCGCTGGCGATCTCTGACGAAGTTTCCCTCAGCCTGATGAACCATATCCGCCTGCAAACGGCCAAGGACCTGCAAGCAGAAGGCAAACCGCTGACAGAACACCCGGCATTTACCGTGATTGACTTGTTGCTCAATGAGTTCAAACGTCCGGGCAAGGCTGGCGGTGGAGGTTTCTACGAGTATCCGGCGGGCGGCCAGAAACACCTGTGGCCTGAGTTGAAAACCCGCTTCGAGAAAGCCGACGGGCAGATTTCGCCCAAGGACGTGCGTGATCGCCTGCTGTTCGTGCAAGCCATCGAAACCGTGCGCTGTGTGGAGGAGGGGGTGTTGACCTCGACGGCGGATGCCAACGTTGGCTCGATCTTCGGCATCGGTTTCGCCGCCTGGACCGGCGGTGCGCTGCAGTTCATCAACCAGTACGGCGTGCAGGACTTTGTGGCCCGAGCCCAGTATCTGGCCACACAGTATGGCGAGCGGTTCGCGCCTCCCGCCTTGCTGCTGGAGAAGGCCGCCAAAGGGGAGGCGTTCTAAGGGGGAGATGATGCATTTCGGGGCTTGCCTTGTCACAGCGTTTCAAGGCAGGCTCTGGGGTGTGCATTATTCCCATCACGTGTCAGGTATTTTTTATGTCGTTACGCATCTGCATTCTGGAAACCGACCACCTGCGTCCGGAATTGGTTGACCAATATCAGGGCTACGGGCAGATGTTCAAACACCTGTTTTCGCAGCAGCCGATTGCCGCCGAGTTCACGGTCTACAACGTGGTGCAGGGTGAGTACCCAAGCGACGACCTGACGTTCGACGCCTACCTGGTGACGGGCAGCAAGGCCGACTCTTTCGGCACCGACCCGTGGATCGAAACCCTCAAGAAATATCTGCTGACCCGCTACGAGCGCGGCGACAAGCTGCTGGGCGTTTGCTTCGGTCATCAGTTGCTGGCGTTGCTGCTCGGTGGCAAGAGCGAGCGTGCGACCCAGGGCTGGGGCGTCGGCACCCACAATTACAAATTGGCCGCCAAGGCGCCGTGGATGAACCCGGTGCGCGAAGAATTGACGCTACTGATCAGCCACCAGGATCAGGTCACGTCGCTGCCGGAGAACGCCACGGTCATCGCTTCCAGCGACTTCTGCCCGTTTGCCGCCTACCACATCAACGATCAGGTGCTGTGCTTCCAGGGGCATCCGGAATTCATCCACGACTACTCCCGTGCCCTGCTGGAAATTCGCCAGCAGGCACTGGGCGAGCAGGTCTACTCCAAAGGGATCGCGAGCCTGGAACAGGAACACCACGGCACCACGGTTGCCGAGTGGATGATGCGGTTTGTCGCGCACAAGCCAACAGCTGTTTAAAACCTGTAGGAGCGAGCCCTGCTCACGATGGTCGTGAACGATAATGCGCCAAACCTGACAGCCCGCGGTGCTCTCAGGTTTTTCGCGAGCAGGCTCGCTCCTACAGCCACCCCGATTTCTTGAAGCTCGCCCACAACCCCAGACAACCCACCGTAATAAACCCCAGCACCCCGAAATACCCGTAGTGCCAGCCCAACTCCGGCATGTTCTGGAAATTCATCCCGTAGATCCCCGCCACTGCCGTCGGGAAGGCCAGAATCGCCGCCCAGGCCGCAAACTTGCGTTGCACCACGCTCTGGCGAGAGGCCTCCAACAGCACCCCGACCTCAATCGTCTGGCTGGCAATATCCGCCAGCGTCGTCAGGTCTTCCATCTGCCGCGTTACATGAATCTGCACATCGCGAAAGTACGGGCGCATGTTCTTGTCGATGAACGGGAAGCTCAGCCTCTGCAATTCCTCCCCGATCTCAATCATCGGTGCCACATAGCGACGCAAGCGCAAAACATCACGACGCAGGCCATGTAGCTTCTGGATGTCGTAGTCATTGAGCGAGCCGCACAACACGTTGCGCTCCAACTCATCGATTTCCCCGTGAATGGCTTCGCCCATCGGCTGGTAGTTTTCGATCACGAAATCGAGGATGGCATAGAGTACGAAATCTTCCCCGTGCTCAAGCAATAGCGGACGCGCCTCACAGCGCTGTCGGACATGGGCGTAGGATGCGGAGTGACCGTTGCGCGCAGTAATGATGTAACCATTGCCGGCAAAGATATGCGTCTCGATGAACTCGAGTTTGCCCTCATGGCGGATGGGCGAATACGTCACGATGAACAGCGCATCGCCGAAGGTTTCCAGCTTCGGTCGGCTGTGCTTTTCCAGGGCGTCTTCGATGGCCAGTTCGTGCAGGTTGAACTGGCGTTGCAGATTGTAGAGCTCCTCGGCGTTCGGCTCTTCGAGGCCGATCCAGACAAAGTGCCCGGGCCTTGCAGCCCAGGCTGCGCCTTCGTCAAGGCTGATATCAGTGACTCTCTTACCGGCGCTATAAACCGCAGCAGCAACAACTCTACCCATGATGGTGGTTCACTTCTTTTGGCAGCTTTCAATTGGCAACGAATGCATTGGCAGTGTGGCTCAGCTTAGCCTTGCAGTGTTTGAGAGTCAGTTAAATCTGCCGAGTTCTGGGCAAAGACGCACAGGCAAAAGAAAACCCGCACCAGGCGGGTTTCTTTTTCAGGCGGCTTGCAGTTGCCGGTCCATCGATTCGATGCATTCACGCATCTGCTCGCGGCACTGGGCGATCAGCAGGGGCATGTCGTCCAGGCTCAATCCAGCGGTGGGAATCGCCGGCAACGAGCGAATCAGGATTTTCCCGCTGCGCCAGCGGTTCAACCGCATGTGTTTGACGTAACTGCTGACGCACACCGGGACAATCGGCACCCCGGCGGCAATCGCCATCTGAAAGGCGCCTTTCTTGAAGGGCAGCAAGTCCTCACCCAGGTTGCGCGTGCCTTCCGGGAAAACCCAGATCGAGGTGTCTTTGTTTTGCAGGGTGTGGGTGGTGGTCAACATCGACTTGCGTGCCTTTTGCGCATTGCCACGGTCGATCAGCACATTGCCGGCCAGCCAGAACAACTGCCCGAACAGCGGCACCCACTTCAGGCTCTTTTTGCCGATGCACACGGTACGACGGGGCACCACGTTGCCAAACACAAACAGGTCATAGTTGGACTGGTGATTGGCGATGATCACGCAGCTGTCGGGTTTATCCATCAACGGCCCGACTTCGGCCTTCACTCGCAAACGCAAAATGCACATGGCCGGCCATGCGTACAGGCGTGCGCACAGGCGGCTGTTGTCCGGATTGAACGGCCGGCACAGGCCGAGCATCACCCCCAGCACACCCGCCACGATAAAGTGCAGGCCCATCAATGACATACGGCACAAAAACAGCATTTACAGGCCCCACCGGGACAAAAGGTGGCGCAGTGTACGGATGTGCACTGTTTTCGGCAATTGCTCCCAGGGAAGTGGGAGATGGTCGATGTTTGAGTTGATGTTTCCGACTATTTGGTCAGATGCGGCCTAGAGCGGTCACAGACGTTTAACGCAGACATGTATGAAAAAGCCCGACACGACGGTCGGGCTTTTCATTGCAGCAGATCCAGGCTTAGCCCAAATGCTCCTGATCCTGGATGATCGCGTTGTCCAGGGCCTCCAGCAGCGCTTTGCGCACTTTCAATTTGGTGTTCTTGTGCGCGGTCATGTTGATCTTCTTCAACTGACGAGCCGCCGCCAGTGCCGCGCCTTGCAGTTCTTCAGGCGAGACCACGACATCGAGGAAGCCGGCCGCCACGGCGCCTTGTGGATTGAACATCTCGCCGTTGACCACCGAACGCTGCAACGCCACTTTGTTCAGGCGGTCACGGGCAATCTCGATGCCCGCGTGGTGCATGGTCATGCCGATCTGCACTTCGTTCAGGCCAATGCTGAACGCACCTTCAACGCCGATGCGATAGTCAGCCGACAACAGCAGGAACGCGCCCTTGGCCACCGCGTGCCCCGGGCACGCCACGATCACCGGGAAGGGGTGCGACAGCAGGCGGCGGGCCAGGGTCGAGCCGGCGGTCACCAGCGCTACGGCCTCTCTAGGACCGGCCGTCATCACCTTCAGGTCATAACCGCCAGAGAGAATGCCCGGCTGGCCGGTAATGATCACCACCGCACGATCAGCCACTGCCCGATCCAGCGCAGCGTTGAACTCGGCAATCACATCCGGGGAGATGGCATTGACCTTGCCATTGCTCAAGGTCAGGGTCGCGATACCGTCTTCGAGATGGTAGGAAATCAACTCACTCATGACGCTATTCCTTTCAATAAAGTTGGGCAGACGTTACCCACCGCCGCAAGCCAGGTAAAGCGCCGTGACTGACCCGCCAGTCACCCTTTGCCCGCCCGTCAGGCGCAGCCCGCCGTGCCTGCTGCGCATTCCCCTCTATATAGAAGAGGGCACGAAGCCGGAGATTGGCCGGTTTGCCATGGCCGGGAACGACCGGAAACGCTGAATCGCGTTAACCGCATGAAAATTCTGAAAAAAATGTTTGCCATCGGAAAAGCTTTCGACTACATTAGCGCGCCTCGACAGACAGAACATGTTTGAAGAGATACGGTGAAGTGTCCGAGTGGCTTAAGGAGCACGCCTGGAAAGTGTGTATACAGGAAACTGTATCGAGAGTTCGAATCTCTCCTTCACCGCCACATTCTGCAAACACAAACCCCTGATTTTCCTAGAGAAAGTCGGGGGTTTGTGGTTTTTGGCGTCTGAAAAAGGGCCGTATGTGAACAAAGTGGGAACGCAGATGATTTATGGGGTGTTCTAGCTCGCACGATATGAGTGAGCGCATCAGACAAGTACCTATCTCGCTAATGCCTGCTTTCGGTCAACCGTCTCCTTTCGTGCGAAGTGATTATAAAAATGCAGTCTTCTTAGGGAGTATCTATACAGATCCACTTAAGGGTGTCCCGCCCAGGTTAAGACCAGCAAGGTAGTGGCCAGCTAAAAACGCAGCAAGCGTAAGGCTTTACGCAACTCTCGGAAATTGCCTACAACCCCGGCGAGAGTCACCCCGATATCCTGCCTGCCTTGCAAAACAAACGCTTCCACACGAAAAACGCCGCTTTCCTGTTCTGGATAAGCGGCGTTTTTTTAAGCACGCGTTAGAGGCTTCTCCCACGCATCAGCGATGTCATTCGCGGTTGCTAAATCCTGTGCGGTATCGTGATATAATACCATGAATAATAAACAGCTCAGCACCCTCAAAACCGTATTTTCAAGACCAGCCCCGGCCACCATGGAGTGGTCACGCATCGAATCTTTGTTCGGCGCTGCAGGGGCAAGAACCATCGAAGGCAATGGATCGCGAGTACGTTTTGAACTGAATGGCGTGGTGGCCACTTTTCATCGGCCCCACCCCGACAAAGAAGCCAAGCCCTACCAGGTGCGTGACGCCCGGGCTTTTCTTGAGCAAGCAGGAGTTACCCCGTGAACGTAATGAACTACAACGGCTACTCAGCCCGAATCGAGTACAGCGACGAAGACGGCCTGTTCGTCGGCCACATTGCGGGCATCAAGGATGTTGTCGGGTTTCACGGCGAGTCAGTCAAAGAACTTCGCACCGCATTCGAAGAGGCCGTCACCGATTATCTGGAGACTTGCGCCAAACTCGGCCGCACCCCACAGAAGCCCTATTCAGGCCATCTCAGTCTGCGCCTGACCCCAGCCCTTCACGCGACGGTAGCTGTGAAAGCTCAGTTAGCCCACAAAAGTATCAATCAGTGGGTTGCTGATGTTCTTGATCGCGAGGCGCATGCTTAAGCAGTGAATAAGCCGATCCGGCTGTAGACTGCTCAAACTCTTCGAACGGAATCGACATCATGCTCTATCCTCGCGCCAGTTTTCGCGGCGCAGCCAGGCTCATTGCGGCTGTGTCGATAGTTGCCGCGTCATCACTGGCCCTCGCATCCGCCCCTGCGATTTTTCCCGACGCCCAAGCCAGTGACCCGGCCAAACTTGGCTGGATGGTCGGTTCGCCACCCTCCGCTGATCGCACCGTGCGTTTTGAAGACGGCAGCTATTTCCAGTTCCCGGCAATGCGCTGGAGTGTTTCGAATTTCCGGCAACTGATGCCGACGATCAACGTTTCACGCGGCCTGGGTGCTCCGGTTCCTCTGGAGACAGTGCTACGCAAAGATATCGACGGGATCAGTTTTGTCCCGCTTGGCGCCAAGGCGCCGATGACGTGGGAGCAATCCCTCGCGGCCACGTACACCGATGGCATTGTGGTGATGCACCGCGGGAAAGTTGTCTACGAACGTTACTTCGGCGTGTTGAAGCCGGACGGCCAGCACGCCGCAATGTCAGTGACCAAGTCCGTGGTCGGCACGCTGGGTGCCATGTTGGTGGCGCAGGGGCGCATCGATGCTGACAAGCGGGTTGCCGAATATGTACCGGAACTGGCGGATTCTGCGTTTGGCAGCGCCACGGTACGGCAGGTGCTCGACATGACCACGGGCCTCAAATACAGCGAGGACTACGCGGACCCGGATGCCGAAGTCTGGGCCCATGCCCGGGCAGGCAACCCGTTGCCCAAACCCAAGGGTTATGAGGGACCGCGCAGTTACTACGAGTTTTTGCAGACGGTGCAACCGCAAGGCGAGCATGGCAAAGCGTTTGCCTACAAAACCGTCAACACCGACGTGTTGGGCTGGGTCATTGCCCGCGCCACCGGCCGCAATGTTGCGCAACTGCTGTCGGAGAACATCTGGAGCCGGTTGGGTGCCGAGCAGGACGGCTATTTCACAGTGGACTCCATCGGCACGCCGTTCGCCGGTGGTGGCCTGAATACGGGGTTACGGGATCTGGCGCGTTTTGGCGAGATGCTGCGTAACGGCGGTCGGTTCAACGGCCACCAGATAGTGCCAGAGGCAGTGATCGACGATATCCGTGGCGGCGGCGATAAGCAGGCTTTCGCCAAGGCGGGTTACACATTGCTCAAAGACTGGAGTTACCGGTCTATGTGGTGGGTGACGAGCAAGGAAGGCGGGGCATTCATGGCGCGTGGGGTCCATGGGCAGCGCATTTATGTCGACCCGAAGGCCGAGATGGTCATCGTCCGCTACGCATCCCATCCGGTGGCCAGCAACTCGGCCAATGATCCCGTCACTTTGCCGGCGTTTGACGCGTTGGCTGACTATCTGAACAGGAAGGAACACCCATGATCATCACCACGACCCAGTCCATCGAAGGCCGGCAAATTACCGCCTACCTGGACATCGTCAGCGCCGAGTCGGTGCAAGGGATCAACGTTGTCCGCGACGTGTTTGCCGGGATGCGCGACTTTTTCGGCGGGCGTTCCCAGACACTGGAGCGAGCGTTGAAGGAAGCACGCATTCAGGCCACCGATGAGATCAAGGAGCGGGCGCTGGCGCTTCAGGCGGACGCGGTGGTCGGGCTTGATTATGAGATCAGCATGCCGGCCGGAAAGGGAGGGATGGTCGTGGTGTTTGTGACCGGGACTGCGGTCAAGTTGAGGTAAAAGGTGAGAAGCCATTCGTCGGTCACGGGGAAATCCGAACGGCAGGTCCGTTAGTGACCGTCTAGTCTCAAAAACCTTGGCGATCGATATTCCTTCAGGCAAAGGGCTTGCCGCTGTCGATCGCGCTTTTTGAAAAGGGTGGAGAGATGGTTGATCCGTATATCGAGGACGATGGCGCAGAGTTTCCGATCAACAACTCCGTGCGGTGTGGTCAGACCCAGTATGTGGCCAGTTTCGGCGAGGACCAGACTGAGGTCGACAAGATCAAGACCAGGGCGTGCCGGGTACTGAAGGGCAAATTTTTACCCAAGGTGACAGCGCCGGTCAGGAAGTAATCGAACGTCAGGTAGACCCCGTCATAGAGCGGGGTTTTTCATGCTCGAAAAGTTTTATGACAATTTTTTTGAAGGGGGGGATCTTTCACGAACTTTTCACAACACCCTCCGTAATCTCGACTCATCCGTTAGAAAGCAACACCTGGCCCGTTTCCCCAGCGGGCTTTTTTTTGTCCGCGATAAAACCTTTTCGGTAAACGCTGTCCAACCCTCGCCAATCGCGAAGTTGGACCGGTGTGCTGGACTTTATCCGCGCAAAAGCATTCAATCTCGCCCCCTTTTGTGTACCCCCTATTTTTGAGGTTTTTGTCATGCGTTTAACACTGCCCGCTCTGGTTCTGGGGCTTCTGGTTGCTCAAGGTGCAATGGCTGGTGACGGCACTGCCGCGCTGGGCGGTGGCTTGGGCGGCGCATTGGGTAACGTCGTCGGCCAGAAGATGGGCGGCAGCACTGGCGCCGCGATTGGTGCGGGCGTCGCTGGCGCGGCAGGCAGCGCAGTTGCCGCCAAAAAAGGTCATCGCACCAGCGCTGCTATCGGTGGCGGTGTCGGCGCGGCCGGTGGTTCGGTGATCGGCAATAGCCTCGGCGGCAAGTCCGGTGCCACCATCGGTGCGGGCCTGGGCGGTGCATTGGGCGGCGGCGTGGGCAGCAACCTGGCCAATGGTCACAAGCGTCACTGATCCTGATCCAGATTTGAAAAGAGCCCGGCTTGATGCCGGGCTTTTTCATTTATGAACGTTTTACGCCGCAATGGCTCAAATCTTCCATACTCCCTTGAAGAATGTGAGGCGTGCCATGAACCCGAAAACCAACGACAAAAAAACCGTAAGCCAGAGTGCTCGGCGATTGATGTTGCCTGCGATTGTTTTTGGATTGTTGGTTTCTCAGGTGGCGCTGGCGGGAGGTAATGGAGATGCCGCAGTGGGCGGTGGTCTTGGTGGGGTGCTGGGCAATGTTGTCGGTGGCCAGGTGGGTGGTAGCACGGGTGCGGCCGTCGGTGCCGGAGTCGGCGGCGCGGCCGGTAGTGCCATTGCCGCGCCAAAGCGCAGTCGCACCGAAGCGGCGGTAGGCGGTGGTTTGGGCGCGGCGGGTGGATCAGTGATCGGCAACAGTCTTGGCGGTTCGACCGGATCGGCCATCGGTGCCGGTCTTGGCGGTGCAGCCGGTGGTGCGGTCGGCAATGATCTGGGGAGTGATAGCGGCCACTCCCATTCCGGTGGCGGACATAAACATTCGAACAAGCACCACAACAAGCACCACAATAAGCATCACTAGTTGAGCGAGGCATCCCATGACTGCGAAAAGCGAAGGCAAGGAAGAAAAGGGTCCGAGCGCACAGCCATCTATAAACGATCCCGGCAATGAAGATCCGGGATCGCTGATGGACGATGCGACGGTGCCGCTTAACGATGCTGATGATGCGGGCGATGTGGGGAATATCGAGTTTGAAGATGAGGAAGAGGACGAGGACTGATCGAATCGTGCTGTCGGATTGACGAGCTGTCCAGCTGATCGAACGCGTCCATCGCCGGATCCTCGCCAGGTCGTGGCCTGCACTCCAGGTCACAAGAGAGGTGCGATATGAACACTGATCGGAAAGTCCCCGACGTTGATGAAACACCGGAGTATCCGCTGCCGTCGCCTACCGATTCCTTGAGCCGCGACCAACGACCACCGGACGATGATGATGCAGGTGTGGAGCAGGTTCCGAGCGACGACGATGATATAGAGGCCAATCCAGAAGATCGGGACGATGGCACGGGTGAGCCAGCTATTACAAAGCGACAGTGAAGAGCCCCGGGTCCCGATTGCTTCTTTGAAGTGTCGCTCCGAGGGGGGAATCCGGTTAAAAAATTCCCCGGGGCTCTAGTGAGTCTCCGCAATACCCGTATTTATTCGAAGGTTTTGGAGAGGGCGCATCAGGCTCTCCCTCATCAACCCTTGCCCTTCCTTGCCCATACGGCACCGAGCATCCCGGCTTGTTCTCCTGCGGGCAATTCCCGCCCAATCCCAATGGAGCCACCCACCCCGTCGGGTTCCGGGTGTACCGATACGGGTTCAACCCACCGGCCAGCATGACCGGATCCAGCGTCAGATAACGACCAATGTCGGGATGGTAGTAGCGATGACGGTTGTAGTGCAGACCGCTCTCGGCGTCGAAGTATTGTCCCTGAAACCGTAGAGGCTGTTTGAGTCGTTCGCCGTCGCCCTGGCTCACTTCACGAAGTTTGCCGTGGGCGGTGTATTTGGCCGACCAGACGATAGCGCCGCCGTAGTTGGTCAGTTCCTGCGGGGTACCGAGGTGGTCGAGTTGGTAGTAGAGCGGGCAGGCGTCTGCCGGGCCTTTTCCGTCAAGCAGCGCCAGCGGGCGGAAGCTGCCGGGCTCGTAAACGTAGCTGCGGTAGTGCTCGGGAGCGCTTTCGGCGATGAGCTGGTCGCCTTGCCAGAAAAACTGCGTGGTCTGGCTGTCGACGGTTTTGCGGATGCGCCGACCGAAGGCGTCGTAGCGGTAGCTGACACTTTTACCGTCCGGGGTGCTGACGCTGATCAGGCGGTGCTGGCTGTCATAGGTGTATTGGGTGACTTGGGGCGGCATGCCACGGCGTTCGCGGATCAGGTTGCCGAAGGCGTCGTAGTCGTAGTGGCTGTTGCAATGGCGGTGCAGACGGTTGCCCTGGAGCACGAGCGGGCCTGGACGGCCACGGATCAGCAGATTGCCGGCCGGATCATGGGTGAAGCTCTCCGCGAACGGATCGCGGTCGTGGCGTACGCCGGTCAGGCGGTCGAACGCATCGTATTGATAGTGGCGTTGGCCGTGACGGCTGTCGGCAATCTGCAGGAGATTGCCCTTGGCGCTGTAGGCATACTCGCGGCGATACAGCGTTCGTTGCTTTTGGCTGACGCAATGGACCTGCAAGCGGCCTTGCTCGTCGTAGGTGTAATCGCTGAGCAGCAGGCCCTGTTGGCGTTGCCGTTCGCGCCCGCCGACAAAACGGTGGCAGGTCAGGCGCGTGCCATTGAGATCGATGGCAGTGAGGGCGCCCCCCTTGGCATGGTGGTAGACAAGGACACTGTCGTCCGGTAGGCGCAGCCGCTTGAGCCGACCGCAGGCATCGTAGCCGTAACGCAGGGTGCCCCAGCCCTGATGTTCGGTGATCAGCCGGCCCTGGCGGTCGTATTCGAACGCCAGCGGATGGCCCTGAGCGTCATCGACGCGGACCAGTCGCCCTGAGTTGTCGTAGTGGTACTCGACCTTGATCCCATCGGGCAGGGTCTTGAGCAATAAGCGCCCGGCGCTGTCGCGTTGGTATTGTGTGACGAGTTGCGAACCGTCGTCGCCGAACTCGGTTTTTTTCAGCAACTGACCATTACCGTCATACGCATAGGTGGTACGACGGCCATCAAAGCCGGTTTCCTGTCGGATCAATCCGCCAGGCGTGTAGTCCAGCCGATAGGTGTCGCCGACCTCGTTTTCGATCTCGGTGAGCAACAGTTGCGCATGATCGTAGCCGTACTTCAGCGTGCTGCCGTCGGGGTTGATCCGACGGCTGACCAAGTGCAGGTCGTCGGCGTATTCGTAACGGGTTACCCGTCCCAGTTCGTCGGTTTCGGCGGTGACCTGGCCGTAGGCGTTGTAGCGATAGGCACGGCAGGCACCGGTGGGCAGCGTGATCCTGGTCAGTCGACCCACGGCGTCCCACTCATAGCCGGTGACGGCACCGTGTTCGTCCTGCCGGGTAATCCGCCGGCCCAGCACATCGTAGGAAAAAGCGCGCTGGGCACCGTCCGGCAAGGTCTCCTCCAACAGTTGCCCCAAGGCGTTCCAGACAAACCGGTGACCGCTCTGATCGGGGAATCGGATTGTCAGCAAGCGCCCCTTGGGGTCGTAGAAATAGCGGGTGATCTGCCCGTCGGGATCGGAAACAGCAGTGATGTCGCCCTGGGCATTGCGCTGACAGGTCCAGGTCACCTGACCACGGGTGAGGGTGCGCAGGAAACCGTGCCGATAGTTGCAGGTCATGGGCGCCTCATCGGGCGCACGCCGCGCGATCAACCGGCCGGCTTCGTCATAATGGTATTCGGTGACGGCGCAGAGGGCGTCCTGCTCGGCGATCAGGCGACCCTGATCGTCGTAGGCCTTGTGCAACTCACCGCCGTCGGGCCCGACCTGGCGTACCAGGCGTGCGCGGTTGTCATGAACGTAAACCTCTTCGCTACCGTCGGCGTTGTTCACTGTCACACAGCCTTTATCGTCCCAGGCGTAACGTGCCTCCATTTGCGAAAACGAGGCCCAATGATGGATGCAGCGGGCTGCCTTGCCAGAGCGTTCCCACGCCCAGAAGAAACTCGCGCCGCCGGCCAGTTGCCGTTGCAGGATCACGTGCTGCTCGTCGTAGTCATAGCGCTCGCTTTCACCTGCGGCGTTGGTTGCCTCGATCAAGCGCCGGCGGGCGTCGTAGCGGTAGCTGACCAGTGTCTGTTCGGTGCGCCAGGTGTTTGCCTCGCAGTCGCCGCGCTGAAACACCTGATAGTCGACGGCCACCAGGTGCTTGACGTCGTAACGCAGCAATAAGGCGCGGTCGGCGCCGTTGTCCAGGCGTTGGATCCGGTCACAGCGGTCCCGCTGCACCGTCAGGCGATTGCCGTAGGCATCGCTGATCGTGCTGAGCCGGCCGTCATGAAAGTGGTAGAACCGCGCGCGGTGGCCGGCCAGGGCGAGGATCAGTTCGTCCGGCTCTTCGCCGAGGTAAATCGCCGCCCGCGACAGGCTGTTGTGGATCACCGGGCGCACCGCCGTCGGCCGTGGAAAGGGCGTGCGGCGGTTTTCGGGGTCGATCCACAGCACCCGCTCGCCGTGGAGTTCCAGGTGCTGGGACAGCGAATGGCTCCAGCCAAAACCGAGGCCGCTGTCGATTTCGACGGCACTGGTGCGATAGAGGCGGGTGAAGTCGAAAGGCAGGATTCCGTCGAGGGTGCCATCGGTCAGGGTCAGCAGTTCTTCACCGGTAACCATCGACACCGGGCCGTTGTGGGTGGCGGTTCGCTCGGCGGTGTCGATACTGACACCATTGGGGTTTTTCGCCTGTCTGGAGACGTCCTCGTGGCGTTCATGCCTGTCGGGGCAAAGTATCAGGGGACCGCTGGCGGGGCATGCCAATACCTCTTGGGGATCGAACATCTGCTGTCTTTCGCTTGGCGGAATGTGGAGCGCGAAACTCTGCGGGGGATCGGCGAGGAAAGAAGTCGGGAAAGGGTGGCGCTTGCTGTAGGGCGATTCGCTAAATCGCGGAGGGTCATTCGGCGCCGATCGGGATTTCATCATTGCTCTAGACCGGCGGCGCTCGCTATGCTGCTGAATCCTTTAATCCATGGGGCATCGGCCGTACCTGAGCTGCCCGGGATACCTTAGAAAACGGATCAGATGCGATGAATGCACCACTGAAAGCATTCGGCCCGATCAAGGCCGTGATTTTCGATATGGACGGCTTGTTGCTGGACACGGAAGGCATCTACACGGAAGTCACCTCCATCATTGCCGCGCGTTACGGCCGGACGTTCGACTGGAGCATCAAACAGAACATCATTGGCCGGGGCGCGGGCGATCTGGCGCGCTATGTGGTTGAAGCGCTGGACTTGCCGATTACGGCACAAGAGTTTCTGGTGATCCGCGAGCCGCTGATGCGCGAGCGTTTTCCTACAGCGCAGGCAATGCCCGGAGCACAGGAACTGGTACGGCATCTGAAGGCCAACAATATTCCCATTGCCGTAGGCACCAGTTCTTCGAGCCAGTCGTTCGGCCAGAAAACCACCTTGCACCGCGACTGGTTCGCCTTGTTCGACTTTATCGTCACCGCCGATGACGCCGAGGTGGGCGCGGCCAAACCAGCACCGGATATTTTCCTGACGGCGGCGCGGCGCCTGGGTGTTGCACCGCAAGACTGCCTGGTGTTCGAGGATTCGCCCTTCGGCGTCACTGCGGCGAAAGCGGCAGGGATGACGGCAATTGCGATTCCGGATGCGGCAATGGCAGATGCCAGGTACGCACACGCCGATGGCATTCTTCGTACGCTGAAGGCGTTTGTGCCGAGTGCTTTTGGTTTGCCGGCGCTTGAGTGGGCCTAGCTAAAAAGACGGGTCGACTCTGGCAAATGTGGGAGCGGGCTTGCTCGCGAAGGCGGTGTACCAGGCAACATTGATGTCGTCTGATTCACCGCTTTCGCGAGCAAGCCCGCTCCCACATAGGGTTTGCGTTTAACGCATCAGGCGCCGAAACCACCGTCGATGGTCAGGCTGGCCCCCGTGATATAGCCCGCTTCAGGGCTGACAAGGTAGGCGACGAAGCTGGCGATCTCTTCGGCCTTGCCGTAACGGCCCACGGCCATCAACGGGATCAGGCTTTCCGCAAAGTCACCCTCGGCCGGATTCATGTCGGTGTCGACAGGGCCCGGTTGCACGTTATTGATGGTGATGCCTTGCGGGCCGAGATCACGGGCCAGGCCTTTGGTCAGGCCGACCAGCGCCGACTTGCTCATGGCGTACGGGCCACCACCGGCGAAGGGCATGCGGTCTGCGTTGGTGCTGCCGATATTGATGATGCGACCGCCTTCGGTCATGTGTCTGGCTGCGGCCTGGGTGGCGATGAACACGCTGCGCACGTTGATGGCCAGGGTCTGGTCGAAGTCTTCGAGTTTGAACTCGGCCAGCGGTGCGACCGCCAGTACCCCAGCATTGTTGACCAGGATATCCAGGCGACCGAAGGCTTCTACCGTGGCGGACACGGCGCCGCGGATGGCGTCGGCGTCGGCGCTGTCGGCCTTGATGGCCAGGGCCTTGCCGCCCTTGGCGATGATGCTGTCTTGCAGTTCTTCGGCTTTGGCCGTGGAGCTGACGTAGGTGAAGGCAACGGTGGCGCCTTCAGCGGCCAGGCGCTTGACGATGGCTGCGCCGATGCCGCGGGAACCACCTTGAATCAAGGCCACTTTGCCGCTGAGGTTCTGAGTAGTCATATCGATCTCCAAGTCCCGAGGCGAGATGTCCCGGTTGATGGAGGCTAGTATCGATTCAGGATTACGTGCTGTGTAGACCATAGTTACGATAGTCTGTGTAAACCAAAAGTTTATAGTGGCGCTTATGGAAACCTTCAGCAGTATCGAATGCTTTGTGCGCAGTGCCGAGGTCGGCAGCTTTGCTGAGGCGGCGCGGCGCTTGAGCCTGACACCGGCGGCGGTGGGCAAGAGCGTTGCCAAGCTCGAGGCGCGCCTGGGTGTCAGATTGTTCCAGCGCAGCACTCGCAGCCTGACCCTGACGGAAGCCGGTCAGTTGTTTCTCGGCGAAGTCAGCGGCAGCCTGCACACGATCCAGAATGCCGTGGCCAATCTCGCCAGCGCCGGAGGGCAGCCGGCGGGCACCTTGAAAGTCAGCATGGGGACAGTATTTGGCTGCCTGTACATTGTGCCGATGCTCGGCGAGTTTCTGCGGCGATTCCCGGCGATCAACCCGGACTGGCACTTCGACAACCGCCAGGTCGATCTGATCGGGCAGGGTTTCGACGCGGCCATCGGCGGCGGCTTCGAATTGCCCCAGGGCGTGGTGGCACGCCGGCTGAGTCCGGCGCATCGGGTGTTGGTGGCTACGAAGGACTACCTGGAGACACATGCAGCGATCAGCGAGCCGGATGACCTCAAGCACCATGACGGGATTCTGATCCGCTCACCGCAGACCGGTCGGGTACGCTCTTGGCAGTTGACCCATCGCAATCAGCAACACAGCCCGTTGACGCTCAAGGCGCGGATGACCATGAGCGATTCCGAGGCCGCCTGCGCCACGGCCGCGCAGGGTCTGGGCATTGCGCTGGTGAGCATGCCGTTTGCCGCGGGCTATCTGGAGTCGGGCAGGCTGCAGCGGGTGTTGCCGGACTGGTACATCGATGACGGCTATACCTCCATCTATTACGCCGAACACAAACTGCTGCCGGGCAAGACCCGGGCGTTTGTCGAATTCGTCATTGAGCAGTTTGCCGAGCGGGGGTTGGGGCAGAGGTTCAGTGCGGTTTGAGCCTGGCTTAAGACCGAGGTGTTGTCATCGCGGGCAAGCCACGCTCCCACGGGTTTTGCGTCGAATACATTACTGAGGTGCAATGCAAAACCTGTGGGAGCGAGCTTGCTCGCGATTGGGGCACCGCGGTCTACCGGGCAAACCGCCCCGGCCAACCAATGATGTTTTTCGGCCGTGGTGTCGCATAAGTCCGCACCTTCGATGTCGACAGCCCCAGTCGCACCAATGATTCGGCAATGGTCACCGCCGCCGTCACCCCATCCACCACCGGTACCCCGGTACGTCGGCGAATCTGCTCGTCCAGCCCGGCCATGCCGCCGCAGCCCAGGCAAATCACTTCGGCCTTGTCCTGGGTCACCGCCAGTTCGGCCTGATGGACGATGGCCTCCAGTGCGCGCTGCGGTTCGTGCTCCAGTTCCAGTACTGCCAAACCACTGGCCCGTACCGAGGCGCAACGGTCCCAGAGGCCGGAGAGCTTGAGGCGATCCTCAATCAGCGGCACGGTGCGGTCGAGGGTGGTGACCACGGAATAGGCGTGACCGAGGAACATCGCCGTGCTGGCGGCGGCGTCGGTGATGTCCACCACCGGCACATTGAGCAGTTCCTGCAAGCCTTCACGGCCGTGTTCGCCATAACCGGCCTGGATCACCGCATCGAAGGGCTGGTCGTAGGACATCACCCGGTCCATGACCGCGATGGCCGCCAGGTAACTCTCGAAATTGCCTTCGATGGAGTCGGCACCGAAGTGCGGGGTGAGGCCGACGATTTCCGTGCCGGGTGACGCGACGGCCTGCGCCGAACGGGCGATGGCCTGGGTGATGGATTCGGTGGTGTTGACGTTGACCACGAGAATGCGCATGGGGAGTCCTTATTGCAGTTGGTTCTGCGGCCCGACAACGCCGGGCCGCGACAGGATCAGTGGCTGACGTTGTCGACCGCGATGGCTTCGCCGCTAACATCGACGTAATGCGGTTGGCGCTTGGCGATGATCAGGTAGAGCATCCCGGCGATACCGGCACCAATCAGCCAGGAGAATGGCGATACGCTGTGGAAGCCCGGTACCAATGCCAGGACGATGGCGATCAACGCTGCAGGAATGAACGCCGCCACCGCGCGCAAATTGACACCGCGGCTGTAGTAATACGCGCCGTCAGGGTCTTCGCTGTACAACTGCGGCACGTTGATCCGGCCTTTGCGTACCAGCCAGTAGTCGACCATGATCACCCCGTACAACGGGCCGAGCAGGGCACCGAGGCCGGACAGGAAATACACGATCACCAGCGGGCTGTTGTAGAGGTTCCACGGCAGGATCAGCACGGCGATGGTCGCGCTGATCAGCCCGGCGCGGCGGAAGGTCAGGTACTTGGGCGCCAGGTTGCTGAGTACGAACGCCGGGGCGACGAAGTTGGCCATGATGTTCACCGCCACGGTGACGATCAGGAACGCCAGGCAGCCGAGCACCAGGAAGAAGGTGTTGGGGATCGAGGCGATGATTTCGGTCGGGCTTTCGATGATCCGGCCATTGATCTGAAATTGCGCGCCGCACAGCAGGACGGTAATGCCGGCGAACACCAGGATATTCACTGGCAAGCCCCAGAAATTTCCGACCTTGATGGTTTTGCGGCACGGCGAAGAACGGGCAAAGTCGCAGAAGTTGAGGATCAAGGTGCCGTAGATCGCCAGCCACAGTGCGCCACCGGCAAAGATGTTGCGCCACATCTCACCGCCAGTCAGCGGCTCACGGATAGACCAGGCGATGGTCGCATCGGCCTGGGTGTACATCCACACGGCAAGGGCGGCGACGGTCAGCAGAATCACCGGGCCGGCAAATGCCTCATAGCGCCGCACCATCTCCATGCCATAGGCCAGGATCGCCAGTTGCACGAACCAGATCGCAACGAAACACACCCAGCCCAGGGTCGACAGGCCGAGGATCGAGTCGTGGTCGTAGTCGGCGAACCCGGGATGGACCGCCGTTAACAGCACGCGAAAGACCACGGACGCAAGATACGTCTGGATACCGAACCAGGCGATGGCGATAACGGCGCGGATCAATGCAGGAATCTGCGCACCGTGAATGCCGAAACTGATCCGGCTGATGACCGGAAACGGCACCCCGGTTTTCTGGCCCATGTAGCCAGACAGGTTCATGAAGAAGTAAACCAGCGCGGCGCCGATCCCCAGGGACAGGAGAATCTGCCAGCCACCCAGACCCAAGGCGTACAGGCCTATGGCAAACGAGTAGTTGGCAATGTTGTGCACGTCGTTGGTCCACAGGGCAAAGATGCTGTAGCGGCCCCAGCGCCGACCTTCGGACTTGGTCGGTGCCAGGTCCTTGTTGTGCAATCGGGGGCTGAGCACCACGGGAGCGTGATGCGTCTGATTGTCGACGGTGTGGATGGAATGGGAGGAGGGTAGATCCAGCGCGATGTTGTTATTGGAGAGACTAGTACGCATTCCGGCAGGCTCCTGATGCTCGACCTCGCGATGACTGTGCATGAGCGTTGGCTCGACAAATCTTCGTCGCGGATGGCGAATATCATTGGTTACGGGGCATCTGCAGCCTGTACGGGATAGGGCGCTTCAGGCTTGCGGATCTAAAGTGTGTGTATGTTTTGAATTGATTGTATACAAAACATGTATGCACTTAAGCCAGATCCATGCCAGTCGGGAGATCTATGAAACGCGCTATTCATTTCGTTTTGTTATGTCGGTTCGCCAACTTACTGAAAAATAGGCAATTAAAATTGACCGATTGAACAGGTATTTATTTTACGAAGGGGATTCAGGAGGACATGGCGGTGTACGTCAGGCGGGGGAATGTAACTTTTGGGGGCGCAGAAACGAAAAGTGCACACATAAATGGCACCGATGGTGACATTTATGTGTACACATTTTTGTGGGAGCGAGCTTGCTCGCGATGGTCGTCAATGAAAACGCTGTATTCCTGACACCCCATGGCGCTCTTGGGTTTATCGCGAGCAAGCTCGCTCCTACAGGGGCATTTACGCTTTCGACTTGCTGATGATATTCCCCGCATGCAGCCCGCATTCCTTCTGCGTCGCTTCTTCCCACCACCAACGGCCTTCACGCTCATGCTGGTTCGGCAATACCGGGCGGGTGCAGGGTTCGCAGCCGATGCTGATGAAACCGCGTTCGTGCAGGCTGTTGTACGGCAACTCCAGCATGCGGATGTAGCCCCAGATTTCTTCGCTGGTCATTTGCGCCAGCGGGTTGAACTTGTACAGGGTGCGTTCCGGGGTGGAGAACGCGGTGTCGATTTCCATCACCGCGACGGCACTGCGGGTGCCGGGGCTCTGGTCCCGACGCTGGCCGGTCGCCCAGGCCGTCACGCCTGACAGCTTGCGGCGCAGCGGTTCGATCTTGCGGATGCCGCAGCATTCGCCATGGCCGTCCTTGTAGAAGCTGAACAGGCCTTTTTCCTTCACGAACGGCTCAAGTTTCGTGTAGTCCGGCGACACCAGTTCGATGTCGATCTTGTAGTGCTCGCGCACCTGATCGATGAAGCGGTAGGTCTCGGGGTGCAAGCGACCGGTGTCGAGGCTGAACACTTTGACGTTCTTGTTCAGCTTCCAGGCCATGTCCACCAGCACCACGTCTTCGGCGCCGCTGAAAGATATCCACAGGTCATCGCCGAACTCGGCAAACGCGAGTTTCAGAATGTCCTGGGCGGATTTGTTGGCATAGGTCGTGGCGAGTTCCACGACGTCGAACGTTGGGCTCATCAGGGCGGCTTCCTACAGGTCGGTGGCGCTGGGCGCTCTATATGGGGTCGATGGTAACAAAAAGCTGCACGGGCCGGGGCATCCTCTGCGTTGCGCAGGCAGGCCCGAGTCGCTAGAGTTCGGCAGTCTTTTTGCTCGCTCGACTCAATAATCAATACAAATGGGAGTGTCTTGTGGAAATTGCCTGTCTGGATCTTGAAGGTGTGCTGGTTCCGGAAATCTGGATCGCCTTCGCCGAAAAAACCGGGATCGAATCCCTCAGGGCCACTACCCGGGACATTCCCGACTACGACGTGCTGATGAAGCAGCGCCTGCGAATTCTCGACGAGCACGGCCTGAAGCTCTCCGACATTCAGGAAGTGATCGCCACGCTCAAGCCGCTTGATGGCGCCATCGAGTTCGTCGACTGGCTGCGCGAGCGCTTCCAGGTGGTGATCCTGTCGGACACCTTCTATGAGTTCTCCCAGCCGCTGATGCGTCAGCTGGGCTTCCCGACCTTGCTCTGCCATCGCCTGATTACTGACGACACTGGGCGAGTCACTGACTATCAACTGCGTCAGAAAGATCCCAAGCGTCAGTCGGTCCTGGCCTTCAAGAGCCTCTACTACCGGGTGATCGCGGCGGGGGATTCCTACAACGACACCACGATGCTGGGCGAGGCCGATGCCGGGATTCTGTTCCATGCGCCGGATAACGTGATTGCGCAGTTCCCGCAGTTCCCGGCGGTGCACACGTTTGAAGCGTTGAAGCAGGAGTTCATCAAGGCATCAAACCGGACCCTGAGCTTGTAATCACATTCCCTGTATGTAGGAGCGAGCCTGCTCGCGATGGTCGTCAACGATAACGCGGGGCACCAGGCAGCCCGCGTCGTCCGTTGCTCCATCGCGAGCAGGCTCGCTCCTACAGGTTCTGCAGCGTATCGAGCAGTACCTTCACCTTGGTAATCGACTCCTGATACTCAGCCTGCCACTGCGAGTCCGCGACAATCCCGCCACCGCCCCAGCAACACACCTGCCCGTCCTTGACCAGCAAACTACGGATGGCGATGGAGCTGTCCATTTCGCCGCGTACGTCCAGGTACAGCAACGAACCGCAATACAGGCCGCGCCGGGTCGGCTCCAGTTCGTCGATGATCTGCATGGCACGAATCTTTGGCGCGCCGGTAATCGAGCCGCCGGGGAAGCTGCCGGCGATCAGGTCCAGGGCATCGCGCTCATCCGCCAGTTCACCGGTGACGCTGCTCACCAGGTGGTGCACGTTCGGATAGCTTTCCAGGCTGAACAATTCCGGCACCCGTACCGAGCCTGTGCGGCAGGTGCGACCGAGGTCATTGCGCAGCAGGTCGACAATCATCAGGTTTTCCGCGCGGTCCTTGGGGCTGGCCAGCAATTCGGCGGCGTTCGCGGCGTCCTGCTCGGGCGTCAGGCCCCGGGGGCGAGTGCCCTTGATCGGGCGGGTTTCCACATGACCCTGGCTGACTTTGACGAAGCGTTCCGGCGACAGGCTGAGTACGGCATCGCCATCAGGCAAGTTCTGGAAACCGGAAAAAGGCGTCGGGCAAGCAGCGCGTAGCGCACAGTAAGCGGCCCACGGATCACCCAGGCAGGGTGCGCGAAACCGTTGGGCGAAATTGACCTGATAGCAGTCGCCGGCCTGAATGTACTGCTGGATGCGCTCGATGGCCTGTTGATACTCATCGGCGCTCAAGTCGGCAGTCATCGGGGTGAGCAGCTTGAAGGGCGCGCTCGCTTGCGGCTCAGGCTGGCTGAACAGTTCGATCAGGCGCTGACGCTCGCTGTCGGGCAGGGTCGGGTGGAACACCAATTGACTGGTCTGCGAAAGGTGATCGCTGATCAAGGCCCAGCCGTACAAGCCGAAGCGCGCATCAGGCAGATGCAGGTCATCACTGGCCTGGCTCGGCAGGCGCTCCAGATGTCGGCCGAAGTCGTAACTCAGGTAACCGATCAACCCACCGGCAAACGGCAACTCATAATCTTCCGGCAGAATGGCTTCGCCCAGGCCTGTCAGGTTGTCGCGCAGGCGTTGCAGGAAAGCATCGCCACTTTCGTCGGGCGACACCGTCAGTTGTTCCAGTGGCCAGGCGCTGAGCAGGTCATAGCGACCGCGGTCGGCGCTGGGGCGGCCACTGTCGAGCAGGACGGCACCGGGCGCATGGCGAATCGCCGCGAAATATTCGGCGGGGTTGGCGCGATAGGGCAGCGGGTGTACGGAACAGGTCAACATGGGCGGGGGAAGTCAGCCATCGAGGCGGGGTGGCGATTGTAGTCCCCTCGGAGAATTGCTCCTAGAGGGGATTGATTGCTGTAGGAGCGAGCTCGCTCGCGATGGTCGTCAACGATAACGCTGTATGCCTGCCCCCCCCACAGTGTTTTCAGGTTCATCGCGAGCAAGCTCGCTCCTACAATCGATGGGCCTCAGCCCTCGACCGCAGGAATATGCCCAAACATCTCCTGCACGAACGCCACGCGCTCTTCGACCGATTCACTCACGCCACGCGCCTTCAGGTCTTCCAGCCGCGCCTCGACCGCATGAGTGCGCAACGTCAGGCCGCAGTCATTGGCAATCTGGATATTCAGCCCCGGCCGGGCGTTGAGCTCCAGAATCAGCGGGCCTTTTTCCTGGTCCAGGACCATGTCGACACCGATGTAGCCCAGGCCGCACAACTCATAGCAACCAGCGGCGAGTTTCATGAAGCCGTCCCAGTAGGGCAGTTGCACGCCATCCACTGCGTTGGTGGTGTCCGGGTGTTTGTTGATGATGTTGTTCAGCCAGGTGCCGCGCAGGGTCAGGCCGGTGGCCAGGTCCACACCGACGCCGATGGCGCCCTGGTGCAGGTTGGCCTTGCCGTTGGACTGGCGCGTCGGCAGGCGCAACATGGCCATCACCGGGTAGCCCATCAAAACAATGATGCGAATGTCCGGCACGCCTTCGTAACTGATGCTCTTGAAGATCTGATCCGGAATCACGCGGTATTCGATCAGCGCCCGGTCGCGGTGACCGCCCAGGGAGTACAGGCCGGTCAGGATGCTGGAAACCTGGTGTTCGATTTCTTCATGGCTGATGATCCGGCCGGACACCGTGCGATAACGTCCTTCAAAGCGGTCGGCGATGACCAGGATGCCATCTCCGCCAGCGCCCTGGGCCGGTTTGATCACGAAGTCATTGCGTGCGCCGATGATCTCTTCGAGATTGTCGATTTCCTTCTCGGTGGAGATCACGCCATACAGTTCGGGCACATGGATGCCGGCGGCGATGGCGCGTTCCTTGGTGATGATCTTGTCATCGACGATCGGGTACAGGCTGCGCTTGTTGTATTTGAGCACGTAGTCTGCGTTGCGCCGATTGATCCCCATGATGCCCCGGGCTTCCAGGGCCTTCCAGGTCTTCCAGAGGCCGAACATCAGGCGTCAGCCTTTTTCAGGAAGGCCTTGAAGCGCACCAGTTCGGTCAGGCGGTAACCGCGATAACGACCCATGGCCAGCATGAAGCCCACCAGAATCAGCAGGATCGCCGGGAAAGTGAACACGAAGTACACCAGTTCCGGCACGCTCATGATCAGGTGCGCCAGGGACGCGGCGAACAGCGTGCCGACGGCCACTTTCATGGCATGGCCACCGCCGCGCTCTTCCCAGGTGATCGACAGGCGTTCGATGGTCATGGTCAGGATCACCATCGGGAACAGCGCCACCGACAAACCGCGTTCCAGGCCGAGTTTATGGCTGAGCAGGCTGATGGCCGCAATCAGCACCACCACGAACGTCAGCACCACCGACAGCCGCGGCAGCATTTGCAGTTTCAGGTGTTCGAGATAGGAGCGCAGCGACAAGCCCAGCGCCGTGATGATGGTAAACAGCACGATACCGAAGCCGAGCTGGGTTTCGCGGAAGGCCAGGGCGATCAGCACCGGGGTGAAGGTGCCCAGGGTCTGGATGCCGATCAGGTTGCGCAGGACCAGGATCACCAGCACGCCGATCGGGATCATCACCATGATCATGAAGGTCTGCTGGGTTTGCAGCGGCAGGCCGTACAGCGAGTACTCGAGGAAATTGGCGTCGGTGTTTTCGTCGGTCAGCTTGGCCAGACGAATGGCGTTCATTTCGCTGTTGTTCAGGCTGAAGGTCACGTTGGCTTTCTTGCCACCATCGACGGTGATCAGGTTTTCGTCGCCGGTCCACCACAGCAGGCGGTCGGTCGGCAGGCCCTGTTCACCGGTTTCCGGGTTGAAGTACAGCCAGTCGGTGCCATTGAAGCTGCGCAGCCACAGTTCCGGCATTTGCGGCTGGTCGGCCACCAGGCGGATGGTGTGGACCTTCTCGATCGGCACATGGGCGATGGACAGCAGCAGCTCGACGATTTTCGCCTTGTGCGCCGCGGATGGATCACCGGCCAGCAGCAGTTTCACGTTGTCGTCGTTGAGGTTGTTGACCCGCTTGATGGCTTCGCCGACGAAAGTTTCGACATCGGCCGAGTGTTGGCGAATCGGTGCGAGCAGGGCTTCGGCGGCGATTTTTTCCGGGCCTTCGATGGTCATGCTGTCGCGAAAGGTCGGGCCTTTGATCTTGGCTTTCTCACCGGAATAACGCTTGGTCAGCACCAGGCGGTAATACAGCGTCTGATTGCCTTTGGCCCGGCGTGCCGACCAGGTGACCTTGCGGTTGCCGTCGACCCGGTTCACGGCCACGCCGTAGTTGTTGGAGATGAAGCTCTCGTTGAGGCTCACGAAGTCGCGGCTCAGCGGAGGCACGAACATCTGGATCTTGACCGGATCCTTGGCACTGGCGACGAACTCGACCTTGGCGTCGATGTTCCACAGGTCGTCGGTGGCGTCTTCGGTCACCGGGATGCCCAGCACGAAGATCTGATAGGCCGTAACTGAAATGCCCAGCACCACCAGGATGGCGATCAGCAGTTTCAGGTGAAGGGTAAGAGAGCGCATTTGAATTACTCGGCGGTATGAGCGTCGGTGGTGCAGGCAGGTTTGCCGGCAGCATATTTAAGGCTGGGGTCAACCAGAGCATCGAAACGTTTGAGGGCTTCGGAGCCAATCAGTAGCGGGTATTGGAAAGCGCTGCGGTCGGTCAGGTTCACTTCGATGCTGCGCAGGGCCGAGCCCATGCAGATGTCCAGTTCGATCACCGGGCGGGCGGTGTACTTCTTGCCTTCCTCCGGATCGTAGTCGCCGGCCCGGCGCTTGATCTTGCTGACACGGGCCAGCGGGCGTTCGATCGGGTGCGAATGGGCGGCGTCGATGGCCAGGTAAAAGCGCACCCAAGACTCGCCGTTGCGTTTGAATCGTTTGATATCCCGTGCACTCAGGGATGCGGTTTTCGCCCCGGTATCGAGTTTGGCCGCCACTTCCAGATCGATGCCATTGAGCGATGCGTACTCGTTAAGGCCATACACGGTCTTTTCCCCGGCCATTGCGAAGCCGGGCAGGCAAAGGAAAAAAAGGACGGTGGGGAAGGGCTTGAGTCTCATAAATCCTGATGCGCAGCGGTCCGACTTGATTCAAGGCCCTGGCATCGCTGCGCAAGCTCCCTCGTATGCCTGTCAGGTTTTTATGACAGGCAGTGCAGATGTGACAAACAAATGCGGGCGGCATTCTAGCACGGTGGTTTGATGGCGCCAGCGCTGGCCGGTGGCTATAAATAGACCGGTTGCTTCGTAATGGTGCAACCGGTTATCAGAAGATTGTCGACAATATCGATTTATACTTTGACTGCGTCGCCAGTATTCGCTAGTTTTTGCGGCACTGGCTTACAAGGTGTCGACAATATGCTGGATCAACTCGATCCCCCGGTTTCTACGCAAGACGATACGGAGACGCTTTCCGAGAACGTCTTCCGACGCATTCAGGCGGCTATCGTCAAAGGCGATATCGCGCCGGGCAGCAAAATCTCCGAACCGGAACTGGCGCGCACCTACGGCATCAGCCGTGGCCCGTTGCGCGAGGCCATCCACCGTCTGGAAGGCCAGCGCCTGCTGGTTCGCGTGCCGCATGTCGGCGCACGGGTGGTGTCGCTCAATCACGCCGAACTGATTGAGCTATACGAAATCCGCGAATCCCTGGAAGGCATGGCCTGTCGCCTGGCCGCCGAGCGCATGAGCCTCGAAGAAATCGACGAGCTGCGTCGGGTCCTGGAAACCCACGAACGCGATGAGGCGTTTCAGGCCGGGAGAGGCTACTACCAGCAGGAAGGCGATTTCGACTTCCACTACCGAATCATTCAGGGCAGCGGCAACCGTACGCTGACCCAAATGCTCTGCGGCGAGCTGTATCAACTGGTGCGCATGTACCGCATCCAGTTTTCCACCACGCCCAATCGCCCGCACCAGGCGTTCGCCGAGCACCACCGAATTCTCGATGCCATCGCCGACCGTGACGGTGAACTGGCCGAGTTGTTGATGCGCCGTCACATCGGCGCCTCCAAACGCAACATCGCCCGTCATTACCAGGACGGCGCTAACCCGACAGCCAAACGAGGTGAGTCATGAGTTTGAACAAGAGCACTCCAGGCCAGCGTTTCCGCGATGCGGTCGCCAGCGAGCATCCATTGCAAGTGGTCGGCGCGATCAACGCCAACCATGCGCTGCTGGCCAAGCGCGCCGGTTTCAAGGCGATCTACCTGTCGGGTGGCGGGGTGGCTGCCGGCTCCCTCGGCGTGCCGGACCTGGGCATCACCGGCCTGGATGACGTGCTGACCGACGTGCGCCGCATCACCGATGTTTGCGACCTGCCGCTGCTGGTGGATGTGGACACCGGTTTCGGTTCCTCGGCGTTCAACGTCGCCCGTACCGTGAAGTCGATGATCAAGTTCGGCGCGGCGGCGATTCACATCGAAGACCAGGTCGGCGCCAAGCGCTGCGGTCACCGTCCTAACAAGGAAATCGTGACCCAGCAGGAAATGGTCGACCGCATCAAAGCGGCCGTCGATGCCCGTACCGATGACAGCTTCGTGATCATGGCCCGTACCGACGCCCTGGCGGTGGAAGGTCTGGAGTCTGCCCTGGATCGCGCCGCCGCGTGCATCGAGGCCGGCGCTGACATGGTGTTCCCGGAAGCCATCACTGAACTGGAAATGTACAAGCTGTTCGCCAATCGCGTGAAAGCGCCGATCCTGGCCAACATCACCGAGTTCGGCGCGACGCCGCTGTACACCACCGAACAACTGGCCGCTGCCGATGTATCGCTGGTGCTGTACCCGCTGTCGGCGTTCCGTGCCATGAACAAGGCTGCAGAAAACGTCTACACCGCGATCCGTCGCGATGGCACGCAACAGAACGTCATCGACACCATGCAGACTCGCATGGAACTTTACGATCGCATCGACTACCACACCTTCGAGCAGAAGCTCGATGCGTTGTTCGCCGCGAAAAAATGATGAACACCGTGTACCTGTAGGAGCGAGCTGGCTCGCGATGGTGGGCCATACACCGCGGGGTATCAGTTTTCCCGCGTCATCATCGGCGTCCATCGCGAGCAAGCTCGCTCCTACAGATGAAAGATTGGTTTCCCTAAAAAATTCAAGAATTGGAGACAGCAATGGCCGAAGCAAAAGTACTCAGTGGCGCCGGGCTCCGTGGCCAGGTAGCCGGGCAAACCGCACTGTCCACCGTGGGCCAGTCGGGTGCCGGTCTGACCTATCGTGGTTATGACGTACGTGAACTGGCGGCTGACGCACAGTTCGAAGAAGTTGCCTACCTGCTGCTGTACGGCGAACTGCCGAGCAAGGCGCAACTGGCAGCCTACGTTGCCAAACTGAGCAAGCTGCGCGACCTGCCGCAAGCGCTCAAAGAAGTGCTGGAACGCATCCCCGCCGACGCCCACCCGATGGACGTGATGCGCACTGGCTGCTCGTTCCTGGGCAACCTGGAGCCGGAGAACAACTTCTCCGAGCAACACGACAAGACCGACCGCCTGCTGGCCGCGTTCCCGGCGATCATGACCTACTGGTATCGCTTCAGCCACGAAGGCAAGCGCATCGATTGCGTGAGTGACGAGCAGTCCATCGGCGGCCACTTCCTGCACCTGCTGCACGGCAAGAAGCCGAGCGAGTTGCACGTCAAGGTGATGAACGTTTCGCTGATCCTCTACGCGGAGCACGAGTTCAACGCGTCGACCTTCACCGCACGTGTTTGCGCCTCGACCCTGTCCGACCTGTATTCGTGCATCACCGCGGCCATCGGCTCGCTGCGCGGTCCGCTGCACGGCGGCGCCAACGAAGCGGCGATGGAAATGATCGAGCGTTTCTCGTCGCCGGAAGACGCGATCAAGGGCACCCTCGGCATGCTCGAGCGCAAGGACAAGATCATGGGCTTCGGCCACGCGATCTATAAGGACAACGATCCGCGTAACGAGGTGATCAAGGGCTGGTCGAAAAAGCTTGCTGACGAAGTGGGTGACAAGGTGTTGTTCCCGGTATCCGAAGCCATCGACAAGACCATGTGGGAGCAGAAGAAACTGTTCCCGAACGCCGACTTCTACCATGCCTCGGCGTACCACTTCATGGGCATCCCGACCAAGTTGTTCACACCGATCTTCGTCTGCTCGCGCCTGACCGGCTGGGCCGCCCACGTGTACGAACAACGTGCCAACAACCGCATCATCCGTCCAAGCGCCGAATACACCGGCGTTGAGCAGCGCAAGTTCGTACCAATCGAACAACGCTGAATGGTGGTGGCCGGCACCGGGATCTGAATGCAACGCAGATCCCTGTAGGAGCGAGCTTGCTCGCGATGGAGTGTCATTCACATTGGTGTCGACTGACACGCCATCGCGAGCAAGCTCGCTCCCACAGTGGATTGTGTTCACTTCAAGTCTGGTGCCAGGCCCCACCTTTTGTAACTACCGTGACCGAGTCCTGACGATGAACACACAATTCCGTAAACCGCTGCCCGGCAGCCACCTGGATTACTTCGATGTCCGCGCAGCGGTCGAGGCGATCCAGCCTGGCGCCTACGACACCCTGCCGTACACCTCCCGTGTACTGGCGGAAAACCTTGTGCGTCGCTGCGACCCGGCCACGCTCACCGAATCCCTGAAGCAATTCATCGAGCGCAAGCGCGACCTCGACTTCCCGTGGTTCCCGGCCCGCGTGGTGTGCCACGACATTCTCGGCCAGACCGCGCTGGTTGACCTCGCCGGCCTGCGTGACGCCATCGCCCTGCAGGGCGGTGATCCGGCGCAAGTCAACCCGGTGGTGCCGACCCAACTGATCGTCGACCACTCCCTGGCCGTCGAGCGCGGTGGCTTCGATCCGGAAGCGTTCGAGAAGAACCGCGCCATCGAAGACCGTCGCAACGAAGACCGTTTCCACTTCATCAACTGGACCAAGAAGGCGTTCAAGAACGTCGACGTGATCCCGCCGGGCAACGGCATCATGCACCAGATCAACCTGGAGAAAATGTCTCCGGTGATCCAGGTGCGTGACGGCGTGGCCTTCCCTGATACCTGCGTCGGCACCGACAGCCACACCCCGCACGTCGATGCGTTGGGCGTGATCGCCATCGGTGTCGGTGGTCTGGAAGCCGAAAGCGTAATGCTCGGCCGCGCATCGTGGATGCGTCTGCCGGAAAGCGTCGGCGTCGAGCTGACCGGCAAGCTGCAGCCGGGCATCACCGCCACCGACATGGTGCTGGCGCTGACCGAGTTCCTGCGCAAACAAAAAGTGGTTGGCGCGTGGCTGGAGTTCTTCGGTGAAGGTGCTGCGGCGCTGACCCTCGGCGACCGCGCGACCATCTCTAACATGGCCCCGGAATACGGCGCCACCGCGGCGATGTTCTACATCGATCAGCAGACTATCGACTACCTCAAGCTCACCGGACGTGAAGACGAGCAGGTGCAGTTGGTCGAGAACTACGCCAAGCAGGTCGGCCTGTGGGCTGACAGCCTCAAAGGCGCGCAGTACGAGCGCGGCCTGACGTTCGACCTGTCCTCGGTAGTGCGCAACATGGCTGGCCCGAGCAACCCGCACGCCCGTGTGGCGGTTTCGGATCTGGCCGCCAAAGGCATCTCCGGTCAGTGGGACGATGTGCCGGGGCAAATGCCGGACGGCGCGGTGATCATCGCCGCCATCACCAGCTGCACCAACACCAGCAACCCGCGCAACGTGATCGCCGCCGGCCTGCTGGCGCGCAACGCCAACAAGCTCGGCCTGACCCGCAAGCCGTGGGTCAAGTCGTCCCTGGCACCGGGCTCCAAAACCGTGGCGCTGTACCTCGATGAAGCCGGTTTGACCGATGAGCTGGAACAGCTCGGTTTCGGCGTCGTGGCCTTCGCCTGCACCACCTGCAACGGCATGTCCGGCGCACTGGACCCGGTGATCCAGCAAGAGATCATCGACCGTGACCTGTACGCCACTGCTGTGTTGTCCGGTAACCGTAACTTCGACGGCCGGATTCACCCGTACGCCAAGCAGGCGTTCCTCGCGTCGCCGCCATTGGTCGTTGCTTACGCCATCGCCGGTACCATCCGTTTCGACATCGAAAAAGATGTGCTGGGCGTTGTCGACGGCAAGGAAATCCGCCTGAAGGACATCTGGCCGAGCGACGAAGAAATCGACGCCGTGGTGAAAGCCTCGGTCAAGCCTGAGCAGTTCCGTCAGGTCTACATCCCGATGTTCGCGATCCACGAAGACACAGGTCCCAAAGTCGCGCCGCTGTACGAGTGGCGCGAGATGAGCACCTACATCCGCCGTCCGCCGTACTGGGAAGGCGCACTGGCCGGCGCCCGTCCGCTCAAGGGCATGCGCCCGCTGGCGGTGCTGCCGGACAACATCACCACCGATCACCTGTCGCCGTCCAACGCCATCATGCTCGACAGCGCCGCGGGCGAATACCTGGCGAAAATGGGCCTGCCGGAAGAGGACTTCAACTCCTACGCGACTCACCGTGGTGACCACCTGACCGCGCAGCGCGCGACCTTCGCCAACCCGAAACTGTTCAACGAAATGGTTCTGGAAAACGGCAAGGTCAAGCAGGGTTCGCTGGCCCGCGTCGAGCCGGAAGGCAAAGTGATGCGCATGTGGGAAGCCATCGAGACCTACATGGATCGCAAGCAGCCGCTGATCATCATCGCAGGTGCCGACTACGGTCAGGGTTCGTCCCGCGACTGGGCGGCCAAGGGCGTGCGCCTGGCGGGTGTGGAAGCGATTGCCGCCGAAGGTTTCGAGCGCATTCACCGCACCAACCTGGTGGGCATGGGCGTGTTGCCGCTGGAATTCAAGCCGGGCACCAACCGCCACACCCTGGCCATCGACGGCAGCGAAACCTACGACGTGATTGGCGACCGCACCCCGCGTGCCGAGCTGACCCTGGTGATCCATCGCAAGAATGGCGAGCGCGTCGATGTGCCGGTGACCTGCCGCCTCGACACTGCTGAAGAAGTGTCGATCTACGAAGCCGGTGGCGTGCTGCAACGCTTCGCCCAGGACTTCCTCGAAGAATCGGCGGTTGCTGTTTAACACACGCTTTGCAGACACGGGACTTTAAGTCCCGTGTCTGTTTTCAGATTAGGAGTAACGAGCACCATGGCTCATGCACCGCAGATCAAAATTCCAGCGACATACATGCGCGGCGGCACCAGCAAAGGCGTGTTTTTCAGCCTGAAGGATTTGCCTGAAGCGGCACAGGTCCCGGGTCAGGCCCGCGACGCTTTGCTGCTGCGGGTGATCGGCAGCCCCGACCCGTACGACAAACAAATCGACGGCATGGGTGGCGCGACTTCCAGCACCAGCAAAACCGTGATCCTGTCGAAAAGCATCAAGGCCGATCACGATGTCGATTACCTGTTCGGTCAGGTGTCCATCGACAAGCCCTTCGTGGATTGGAGCGGCAACTGCGGCAACCTGTCGGCGGCGGTCGGTTCGTTCGCCGTCAGCAATGGCCTGGTGGACGCCAGCCGCATCCCGCACAACGGCGTGGCGGTGGTTCGCGTGTGGCAGGCCAACATTGGCAAGACCATCATCGCCCACGTGCCGATCACCAATGGTGAAGTACAGGAAACCGGCGATTTCGAACTCGACGGCGTGACCTTCCCGGCGGCCGAAGTGCAGATCGAGTTCCTCGATCCGGCGGCGGACGAGGAGGGTGGCGGCGGTTCGATGTTCCCTACCGGCAACCTGGTGGACGACCTGGAAGTGCCCGGCGTCGGCACCTTCAAGGCCACGATGATCAACGCTGGTATCCCGACGATTTTCGTCAATGCCGAAGACATCGGCTACAAGGGCACCGAGTTGCAGGGCGCGATCAACGGCGACCCGAAAGCCTTGCTGATGTTCGAAGCCATCCGCGCTTACGGCGCATTGCGCATGGGCCTGATCTCGAACGTCGACGAAGCGGCCAAGCGGCAGCACACGCCGAAGGTGGCCTTCGTCGCCAAACCGGCGGATTACGTATCGTCCAGTGGCAAAGCCATTGCGGCGGGTGATGTCGACCTGCTGGTGCGTGCACTGTCCATGGGCAAATTGCACCACGCGATGATGGGTACTGCTGCGGTGGCAATCGGCACGGCGGCAGCGATCACCGGTACGCTGGTTAACCTCGCGGCAGGCGGTATCGAACGCAACGCGGTGCGCTTCGGCCACCCGTCCGGTACCTTGCGCGTCGGCGCCGAGGCCAGCCAGGTCAATGGCGAGTGGACCGTGAACAAAGCGATCATGAGCCGCAGTGCACGGGTGTTGATGGAAGGGTTTGTCCGTGTGCCGGGTGATTCTTTCTAAGATCATCCAAACACCTGTGGGAGCGAGCTTGCTCGCGATGGGGCCAACACATTCAATACGTGTGCTGGCTGATGCACCGCCATCGCGAGCAAGCTCGCTCCCACAGTGGCCTGCATTTCAATCATAAGAATTTGTCATTGACTGAGATTGCCCTGAACCGAGGTCCCATCAACGAACACCGCAGAGTGAATCGAACATGAGTGCCAACGTCGACCTGAACAACCGCCCCGACTACGACAAGGTCCTGCAGGACATTGCCGATTACGTCCTCAACTACAAGATCGAGTCAAAAGAGGCGCTGGATACTGCGCGCAACTGTCTGATCGATACCTTGGGTTGCGGCCTGCTGGCCCTGCGTTTTCCCGAGTGCACCAAGCATTTGGGGCCAGTGGTAGAAGGCACTGTCGTGCCGTTCGGCGCCCGGGTGCCGGGGACCAGTTACCGGCTCGATCCTGTGAAGGCGGCGTGGGACATCGGCTGCATCGTGCGCTGGCTCGACTACAACGACACCTGGCTCGCGGCGGAGTGGGGGCATCCGTCGGACAACCTCGGCGGTATTCTCGCGGTAGCCGACCATTTATCACAAAAGCACCTGGCTAATGGTGTGGCACCGCTGACCGTGCGTACAGTGCTTGAAGCGATGATCATGGCCCATGAGATTCAAGGCGTGATTGCCCTGGAAAACTCGTTCAACCGTGTCGGCCTCGACCACGTCATTCTGGTGAAAGTGGCCTCGACCGCAGTCACCGCCAAGCTGATGGGTGCCAATCGCGAGCAGTTGTTGTCGGCGTTGTCCCATGCCTTTGCGGACGGTCAGGCCCTGCGCACATACCGGCATGCGCCGAATGCCGGTTCGCGTAAATCCTGGGCGGCGGGGGATGCGTCCAGTCGTGGCGTGCGTTTGGCGGACATGGCGATGCGCGGCGAAATGGGTATTCCCGGTGTATTGAGTGCCAGGCAGTGGGGGTTTTACGACGTATTGTTCAGCCACACCAATAACGATCTGGCGCTCAAGCCTGAAGACAAGCGTGCGTTCAGTTTCTCGCGACCGTACGGCAGTTATGTGATGGAAAACGTGTTGTTCAAGATCAGTTTTCCGGCCGAGTTCCATGCGCAAACGGCCTGTGAGGCGGCGGTAACCCTGCATCCGCAAGTGCGCAATCGTCTGCACGAAATCGACCGGATCGTCATCACCACTCACGAGTCGGCGATTCGCATCATTTCCAAGGTCGGCCCGCTGGCCAATGCCGCTGATCGCGATCACTGCATCCAGTACATGACTGCCGTGCCGCTGGCCTTTGGCAATCTGGTTGCCGAGTATTACGAAGATGATTTCCACAAGGCGCATCCGATCATCGATGTGTTGCGCGACAAGATGGTGATAGTTGAGGAGCCGCGATTCACCCGTGAGTATCTGGAGTCCGACAAGCGCTCCATTGCCAACGCTGTGCAGGTGTTTTTCAAGGACGGGTCGAGTACTGAAAACGTCGTGGTGGAATACCCGATTGGGCATCGTCGGCGTCGGGTCGAAGGCATTCCGTTGCTGGAGGACAAGTTCAGGGCGAACTTGCTGACACGATTCACCGGGCAGCGTAGCGAGGAGATTTTTGCGTTGTGCAAGGATCGGCAGAAACTTGAGGCGACACCGGTAAACCGGTTTGTTGATTTGTTTGTAATCTAGGAGACCGAGTTATCGTTCATCGCGAGCAAGCTCGCTCCCACAGGAGATCTGCGGTGAACACAAATCAACTGTGGGAGCGAGCTTGCTCGCGATGAGGGCCGAACAGGCAAAAAAGAACTACTTGAACCGCCGCTCCACACCTTTCTCCACGAGAATCTTCGCGGAGATTTCTTCTACGGAAAAGTGCGTGGAGTTGATGTTCGGAATGTTCTCGCGGCGGAACAGGTTTTCCACCTCGCGAACTTCGAACTCGCACTGGGCGTAGCTCGAATAGCGGCTGTTGGGCTTGCGCTCGTTACGGATCGCGGTAAGGCGGTCCGGGTCGATGGTCAGGCCGAACAGCTTGTGCTGGTGGGCGCGCAGGGCGGACGGCAGTTGCAGGCGCTCCATGTCGTCTTCGGTCAGCGGGTAGTTGGCTGCGCGGATACCGAACTGCATCGCCATGTACAGGCACGTCGGCGTCTTACCACATCGCGACACGCCCACTAGTATCAGGTCGGCCTTGTCGTAATAGTGCGTGCGGGCGCCGTCGTCGTTGTCGAGGGCGAAGTTAACGGCCTCGATACGCTCCATGTAGTTGGTGTTGGCGCCGATGGAGTGGGACTTGCCCACGGTATAGGAAGAATGCTCGGTCAGTTCCTGTTCAAGCGGTGCCAGGAACGTCGAGAAAATGTCGATCATGAAACCATTCGAGGTTGCGAGAATCTCACGAATGTCCTGATTGACGATGGTGTCGAAGATAATCGGACGGAAGCCGTCGGTTTCGGCGGCTTTGTTGATTTGTTGTACCATGGCCCGCGCTTTGTCCACGTTGTCGATGTACGGCCGCGTGACTTTGCTGAAGGTAATGTTTTCGAACTGCGCCAGAAGGCTTTGACCCAGGGTTTCGGCGGTAATGCCGGTACCATCGGAGATAAAGAAAGCAGATCGTTTCATTTGCACCTTGGGCCTTAAGCTAGTGACGAATCTTGGATATGATAGGCGCGATTTGCCGGCCGCCATTGGCCCGCATTCTCACTTATTTTCCAGGTCCAGGCCATATAACCGGCAAATGCTCACTTAAGCAGCCGGTTTCTGAGCTTTTCCAACACAGTTAGTGGAGAGATCACCTTGGTAGAGTACGTAGTTTCCCTCGATAAGCTCGGCAAACACGATGTTGAGCATGTGGGGGGCAAGAACGCATCCCTGGGCGAGATGATCAGCAACCTTGCAGGTGCCGGTGTATCGGTGCCCGGCGGCTTCGCCACGACCGCTCAGGCTTATCGTGATTTCCTGGAACTGAGCGGCCTGAATCAGCAGATTCACGATGCGCTCGATGCCCTGGACGTCGATGACGTGAATGCGCTGGCCAAGACCGGTGCCCAGATCCGCCAATGGATCATGGAAGCCGAGTTCCCTGAAAAACTGAATGCCGAAATTCGTACCGCGTTCGCCACGCTGTCCGCCGGCAACCCTGACATGGCCGTGGCCGTGCGTTCTTCCGCCACCGCCGAAGACTTGCCCGACGCATCCTTTGCCGGTCAGCAGGAAACCTTCCTGAACATCCGTGGTGTCGAAAACGTCATTCGCGCCGCCAAAGAGGTGTTCGCCTCGCTGTTCAACGACCGTGCCATTTCCTATCGCGTGCACCAGGGCTTCGACCACAAGCTGGTTGCCCTGTCTGCTGGCGTGCAGCGCATGGTCCGTTCCGAAACCGGCACCGCCGGCGTGATGTTCACCCTCGATACCGAGTCGGGCTTCCGTGACGTGGTGTTCATCACCGGCGCCTACGGCCTGGGTGAAACCGTCGTACAAGGCGCGGTGAACCCGGATGAGTTCTACGTTCACAAAGGCACGCTGGCCGCGGGTCGCCCGGCGATCCTGCGCCGCAACCTGGGCAGCAAAGCCATCAAGATGATCTACGGCGACGAGGCCAAGGCCGGTCGTTCGGTCAAGACCGTCGACGTGGACAAGGCTGAGCGCGCACGTTTCTGCCTGACCGACGCCGAAGTCAGCGAACTGGCCAAGCAGGCGATGATCATCGAGAAGCACTACCAGTGCCCGATGGACATCGAGTGGGCCAAGGACGGTGACGACGGCAAGCTGTACATCGTGCAGGCCCGTCCGGAAACCGTGAAGAGCCGCACCCAGGCCAACGTCATGGAACGTTACCTGTTGAAAGAAACCGGCACCGTGCTGGTGGAAGGCCGTGCCATTGGCCAGCGCATCGGCGCCGGCAAGGTCCGCATCATCAAGGACGTGTCCGAGATGGACAAGGTCCAGCCAGGCGACGTACTGGTTTCCGACATGACCGACCCGGACTGGGAACCGGTCATGAAGCGCGCGAGCGCGATCGTCACCAACCGTGGCGGCCGTACTTGCCACGCGGCGATCATCGCCCGTGAGCTGGGTATTCCAGCGGTAGTAGGTTGCGGCAACGCCACCCAGCTGTTGAAAGATGGCCAGGGCGTGACCGTTTCCTGCGCTGAAGGCGACACCGGCTTCATCTTCGAAGGCGAACTGGGCTTCGACATCAAGAAGAACTCCGTGGACGCCATGCCTGAGCTGCCGTTCAAGATCATGATGAACGTCGGTAACCCGGACCGCGCCTTCGACTTCGCGCAGCTGCCGAACGCCGGTGTGGGCCTGGCCCGCCTGGAGTTCATCATCAACCGCATGATCGGCGTGCACCCGAAAGCGCTGTTGAACTACGACGGCCTGCCGCAGGAAATCAAGGACAGCGTCGACAAGCGCATCGCCGGTTACAACGATCCGGTCGGCTTCTACGTCGAGAAACTGGTTGAAGGCATCAGCACCCTGGCGGCTGCGTTCTGGCCGAAAAAGGTCATCGTGCGTCTGTCGGACTTCAAGTCCAACGAATACGCCAACCTGATCGGCGGCAAGCTGTACGAGCCGGAAGAAGAGAACCCGATGTTGGGCTTCCGCGGTGCCTCGCGTTACATCAGCGAATCGTTCCGCGACTGCTTCGAGCTCGAATGCCGCGCCCTCAAGCGCGTGCGCAACGAGATGGGCCTGACCAACGTCGAAATCATGGTGCCGTTCGTCCGTACCCTGGGCGAAGCGAGCCAGGTGGTGGATCTGCTGGCGGAAAATGGTCTGGCTCGTGGCCAGAACGGCCTGCGCGTGATCATGATGTGCGAACTGCCGTCCAACGCCATCCTGGCTGAAGAGTTCCTCGAGTTCTTCGACGGTTTCTCCATCGGCTCCAACGACCTGACCCAGCTGACCCTGGGCCTGGACCGTGACTCCGGCATCATCGCCCACCTGTTCGATGAGCGTAATCCGGCGGTCAAGAAGCTGCTGGCCAATGCGATTGCCGCGTGCAACAAGGCCGGCAAATACATCGGTATCTGCGGTCAGGGTCCTTCGGACCACCCGGACCTGGCCAAGTGGCTGATGGAGCAGGGCATTGAAAGCGTTTCGTTGAACCCTGACTCCGTACTGGAAACCTGGTTCTTCCTGGCGGAAGGTCAAGCTTCGGCCTGATCCGGTGTAAACGGGCCGCCCTCTCTGTAGGAGCGAGCTTGCTCGCGAAAAACCTCAGGACACCGCGTTTATCCAGGATGAACGCGTTATCGTTGACGTCCATCGCGAGCAAGCTCGCTCCTGCAGGGAGCGGTCTTTATGAGATTCAAGCAGGGCGGGCTCCATCTGGATGCCGCCCTTTTTTGTGCAAGAGATTATGCAAAGCAGCAGCAACCTATTTCCTGTCGCCCTGATCAGTGCCGAACGGCGCGGTGATCTGAGCGAAGATGTGTATCGTTTGAAACCCGGTAACAGTCCCGACTTCACCGTCGAATTGGCTGTGACACGCCTTGGCATGGCCGATGAGTCGTCCTCCCGTGGCGTGCCGGTGATCCTGCTGCACGGCAGCTTTTCCAATCGCCGGTTCTGGTTTTCTCCCAAAGGCCTGGGGTTGGGCGCTTACCTGGCCCGTCTGGGGTTCGATGTCTGGATTCCGGAAATGCGCGGTCACGGCCTGTCCCAGCGTAACCACGACTACCGCAAGAACCGTGTTGCCGACTACGCACGCTATGACCTGCCGGCCATTGGTGCGTTCGTGCGCGAACAGAGCGGGCAGGTGCCACACTGGATCGGTCACTCACTGGGCGGTATTACACTGGCCGCAGCGCTGGGTGGCGAGTACATCGGTGAGCCGGTCGTGGCCTCGGCGGCGTTTTTCGGTACACAAGTCAGTCGCACCTACTGGCCATTGAAGATTCCGCCGGTAGAGTGGAGCGGTCGCTTCATTCTCAAGCGTTTTGCCCAGTTGTCCGGCTCAAGGCTCAAGCGTGGTCCGGAGGACGAGCCCATCGGCCTGGCCCTGGAAGGCATGCGCTGGTACGGTCTGTTCGGGCGCTTTGGCGATGCCGATAAAAACTGGTGGGCGGGTTTGGCCGAGGTCAAGTTGCCGGTGCTTGCCGTGAGCGCTGCGGGTGATCATCAGGATCCTGCGTGGGCGTGTCGCAAGCTGTTCGAGCAGTTCGGTTCCGAGCACAAGCAATTCATCAACCTGGGGCGCGAGCAGGGCTTCGGCGACAATTTCGGTCACGTGGAAATGCTCGTCAGCAAGGCAGCCCAGGCTGAAGTCTGGCCTTTGGTGACGCGCTGGTTGGCCGATCAACAGACACCTTTGCCGGGAGCGCAACAGGATTTGGTCGCGGCGATCTGAGCCTGACGCTCTGACAAGGGCATTTCGCTCCGGTCGGCTTGCGGCTAAGATATGACGCATTGAGCTGTTCTGGTCACTTTACGACATCCTCGATTGTCTTCCTCTTACAGGAGTTTCTCGATGAACCATTACATCACGCCTGACCTGTGCGACGCCTATCCGGAGCTGGTGCAGGTGCTGGAACCGATGTTCAGCAATTTCGGCGGCCGTGATTCCTTCGGCGGCGAAATCGTGACCATCAAATGCTTTGAAGACAACTCGCGGGTCAAGGAGCAGGTCGAGCTCAAGGGGAATGGCAAAGTGCTGGTGGTAGACGGTGGCGGTTCCCTGCGACATGCGTTGCTCGGTGACATGCTGGCCGAGAAAGCCGCGAAAAACGGTTGGGAAGGGCTGGTGATCTACGGTTGCATCCGCGACGTCGATATCATCGCGCAGACCGATCTGGGCGTTCAGGCCCTCGCCAGCCACCCGAGGAAATCCGACAGGCGCGGGCTCGGCGATCTCAACGTTGTGGTGACGTTTGCCGGCGTGACGTTCCGTCCAGGCGAATACATTTATGCGGACAACAACGGCGTGATCATCTCGCCCAGCCCGCTGAAAATGCCTGAATAAAGCGCCGGTTGACCAAAGGAGTGCGGATGTTCGAGGAAGAAAACGCGCAATGGGGGCTGGTGCATGCCCTGGTGCTGGACGGTAAAGGCGGTGCGCGTTCGATTGCCCGGACTGAACTCGATGACTTGCAACTGCAGGCCCATGAAAGCCTGTGGCTGCACTGGGATCGCAGTCATCCGCAAACCCGGACCTGGTTGCGCAAATCCAGCGGTCTGAGCGAATTCAGCTGTGACCTGTTACTTGAAGAAAACACCCGTCCGCGACTTTTGCAGCTTTCGGACAGCGAACTGCTGCTATTTTTGCGCGGGGTCAATCTGAACCCTGGCGCCGAACCGGAAGACATGGTGTCGGTGCGGATTTTCGGCTCTGCCCAGCGTGTCATTTCCCTGCGTTTGCGTCCTTTGCGTGCCACTGACGAGTTGCTGGTGCAACTGTCCGAGGGCAAGGGGCCGAAAACTGCCTCCGAACTCATCCTTTGCATGGCGCAGTACCTCACCAACAAGGTGCAGGATCTGGTCAGCTGTCTCTCGGAAGTGGTCGATGAGGAAGAAGAAAAGCTGGATACCGACGAACGGTATACTCCTGAGCACGGGGCGGTTTTGCAGATTCGTCGCCGGGCGGCTGCGTTGAAGCGCTTTCTGGCTCCGCAGCGGGACATTTTCGGGCAGTTGACGCGAATCAAGTTGCCCTGGTTCGTCGAGGATGACGGTGATTACTGGAACGAATTGAACAACAGCCTGACCCGCTACCTCGAAGAGCTGGAATTGACCCGGGAGCGGGTGGGGCTGGTCCTGGAGGCTGAAGACCGTCGCTTGAGCGTGCGCATGAACCGCACGATGTATCGCTTCGGGATCATCACCGGGATCTTTTTGCCGATGAGTTTTCTGGCCGGGCTTTTGGGGATCAACGTCGGTGGAATTCCATTCTCTGCCAGCCCTTACGGCTTTCTGATCGCTTGCCTGATGATGGTCTCGGTGGCGCTGGGGCAGTGGTGGTTGTTCCGACGTTTACGCTGGGTCTGAGGGAAACCATGTGACCCGACCAAAACTGACCGCGTCTCCCACAGACATCACGAGAGGTGCGTATGCACGATCCGTTTGAACAGTCTTTACGCGACATGCTCAACGCCTCACCGTCCACCCGGGACGACGATGCGTGCCTGGGGCGTGTGCTGAAAACCGCCAACCGCCAGGTCGGCGCCGGTGATCTGTTCAGCCTGCTGGGGCGCTGGTTGCCCGCACTGATGATCGCCCTGAATAACGGATCGGCCCATGTCGCGCCGGTATCCCGTCTTCGTAAACCTACTGCTCGCACTGCTGATAAGGCTGATTGAATATGGAACTTGATCTCTGGACTCAGAGCCTCGTCACTGCAATGACTGCGTTGTGGACCAAGGTTGCGAACTTCATTCCGAACCTGTTCGGCGCACTGGTTGTGCTGCTGTTGGGTTTTGTCGTGGCCAAACTGCTGGACACCTTGCTCTCGAAGTTGCTCGCCAAACTGGGCCTTGATCGCTTGATGGGTGGCACCGGCCTGACCAAATTGCTGTCTCGTGCAGGGTTGCAAGTTCCTATTTCGACGCTGATCGGCAAAATCGTCTATTGGTTCGTTCTGCTGATTTTTCTGGTTTCTGCCGCAGAATCCCTTGGCCTTGAGCGAGTTTCAGCTACGCTGGACATGCTTGCGTTGTATTTGCCGAAGGTGTTCGGCGCGGCGCTGGTGTTGCTGGTCGGTGTCTTGCTGGCGCAACTGGCCAACGGGCTGGTGCGCGGAGCGGCAGAAGGCGTGGGGCTGGACTATGCTTCAGGGCTTGGACGGATTGCCCAGGGCTTGGTGATCATCATCAGTATTTCGGTTGCGATCAGCCAGTTGGAGGTCAAGACCGACCTGCTGAACCATGTGATCGTGATCGTGTTGATAACCGTTGGTCTGGCAGTAGCGCTGGCCATGGGGTTGGGAAGCCGGGAAATTGCCGGCCAGATTCTTGCGGGAATCTACGTGCGTGAGCTGTACCAGGTTGGGCAACAAGTGCGTGTTGGCGAGGTCGAAGGCCAGATCGAAGAGATCGGCACGGTTAAAACCACATTGCTGACCGATGAGGGTGAGCTAGTCTCTCTTTCCAATCGGATCCTCCTTGAGCAGCATGTGAGTAGCCGCTAACCCGGCAAACCCTGCTAATGTATGCCGCCGCAAAATGCCTGCTCACGCTGGCTGCGGCGGACATTGACCTGACTGTCGGCCCGACTTGTTTTGAATAAAGCCCAATCGTTATCCATGCGCTACGACCCCCGCGAGCTCTCTGATGAGGAGTTGGTCGCGCGCTCGCATACCGAGCTGTTTCACGTAACACGCGCCTATGAAGAACTGATGCGGCGTTACCAGCGAACATTATTTAACGTGTGCGCACGATATCTAGGGAACGATCGCGACGCAGACGATGTCTGTCAGGAGGTCATGTTGAAGGTGTTGTATGGCCTGAAGAACTTCGAAGGTAAATCGAAGTTCAAGACATGGCTATATAGCATCACGTACAACGAGTGCATCACACAGTATCGGAAGGAACGGCGAAAGCGTCGCTTGATGGACGCATTGAGTCTTGACCCCCTCGAGGAAGCGTCTGAAGAAAAGACGCCGAAACCTGAGGAAAAAGGCGGACTTGATCGCTGGTTGGTGTATGTGAACCCGATTGATCGTGAAATTCTGGTGCTACGATTTGTCGCAGAGCTGGAGTTTCAGGAAATCGCAGACATCATGCATATGGGTTTGAGCGCAACAAAAATGCGGTACAAACGCGCTCTAGATAAATTGCGTGAGAAATTTGCAGGCATTGCTGAAACTTAGTTCAGCGCAAATATCTCTTACGTGTAGGCAAGTTCTGTTAGACTTGCCGCCGAGTTGTCCCCCGGTTTGCGGGACTGCTTCACAATCACCAGATGGGGATTTAACGGATGAAACTGAAAAACACCTTGGGCTTGGCCATTGGTTCTCTTATTGCCGCCACTTCCATCGGCGCTCTGGCACAGGGCCAAGGCGCAGTTGAAATCGAAGGCTACGCAAAGAAGCAATATTTCGATAGCGACCGTAACTTCAAGAACGACGGCATCCTGCCGGGTGGTTCTATCGGTTACTTCCTGACAGACGACGTTGAACTGCGTCTGGCCTACGACGAAGTGCACAATGCCCGTGCAAACGATGGCAAGAACGTTAAGGGCGCGAACACCGCTCTGGACGCTCTGTACCACTTCAACAACCCAGGCGACATGCTGCGTCCTTACGTCTCGGGCGGTTTCTCCGACCAGAGCATCGACCAGAACGGCTCGAACGGTCGTAACCGTTCCACCTTCGCCAACGTTGGCGGCGGTGCCAAGCTGTACTTCACCGACAACTTCTACGCCCGTGCTGGCGTTGAAGCTCAGTACAACATCGACCAGGGCAACACCGAGTGGGCTCCTAGCGTCGGTATCGGTGTGAACTTCGGTGGCGGCAGCAAGCCAGCTGCTGCTCCAGTTCCAGCTCCGGAAGTTTGCTCTGACAGCGACAACGATGGCGTTTGCGACAACGTTGACAAGTGCCCAGACACCCCAGCCAACGTAACTGTTGACGCTGACGGCTGCCCGGCAGTTGCTGAAGTTGTTCGTGTTGAGCTGGACGTGAAGTTCGACTTCGACAAGTCGGTAGTCAAGCCAAACAGCTACGGCGACATCAAGAACCTGGCTGACTTCATGAAGCAGTACCCATCCACCAGCACTACTGTTGAAGGTCACACTGACTCCGTCGGTCCTGACGCTTACAACCAGAAACTGTCCGAGCGTCGTGCAAACGCCGTTAAACAAGTTCTGACCAACCAGTACGGTGTTGAATCGTCCCGCGTTCAGTCTGTTGGCTACGGCGAATCCCGCCCAGTTGCTGACAACAAAACTGACGCTGGTCGTGCAGTTAACCGTCGCGTAGAAGCGCAGGTTGAAGCTCAAGCTAAGTAATTAGCTCGCAGCTCTGAAAAGCCCGGCTCAGGCCGGGCTTTTCTTTGTCTGCAATTTAGTGGAACAGCTGAAACTACGCTGACTGATCTGCCGCCATCACAGGCAATTCACGCTCCCACAGCGATTGAGTTGCACAGGCTGCCACTGCACCGATCACCAGTATGGCAGGGCTTTTCAGCTGGAATCTGTAGGCCGCTTCATCCATGTTTGTGAGAGTGCTCCGACATTCCCGTTGATGGGGCAAGGAGGCATTTTCAATCATGGCCACGGGCGTATCCGTTGCCATGCCGCCGGCCAATAGCTGCTCACGGATTTCACCGAGCTTGGCCACTCCCATGTAAATCACCAACGTCGTTCCGCCTTGGGCCAGTGCCTGCCAGTTCAATTGGCTGTCGTCCTGGGTGTGTGCGGTGACCAGCGTGACACCACGGGCTACACCGCGCAAAGTCAGCGGAATATCGCATTGCGTTGCCCCCGCCAGTCCGGCAGTGATGCCGTTGACCAACTCGGCTTCGACCCCACGCTCACGCAGCCACTGCGCCTCTTCACCACCGCGACCGAAAATGCATGGATCGCCGCCCTTGAGCCGCGCTACGCATTTACCCTGCCGGGCATAACGAAGCATCAGGCGATGGATGAACGCTTGCGGGGTAGAGCGGCAGCCGCCACGCTTGCCCACCGGAATGATCCGCGCCCCAGGGCAATGCTCGAGTACCGCGACATTGACCAGGTCATCGATCAGCACCACATCTGCCTCGCGCAAGGCACGTACCGCCTTCAACGTGAGCAACTCCGGATCACCCGGGCCCGCACCTACCAGCCAGACTTTTGCACTCATAGTGTTTTCCTCACGAGAAGACGGTGGCTGGCTGCGCCGTAGCAGCCAGCAGGCGTTTGATTTCCGGAACGCAGGACCCGCATTGCGTGCCGCAACCCAGTTCTTGCTTGAGCCCCTGCAAGTCCAGGCCACGGCTGATGCCGGCGCAGATCGCGTTCTGGCCGACGTTCTTGCAATTGCACAGGATCTTGTTCGAGTTGAAGGGCGTGTCGAGATTGCCCGGTGGTGCGCTCAGCGGCGCAAGCAGCCAGCGCCGCAGTTGCTGGTCCGCGCGACCTTCGAGCCACAGCCCCTGCAACCAGTGCTGGGCAAGGGTTTCACCGGCCAGTCGAATGGCAGTGATCCGGCCATTTTCGATCCGCACGCGCTTGCCTATGGCCCGTCGAGGGTCGTCGTAAGCCAGTACCGGGCCGTCATCGAGCGCCAGGTTTTTATCGATTTCGCTTAGCAACTCTGCCGAAGGTGCTGAAGTATTGGCAGCCCGTACAAGCAGGGCAGGGCGCTCACGGCCAACCAGACTGAGACTGACGTAGGAAAACGCCTCACAGAGCGGTCGTAGCGTTTCAAAATGCCGTTGAACATCGCCCTCGATCAGTGCGAATAGTTTCCAGGGCAAATCCACCGGATCCAGGCGAACGCCGCTGTGTTTAAGTTCGGGCTGTTTCGACAAAGGATCGAATGCGGGCAGAGTGAGACTGTTCACCCCGCCCTTGAGAAAACGGTCGCCCCAGTGCATCGGTAAAAAGGCCTGGCCCGGGCGCACGCTGTCATCGCTGGCAACCGCGACGACGATTGCGCCGCGCCTGCTTTTCAGGCTGACCAGATCCCCCGGCTGCAGGCGATGGCGGCGCAGTTCGTCCGGGTGCAGGCTCAACTCCGCTTCGCTGACATGGCCAAACAGCTGCGCAGCGGTGCCGGTGCGGCTCATGCCGTGCCATTGATCGCGCAGACGGCCGGTGATCAGGGTCAGCGGGAAGCGTGCATCGCGTTGCTCTTTGGCGGCACGGTATGGATCGGCCACGAACTGTGCGCGCCCATTGGCAGTGGCAAATACCCCGTCGACGTACAGCCGGGCCGTGCCTTCAACGGCACCCGCAGGGAAGGGCCACTGCTGCGGGCCGAGACGATCGATCAGTGCATGGCTGATACCGGACAGATCCAGGTCGCGACCTTGAGTCAGTTGTTTGTATTCGTCAAAGACCTGAGCGGGATTATCAAATTCAAACAGGCTGGTTTGGCCGGGACGCAGGTGTTTTTCCAGGCGTTGTGCGAAATCTATGGTGATTGCCCAGTCCGGCCGCGCCTCACCCGGTGCGACGATTGCCTGGCGTACGTGGGAAATGCGCCGCTCGGAGTTGGTCACGCAACCTTCCTTTTCCCCCCAACTGGCGGCGGGCAACAGAAGGTCGGCGAACTTCGCGGTTTCAGTGGTGCTGAAGGCTTCCTGCAACACCACGAACGGGCAGGCTTGCAGAGCTGCGCGCACGGCCGTCTGGTCCGGCATGGATTGCGCGGGGTTGGTGCAGGCGATCCACAACGCCTTGATCTTGCCGTTGCGCACTTGCTCGAACAATTCGATCGCAGTGAGCCCGGGGCTTTCCGGCAGTTGCTCGACGCCCCAGTAGGACGCCACTTGCGCACGGTGTTGTGCATTGGCGGCGTCACGGTGACCGGGCAGCAAGTTGGACAAACTGCCGGTTTCCCGTCCACCCATGGCATTTGGCTGACCGGTGAGGGAGAAAGGTCCGGCGCCGGGACGACCGATCTGCCCGGTGGCCAGGTGCAGATTGATCAATGCACTGTTTTTCGCGCTGCCGGCGGTGGACTGGTTAAGCCCCATGCACCACAGCGACAGAAAGCTCGGTGATGTGCCGATCCACTCGGCACATTGCTGCAATTGCCCGAGGCTGATACCGCAGAGCTGCGAAACCATTTGCGGCGTGTAGTCACGCACCAGGTTTTTCAGCTCGGCTAGGCCTTCGGTGTGGTCCCTGATGAAGTCACGATCTATCCAGTCTTCCCACAGCAGCAGATGCAAAATCCCATGGAACAAGGCGACATCGGTGCCCGGCAAGATCGCCAGGTGCAGGTCAGCCAGATCGCAGGTATCTGTGCGACGTGGGTCAATGACGATGACCTTCATCTGCGGCCGGCGGGATTTGGCTGCTTCCAGCCGGCGAAACAGCACCGGGTGGGCGTAGGCCATGTTGCTGCCGACGATCATCACGCAATCGCTCAGCTCCAGGTCTTCGTAGCTGCAGGGCGGGGCGTCGGCACCCAGGCTGCGCTTGTAGCCGACCACCGCCGAGGACATGCACAGGCGCGAATTGCTGTCGATGTTGTTGGTGCCTACCAGGGCACGCGCCAGCTTGTTGAAGGCGTAGTAGTCCTCGGTCAACAGTTGCCCGGAAATGTAGAACGCCACGCTGTCCGGGCCATGTTCGGCAATGGTCGCGGCAAACACGCTGGTGGCGTGATCGAGGGCGGTATCCCAATCGGTGCGGTGGCGGGCCAGGCTTTTACCGAGGCGCAGTTCGGGGTACAACGCCCGCGCCGTCAAGTCGCCGGTCAGGTGCAGGGTCGAACCCTTGCTGCACAGTTTGCCGAAATTGGCCGGGTGCGCCGGGTCGCCGCTGACGCCGAGGATGTGCTCGCCGTCGTGCTCGATCAGCACCCCGCAGCCGACCCCGCAGTAACAGCAGGTGGACGCAGTGATCTGGCGGTCCATCAGCCTGCATCCCGCAGGGCCAGCATCACCCGGCCATTTTCCACCCGGGCGAGATGGTGATGGGCACAGCCGATGTCCGGGGCCAGGGCTTCGCCGCTTTCCAGGTCGATTTGCCAGTTGTGCAGCGGGCAGGCCACACGCTTGCCGTAGACCAGACCTTGGGACAACGGGCCGCCCTTGTGCGGGCAGCGGTCGTCGAGGGCGAACACTTCGTCGTCGCTGGTACGGAAAATCGCGATGTCTCCCTTTGGCCCGGCGATGATCCGCGAGCCCAGGGCATTGATCTCTTCCAGTGCACAGATATCCAGCCAGTTCATGCCAGCACCTCCAGGTTTTTCACGGGGATGACGTCGAATTCTTTTTTCAGCTGGGGCTGTTCCAGGCGTTCCTTCCACGGGTCCTGTTCGAACGACAGGGAGAATTGCAGGCGATCGTTGAGCGCCTTGCGCCGCTCCGGATCTTCCAGCACGGCTTTCTTGATGTGTTCCATGCCGACCCGTTGCAGGTAGTGCACGGTGCGCTCGAGGTAGAAGGCTTCTTCGCGATAGAGCTGCAGGAATGCACCGTTGTATTCGCGCACTTCTTCGGCGGTTTTCAGTTTGACGAAGAATTCCGCGACTTCGGTCTTGATCCCGCCGTTGCCGCCGATGTACATCTCCCAGCCGGAGTCCACACCGATAATTCCCACATCCTTGATACCGGCTTCCGAGCAGTTGCGTGGGCAACCGGAGACAGCCAGTTTCACCTTGTGCGGCGACCACATGTTGAACAGGTCATGTTCCAGTTCAATGCCCAGCTGTGTTGAATTCTGGGTGCCAAAGCGGCAGAACTCGCTGCCGACGCAGGTTTTCACTGTGCGGATGGATTTGCCATAGGCGTGGCCGGACGGCATGTCCAGGTCTTTCCACACCCCCGGCAGGTCTTGCTTGCGAATACCCAGCAAGTCGATGCGCTGGCCACCGGTGACCTTGACCATCGGCACGTTGTACTTGTCGGCGACGTCGGCGATGCGCCGCAGCTCTGAAGGATTGGTCACACCGCCCCACATCCGCGGGACTACAGAGTAGGTGCCGTCTTTCTGAATATTGGCGTGGGCGCGTTCATTGATCAGGCGCGATTGCGGATCATCCTTGGCTTCTCCTGGCCAGGTGGAGATCAGGTAGTAGTTGAGCGCCGGGCGGCAGGTGGCGCAGCCGTTGGGTGTGCGCCAGTTCAGGTAGCTCATGGTGTCGGCGATGGTCAGCAGGTGCTGCTCGCGGATGGCCTGGCGGATTTGCCCGTGGTTGAGATCGCTGCAGCCGCAGATGGCCTTTTCGCTTTTCGGCTTGACGTCGGCGGCGCCGCCCACGGTGTTGATCAGGATCTGTTCGACGAGGCCGGCGCAGGAACCGCAGGAGCTGGCAGCCTTGGTGTGTTTCTTGACGTCGTCGACACTGAACAGCCCGTGTTCCTGAATGGCCTTGACGATGGTGCCCTTGCACACGCCGTTGCAGCCGCAGACTTCGGCGTTGTCGGCCATGCTCATGGCTTTGTCCTGGCCCTGATGTCCTACGTCGCCCAGTGCATTTTCACCGAACATCAAGTGATCGCGGATCTCACTGATGGCATGGTTTTCACGGATCTGCCGGAAATACCAGCCACCATCTGCCGTATCGCCGTACAGGCAGGCGCCGACCAGCACGTCATCCTTGATCACCAGTTTCTTGTAGACGCCGCCAATCGGGTCCGAGAGGGTAATGGTCTCGGTGCCTTCACCGCCCATGAAGTCGCCGGCGGAAAACAGGTCGATACCGGTAACCTTCAATTTGGTCGAGGTCACCGAACCCTTGTAGGTGGCAAAACCCAGTTGGGCCAGGTGGTTGGCGCAGACTTTGGCCTGTTCGAACAGCGGCGCCACCAAACCATAGGCGATACCGCGGTGGCTGGCACACTCGCCGATGGCATAGATCCGTGGGTCGTAGGTTTGCATTGTGTCGTTGACCAGAATCCCGCGGCTGCACGGAATGCCGGATTTCTCCGCCAATTCGGTATTGGGGCGAATGCCGGCGGCCATCACTACCAGGTCAGCGGGAATGATGTCGCCGTTCTTGAATTGCACCGAACCGACCCGGCCGTTGCCAGCGTCGTGCAAGGCCTGGGTCTGCTCGCACAGGCGAAAGTGCAGGCCGCGAGATTCCAGCGCGGTTTGCAGCAACTGGCCGCTGGTCTTGTCCAGTTGCCGCTCCAGCAACCACTCGCCGATATGCACCACGGTGACGTGCATGCCCCGCAGCATCAGGCCGTTGGCGGCCTCCAGGCCGAGCAGGCCGCCGCCGATCACCACGGCGTGCCGGTGGGTTTTCGCAGTGTCGATCATGGCCTGGGTGTCGGCGATGTCGCGGTAGCCGATCACGCCGTCAAGGGTATTGCCGGGAATGGGCAGGATGAAAGGCGTCGAGCCGGTGGCGATCAGCAGGCGATCGTATTCGGCTTCGCTGCCGTCTTCGGCGATGACCCGGCGCTTGACCCGGTCGATCTCCACCACCTTACGGTTGAGCAGCAGCTTGATGTTGTTTTCCAGGTACCAGTCCAGGTCGTTGAGCACGATTTCTTCGAAGGTCTGTTCGCCCGCCAGCACCGGCGACAGCAGGATGCGGTTGTAGTTGGTGTGCGGTTCGGCACCGAAGACCGTGATGTCGTACAGCTCCGTGCTCAGTTTGAGCAGCTCTTCCAGGGTCCGGACCCCGGCCATGCCGTTACCGATCATCACCAGTTTTAGTTTTTTCATCAGGTTCTCCGGGGAGCTCGGGCCTGCCTCATCAGGGGCAGGCCATGCTCGACAAATTTTGCGCAAACAAAAAAAGGCGTCCCGCTAGTTGCCTAGCGAGGACGCCTTTGTCCTGGTCCCGTTCTCTCGGGAAGTGCAACCTTCGTCGTTGAAGCCTGCGCTGTATGTCTGTTGAAAGAGGTAATGCAGTGGTTATGCCAAGTCGCTCAAATCCCGTGTTTGTTGGCATTTTCCCCGTTCACAAGGGCAGAACCGTGAGGGAGTGCACCGATTCAAGGCGCTTTGCCCGCTAATGGAGCGCAACCATCAGCAGCACCAGATTGAGCAGCAACGATATCAGCGCCAATGTTCGCCAGACTTTCAGCGGTTCGCGCTCCAGCAAGGGCCGGGGGCGCACGCTCAAGCTGTGGCGCTCGCCCTGTTCGATCAGCAACAGCCATTCTTCCGCTGTTTCGAAACGCTGGTCGGGGGCCGCCGCCACGGCGCGCTCCAGGCTATGGGCGATCCAGTCCGGCAGGTCGGGCCGGTAGCGGCTGGCGTTGACCGGGAGGCCAAACCTCGGGCGCTGGAAGGCTTCGATTTCGCCATAGGGGTAATGCCCGGTGAGCAGGAAATACAGGGTTACTCCGACGGCGTACAAGTCCTGCTGTGGCGTCGGTACTTCGCCGCGAAAGGCTTCGGGCGCGATGTAACTGGGTGTACCCGGCAGCGCCCAAGGCAGATCCTGCGAAAGCCCGGGGCAGTAGGCGAGGCCGAAATCCAGCAGGCGCAACTCACCATCGTCCCCCAGCAGCAGGTTTTCCGGTTTGATATCGCGATGCAGGATCTGCCGTCGATGCAACAGGCCGACCGCTCGCAGCAAGCGTTCGGCGATGTCTTGCCACTGGGGCAGCGGCAACGGTCCGCCTTGCTCATGTCGTTGGGCCAGGGTAGCGCCCGAATATTCACGCATCACGTAGTACAAATGCTGACGCTGACTGGCGGAGTGGACTTCAGGAAAATGTCGACCGGCCACGCGTTTGAGGAACCATTCTTCCGACAGTAACGCTTGCCCGGCCTGGTGATCGTCGTGCAGGCGACCGGGCAGGGTTTTCAACAGCCAGGGTTGTTGCTGGCTGTCGCGAACGCGATAAAGCAGCGATTGCTGGCTCTGTGCGACGATCCCCTCGACCTGCCAGCCCTCGAACGCCTGACCCGGTTTCAGGGCAGGCGGCAGTGGCCATTGCTGTAAGTGCATCAACGCATCGCCAATGCTCGCTTCACCGAGGGCATCGACCCGCACCAGCATGGCGCTGGCGTTGTCCTGGCTGCCCGCCAGGTGCGCAGCATTGACCAGGGTGTTCGCAGCGCTGTGCAAGTCCGGTTGATCGCGCAGGATCGCGGCAATGGCGGTATCGCCCAGGACGGCCCAGACGCCGTCGCTGAGCAGGACGAAGCTCTCATCGGGGCGCAACTCACCGTCGAGAAAATCCAGCACCAGGTGTTGATCGAGCCCCAGCGCCCGTTTCAGCACATGCTGCATGCCCGGCTGGTCCCAGACGTGATCCTCGCTGATTCGCTGCAATTGGTCGGCGTGCCAGCGATACACCCGACAATCGCCGACATGAGCCAGGGTAAAACGCCGGCCGCGCAGGACCAGCGCACTGAGGGTGGTCAGCAGCGGTTGTCCGCCGCCATTGGCCTGCAACCAGCGGTTCTGCGCCAGCAGCAGACGATCGAGTGCCTGTGCGACGCTCCAGGTTTCCGGCGTGGCGTAGTAATCCAGCGCCAGGGCCTGCAGCGTCGAACGGGCAGCCAGACCGCCATCGACGCATTGGCTGACTCCGTCGGCAATCGCGAACAGGTAACCCTTGCTCGCGGCCAGCGCCGGAGCCGGCGTGACCAGGCGCAGGGCATCCTGGTTTTCCTCGCGAGGACCGATGGCGCTGGCTTCGGCGAAACTCAGTTGCAGGCTCATCGGGGCGTCAGACTCGCGCTGCCGTCACGGCGGCCGAACCCCAGGTGGTTCTCCAGCGACGTTTTACGCCGTGCAGACCGAACCAGGCCAGAACGCCGAGGCTGGCGAACAACCACAGTGCCAGTTGATAGCTGCCGGTGCTTTGCTTGATCGCGCCCATGCCGGCCGCGAGGGCAAAGCCACCGATACCGCCGGCCATGCCGATCAGGCCGGTCATCACGCCGATTTCCCGGCGAAAACGCTGGGGCACCAATTGGAATACCGCGCCATTGCCTGCGCCCAGACCGAGCATGGTGCAGACGAAAAGTGCCAGTGCGGCGTAGGAACTCGGCAGATTGAAGCCGACCACGGCAATGCAGATCGCCGCGACGGTGTACATAGCCAGCAGAGTCCGAATGCCGCCGAACCGGTCAGCCAGCGCGCCACCCAAGGGGCGCATCAGGCTGCCGCCGAACACGCAGGCAGCGGTGTAGTAGCCGGCAGTCACCGGGCTCAAGCCGTACTGGTCGTTGAAATAACCGGGCAGGGCACTGGCCAGACCGATGAAGCCGCCGAATGTCACGCTGTAGAAAAACATGAACCACCAGCTGTCACGATCGCCCAAGGCCTTGAAGTAGTCGGCCATGGATTTGGCTTTTGGCCGCTCGGGGGCATTGCGGGCCAGCCAGGCGAAGACGATCAGGGTCAGAATCAGCGGAATCAGGGCGAAACCGAACACGTTGCTCCAGCCAACCGCCGCCGCCAGCACCGGGGCGATCAATGCGGCGAGCACCGTGCCCGAGTTCCCCGCGCCGGCGATGCCCATGGCCTTGCCTTGATGCTGCGGCGGATACCACTGCGAGGCCAGGGGCAAGGCGACGGCGAACGAAGCGCCGGCCATGCCGAGGAACAGGCCCAGCAGCAACGCCTGCTCGTAGCTGTGGATTCCGAGTTTCCAGGCGCCGAACAGCGCGCAGATCACGATGACCTGACCGATCAGGCCGGCGGTTTTGGGCGACAGGCGATCAGCCAGCATCCCCATCACGAAGCGCAACACCGCCCCGGCCAGAATCGGCGTGGCGACCACCAGCCCCCGTTGCTGCGTCGTCAGGTGCAGGTCGGCGGCGATCTGTACCGCCAAAGGACCGAGCAGGTACCAGACCATGAAGCTCAGGTCGAAATAGAGGAAGGCTGCGAACAATGTGGGTGTATGGCCGGATTTCCAGAAGCTTGAATTCATTGCGCACCTCAGCTGTGAAGAGTCTCGAAAGGAGTCATGAGCTTGCAGGTGGGGCGCCGATACGGCCGCACCACCGGCCCCGTGCTGTGGGGCCAAAACGAAAAAACGCCGCTACCCGATCCGCCAAGGGCAAATGAGGTGAGCGACGTCTTTGTCGTAGGTGGGGCAACCGCCGTTGGTTACCTGTGTTGATTACTTAGCGAGATCTGTGCCAACAACCGAAACCGGGTTGCAGCCATTCGCGAGCAAGCCCGCTCCCACAGGTGATTCGTGTTCGGCGTAGCGCCCTTGTGGGAGCGGGCTTGCTCGCGAAGGCGATAGAACATTCGCCACGGAACTTCAGCCGAGCAACTCGCTCATGGCAATAATCTGCTCCGCCACTTGAATCAGCTTCTGCTGGCGGCTCATCGCCTGGCGGCGCATCAGTGTGTAGGCCTCTTCCTCGTTGCAGTCCTTCATTTTCATCAGCAGTCCCTTGGCCAGTTCAATGCGCTTGCGCTCGGCCAATTGCTGGTCGCGGGCATGCAGTTGGGCACGCAAGGCCTGATCGCTTTCGAAACGTGCCATGGCCACATCGAGAATCGGCTGCAGGCGTTGTGCGTGAATGCCTTCGACGATGTAGGCGCTGACACCGGACTTGATCGCCTGTCGCATCACATCGGGGTCGTGTTCGTCCGTGAACATCACAATCGGTCGTGGCTGGTCGCGAGTCACCAGCACCACTTGTTCCATGACATCGCGGCCCGGTGACTCGGTATCGATCAGAATCACATCCGGACGCACCGTTTCGACGCGTTCGGGCAGGTCGATGGTCAGGCCGGATTCATCGATCACTTCGAATCCGGCCTCGATCAGGGCGGCCTTCAGGCGCCCGACTTTTTTAGCGGTGTCGTTGATCAGCAGGATACGCAGCATGTTCATGGTCTCCTGTCAGCGGCTGGCGGATCGGTGCGAGCTGTCGCTCATGGCGTGCAGTTTGAAACTGCGGGCATAACCGGCCGGGTCCGAACCGTCCCAGGTCTTGCCGTCGATCAACTGACTGCTGCGCATCTTCTTGCCCAGTGCCGCGACCCCTACAGCGCTGGCCGCTTCACGATACAAGTCTAGTTGCTGGACTTGACGGGCCACGGCGAGGTAATCCGGGTCGTCGCGCAACAAACCCCAGCGACGGAACTGGGTCATGAACCACATGCCATCGGACAGGTACGGCAGATTGACCTCGCCTTCACCGTGGAAGCGCAGGGCGTGTGGGTCTTGCCAGCGATTGCCCAGACCATCGACATAGTCGCCCAGCAGGCGCGGCTCTATGCACTCCAGCGGCGCATCGAGGTATTGCGCTGCACTGAGCAATTGCGCGGTGCTGCGACGATTTTCGCTGCTTTCTTCAATGAAGCGACTGGCCTCCAGAATCGCCATCACCAACGCGCGGGCAGTGTTGGGGTATTGCTCGACGAAGGCGCGGGTGCAGCCCAGGACCTTTTCCGGATGATCGGGCCAGATGGTCTGGGTCGTGGCCAAGGTGAAGCCGAGGTCCTGTTGCACGGCGCTGGCGGACCAGGGTTCGCCGACGCAGAGCCCGTCGATACGCCCGGCCCGCAGGTGCGCGACCATTTGCGGCGGCGGCACCACCACGCTGTCGACATCCAGGAGCGGGTGAATGCCCTGGCTGGCGAGCCAGTAATACAACCACATGGCGTGGGTGCCGGTTGGAAACGTTTGGGCGAAGGTGAATTTTGAGCGAGTTTGGTGCACGTGCCGTTCCAGTGCTTCAGGACTGGTCACTCCAAGCGCTTGCAAACCACGGGACAGGTTGATGCTCTGGCCGTTCTGATTCAGGCCCATCAGCACGGCCATGTCGGTCGCGGCCACGCCACCGATGCCCAGGTGAACGGCGTAAACCAGACCGTAGAGGCTGTGGGCGGCATCGAGTTCGCCGCTGACCAGTTTGTCCCGCAGGTTGGCCCAGGACGACTGACGCTTGAGGTTCAGGGTCAAGCCATGGGGTTGGGCGAAGCCCTGGGTGGCGGCGACAACCACCGAGGCGCAGTCGCTCAGAGCCATGAAGCCGAGATTGATTTCGGTTTTTTCCGGGGCATCGCTGCCATTGACCCAGGCCAGAGGGCCGGCTGATGGTTCGTTCATCGCGTGTTCACCTTGCAAAAAAAACGTCGTCCCGAGTTCTTGCATGAGCAGGTCGGGGACGACGCCATTGTCTTTGCACACATTCGGTCGTTGGCATGGGTGCTGGTGCCCAGAGTGGTGCAAGGCATATGCCATTATCCGTTGATTTGATCACGCGCCTCGCTTGCCACCCCGTTGCCCGGCTATAATCGCCGCCTCAATTCGCCGCCAATCGAGTCAAATCCGCCCATGTACACCCTGGCCCGTCAGCTGTTGTTCAAACTCTCCCCGGAAACCTCCCACGATCTGTCCCTGGACCTGATCGGCGCGGGCGGGCGTCTTGGGCTCAACGGCTTGCTGTGCAAGGCCCCGGCGAAGACGCCGGTGAATGTCATGGGCCTGGACTTCCCGAATCCGGTGGGGCTGGCCGCCGGCCTGGACAAGAACGGCGCGGCCATCGATGGTTTCGCCCAACTGGGTTTCGGTTTTGTCGAAATCGGCACCATCACGCCGCGTCCGCAGCCGGGCAACCCGAAGCCGCGCCTGTTCCGTCTGCCGGAAGCCGAGGCGATCATCAATCGCATGGGGTTCAACAACCTCGGCGTCGATCACCTGCTGGCCCGCGTGGCGGCGGCCAAATACAAGGGCGTGCTGGGCATCAACATCGGCAAGAACTTCGATACGCCGGTCGAGCGTGCCGTGGACGACTACCTGATCTGCCTGGACAAGGTCTACGCCCACGCCAGCTATGTGACGGTCAACGTCAGCTCGCCGAACACGCCGGGCCTGCGCAGCCTGCAATTCGGTGACTCGCTCAAGCAGTTGCTGGCCGATCTGGCCGAGCGCCGCGCGGAACTGGCCTTGCGTCATGGCAAACATGTACCGCTGGCGATCAAGATCGCGCCGGACATGAGCGACGAAGAAACCGCACAAGTTGCGCAAGCGCTGATCGAAACCGGGATGGATGCGGTCATTGCGACTAACACCACCCTGAGCCGTATAGGCGTCGAAGGCATGGAGCACGGCGAAGAAGCCGGTGGTCTGTCCGGCGCGCCGGTTCGCGACAAGAGCACCCACACCGTGAAAGTGCTGGCATCGGAGCTGGGTGGTCGGCTGCCGATCATCGCTGCCGGCGGTATTACCGAAGGCAAGCACGCAGCGGAGAAAATCACCGCGGGCGCGAGCCTGGTGCAGATCTACTCGGGCTTCATCTACAAAGGCCCGGCGCTGATTCGTGAGTCGGTAGACGCAATCGCAGCACTACGCTGAAGACTGTTGGGGCTTTTGTGGCGAGGGGGCTTGCCCCCGTTCGGCTGCGAAGCAGCCGCAATTCCGGCCACTGTGTTTTACCTGTGTCACCGAGTCGATTGGTTTCGGGGCCGCTTCGCGACCCAACGGGGGCAAGCCCCCTCGCCACAAGGGTATCGTCGCTGAATGTGAAGCAGGCATAAAAAAGGGCCCCTTTAAAGGAGCCCCTGGGCCGGAGCCCGCCGTCCGGATGGGACGTGCATGGTTAATTCAGTACAAATCAGATTGTCGTGTCGGAGTGTTCTGCCCTGTAATTAGCCGACGGCGTGAAGTTCGTTGAGTCTGTGGATTCCCGCAGTGCCGGTCATACCGTCCCAGTTGTCGCCGCGTCCTTCTCGCCAGCCGTTAATCCAGGCTTGACGTACCGACGGTAGAGTAAATGGGCAAAGCTCACGGGATTTACCACCAACGCCATATTGATATCCGCGCAAAAATGCTCTTTCCAACGGATCACGCTTAAGTCTTCTCATAGGGTGTTGCCCTCACTTGTTGACTGTATTTATCGCGTCGACCTCTATTGAGGTCTGGCAGAAAAACTCTGCCGTTGGGGGCTCGTTGCCGGCGTGACGAGCCAAGGTGTTGGCGTCATTGCGGCGCCAACCTGTATTGAGTTCTAACCAATGCGTCACATCGAGGGAATGATCGTTTTGTCATAAGGACGTAACCGTTCATGTGCTAACGCCATAAGTAACAGAGCGTTTGTAGCGTATTTATTGGCCAAACCCCGGTATGATCGGCTCTGCGCTGGATGATGGGCTTAATCCTTTAGTGAGAATGGCTCCCGTTGCCGGGAAGCACTATTCGACGAAGGGTCGACTTATGACATTTTGTTGCATCAACTTTTTTATCTGTCCTTGCATCTAAGCTCATTTAACCCGAGCAGCAGGGGTGGAACGGCACACCTTCGTGCCACGCGGGCGCTCTTCGAGAAAAGTGCCTGATTGAAAACCGGACCGGCAATGCGTTGCCCGGTCACTTAGCTAAAGGTTCTGGAATTCCCATGTCCGATCGTTTCGAACTCTTCCTCACTTGCCCAAAAGGCCTTGAAGGCCTGCTCATCGAGGAAGCCGTCGGGCTTGGCCTTGAGGAAGCGCGGGAGCACACCTCTGCCGTACGCGGCATGGCCACAATGGAAACCGCTTATCGCCTGTGCCTGTGGTCGCGCCTGGCCAACCGCGTGCTGCTGGTGCTCAAGCGTTTCCAAATGAAGGACGCCGAAGACCTGTACCACGGCGTGCTGGACATCGAGTGGCAAGACCACATGCTCAATGACGGCACCCTGGCCGTCGAATTCAGCGGCCATGGCTCAGGTATCGACAACACCCACTTCGGCGCGCTGAAGGTCAAGGACGCCATCGTCGACAAACTGCGCACCCCGCAAGGTGACCGTCCGTCCATCGACAAGCTCAACCCGGACCTGCGCATTCACCTGCGCCTGGATCGTGGCGAAGCCATTCTGTCTCTTGACCTGTCCGGTCACAGCCTGCACCAGCGCGGCTATCGCTTGCAGCAAGGTGCGGCGCCGCTCAAGGAAAACCTCGCGGCCGCCATCCTGATCCGTTCCGGCTGGCCCCGTATCGCGGCCGAAGGCGGCGCTCTGGCCGACCCGATGTGCGGTGTCGGCACGTTCCTGGTGGAAGCCGCCATGATCGCTGCCGACATGGCGCCGAACCTGCGTCGCGAGCAGTGGGGCTTCACCGCCTGGCTCGGTCACGTACCGGCGCTGTGGAAAAAACTCCACGAAGAAGCCACCGAACGCGCCGCGGCCGGCCTGGCCAAGCCGCCGCTGTGGATTCGCGGTTACGAAGCCGACCCGCGCCTGATTCAACCGGGTCGCAACAACGTCGAACGTGCCGGCCTCAGTGAGTGGATCAAGATCTACCAGGGTGAAGTCGCGACCTTCGAGCCGCGTCCGGACCAGAACCAGAAAGGCCTGGTGATCTGCAACCCACCATACGGCGAGCGTCTGGGCGACGAGGCGAGCCTGCTCTACCTTTACCAGAACCTTGGCGAACGCCTGCGTCAGGCTTGCCTCAACTGGGAAGCCGCGGTGTTCACCGGCGCCCCGGACCTGGGCAAGCGCATGGGTATCCGCAGCCACAAGCAGTATTCGTTCTGGAACGGCGCCTTGCCGTGCAAGCTGTTGCTGATCAAGGTGTTGCCGGATCAATTCGTCACCGGCGAGCGTCGTACTCCGGAGCAGCGCCAGGTCGAGCGCGAGCAAGCCGCCTACGATCAGGCGCCGAACGAACCGCAGGAACGCAAGTTCAACAAAAACGGCAACCCGATCAAACCGGCGCCGGCACCGGCTCCAGTGGTCGAGCAGCCGCGCCTGAGCGAAGGCGGGCAGATGTTCGCCAACCGCCTGCAAAAGAACCTCAAGGCCCTGGGCAAGTGGGTCAAGCGTGAAGGCATCGACTGCTACCGCGTGTACGATGCCGACATGCCGGAATACTCCATGGCCATCGACCTGTATCACGATTGGGTGCATGTCCAGGAGTACGTCGCGCCGAAATCAATCGATCCGGAAAAGGCTTCGGCCCGCATGTTCGATGCCCTGGCAGCCATCCCGCAGGCGTTGAACATCGACAAGAGCCGTGTGGTGGTCAAGCGCCGCGAGCGCCAGAGCGGCACCAAGCAGTACGAGCGCCAGGCGGCACAGGGCAAGTTCGTCGAGGTCAATGAGGGTGGCGTGAAGCTGCTGGTGAACCTCACCGACTACCTCGACACCGGTCTGTTCCTCGACCACCGGCCGATGCGCATGCGTATCCAGAAAGAGGCGGCCGGCAAGCGCTTCCTCAATCTGTTCTGCTACACCGCGACGGCCAGTGTGCATGCGGCCAAGGGCGGCGCGCGCAGCACCACCAGTGTCGACCTGTCGAAAACCTATCTGGACTGGGCGCGTCGCAACCTGTCGTTGAACGGTTTCTCCGACAAGAACCGTCTGGAGCAGGGTGATGTGATGGCGTGGCTCGAAGCCAGTCGTGACGAGTACGACATGATCTTCATCGACCCGCCGACGTTCTCCAACTCCAAGCGCATGGAAGGTGTCTTCGACGTGCAACGCGACCAGGTGCAACTGATCGACCTGGCCATGGCGCGACTGGCGCCCGGCGGCGTGTTGTACTTCTCCAACAACTTCCGCAAGTTTGAACTGGAAGCCAACCTCGGCGAGCGTTATGCAGTCGAGGAGATCACCGCCCAGACCATCGACCCGGATTTTGCCCGCAACGCCAAGATCCATCGCGCCTGGAAAATCACGGCTCGTTGATAGCTGTGCTGATTCACTGTAGGAGCGAGCCTGCTCGCGATGAACCCGAAAGCGCCGCGTGTATTCAGAAAGCACGCGTTATCGTTATCGACCATCGCGAGCAATCGAGCGTCGACCGGCTGCTCCTACAGGGTTTCAGGGCTGGTCAAATTAGTGGCTAATAGCTATAACTCAGTTCATGGCCAAAGGGCTTCTCCGCACCTGGCGTTTTGAGTTTGCGTTTTATGTCGTTGCACGCCGTGCGCCCCAGGATCCTGGGAATAATCAGCGAAGATGCCTCGGCCTGGTTGGTCGCGCTGCTGGTATTGCTGGTTGGCGGGGTGCTCACCGGGTTGCTGGCGTGGTCGACGCTGAATCTGTTTCACCATCAATTGCGGCAACGTTTCCAACTGCTGGCCAGTGAACGTTACAGCCGTATCGAAGAGCGTTTCGAAGATCAGGAGCAGCGCCTCGACGGCCTGCGCCGGTTTTTCGCCAATTCCGATTCGGTGTCCCGAGCGGAATTCGACGGCTACACCCAACCTTTGCTGCTGCGAACCCAAGCGTATTCCTATGCCCAGCGGGTCACTCGTGACGAGCGGGCGGCGTTCGAGCGTCGGGTGCGAGACGAGGGCTTGAACAACTTCACCCTGAGGGAGCTCAACGCCGACGGCCAATTGCAACTGGCCAGCGAGCGAGATGAGTACGTGGCGGTGCTGTACAGCCAGACGCAAAGCAAACTCGGCGCTCCTTTCGGTTACGACTTGCTGGCTCAGCCGCTGCGGCGTGCCACGCTCGCTCGGGCCGATCAGCGTGGCGGTATGGCGGTATCACAACCGATGCATCTGGTGAGTATCGAACCGGCTTATGCCCGCGGCGTGCTGCTGGTCGCGCCGCTCATGCAGCGCAGCAGTCAGGACCGCAAATCCACGAAGCCCTACGGTTATGTCATGGCCGTGATCAGCATGCGCCAGTTGTTGGCGGACGGACTGCCGGACGCCAGCCATGACTATCTCTCGGTGCGCATCCTCGATTTGTCGATCGATGACCAGCACGAGGTGCTGTTCGAGTCACCCAACCCGCCGGCCATCAGCGAGCTGTCGGCCACGCGCCTGTTGCGCATGGCCGACCATGACTATCAAGTCGATATCCAGCCCAGCGATGCGTTCGTGAAGGCCAATCATTCCTCCGTGACCAGTGTGGTGGTGTTGGGTGGAATGCTCAGCGTGATGCTCAGTGCCTTGCTGTACGTGTTGGTCAGCCAGCGGCAGCGGGCGTTGAAAATGGTCGAGCAACGCACCCGGGAGCTACGGGATCGAGAGCAGGAGCTGCGCGGCACCCATGGTCAGTTGCGTGGTGTGCTGAATGCCGCCACCCAGGTCGCGATCATCGCCACCGACCTGCGCGGTGTCATCAGCACCTTCAACGCCGGTGCTGAGCAGATGCTTGGCTATACCAGTGCCGAGGTGGTGGGGCATATGACCCTGGAGAGCCTGCACCTGCCCCGGGAGCTGGTCGCTCGCTCGGCAGAGTTGAGCGCACGCTATGGTAAACCGGTGCCGACCTGCCAGGCGATGCTGGTCGAAGGCGACGCGCAGGGCAGCCACGAGGCGCGGGAGTGGACGCTGGTACGTGGCGATGGCAGCCATTTGATAGTCAACATGCTCGCCACGCCAGTGCTCGACGAGCAAGGCCTGTGGGTCGGGCACCTGGCGGTGTGCATCGACATCACCGAACGCAAGCGTGTCCATGAGGCGCTCGCGGCGCGGGATCTGTTGTTGAAGAAACTCAGCGCCCACGTGCCCGGTGGCATCTACCAGTTCAAGATGGAGTTCGACGGGCGTTTCAGCGTGATCTACGCCAGCGACGGCATTCGCGAGATCTACGAGCTGGAACCTGACGTGCTGCTGCTCAATGCCGAAGCGATCTTCACCCGGATTCACCCCCAGGACAGCACCCGTGTCCGTGCCTCGATCCGCGCCTCGGCCGACACCCTCAGCCCCTGGCGCGAGGAATACCGCGTGCAATTGCCGCAACGGGGTCTGCGTTGGGTGCGTGGCGAGGCCACGCCAGAGGAACTGCCCGGTGGCGGTGTGCTGTGGCACGGCTACATCTCGGACATTTCCGATAGGAAGCGGGTGGAAGAAGAGTTGCGCGCGTTGTCGGTCACCGATTCCCTGACCGGTATCCACAACCGGCGTTATTTCCAGGAGCGCTTGACCATCGAAATGGCCCGGGTGGAGCGTGGCGGTGGGGATCTGTCGGTGATCATGCTCGATATCGACCATTTCAAGCGCATCAATGACCTGCATGGTCATGCCATCGGTGATCGGGTGTTGCAGGCTGTGTGCCAACGGATCGGCCACCGGCTGCGTCGCACCGATGTGTTCTGCCGCTTGGGCGGTGAGGAGTTCATGGTGCTGTGCCCGGATATCAGCGGCGAACAGGCCTATATGTTGGCCCAGCAATTGTGGCAAGGCCTGCGCAGTTCACCCATTGAAGGTGTCGGTACGGTCACTGCCAGTTTCGGGATTGCCAGTTGGCGGGTCGGGGAGGGCGCCGATGCTTTGCTGTTGCGCGCGGATTCCGGGGTTTACGCGGCGAAGCAGGCAGGAAGGGATCGGGTAGAGGGGGAGATGAGTTAACCCGGGTTGTACGCAGACCCTGTGGGAGCGAGCTTGCTCGCGATAGCGGTTTTACATTCAACATTGATGCTGACTGTCATGCCGCCATCGCGAGCAAGCTCGCTCCCACAGTAGATCTCTGGAGCTTTCCAGATTCGGTTACAACACCGACGCCGTTTGCGGCGTTTTCGGTTGGCGGTACAGATCCAGCAGCACCTGATCGAGCACCGACGAGGCGCCGAAAGGGGCCTTGTCGTTGAGGATTGCCACCACCGCCCAGGTGTTGCCGTTGACGTCGCGACTGAAACCGGCGATCGCCCGCACGGTGTTCAGGGTGCCGGTCTTGACGTGGGCTTCACCGCGCATCGCAGTGGTCTTCAGGCGTTTGCGCATGGTGCCGTCGGTGCCGGCGATCGGCATCGAACTGATGTATTCGGCGGAATACGGACTGTGCCAGGCAGCTTCCAGCATCGAGGCCATTTCTCGGGCGCTGACACGCTCGGCACGGGACAGGCCGGAGCCGTTCTCCATCACCAGGTGCGGCGCGGTGATGCCCTTTTTCGCCAGCCACTGGCGCACGACACGCTGGGCAGCCTTGGCGTCGTCACCATCGGCATCGGTGCGGAAGCGTTGGCCCAGGCTCAGGAACAACTGCTGGGCCATGGTGTTGTTGCTGTACTTGTTGATGTCGCGGATGATTTCCGCCAGGTCCGGCGAGAACGCCCGGGCCAGGACCTTGGCGTCTTTCGGTGTTGGCGCCAGCACATCCCTGCCCTGAATGCTGCCACCCAGCTCCTTCCAGATCGCGCGGACGGCGCCGGCGGTGTAGGTCGCGTGGTCGAGCAGCGACAGGTAAGTCTGTGAGCTGCAGCCTTCACCCAGTTGGCCGCCGACCGTCACGGTCACGCTGCCGTCGGCCTGAGCCACCGGGTTGTAGCGCACGCCACCGGTGCATTGCTTGGAGTTGAGGGCCTTGACCTGGTTGTCGATGCGGATGCTCGCAATCGGCGGCTCCACCGAGACCAGCACCTTGCCCGAGTCATTGCGCGCGACGAAGCGCAGCGCCTTGAGGTTGACCAGCAGCGAGTCGGGCTTGACCAGGAACGGCTTGTTATCGTCGTTGCCGTCGTCATTGAACTCCGGCAGTTGCGGTTGCACGAAGAAGGTTTTATCCAGCACCAGATCGCCGGTGACCTGGGTCACGCCGTTGGCGCGCAGGTCGCGCATCAGCAGCCAGAGTTTTTCCATGTTCAGCTTCGGATCGCCGCCACCCTTGAGGTAGAGGTTGCCGTTGAGAATGCCGCCACTGAGGGTGCCGTCGGTGTAGAACTCGGTTTTCCACTGGTGGTTCGGGCCGAGCATTTCCAGCGCCGCGTAGGTAGTGACCAGTTTCATGGTCGATGCCGGGTTGACCGACACGTCGGCGTTGAACACCGTCGGGGTGCCGGGGCCGGTGAGGGGGATCATCACCAGCGACAGGGCGTTGTCCTGCAGCTTGCTGGCTTTCAGGGCTTTTTCAACGTTGGGCGACAACGCGGTATTGATTGGAGCGGCGGAAACGTGGAGGGCCAGGGGGAGAAGAAAACCGGCCAACAGCAAAGGACGCAAAGATTTGATCATCTGAAATAAAACCCTACAGCCGAGGGGGAAATATAAAGAGGGCATGGAGATAAATTCCCTCAATGGTCATGAAAGTGTCGGCATTATGCCCCAAGGTGTCACGGCTTGTGCCGTGCGCGAGCATCCTGATCGGCTATTTTTTTACCGACGGTAGGCGTGGTGGCCCAGAGAGTCAGGCAATCGGCGGCTTAAACTGCTAAAGTGCCGCCCGTTATTACTTAAGAGGATTGTTCCAATGGCGACTAACCGTTCCCAGCGTCTGCGCAAAAAACTGTGCGTCGATGAATTTCAAGAGCTGGGTTTCGAACTGAACCTGGATTTCAAAGAAGATTTGGCTGATGAAGCCATTGATGCTTTCCTCGACGCGTTCCTCAAAGAAGCCATGGAAGCCAACGGTCTGGGTTATGTTGGCGGCGACGACTACGGTCTGGTTTGCCTGCAGAAGCGTGGCTCGGTCAGCGCTGAACAGCGCGCTGCCGTTGAAGCCTGGCTCAAAGGCCGCACCGAGCTGACCAGCGTTGAAGTCAGCCCGCTGCTGGACGTCTGGTACCCGGAAAAGCCGATCAATCCGGTAGCTTGATGTTCCAGAAAAAACGGCGACCCAAGGGTCGCCGTTTTTTTATGCTTTTTTTGTAGGAGCGAGCTTGCTCGCGATGAACCTGAGAGCGCCGCAGGGTCTCAGGTTTCCAGCGTTATCGTTGACGACCATCGCGAGCAGGTTCGCTCCTCCAGTTCAGAATCAGCAGTGTCACCACCCCCGCGACAATCCCCCAGAACGCCGAACCGATGGAAAACAGCGTCAGCCCCGATGCCGTGACCATGAAGGTGATCAGCGCCGCTTCACGTTCCTTCACTTCGCTCATGGCGATGCTCAAGCCATTGATGATCGAGCCGAACAGTGCCAGCGCCGCAATCGACAGCACCAGTTCCTTGGGCAGCGCGGCAAACAATGCCGCGAGCGTCGCGCCGAACACGCCGGCAATCCCGTAGAAAATCCCGCACCAGACTGCCGCGGTGTAGCGCTTGTTGCGATCCTCATGGGCGTGGGGCCCGGTGCAGATTGCTGCGCTGATCGCCGCCAGGTTGATCCCGTGGGAACCGAACGGTGCCAACAGTAAACTGGCGATGCCGGTGGTGGTGATCAGCGGCGAGGCAGGTACCGTGTAACCATCAGCGCGCAATACGGCGATGCCGGGCATGTTTTGTGAGGTCATGGCGACGACAAACAGCGGGATGCCGATGCTGATGGTCGCGGCCAGGGAGAAATGCGGTGTGGTCCAGACCGGCGTGGCCACTTCCAGGTGGAAGCCGCTGAAGTCCAGTAACCCCATGAAGCCTGACAATGCCGTGCCGATCAGCAATGCCGCCAACACCGCATAGCGCGGCGACAGGCGCTTGACCACCAGATAAGTGACGAACATCCCCAGTACCAGGGCAGTGCGGTGTTGCGCTGCGACGAAAATCTCGCTACCGATCTTGAACAGGATCCCCGCCAGCAGGGCGGCGGCCAGGGATGCCGGAATCTTTTTCACCAGTCGTTCGAAGCTGCCGGTCAGCCCGCAAATCGTCACCAGCACCGCGCAGGTAATATAGGCACCAATGGCTTCGCCGTAGCTCACGCCGCCCAGGCTGGTGATCAGCAGCGCTGCGCCCGGGGTCGACCAGGCAATGGTGATCGGCGTGCGATAACGCAAGGACAGGCCGATGGAGCACACCGCCATGCCGATGGAAATCGCCCAGATCCACGAAGAAATCTGCCCGCTGCTCAGGCCCGCCGCTTGCCCGGCCTGGAACATCAGCACCAGGGAGCTGGTGTAGCCGGTCATCATGGCGATGAAGCCGGCGACGATGGCCGAGGGCGAGGTGTCGGCCAACGGGCGGATTTGCGTGTGGGTGGCGTCGTTCATGACGGCGGTGTTCCTTTTACAGATGAAGATGTCCGCTGCAACACGAACTCTGTGGGAGCGAGCTTGCTCGCGATAACGGTGGATCAGCCAACAGAAGTGCTGAATGTGACGCCGCCATCGCGAGCAAGCTCGCTCCCACAGGGATCGCGTTACAAGGGCGGATTCTGTGAACAAGCCTAAACTCAAAAGTAACCAGACGTTGCAATACAGCCGAGGCAACATTCAGCCGTACAGTCGTGTTGCCACCCTCCATTGTGTACAATCGCAGTGTTTTTTACGCGATACTTGCCAGCGACCCACTGTGCCGTATTACAGTCACGGTCAATTCGCCGCAGTTCTTCCGACTCGAGTGCCCATGAACGAACAGTTGCAACCCCTAAAGAAACAACCGCGAGCAGGCAAAGCCGGCCGCAGCGGTACCCAGGACGATATTGTCTACGCGCATATCTTCGAGGCCATCCTCGAGCAGCGTCTGGCGCCCGGCACCAAGTTGAGCGAAGAAGCGCTGGGGGAAATTTTCGGGGTCAGCCGCACCATCATTCGCCGCGCCTTGTCGCGCCTGGCCCATGAAGGCGTGGTGCTGCTGCGTCCGAATCGCGGCGCCGTGGTCGCCAGCCCGAGCGTCGAAGAAGCCCGTCAGGTGTTCATGGCCCGCCGTCTGGTCGAGCGTGCGATCACCGAATTGGCGGTTCAGCACGCTACCGCCGAGCAGATTGCCGAGTTGCGCCAGATGGTCAACGATGAACGCGACAGCTTCTCGCGCGGTGATCGCGGTGCCGGTATCCGTCTGTCGGGCGAGTTTCACCTGAAACTGGCCGAAGCGGCGAAAAACGCCCCGTTGATCAGCTTCCAGCGCAGCCTGGTGTCCCAGACGTCGCTGATCATCGCCCAGTACGAAAGCGGCAACCGTTCCCATTGCTCCTACGACGAGCACACCCAGTTGATCGACGCCATCGAAAAGCGCGACGCTGAACTGGCGGTGAACCTGATGATGCATCACATGGATCACATCGACAGCAAACTCAACCTCGACGAGGAAAGTGCGTCGGATGATCTGCATGCGGTGTTCTCGCATTTGCTGCAGACCAAGAAGCCTGGGCGTTCGCCCGCGAAAATCTGACACCGCCCCCTGTAGGAGCGAGCCTGCTCGCGATGGTCGTTAACGATTACGCGGGAAGCCTGACACCCCGTGTCGCCCTCGGGTTCATCGCGAGCAGGCTCGCTCCTACAGAGGGTCAAAAAAATCCCCCGGAATCTGATGATCACGGGGGATTTTTTATGTCCGGAGAAATTTACCGCTGATGCACCAAATTCCCCGCCGCATAGGTCTGCTGCACCGTCCGGTCATCCCCCAGGGTCATCAACACAAACAATGTCTCGGCGATGTTATTGGCCTGCTTCAGGCGATAGCTCAGCAGCGGCGTGGCGTTGTAGTCCAGCACCAGGAAGTCGGCGTCGGTGCCCGGTTGCAGGTTGCCGATCTTGTCTTCCAGGCGCAATGCGCGGGCGCCGCCGAGGGTGGCCAGGTACAGCGACTTGAACGGGCTCAGGCGTGCACCTTGCAGTTGCATGACCTTGTAGGCTTCGTTGAGGGTTTGCAGCAGCGAGAAACTGGTGCCGCCACCCACATCGGTGCCGATGCCGACATTGAGCTTGTGCTTCTCGGCCATCGGCAGGTTGAACAGGCCGCTGCCGAGGAAGAAGTTCGAGGTCGGGCAGAACGAGATGGCCGAACCTGTTTCTGCCAGTCGCGCGCACTCGTCATCGCACAGGTGCACACCGTGGGCGAACACTGAGCGCTCGCCGAGCAACTGGTAGTGATCGTAGACGTCCAGGTAGCCCTTGCGCTCCGGGAAAAGCTCTTTGACCCACTCGATTTCCTTGAGGTTTTCGCTGATGTGGGTCTGCATGTACAGATCCGGGTACTCGGTCAGCAGCTGACCGGCCAGGGTCAGTTGTTCCGGGGTGCTGGTCGGTGCGAAGCGTGGGGTGACCGCGTAGTGCAGGCGACCCTTGCCGTGCCAGCGCTCGATCAGCGCCTTGCTTTCGACGTAGCTGGATTCGGCGGTGTCGGTCAGGTAGTCCGGGGCGTTGCGGTCCATCATCACCTTGCCGGCGATCATCCGCAGGTCGAGCTGCTCGGCCGCTTCGAAGAACGAGTTCACCGATTGCGGGTGCACGCTGCCGAATACCAGCGCAGTGGTGGTGCCGTTGCGCAGCAGTTCCTTGATGAAAATGTCCGCGACCTGGTCGGCGTGGGCCTTGTCGGCGAACTGGCTTTCGCACGGGAAGGTGTAGGTGTTGAGCCAGTCCAGCAGTTGCTCGCCATAGGCGCCGACCATGCCGGTTTGCGGCAGGTGGATGTGGGTGTCGATGAAGCCGGGGGTGATCAGTGCATCCTGGTAGTGGGTGATTTCGACGTCCGCCGCCAGGGTCGGCAGCAGTTCGCTGGCGTGACCGAGGGCGCTGATCTGGCCGTTATCCACAACCAGCAAGCCGTCTTCGAAATACTCGTAGGAGGCTTCGATGCCAACGACGGCTGGGTCGGCGATGCTGTGCAGGATGGCGGCGCGGTAGGCTTTGCGAGTCAGAGGCATGAGAATTCTCAGTTGGAGGCTTGGCTGCGGCGTGAGGCAGGCAGCAGTTTGGCAATCGATCCGGCGCTGGAGGTTTGCTGGCCGAAGTTCGCGTTATAGGTGGCGATGATTTCGCCGGCGATGGAGATGGCGATTTCCACAGGCAGCTTGCCTTTGACTTCGCCGATGCCCATCGGGCAGCGCATGCGTTGCACGACGCTGTTGTCGAAACCGCGGTCGCGCAGGCGATGTTCGAACTTCACCCGTTTGGTCTTCGAACCGATCAGGCCGAAGTAGGCGAAGTCGTTGCGCTTGAGGATCGCAGCGGTCAGTTCGAGGTCGAGTTGATGGTTGTGGGTCATCACGATGTAGTAGCTGCCGGCCGGCAGATCATCGATTTCATCCACCGGTTCTTCGCTGACGATCTTGCGCACGCCATGGGGGATCTGCTCGGGGAATTCATCTTCCCGCGAATCGATCCAGCGCACCCGGCAGGGCAGGCTGGCCAGCAGTGGCACCAGGGCGCGGCCGACGTGGCCGGCACCGAACACGGCGATCTGCGCTTGAACCTGGCCCATCGGTTCGAACAGCAAAACGGTCGCGCCACCGCAGCACTGGCCGAGGCTGGCGCCTAGGCTGAAGCGCTCCAGATGGGTGTCCTGCTTGCCGCTGGCGAGCATCTCGCGAGCGATCTTCATGGCCTTGTATTCCAGGTGCCCGCCACCGATGGTGTCGAAGCTCTGGTTCGCGCTGATGACCATCTTCGAGCCAGCATTGCGCGGCGTCGAGCCGAGCTCTTCGATGATGGTAACCAGCACGCAGGGCTCACCCTGGTTTTGCAGGTCGGCGAGGGCGTCGATCCAGTTGTACATGTTCACCTCGACATCTGTGTGTCTGTTAGTCCGCCATCGCGAGCAAGCTCGCTCCCACATTGGATTTGTACAGGTCCATCAGTCAGCACATAACCCTGTGGGAGCGAGCTTGCTCGCGATAGCCGCACCTCGGTCCTAGAGCGAAGCCAACTCGGTCTCAGCCTCGACAGCCTTCGCCGCCTTCAACTGGCGCATCTGCTCACAGCCCCACAACACTCGCTCCGGCGTCGCCGGGGCGTCGATTTTCGGTTGATGCCGGTAATCGCCCAGGCTCGCCACGGCGTCCTTGATCGCACACCACGAGGCGATGCCGAGCATGAACGGCGGCTCGCCCACGGCCTTGGAATGGAACACCGTGTCTTCGGGGTTCTTGCGGTTTTCCACCAGCTTCACCCGCAGGTCCAGCGGCATGTCCGCTACGGCCGGGATCTTGTAGCTGGCCGGGCCGTTGGTCATCAGCTTGCCCTTGTTGTTCCACACCAGCTCTTCCATGGTCAGCCAGCCCATGCCCTGGATGAAACCGCCCTCGACCTGACCGATGTCGATGGCCGGGTTCAGCGAGGCGCCGACGTCGTGGAGGATGTCGGTGCGCAGCATCTTGTATTCGCCGGTCAGGGTGTCGACCAGCACTTCGCAGCACGCTGCGCCAAAGGCGAAGTAGTAGAACGGACGGCCGCGAGCCTGGCTGCGGTCGTAGTAGATTTTCGGGGTCTTGTAGAAGCCGGTGCTCGACAGCGACACCTGGGCGAAATACGCCTGCTGGATCAGCGCTTCGAAGGTCAGGATGTGATCGCGAACCCGCACGTGGCCGTTGTGGAATTCCACGTCCTCTTCGCTGACCTTGTACTGGCGAGCCGCGAATTCCACCAGGCGTTGCTTGATGGTTTCGGCGGCGTTCTGCGCGGCCTTGCCGTTCAGGTCGGCGCCACTGGACGCGGCGGTCGGCGAGGTGTTCGGTACTTTGTCGGTGTTGGTCGCGGTGATCTGCACGCGGTCCATTTCCACCTGGAACACTTCGGCCACGACTTGCGCGACCTTGGTGTTCAGGCCCTGGCCCATCTCGGTGCCACCGTGGTTCAGGTGGATGCTGCCGTCGGTGTAGACGTGCACCAGGGCACCGGCCTGGTTGAGGAAGCTGGCGGTGAAGGAAATACCGAATTTCACCGGGGTCAGCGCCAGGCCCTTTTTCAGGATCGGGCTGTTGGCGTTGTAGCGACGGATCGCTTCGCGGCGCTCGGCGTATTGGCTGCTTTCTTCCAGTTCGGCGGTCATCTCTTCGAGCATGTTGTGCTCGACGGTCTGGTAGTAGTGGGTGACGTTGCGCTCGGTCTTGCCGTAGTAGTTGGCCTTGCGCACCGCCAGCGGGTCGAGGGCCAGATGACGGGCGATGGCGTCCATCACTTCTTCGATGGCGACCATGCCTTGCGGGCCACCGAAGCCACGGTAAGCGGTGTTCGAGGCGGTGTTGGTCTTGCAGCGGTGACCGTTGATGGTCGCATCGCCCAGGTAGTACGAGTTGTCCGAGTGGAACATCGCGCGGTCGACGATCGACGCCGACAGGTCAGGGGAGCAACCGCAGTTGCCGGCCAGTTCCAGGTTGATGCCGTGCAGGCGCCCGGTGCTGTCGAAGCCCACGTCGTACTCGACATAGAACGGGTGACGCTTGCCGGTCATCAGCATGTCTTCGACCCGTGGCAGACGCATCTTGGTCGGCTGGCCGGTGAGGTGCGCGATCACCGCGCACAGGCACGCAGGGCTGGCCGCCTGGGTTTCCTTGCCGCCGAAACCACCGCCCATGCGGCGCATGTCGACGACGATCTTGTTCATCGACACGTCCAGCACTTCTGCCACCAGCTTCTGCACTTCGGTGGGGTTCTGCGTGGAGCAGTAGACGATCATGCCGCCGTCTTCGGTCGGCATCACCGAAGAGATCTGGGTTTCCAGGTAGAAGTGTTCCTGGCCGCCAATGTGCAGCGTGCCCTGGATGCGATGTTCGGCAGTGGCCAGCGCCGTGGCCGAATCGCCGCGTTTGTGGGTGTGGCTGTCGAGTACGAAATGGCGCTTGCGCAGGGCTTCGACCACGTCCAGCACAGGCTCCAGGTCTTCGTATTCGATGATTGCGGCCATCGCCGCCTTGCGCGCGGTTTCCAGGTCTTTCGCCGCCACGGCGATCACCGGTTGACCGACGAATTGCACGGTATCGATCGCCAGCAGCGGATCGCCCGGCAGCAGCGGACCGATGTCCTTCAGGCCTGGCACGTCCTCGTGGGTGATGGCGATGCGCACGCCTTCAAAGGCGTAGCAGGGCGAAGTGTCGATGCTGATGATCCGGGCGTGGGCACGGTCCGACATGCGCGCATAAACGTGCAACTGGTTTGGAAACTCCAGGCGGTCGTCGATGTATTGCGCTTCACCGGCCACATGCTTGGCGGCGCTGTCGTGCTTGACGCTGCGGCCGACACCGGTGGTCAGGTCCTTGGCGAACAGTTCAGCCAATTCGGCTTGGGTCTTCTCTACGGCGTGATGATTAGACATAAGCGGTCACCCGAGTCTCGATGTGCGGTGTTTGCAGTTCGATGAAGTATTTGCGCAGCAGGTTCTGTGCGCTGAGCAGGCGATATTCCTTGCTGGCGCGGAAGTCCGAGAGCGGCGTGAAGTCTTCGGCCAGGGCAGCGCAGGCGCGTTCGACAGTGGCGTTGTTGAATGGCGAACCGAGCAATGCGGCTTCGCAGGCTGCGGCGCGTTTCGGGATGGCGGCCATGCCGCCGAAGGCGACGCGGGCTTCAGCGACGACGCCGTTTTCCAGGCGAATGTTGAAGGCGGCGCAGACTGCCGAGATGTCATCGTCCAGGCGCTTGGAAACCTTGTAGGCGCGGAACAGTTTTTCGACGCTGGCGCGGGGCACGATGATCTTCTCGATGAACTCGCTTTCCTGGCGCGCCGTGACACGGTAATCGATGAAGTAATCTTCCAGCGCCAGGGTACGGCGGGTTTCGCCTTTGCACAGCACGATTTGCGCGCCGAGGGCGATCAGCAGGGGCGGCGAGTCACCAATCGGCGAGGCGTTGCCGATGTTGCCGCCCAGGGTGCCCTGGTTGCGGATCTGCAAGGACGCGAAGCGGTGCAGCAATTCACCGAAGTCCGGGTACTCGGCGTTCAAGGCCTCGTAGCAATCGGACAGGGACGTGGCGGCGCCGATTTCCAGGCGATCGTCAAAGCGGTCGATGCGCTTCATCTCGGCGACGTTGCCGACGTAGATCATCACCGGCAGGGTGCGGTGGAACTGCGTGACTTCCAGCGCCAGGTCAGTACCGCCGGCCAGCAGGCGGGCCTGTGGATAAGCGTCGTAGAGGTCGGCCAGGTCGGCCACGGTCAGCGGCACGAGGCAGCGCTTGTCGCCGCTGTTGAGTTCGCCGATATCGGTCGGGGCAATGGCTTTCAGGCGTGCGATGGTGTCGGCCTCGCGGGCATCGAACTGGTCTGGCTGCTTGGCGCAGCAGGACTGCTCGGCGGCTTCCAGGATCGGCCGGTAGCCGGTGCAGCGGCAGAGGTTGCCGGCCAGTGCTTCGTGGGCCTTGGCGTGATCCGGTGCATCGCTGTTCTTTTGCAGGGCAAACAGCGACATCACAAAGCCGGGGGTACAGAAGCCGCATTGCGAGCCGTGGCACTCGACCATGGCTTTCTGCACGCTGTGCAGTTCACCTTTGTGCTTGAGGTCTTCGACGCTGATCAGTTGCTTGCCGTGCAGGGACGACACGAAGGTCAGGCACGAGTTGAGGCTGCGATAGCGAATGTGTTCGCGGCCGTCATCATCGGTCTGCAATTCGCCGACCACCACGGTGCAGGCGCCGCAGTCACCGCTGGCGCAGCCTTCTTTGGTGCCGGGTTTGCCCACATGGTCGCGCAGATAATTGAGCACGGTCAGGTTCGGGTCCAGGGCGTGCTCGCTACGGAGTTCCTGGTTTAGTAAAAACTGGATCACGGAAGGCCTCGCAGACTCATTATTGTTGTTAACCGATAGGAACTGAATTTAGCAGGTCTGACTTTTCGGTCAATGATTTTCTGACTTAAAGGTCAGGAAATTACAATTTGTCGATTAACCACCTGTTCCTTAATTATTGTCGCTGGTTCGATAGCCTGCCTTTTTGCTTGAATTTGCTTGAATCGTGCCAAAAACCTCCGGGCGGGCACTCCGCCCTGACGCAGCAATTGCGCTACACTGCGCCGCTTGTACAGATCAAAGAGTTTGAAGGACAACCATGACGTTCAAGGCGCCGGACAGCCTCGCCGAGCAAATCGCTCACCACCTCGCCGAACGCATCATTCGCGGCGAAATGAAGCCCGGAGAGCGCATCCAGGAACAGAAGGTCACGCTGGCCCTCAACGTCAGCCGTGGTTCGGTCCGCGAGGCCTTGCTGATCCTCGAGCGTCGGCACCTGATCGCGATCCTGCCGCGACGGGGCGCCCACGTCACCGAGCTCACGCCGCACAAGGTGCAGAGCCTGTGCACGCTGATGAGCGAACTCTATATCCTGCTCGGTAACTCCGTGGCCAGCGGCTGGAAAACCCAGGCCGACATGGCGCCGTTCGTGCAGATCCAGCAACGCCTGACTGCCAGCTACGAGCGTCAGGACATCCGCACTTTCGTCGACGACAGCTTCAGCGTAATGCGCGCGGCGTACCCGTTCGCCAACAACCCGTACTTGCAGGAGACAGTCGAGAATCTGCAGCCGGCCATGAGCCGTGCCTATTTTCTCGCGCTGGAGCAGCGCAAAGCGTCGATGAGCGAATTCCTCGAGCTGTTCGAACGCTTGCTCGCTGCGGTGCTGGCCCGTGACTTTGTGCAGATTCGCGAAGTGCTGACGGCTTACGCCCAGCGCAGTTGCGATCTGGTGATCTCTGCCCTGACGGACGCCTGAGGGTGCGGCTCAAGTGCATCAAGCTGGCGGGGTTCAAATCCTTCGTCGACCCGACCACGGTGAACTTCCCCAGTAACATGGCGGCGGTGGTCGGGCCCAATGGCTGCGGCAAATCGAACATCATCGACGCCGTGCGCTGGGTGATGGGCGAGAGTTCGGCGAAGAACCTGCGCGGCGAATCGATGACCGACGTCATCTTCAACGGCTCCACCAGCCGCAAGCCGGTGAGCCAGGCGAGCATCGAACTGGTGTTCGACAACTCCGACGGCACCTTGCTCGGGGAGTACGCCGCTTATGCGGAAATCTCCATTCGCCGCAAAGTGACCCGCGACAGCCAGACTACCTATTACCTCAACGGCACCAAATGCCGGCGCCGCGACATCACCGACATCTTCCTCGGCACCGGCCTTGGCCCGCGCAGCTATTCGATCATCGAGCAGGGGATGATCTCCAAGCTGATCGAGTCCAAGCCCGAAGACCTGCGCAACTTCATCGAAGAAGCCGCGGGTATCTCCAAGTACAAGGAGCGCCGGCGCGAGACGGAAAACCGCATCCGCCGCACCCACGAGAACCTTGAGCGCCTGACCGACCTGCGCGAAGAGCTTGAGCGTCAGCTCGAACGCTTGCACCGCCAGGCCGAGGCCGCCAAGAAGTATCAGGAATTCAAGGGCGAGGAGCGTCAGCTCAAGGCCCAGCTGTCGGCCCTGCGCTGGCAGGCGCTGAACGATCAGGTCGGCCAGCGTGAAGCGATCATCGGCAACCAGGAAGTTTCTTTCGAAGCCTTGGTGGCCGAACAGCGCAATGCCGACGCAAGCATCGAGCGCCTGCGTGACGGGCACCACGACCTGTCGGAGCGCTTCAACCTGGTGCAGGGGCGCTTCTACTCGGTCGGCGGCGACATTGCCCGGGTCGAGCAGAGCATCCAGCACGGTCAGCAGCGTTTGCGCCAGTTGCAGGATGACCTGAAAGAGGCCGAGCGCGCACGCCTGGAAACCGAATCGCACCTGGGCCACGACCGCACGCTGCTGCTGACCCTCGGCGAAGAGCTGGACATGCTCACCCCGGAGCAGGAAGTCACCAGCGCCGCCGCCGAAGAGGCCGCTGCCGCGCTGGAAGAATCCGAAACCACCATGCACGGCTGGCAAGAGCAGTGGGATACGTTCAACCTCACCGCCGCCGAGCCGCGCCGTCAGGCCGAAGTGCAGCAATCGCGGATCCAGCAACTGGAAACCAGCCTGGAGCGCCTGGCCGATCGCCAGAAGCGTCTTGGCGAAGAACGCGCCTTGCTCTCGGCGGACCCGGAAGACGCGGCGATCATGGCGCTCAGCGAGCAGCTCGCCGAATCCGAAGCGACGCTCGAGGATTTGCAGACCAGCGAAGAAGCCCAGGTCGAAAAGCTTGAGCAGTTGCGTCAGGAACTGCAGCAAGCGCTGACCGCGCAGCAGCAGGCGCAAGGCGATTTGCAGCGCCTCAACGGTCGACTGGCTTCACTCGAAGCTTTGCAGCAAGCCGCGCTCGACCCGGGCACCGGTACCGCCGAATGGCTGCGCGAACAGAATCTTGCGAATCGCCCGCGCCTGGCCGAAGGCCTGAAGGTTGAGGCCGGTTGGGAACTGGCGGTGGAAACCGTGCTGGGTGCCGACCTGCAAGCGGTGCTGGTGGACGATTTCAACGATTTCGATCTGTCCGGGTTTGCCCAGGGCGACTTGCGCTTGCTCAGCCCGTCCAGCGATGGCGTACGGGTGCCGGGCAGCCTGCTGGACAAGGTCGAGGCGCAGCTCGATCTGTCGCCATGGCTGGGGCAGGTCAAGCCGGTGGACAGCCTCGAACAGGCCTTGGCCTTGCGCAGTCAATTGGCTGCCGGGCAGAGCCTGATCAGCCGCGACGGTTACTGGGTCGGTCGGCATTTTCTGCGGGTGCGTCGGGCCAGTGAAGCGGAAAGCGGCGTGCTCGCCCGGGGTCAGGAAATCCAGCAACTGGGCCTGGAGCGCGAAGAGCGCGAAGCCGCTGTCGAAACCCTGGAAACCCGACTGCAGAATCTCAGGGCACAGCAGCGTCAGCAGGAGAACGGGCGCGAACATCTGCGCCGTTTGCTGCAGGACGAAGCACGTCAGCAAGGTGAGTTGAAGGCTCAATTGTCTGCCGGCAAGGCCAAGGCCGAACAATTGACCCTGCGCCGTACCCGCCTCGACGAAGAGCTCATCGAACTCGATGAGCAGCGAGCGCTGGAACACGAAAACATCGGCGAAGCGCGCCTGCAATTGCAGGAAGCCCTCGACAGCATGGCGCAGGACACCGAGCAGCGTGAGTTGCTGCTGGCCCAGCGCGACAGCCTGCGTGAGCGTCTGGACCGGGTGCGTCAGGAAGCGCGGCAGCACAAGGATCACGCCCATCAGCTGGCGGTGCGTCTGGGCTCGCTCAAGGCGCAGCATGATTCGACGCGCCAGGCGCTGGAGCGGCTGGAGATGCAGTCCGAGCGCCTGACTGAAAAACGCGAGCAACTGAGCCTCAATCTGGAGGAGGGCGAAGCGCCACTGGAAGAGCTGCGCCTGAAACTCGAGGAGTTGCTCGACAAGCGCATGACCGTCGACGAAGAACTCAAGACCGCGCAGATCGCCCTCGAAGATGCCGACCGCGAACTGCGCGACGCCGAGAAGCGCCGCAGCCAGGCCGAACAGCAATCCCAGTTGATTCGCAGCCAGCTCGAAACCCAGCGCATGGAATGGCAAGCCCTGACCGTACGCCGCAAGACTTTGCAGGACCAATTGCTGGAAGACGGCTACGATCTCCACGGCGTACTCGCGACACTGACTGCCGAGGCCAGCGAGAAGGAAGCCGAGGAAGAGCTCGAGCGCATCGCCGCCAGGATCCAGCGTCTGGGCGCGATCAACCTGGCGGCCATCGATGAGTACCAGCAACAATCGGAGCGTAAGCGTTATCTGGATGCGCAGAACGACGATCTGGTGGAAGCCCTTGAAACCCTTGAGAACGTGATTCGCAAGATCGACAAGGAAACCCGCAACCGTTTCAAGGATACCTTTGATCAGATCAATGGCGGTTTACAGGCGCTTTTCCCAAAAGTTTTCGGTGGAGGCCGCGCGTATTTGGAACTGACGGGCGAAGATCTACTCGATACAGGGGTAACAATCATGGCGCAGCCGCCAGGAAAGAAGAACAGCACCATCCATTTGCTCTCCGGCGGCGAAAAGGCCCTGACCGCATTGGCTCTGGTTTTTGCGATCTTCAAGTTGAACCCGGCGCCGTTCTGCATGCTCGATGAGGTTGACGCGCCACTGGATGACGCTAACGTTGGACGCTACGCGCGATTGGTAAAAGAGATGTCACAGACAGTGCAGTTCATCTATATCACCCACAACAAGATCGCCATGGAAATGGCCGAACAACTGATGGGTGTGACGATGCACGAACCCGGTTGTTCACGTCTGGTGGCGGTGGATGTCGAGGAGGCGATGGCGATGGTGGATGCCTGAGTCGTGGTTGTAGGAAGAGTGTTTGCGGTTTGTAGGACTCTTTTCCTGGCTTCGACTTGCTGGCCAATCGACATATTCGCGCTAGCCAACGTGGTAGACGGTGTAAAGTTGCCTTTGGTCGTGCTAGTTTAATGTCAATTTTTCGTATACGTGGGCAAAACGCCTGTCAGAACATAGAGTTGGCGCCACGTTTTAAAGCGGTTTGCAGGTTGTAAACCCCTTATTTTTCAGCATTTTTTATAGAGGCACGGGATTACATGGAAATCGGTCTGCGCGAGTGGCTGATCGTCATCGGCATTATTGTCATTGCCGGTATTCTTTTCGATGGCTGGCGCCGTATGCGCGGCGGCAAGGGAAAACTGAAGTTCCGTCTTGATCGAAGTCTGTCCAACCTGCCGGACGAGGACAGCAGCGCCGAGCTGCTGGGCCCGCCGCGCGTGCTGGACGCACATAAAGAGCCGCAACTGGACGAGCAGGATCTGCCATCGGTGAGCATGCCGGCCCGGGAGCCTCGCGAGTCGGGTTCCAAGCGCGGCAAGCGTGGCCATAGCGAGCCTTCCCAGGGCGACATGAACCTCAGCCTGGATCTGGACGGCGGCCCGAGCTTCAGCAGCCGCGACGACGATTTCCCGGACGACACCAAGTCCGCGCCAGCGGTCAACGACAAGGATCAGCCGCAAGCTGAAGAAGTGCTGGTGATCAGCGTGATCTGCCGCGACGCTGCCGGCTTCAAGGGCCCGGCGCTGTTGCAGAACATTCTGGAGAGCGGTTTGCGTTTCGGCGAGATGGATATTTTCCATCGCCACGAAAGCATGGCCGGCAACGGTGAAGTGCTGTTCTCCATGGCCAACGCCGTCAAGCCTGGCGTATTCGACCTGGACGACATCGACCACTTCAGCACTCCGGCGGTGAGTTTCTTCCTGGGTCTGCCAGGTCCTCGCCATCCGAAGCAAGCCTTCGACGTGATGGTGGCAGCGGCGCGTAAACTGTCCCAGGAGCTCAACGGTGAGCTCAAGGACGACCAGCGCAGCGTGCTGACCGCCCAGACGATCGAGCACTACCGTCAGCGCATTGTCGAGTTCGAACGCCGCGCCCTGACCCAGAAACGTTGATTGAAATGGTTATTCCCGCGCGGTGCGCGGGATGATCGGCAAAACAGATTGAGCAGCCTCGGCTGCTCTTTTGCTTTATGAGAGAACACCCATGACCGCCGCCAAGAACCGTATTTTAGAGCTGCGCGCTGAGCTGGATCAGCACAACTATCGTTACCACGTGCTCGACGAACCGAGCATTCCGGACGCCGAATACGACCGCTTGTTCAGCGAGCTCAAGGCCCTGGAAGCGGCCAATCCCGAACTGATCACCAGCGACTCGCCAACCCAGCGAGTGGGCAGCGCGGCGCTGTCGGCGTTTACCCAGGTGCGTCACGAAGTGCCGATGCTCAGTCTGGGCAACGCCTTCGAAGAAACCGACATGCGTGAGTTCGACCGCCGGGTGACCGAAGGCCTGGACCTGCCGGCGGGCGACCTGTTCGGTGGCGGCGCAACCGTTGAATATAGCTGTGAGCCCAAGCTTGATGGCCTGGCCGTCAGCCTGCTGTATCAGGATGGCGTGCTGGTGCGCGGCGCGACCCGCGGCGATGGCACCACCGGCGAAGACATCAGCGTCAACGTGCGCACCGTACGCAACATTCCGCTCAAGCTGCACGGCACCGGCTGGCCGGCGACCTTGGAGGTGCGCGGCGAAGTGTTCATGTCCAAGGCCGGTTTCGAGCGGCTCAACGCCACGCAACTGGAAGTCGGCGGCAAGACCTTCGCCAACCCGCGCAACGCGGCGGCGGGCAGTTTGCGCCAGCTGGACTCGAAGATCACCGCCAATCGCCCGCTGGAGTTCTGCTGCTACGGCATCGGCCAGGTGTCGGCGGACATCGCCGATACGCACATCGGCAATTTGCAGCAACTCCAGGCCTGGGGCATGCCGATCAGTCATGAGTTGAAACTGGCGCACGGCATCGCCGAGTGCCTGGATTACTACCGCGACATCGGTGAGCGTCGCAGCGCGCTGCCGTATGAAATCGACGGCGTGGTGTTCAAGGTCAACAGCATTGCCTCCCAGCGCGAACTGGGTTTTCGTGCTCGTGAGCCACGTTGGGCCATCGCCCACAAATTCCCGGCGATGGAAGAACTCACCGAGCTGCTCGATGTGGAATTCCAGGTCGGCCGCACCGGGGCGGTGACGCCGGTGGCGCGTCTGAAACCGGTCAAGGTCGCGGGCGTCACGGTGGCCAACGCCACCTTGCACAACATGGACGAAGTCGCGCGCCTGGGCCTGATGATCGGCGACACGGTGATCATCCGCCGTGCCGGTGACGTGATTCCGCAAGTGGTGCAAGTGGTCATGGAGCGTCGTCCGGAAAACGCCCGGCCAGTACAGATTCCCGAGCAATGTCCGGTGTGCGGTTCCCATGTCGAGCGCACTCAACTGATCAAGCGCAGCAAGGGTCGCGAAACGGTCAGCGAAGGCGCGGTGTATCGCTGCGTCGGCCGGCTGGCCTGTGGCGCGCAACTCAAGCAGGCAATCATTCACTTCGTGTCCCGTCGCGCCATGGACATCGAAGGCCTGGGTGAGAAGAGTGTCGAGCAACTGGTCGACGAAGGCCTGGTGAGCTCGCCTGCGGATCTGTACGCCCTGACGTTCGAGCAGATCGTCGATCTGGAAGGCTTTGCCGAGCTGTCGAGCAAGAACCTGCTCGGCGCCATCGAAGACAGCAAGAAGCCGGGGCTGGCGCGGTTCATCTACGCCCTGGGGATTCCTGATGTTGGCGAGGAGACAGCCAAGGTCCTGGCCCGCTCCCTGGGTTCGCTGGAGCGGGTGCAACAGGCCTTGCCGCAGGTGCTGACGTACTTGCCGGATGTTGGCCTGGAAGTCGCGCACGAGATCCACAGCTTCTTCGAGGATGAGCATAACCAGCAGGTGATCGCCGATTTGCTGAGGCATGGCATGCAGATTCAGGACCAGGGCGAGCTTGGTGCCGAGTTTGCGGCCAGTACTACCTTGGGCGGTTTCCTCGACAAATTGCACATCCCTTCGGTGGGGCCGGGTGGGGCGCAGAAACTGGCGGACAAATTCGGCTCGCTGCAGGCAGTGATCGATGCTGACTGGCTCGATATGCGCCAGGCGCTGCCGGAGAAGCAGGCCAATGCGGTGCGCGAGTTTTTTGCGGACGAAGAAAATCGCCAGCGTTCCATCACTGCTGAGGCGCAACTGGCCGATTTCGGCATGCACTGGCAGAGCGAGAAGAAGGTCGTCGAAGGCTTGCCGCTGGCCGGGCAGACCTGGGTGCTGACCGGCTCGCTGGAGCTGATGAGCCGTGATATCGCCAAGGACAAACTCGAAAGCCTCGGCGCCAAGGTCGCCGGCTCGGTGTCGGCCAAGACCCATTGCGTGGTGGCTGGGCCGGGTGCCGGTTCGAAGTTGACCAAGGCCAATGAGCTGGGCTTGAAAGTGCTGGATGAAGAGGCACTTATCAAAACGTTGCGCGAGTATGGCAAGACCGATTAAAGGCGCGATTTAAATGTGGGAGCGAGCTTGCTCGCGATGAGGGCGTTACTGCCGACATTAATATTGGCTGATCTGCCGCCATCGCGAGCAAGCTCGCTCCCACAGGTGTTGCGCTCGACTTGCTATCAGGTGCAAGCATTCCATTCGCACCATGGGAGCAATCATTTCTTGGAAATGATCTAGTCTTGGCAAGCCCCAGGGAGAGATCGCCATGTACCCTTTCTTCGAGCAACTCAGCTCGCGCATCGCCGCGCCGTTCATGGGCGAAAGCTCGCGCAACAGCAAGGTCTGGTCCTGTCGTTGCGGGCAGTCGCTGTTCTTTCGCAACAGCCAGTGCCTGGCCTGTTCAGCGGCGTTGGGTTATCAGCCGGAGCAGAGTCGCTTGTCTGCGCTGCAACCGGGTGTGCAGGCAGGCACCTGGCGGCTGGATGCCGATCCCGGGGCGGGCCTGTTTCGACGCTGCGCCAATCTCGACTCCCCGGCGGCCTGTAATTGGTTGCTGCCTGCCAATGACCGTGACGTCTTGTGCATTGCCTGCAGCCTCAATCGCACCATTCCTGACCTATCGATAGCCGACAACCACGAGCGCTGGCGCAAGGTGGAAACCGCCAAGCGGCGTCTGGTGGCGCAACTGCTCAGCCTGGGGTTACAGGTGATTCCCAAAACCGTCGATGAAGACACGGGCCTTGCCTTCGATTTCATCGGCGTGGACCTCGAAGGCAAACCGCCCACTACCGGGCACGCCAATGGCCTGGTCACCCTCGATATCAAGGAAGCCGACGATGCGCACCGCGAGCAGGTGCGAGTGCAAATGCACGAACCCTATCGCACGCTGCTCGGGCATTTTCGTCACGAAGTCGGGCACTACTACTGGGATCGATTGATCGCCAATGGCCAGTGGCTTGAGCCTTTTCGCGAATTGTTCGGCGATGAGCGCGCCAGCTATGCCGAAGCCCTCGAGCGGCATTATCAGCAGGGCGCACCGCTCGACTGGCAGCAGCACTACGTTAGCGCCTATGCGACCATGCATCCGTGGGAAGACTGGGCGGAAACGTGGGCGCATTACCTGCACATGATGGATGCGGTAGACACTGCGCTGGGGTTTGGCATGAGTGCCCGGGAAATGGACTTCGACTATCAGCCGTTTCCACCTCAAACCCTTTACGATCCGCAACATCCCGGCGGCGCGGCGTTCCTGTCGTTCGTCAATGCCTGGATCGAACTGGCGGGCATGCTCAACGAATTGTCACGTAGCATGGGGCAGCCGGATTTCTATCCGTTCGTCCTGCCGCCATCCGTCATTGCCAAGCTGCACTTTATTCATCTGGTGATTCAGCAGGAGGGCGGCAGGGCGGACGAGGTGCTTGAGGCGCAATAGCAAGTGCTTGAAGCCCCTCATGTTTTTAATCCGAAACCAACGGTTGTAACTTCGCCTCAGATAGGTACAATGGCGCGGCTCGCCGACAGGTGAGCGTCGTTATGGTGACCCTATCGGTCCCCCCGCAACGATCAGCCGTGAACCCGGTCAGGCCTGGAAGGGAGCAGCCGCAGCGGTGACATTGTGTGCCGGGGTGTGGCTGGTAGGGTTACCACCTTAACGCCACGCGAGTGTTCTCTCGCGTTACCTTTCTGAAATCAGACTTTCGCTAGCTGCCAGGATCTTGTCCAGGGCGGTTTTTTGCCGTTTGCGGTTTATCCACAGCCGCAGGCTCGCCACCGATATACAGCCGAACAACCTCATCGATCTCCCCGGACATCTTCATTCGCGCCAAGGTGCGCAGGATGCTCTGCACCGGGATCTTCGGGTCGTTGCGAACGTAGCAACCGATTTGGTTTTCCTGCAGCACTGCCACGCCTTGCAGTTGCTGCTCCGGCAGCAGGCGGTGATTGAACCAGTCCAGGCTCCATTGATTGCTGACGGCATAGCGATTGCGGCCGGCCAGGAGCTTTTCCAGCACTTGTTCCTGATTGCGTGCGTCGTCGCGCTGCAGTTGGCCGGTGTCGAACAGCGGCTGCAGGGTCGGGTAGCTGTAACCGAGCACGGTGCCAATGGGCTGTTCCGGCAAGTCGGCGGGGTTGACTGCGCCGGGCGGCGCATGCCGGGTGATCAACAAGTCAGGTTGAATGAAGAGCGGGATACTCCAGAGATAATCGTCAGGCTGATCGGGCAGCCACGATTGCGCGGCATAACAGCGGACATCGACCTCGCCTTGCGCCATGGCGTTTTCCACCCGCCCGCGGGGCAATACATGGAATTCGGCCGGCACGCCGACCTGGGTCGCGAGGCTGAGCATCACGTCATGCAGGATGCCCTGGGTCGGTTTGCCCCGTTCAAGCTGCACCATGGGCATGGTCCAGCTGTCGGATATCACGAAGCGCAGCGGTGCTTGCGCAGCCACGCCGTCCAGGCTGATCAACAGCAATGCCCCCAAGGCCAGCCGCATAAACACTCCGTTAAAAGCCCCCGATGTGCAGCTTAGCCACAATACACGAGCGCACCGGATGCAATTTGTCCCTTGCTCCGCTAGCATTAGCCGCTTCTGCTTCCTTCGCTGCGACGGTTTTCGATGAGTTATCAGGTTCTTGCACGTAAATGGCGTCCGCGCTCGTTCCGCGAAATGGTCGGCCAGACCCATGTGCTCAAGGCTCTGATCAATGCCTTGGACAGCCAGCGGCTGCACCACGCCTACCTCTTTACCGGTACCCGTGGGGTCGGCAAGACCACCATCGCGCGGATCATTGCCAAATGCCTTAACTGCGAGACAGGTATCACTTCGACCCCCTGTGGCGAATGCTCGGTGTGTCGTGAAATCGACGAAGGCCGCTTTGTCGACCTGATCGAGATCGACGCCGCGAGCCGCACCAAGGTCGAAGATACCCGCGAATTGCTCGACAACGTGCAGTACGCCCCGAGCCGCGGGCGCTTCAAGGTCTACCTGATCGACGAAGTGCACATGCTCTCCAGCCATTCCTTCAACGCACTGCTCAAAACCCTTGAAGAGCCGCCACCGTACGTCAAGTTCATCCTGGCGACCACTGACCCGCAGAAACTTCCTGCAACGATTCTGTCGCGGTGCCTGCAGTTCTCCCTGAAGAACATGACGCCGGAACGCGTTGTCGAGCACCTGACCCACGTACTGGGTGTCGAGAACGTGCCGTTCGAAGACGATGCGCTGTGGCTGCTGGGCCGTGCCGCCGACGGGTCGATGCGTGATGCCATGAGCCTGACCGACCAGGCGATTGCCTTCGGTGAAGGCAAGGTCATGGCCGCCGACGTGCGGGCGATGCTCGGGACCCTCGATCACGGGCAGGTCTACGACGTCCTGCATGCCCTGATCGAAGGCGATGCCAAGGCGTTGCTCGAAGCCGTCCGCCACCTGGCCGAACAAGGCCCGGACTGGAACGGCGTGCTTTCGGAAATTCTCAATGTGCTGCACCGCGTTGCCATCGCCCAGGCTTTGCCGGAAGGTGTCGATAACGGTCACGGCGACCGTGATCGCGTGCTGGCACTGGCCCAGGCGTTGCCGGCCGAAGACGTGCAGTTCTACTACCAGATGGGCCTGATCGGCCGCCGCGACTTGCCGCTGGCGCCGGATCCCCGGGGCGGTTTTGAAATGGTGTTGCTGCGGATGCTGGCGTTCCGGCCCGCAGACACCGCGGATGCCCCGAGGCAACCGCTAAAGCCAGTGGGGATCAGCCAGGCCACAGTTGATTCCGCAAACTCAGTGGCTGCCGCGCCGGTAGTCGCGGCGGCCGTTGCACCGATAGCGGCTGCGCCAGTGGCAGCTCCAGCGCCTGCACCGGAACCGGTTGCGCCGGTCGTTGTGCCAGAACCTGCGCCTGTGCCTGTGGTTGAAGCGGTCGTGGTCGAAGAGGTTGTCGACCTGCCGTGGAATGACCCGGTCGAGCCAGCGCCCGTCCAGCAACCGGCGGCAGAGCCGGTGCTGGAAACCGCCAGCGAACAACCCGAATTACCGCCAATGCCGTTGCCGACGCCGGACAGCGTGGTGCCGGACGCCCCGGAGTGGGCCGCCGCGCCGATCCCGGAACCTTCGGTGGCCGACGTCGATGCTGCGACGCCGGGCATGGACCTGGATGACGAGCCGCCGCTGGACGAGGATTACATCGAGCCGGACATGGATTCGGCCTACAGTTACCTCGACGAACTGGCCAGCGAGCATGCCGCCGACCCGGCTCCGGAGCCCGAGCCTGAGCCCGCGGCGATGCCGGCCACTGGTCTGGCCCTGCAATGGCTGGAGCTGTTCCCGAAATTGCCGATCTCCGGTATGACCGGCAGTATCGCCGCCAACTGCACGCTGATCGCGGTCGATGGCGACAATTGGCTGATGCACCTGGACCCGGCCCACAGTGCCTTGTTCAACGCCACTCAACAGCGGCGCCTCAACGATGCGCTGAACCAGTATCACCAGCGCACGCTGACCCTGAGCATCGAGCTGATCAAGCCCGAGCAGGAAACCCCGGCACAAGCGGCTTCGCGCCGCCGCGCCAACCGTCAGCGCGAGGCGGAGGAATCGATCCACGGTGATCCGTTCATCCAGCAAATGATGCAGCAGTTCGGTGCGGTGGTCCGTAACGATACTATTGAACCTGTCGACGCCCTGATCACTCAGGGCTAATAACTGAAGGCACCTGGCCGCATGGGCCGGGCGCTGTTTTAATCCAAGTACTTTTGAGGTGATTACCATGATGAAAGGTGGCATGGCCGGCCTGATGAAGCAGGCGCAGCAGATGCAGGAAAAAATGGCCAAGATGCAGGAAGAACTGGCCAACGCCGAAGTCACCGGTAAGGCCGGTGGCGATATGGTCACCGTGGTGATGACCGGTCGTCATGACGTCAAGAGCGTGACCATCGACCCAAGCCTGGTCGAAGGCATGAGCGAAGACGACAAGGAAATGCTGGAAGCGGTCATCGCATCCGCGGTCAACGATGCCGTGCGCAAGATCGAAGCCAACAGCCAGGACAAAATGGGCAGCATGACTGCCGGCATGCAACTGCCGCCGGGCATGAAACTGCCATTCTGATTCGCCTTCAGGCGGCAGATGAGTTACAAAAATGCCAGGCATAGCGCCTGGCATTTTTGTTTTCGGCATTGGAGATGTAGTGTCTGGAATGCCGTCATCGCGAGCAAGCTCGCTCCCACAGGGGATTGCATTCCAAATGTGGGAGCGGCGGTGCGGCGATCCGACTTGCCCGCGATGAAGTCGCCTCGGTCTTGCTGAATAAACATCGAACACCATACCGCCACAAAGGTCTGCTCCCTACATCACTGAACCTCATCGATCACAGGAGACGCTGCCATGTCCGACCCCATGACCCTCAATCAACGCATTGTCCTGGCTTCTCGCCCGGTGGGCGCGCCAACGCCGGAAAACTTCCGTATGGAGCGGGTGGCGCTGCCGGACCTGGCCGACGGTCAGGTGCTGCTCAAGACCGTTTTCCTGTCGCTGGATCCCTACATGCGCGGGCGCATGAGTGACGCACCGTCCTACGCCGCACCGGTGGAAATCGGCGAAGTCATGACCGGGGGCGCTGTCAGCCGGGTCGAGCGTTCGCTGAATCCGAAGTTTCAGGAAGGTGACCTGGTGGTCGGTGCCACCGGTTGGCAAAGCCACAGCATCAATGACGGTCGCAGCATCATTCCGATTCCCGCGCTGCCAAGCCCTTCCATGGCCCTCGGGGTGCTGGGTATGCCCGGCATGACCGCGTACATGGGCCTGATGGACATCGGCCAGCCGAAAGCCGGCGAAACCCTGGTGGTCGCAGCGGCGTCCGGGGCGGTGGGCTCGGTGGTCGGCCAGGTGGCAAAGATCAAGGGGTTGCGCGTGGTCGGTGTGGCAGGCGGTGCGGAAAAGTGCCGTTATGTGGTCGACGAGTTGGGCTTCGACGCCTGCATCGACCACAAGAGCCCGGACTTTGCCGACGAACTGGCGCAAGCCTGTCCCAAGGGCATCGACATCTATTATGAAAACGTCGGCGGCAAGGTATTCGACGCCGTGGTGCCATTGCTCAATCCCAAGGCACGGATTCCGCTGTGTGGCTTGATCGCGTCCTATAACGCCCATGAGGCGCCGAGCGGCCCGGATCGCCTGCCACTGTTGCAGCGCACCCTGTTGACCAAGCGGGTGCGCATCCAGGGCTTCATCGTGTTCGATGACTATGGTGATCGCCAGCCGGAATTCCTCAGTGCCATGGCGCCCTGGGTACGCGATGGCAAGGTGAAGTTCCGCGAAGACGTGGTCGATGGCCTGGAACAGGCGCCTGATGCGTTCATCGGCCTGCTGGAAGGGCGCAACTTCGGTAAATTGGTGGTTCGGGTTTCCCGGGACTGAGTAATTCACGCTGCAATTTGACGCTCAACCGAGGCGCGGGTATAAACCGCGTCTCGTTGTTTTGTCGGACTTTTCCACCATGAGCTTCAGCCCTTTGATTCGCCAACTGATCGACGCCCTGCGAATTCTGCCAGGCGTGGGTCAGAAAACCGCCCAGCGCATGGCGTTGCAGTTGCTCGAGCGTGACCGCAGCGGCGGCTCGCGCCTGGCGCTGGCCCTGAGCCAGGCCATGGAAGGGGTCGGTCACTGCCGCTTGTGCCGTACGCTGACGGAAGATGATCTGTGCCCGCAATGCGCCGATACCCGTCGCGACGACACCTTGCTCTGCGTGGTGGAAGGGCCGATGGACGTCTATGCGGTGGAGCAGACCGGTTTTCGCGGGCGCTATTTCGTGCTCAAGGGCCATCTGTCGCCGCTCGACGGCTTGGGGCCGGAAGCCATCGGCATTCCGCAGTTGATGGCACGGATCGAAGAGGCCGGCACCTTCACCGAAGTCATCCTGGCCACCAACCCGACCGTGGAAGGTGAAGCCACGGCGCACTACATCGCCCAATTGCTCAGCAGCAAAGGCCTGATCGCCTCGCGCATCGCCCATGGCGTACCGCTGGGTGGCGAGCTGGAGCTGGTGGATGGCGGGACGCTGGCGCATTCGTTTGCCGGGCGTAAGCCGATTTCGCTCTGAGTTCATGTGGCGTCCATGCTGACGCCATCGTCGGATCGCCGCCCGGAGCAAGCTCGCTCCCACATTGGTTTTGTGTGCACCGCAGAACCCCTGTGGGAGCGAGCTTGCTCGCGATGCGGTCCGTCTGAATGACACAATCCTGTTGAAAACCAAGCAAGCGCTCGGTTAACTTCACTGACCCCTTCAGTGGAGCTCGCCGATGTCTGCCTTTCAGGAATACTTCGACCCCAGCCACCAATTGGTCCGCGACAGCGTCAGACGTTTCGTCGAGCGCGAGATTCTTCCCGACATCTCGCAGTGGGAAGAAGCCGAAAGCTTTCCTCGCGAGCTCTACCTCAAGGCCGGCGCGGCGGGGATTCTCGGCATCGGGTACCCGGAGGCCTACGGAGGCAGCCACGAAGGGGATCTGTTCGCAAAGGTTGCCGCCAGTGAAGAGTTGATGCGCTGCGGCTCAGGCGGGTTGGTTGCCGGCCTGGGGTCGCTGGATATCGGCTTGCCGCCCATCCTCAAGTGGGCCCGACCCGAAGTGCGGGATCGAGTGCTGCCCCAGGTGCTGTCAGGAGAGAAGATCAGCGCCCTGGCCATCACCGAGCCTGGCGGTGGCTCCGACGTCGCCAACCTGCAAACCCGTGCCGTGCGCGACGGTGACTTTTACCGGGTCAGTGGCAGCAAGACCTTTATCACCAGCGGCGTGCGCGCGGATTTCTATACCGTCGCAGTGCGAACGGGCGAACCGGGTTTCGGTGGCATCAGCCTGCTACTGATCGAGAAGGGTACACCGGGTTTCACCGTAGGACGGCAGCTGAAGAAAATGGGCTGGTGGGCGTCAGACACCGCTGAACTGTTCTTCGATGATTGCCCAGTGCCCGCAGGAAACCTGATCGGCGTCGAGAACATGGGCTTTGCCTGCATCATGGGCAACTTCCAGAGCGAACGCCTGGCCCTGGCATTGATGGCCAACATGACCGCACAGCTGGCGCTGGAAGAGAGCCTGAAATGGGCGCTCGAGCGCGAAGCCTTTGGCAAACCGATCGGCAAGTTTCAGGTGATCAAGCATCGCCTCGCCGAGATGGCGACCGCGCTGGAGGTGTCCCGGGAGTTCACATACCGCCAGGCCGCGAAAATGGCGGCGGGGCAGAGTGTGATCAAGGAGATTTCCATGGCCAAGAATTTTGCGACGGATACTGCGGACCGGATCGTGAACGATGCGGTGCAGATACTCGGTGGGCTGGGTTACATGCGCGAGAGCCTGGTGGAGCGGCTGTACCGCGATAACCGCATCCTGTCGATTGGCGGCGGGACGCGGGAAGTGATGAACGAGATCATCAGCAAGCAGATGGGGCTTTGAACCGATCTTGAATTTAGTGGTGTTGCCGCTGACGCCATCGCGAGCAAGCTCGCTCCCACAGTGGATTGCATTCTTTCTGACAGAACGCGGTCGAATGTGGGAGCGAGCTTGCTCGCGATGGCGGTCTGACCGGCGCCGCTTACTTGTCGCTCAACGCAAACTGCGTCAGGCAGAACGTAGGAATGCCCATGTCTTCCAGACGCTGCGAGCCACCCAGTTCCGGCAGATCGATGATCGCCGCCGCTTCATGCACCCGGGCGCCCATGCGGCGGATCAGGTTGGCGGCGGCAATCAGGGTGCCGCCGGTGGCGATCAGGTCATCGAACATCACCACCGAATCCCCCTCGCACAGGCTGTCGGCGTGCACTTCCAGGAAGGCTTCGCCGTATTCGGTCGCATAGCCCTCGGCCAGCACGTCGGCTGGCAGCTTGCCTTGCTTGCGGAACAGCACCAGCGGCTTGTTCAACTGATAGGCCAGTACCGAACCGATCAGGAAGCCACGGGCGTCCATCGCGCCGATGTGGGTGAAGTCAGCCTCGACATAACGGTGGGCGAAGCTGTCCATCACCAGGCGCAGGGCCGTGGGCGACTGGAACAGCGGGGTGATGTCGCGAAAGATCACGCCCGGTTTCGGGAAGTCGATGACAGGGCGGATGAGGGATTTGATGTCGAAGGAGTCGAAGACCATCGTCGTGGTGTCCTGGCAGGGCTGCAAACGACGCAGTATAACGGCGGCTGAACCGTTTCGCTCAGCCGCAACGTTTTGTTTCAGCCTTCCAGTGAGCCACCGGCCAGGGCGCACAGCTGGATCGGGTCGATAATCCGGATTTCCTTGCCTTCTGCCGCAATCAGCTCGTTTTGCTGGAAGCGGGTAAAGACGCGGGACACGGTTTCCACCGCCAGGCCCAGGTAGTTGCCGATTTCGTTACGCGACATGCTCAGGCGGAACTGATTGGCGGAAAAACCCCGGGCGCGGAAACGTGCCGAAAGGTTGACCAGGAAGGTGGCGATGCGTTCGTCGGCGGTCTTTTTCGACAACAGCAGCATCATCTGCTGGTCGTCACGGATTTCGCGACTCATCACCCGCATCAGCTGACGGCGCAACTGCGGCAATTGCAGGGCCAGTTCGTCGAGACGTTCGAAAGGAATTTCACACACCGAGGTGGTTTCCAGGGCTTGTGCCGACACAGGGTGCTTTTCCGTGTCCATGCCCGACAGACCGACCAGTTCGCTGGGCAGGTGGAAGCCGGTGAGCTGTTCTTCACCGGTGTCGCTCAGGCTGAAGGTCTTGAGGGCGCCAGAACGGACCGCGTAGACAGAATCGAAGGTATCGCCCTGACGGAACAGAAATTCGCCTTTTTTCAGCGGCCGGCCACGTTTGACGATTTCGTCCAGCGCATCCATGTCTTCCAGATTCAGCGAAAGTGGTAGGCAAAGAGGGGCCAGGCTGCAATCCTTGCAATGGGCTTGATTATGAGCGCGCAGTTTTACTGGCTCGGACATTTCTTCAATCCTTGTGGGAATTCACACATAAGACGTAAGGGTAACTCACCATAGGATATCGAGGCCAGTCTGGGGCGCTAGCTTGCAGAATTAGATTACCCGTGAAAATCGCTGGCGACTGTGTTGTTCCAGGTACGCGTCGAACACCATACACACCGAGCGCACCAACAGTCGCCCGGCGGGCAGGATGGTGATCCTGTCGCGATCGAGTTCGATCAGCCCGTCTTTGGCCATGTATTGCAACTGGGGCCAGAGATCGCCGAAATAGCCTTGAAAATCGATGTTGAAGGCCTGCTCGATGTCAGCGTATTCGAGACTGAAATTGCAGATCAATTGCTGGATGACCGCACGCCGCAGCCGGTCATCGGCATTGCACAGCAGGCCGCGGCTGGTGGCCAGTTGCATGGATGCGAGCGCGTTCTGGTACTGGTTCAGGTCGCTGCTGTTCTGGCAGTACAGGTCGCCGATCTGGCTGATCGCCGACACGCCGAGGCCGATCAGATCGCAATGACCGTGGGTGGTGTAGCCCTGGAAATTGCGTTGCAGGGTCGATTCTTCCTGGGCAATCGCCAGCTCATCGTCGGGCAGGGCGAAGTGGTCCATGCCGATGTAGCGGTAGCCGGCGCTGATCAGTTGCTCGATGGTGCGCTGCAGCATTTCCAGTTTCTGCGCCGGTGTCGGCAGTTCATCGCTGTTGATGCGCCGCTGGGGCATGAAGCGTTCCGGCAGGTGGGCGTAGTTGAACACCGATAATCTGTCCGGTTGCAGGCGGATGACCTCTTCCACGGTGCGGGCGAAATTCTCCGGTGTCTGTCTCGGCAGGCCGTAGATCAGGTCGATGTTGATCGAGCGAAACTGCAAGGTACGGGCAGCATCGATTACCGCGCGGGTTTCTTCGAGGCTTTGCAGGCGATTGACTGCACGTTGCACGGCCGGGTCGAGGTCTTGCAGGCCGATGCTGACCCGATTGAAACCCAGTTCCCGCAGCAGGCCCATGGTCGACCAGTCGGCCTCGCGCGGGTCGATCTCGATGCCGTAGTCGCCGGAGTCGTCGTCCAGCAAATTGAAGTGTTTGCGCAAATGCGCCATCAACTGGCGCAGTTCGTCGTGACTGAGAAAGGTCGGCGTGCCGCCACCGAAGTGCAGTTGCTCGACTTTCTGCGTAGGGTCGAGGTGGCAGGCGATCAACTGGATTTCCTGTTCCAGGCGCTGCAAGTACGGCTGCGCCCGCCCGCGATCCTTGGTGATGACCTTGTTGCAGGCGCAGTAATAGCAAATGTTCGCGCAGAACGGCACGTGCACGTACAGCGACAACGGGCGTTGGGCCTTGCGGCTGTCGCGCAGGGCATGAAACAGGTCGAAGGTGCCGACCTGGCTGTTGAATTGCACGGCGGTCGGGTACGAGGTGTAGCGTGGTCCCGCCAGGTCATAACGGCGGATCAGATCGGTGTCCCAACGAATGGCGTCGAGCATCATGCGGGCATTCCCCCGGATAGGCTGGCAGTGTCAGCCACTTTATGCAAGGGCGGGGTGGGGCATCTTGATTTGCATCAAGGTCAGAATCTTTGTCGTTTGTGAGGGCCTCATCGCGAGCAAGCTCGCTCCCACAGGGGGAGTCGCTGTGTACACAAAACCTGTGGGAGCGAGCTTGCTCGCGATGGGCGCGCCGCCGTTTTAATGCCCCATCAACCAATGCTGATGCGGCCCCGGCAAGGTCCAGATGCCAAACAACATCACCAGCATCCCGCCCGCCATCCGCACGCTGCGCTTGCGCAACAGTGCGGTGATGCGCTCGGCGGCAAGGCCTGTCGCCAGCAGCACCGGCCAGGTGCCGAGCCCGAACGCGAGCATCAACAACGCACTGTCCAGCGCGTTGCCCTGGCTGGCCGACCATAACAAGGTGCTGTAGACCAGGCCGCACGGCAGCCAGCCCCAGAGCGCGCCCAACAGCAGCGCACGCGGAACGTTCGACACCGGCAGTAACCGGTTGGCGACTGGCTGGATGTGCCGCCACAGGCCTCGACCGAGGCTTTCGATACGGGTCAGGCCGCTCCACCAGCCGGCCAGGTACAGGCCCATGGCAATCAGCAGCAAGCCGGCGAGGATGCGCAGGAACATCGCCGCCGGGCTGCTGGCCACGGCCCATCCGGCCAGGCCGATCAGCAGTCCGGCACAGGCATAGCTCAGAATCCGGCCCAGGTTATAGGCCAGCAGCAGACGAAAGCGGCGGCTGCGTTGCTCCTTGGGAATCGCCAGGGTCAGCGCGCCCATCAAGCCGCCGCACATGCCCAGGCAATGGCCGCCGCCGAGCAAGCCGAGGATCACCGCAGACACCAGCAGTGGCGTCAATTCAAGCATGGGGCGGGGCCTTGTCGTCCGTTTTGGCCGGTTGGCCGCTGGCCTCGTCGACGGCGGCGGTGTGGTTCGGGTCCTGGTCGTCGAACAGGATGCTGTGGGCCGGGCCGTCAAGGTCGTCGTACTGACCGCTGTCCACCGCCCAGAAGAAGATATAGACGGCGATGGCCACGATCAGCAGCGCAGCGGGAATCATCACGTAAAGAGCTGGCATCTGGACTCCATGCCCGCGCGGCTCAGGCCGGCAGCGGGCGGGTTTCTGGCGTGGTGCCGGGGGCGGGCGCGCTCGGCATGCGAGTCAGGCGCAGCGCGTTCAACACCACGGTCAACGAACTGATCGACATGCCCACCGCCGCCCATACCGGAGTGATCCAGCCGAGGGCGGCGAAGGGCAACATGAGGCCATTGTACAACCCGGCCCACAGAAGGTTCTCGATAATGACCCGACGGGTGCGCCGCGCCAGGCTGAAGGCTTGCACCAGCGCGTCGAGGCGGTTGGACAGCAGCACGGCGTCGGCACTGGTTTTCGCCAGGTCGGTGGCCGAGCCCATGGCGACGCTGATATCCGCAGCCGCCAGCACCGGCACGTCATTGACCCCGTCACCGAGCATCAACACCTTGCGACCTTCCTTGTGCAGTTGTTGCAGGACCTGCAGTTTATCGTCCGGACGCAAGCCGCCGCGGGCTTCATCGATACCCAGTTCCGCGGCCACGCTGGCGACCATCGGCGAGCTGTCGCCGGACAGCAGCAGTGTGCGCCAGCCACGGGCCTTGCACGCGGCGAGCAGCGCGGGCGCATCGGTACGCAAGCGATCATCGAGGACGAGCCAGGCCAGCGGCCCCTCGCTGTCGCCCAGTAGCAGCCATTGGCCGGGCTCTTCCGGCATCGATGGCACCATGGCGCCGCTGAGTTCGCAGACAAAACCCGGTTGGCCGATACGCAGACGCCGCCCATCAACCAGCCCCTCCAGGCCAAGGCCCGGTGTGCTGTGGACTTCTTCGGCAGCCGTCGGCGCACGACCGAAAGCGCGGGCGATCGGATGTTCGGAGCGGTTTTCCAGGGCGGCAGCGAGGCTCAGGCATTGATCGCTGTCGAGCGCGCCGAGGGGGTGGATCGAGCGCAGCGCCAGGCGTCCTTCGGTGAGGGTGCCGGTCTTGTCGAAAATCACCGTGTCGATCTGGTTCAGGCCTTCCAGCACATGGCCGCGGGTCAGCAACAGACCGAGTTTGTGCAGTGTGCCGGTGGCGGCGGTGAGGGCGGTCGGCGTCGCCAGCGACAAGGCGCACGGGCAGGTCGCCACCAGCATCGCCAGCACGATCCAGAAGGCTCGCGAGGCATCCAGCTGCCACCACAACAGGCCAATCGCGGCGGCAGCGATCAGCGACAACAGCAGGAACCATTGCGCGGCGCGGTCGGCGATTTCCGCCAGGCGCGGTTTTTCGGCCTGGGCGCGATCGAGCAGGCGAACGATGGCCGAGAGGCGAGTGTCCTGGCCCAGGGCCTGGACCTCGACGGTCAGTGCGCCTTCGACGTTCATTGTGCCGGCGGTGACCGCGTCGCCGAGGGTGCGTGGTTGCGGCAGGTATTCGCCGGTCAGCAGCGACTCGTCGACACTCGACTGGCCGTCGAGGATCTTGCCGTCAGCCGGGAGAATGGCGCCCGGATGAACCAGCACCTGATCGCCGACACGCAGTTCACTGAGCAGAATGCGTTCGCTCTGGCCGTCGGCTGTCAATCGCAGGCACGAGGCAGGCAATAGATTCACAAGCTGCGCGGTGGCGGCGGCGGTGCGCTCGCGGGCGCGGCGTTCCAGATAACGCCCGGCCAGCAGGAACAGGGCAAACATGCCGACGGCATCGAAATACAGTTCGCCGACCCCGGTGATGGACGTCCAGATCCCGGCGATGTAGGCGCTGCCGATGGCCAGCGACACCGAAACGTCCATGGTCAGGTGGTGGGTGCGCAGATCGCGCATGGCGCCTTTGAAGAACGGCGCGCAGCTGTAGAACACAATCGGGGTGGTGAGGAACAGCGCGACCCAGCGCAGTATGGTGTGCAGTTCGGGGCTGAGGTCGATGTTGAATTCAGGCCAGGTGGCCATGGTTGCCATCATCGCCTGGAACCACAGCAGACCGGCCACGCCGAGCTGGCGCAGGGCCAGGCGGTTTTCGCTGGCCAGTTGTTCGCTGGCCCGGTCGGCCTGATACGGGTGTGCGGCGTACCCGATGTGACGCAGTTCGCTGAGGACCTGGCTCAGCGGCAACTGCCCATCGGCCCAGCGTACGTGCAGGCGATGGTTGGACAGGTTCAGGCGCGCTTCGGCTACGGCCGGCAAGGTGCGCAGGTGTTTTTCGATCAGCCAGCCGCAGGCCGCGCAGCTGATGCCTTCCATCAGCAGCGTGGTTTCGGCCAGTTCGCCATCGTGGCGGACAAAGGGCTGCTGCACATCGGCGCGGTCGTACAGCGCCAGTTCATCCACCAGTTGCACCGGCAGCGCTTCAGGGTTGGCCGAGGCTTCGCTGCGGTGCTGGTAATAGCTTTCCAGGCCACCGGCGACAATGGCCTCGGCCACGGCCTGGCAACCTGGGCAGCAGAATTCGCGGGTTTGCCCCAGGACCGCAGCGGTGAAGCGGCTGCCGGCCGGGACGGGCAGGGCGCAGTGGTAGCAGGGGAGTGGGGTGGTGGTCATGGAGTATTCACTAGTACTGCTGAATCTCTATCGTCGGATAGGGCCTCATCGCGAGCAAGCTCGCTCCCACAGGGATCAACTGTGGGAGCGAGCTTGCTCGCGATGCGCGAAGCGCGGCTTTACTTTTTCAGGTCTTCAGCACCTTGCAGCGGTTCGTCACCCAGCAGCAGATCCTTGTCATGGCTGACCGGTTCCTCTTCGAACATGCGCCAGATGTGCTCGTCCTGAGTGCCAAGCAACTCGACAAAACGCCGGCCTTCGATCTTGTCACTCAATTGGCCGATGTAGCGGCCCTGTTCGGTTTCGCTGCGGGTCAGGGTGATCTTGCGATCCTTTTCCGGCTGGGTCGGCGAGATCAGGTTCAGCTCCAGGGTCTTGGGCTGGCTGTCGCCGCTCAGGCGCAGGTCAACCTCGCCAGTCATGCCGTCGAGATGAACGCTGGCGCGCATTTTCAGGGTCTGGGCCAGCAGCTCACGGTCGAGGGAGCGGTTGATGCCTTTGCCGGCCTCGTAGTAGTTGTCGTTGACCAGGTTGTCCGGGTTGTTCACCGCGATGGTCACCATGGACAAGGTCAGGGCCACCGAGCAGGCCAGGATCCCGATGATGATCCACGGCCAGAGGTGCTTGTACCAGGGGCTTGCGGCATTTGCTGCGGGCATGTTCAGTTCTCTCAACGATTCTGTGGGCCGATGAACCGGCTCTTGGCTTCAATGTGGACGCTGTCGTCATCGGCGTCCTTGAGGATGAATTTCACCTCGTTGGTGCTCGACGGCAGTTTTTCCGGTGCAACGGACAGCTCGGCAGGCTGGCTGACGATCTCGCCGGCCGCGACCTTGATCTCGCGTCGACCCTGCAATTTGAGATCCGGCAGGCCGGATGCTTCGAGCAGGTAGGTATGGTCGCGCTGGTCCTTGTTCATGATTTTCAGGCTGTAGACGTTTTCGATCCGGCCTTCGGCGTTCTCGCGGTACAGCACGCGGTCCTTGCTGACATCGAAACCCACCAGCGCACGCATGAAGAATGCCGTCACCAGCAGGCTGATCATCGCCAGCAGCACAATGGCATAGCCAATCAGGCGCGGGCGCAGTTTATGGGTTTTCTGTCCGGACAGGTTGTGCTCGGTGGTGTAGCTGATCAGTCCGCGCGGGTAGTCCATCTTGTCCATGATGGCGTCGCAGGCATCGATGCAGGCGGCGCAACCGATGCATTCGATTTGCAGGCCGTCGCGAATGTCGATGCCCGTCGGGCAGACCTGGACGCACATGGTGCAGTCGATGCAGTCGCCCAGGCCCTGGGCCTTGTAGTCGATACCTTTTTTACGCGGTCCACGGCCTTCGCCACGGCGCGGATCGTAGGAAACGATCAGGGTGTCCTTGTCGAACATCACGCTCTGGAAGCGTGCGTACGGGCACATGTAGATGCACACCTGTTCGCGCAACCAGCCGGCGTTGCCGTAAGTGGCGAGGGTGAAGAAACCGACCCAGAAGTACGACCAGCCATCCGCCTGGCCGGTGAAAAATTCGAATACCAGCTCGCGGATCGGCGAGAAGTAGCCGACGAAGGTCATGCCGGTAACGAAGCCGATCAACAGCCACAGGCTGTGTTTGCTGAACTTGCGCACGAACTTGTTGGCGCTCATTGGCGCCTTGTCGAGCTTGATGCGTTGGTTGCGGTCACCTTCGGTGACTTTTTCGCACCACATGAAAATCCAGGTCCAGACACTTTGCGGGCAGGTATAGCCGCACCAGACCCGTCCGGCGTACACGGTGATGAAGAACAAGCCGAAGGCGGCGATGATCAACATGCCGGACAGCAGAATGAAATCCTGAGGCCAGAAGGTGGCGCCGAAAATGAAGAACTTGCGCTCCGGCAGGTTCCACCACACGGCCTGATGACCGCCCCAGTCCAGCCACACCGTGCCGAAATACAGCAGGAACAACAGGGCTCCGCCGGTCATCCGCAGGTTGCGAAACAGGCCGGTGAAGGCGCGGGTGTAGATTTTTTCCCTGGAGGCGTAGAGGTCGACGCTGTTGTTCGCGTTCTTGGTGGGTGGAGTGACGTCGTGTACCGGAATCTGGTTGCTCATCATTGCATCCCACGGCAGTGGAAAAATGCCTCGGTCAGTACGTGCCGACCGCGGTCAAAAAGGGGTGTTGCAGTGGCGCAATGATACGCCTGTCGCTCTAGCCTGCGGGTGCGACCTTTTGTCGCGTTGGGGAAAAATCATGAATGGTGTAGCAGATGTAACAAAACATGATGCAGGTCAATTGACTATAGACGATTTATCTTTTTTCTCCGTCGAGCGTCGACGGGTGCCTGGGTGGAAAGAGATATCAAAAGTCTGCTGTATAAAGAATATGTTTTTAACTTTGGTCATACTTTGTGATTGTTGGTCGATGGATGTTTGGTTCTTGTTTTAATAAGTTGTCACTGCGGCAGCAATAAGATTTGATTGTGGTATTGCGTGTCGTATATTTAAAAATCTACTTAAGGATAAGTAAAAATGTCTATTAATGATAAAGATTGCACCTGGGCAACTCAGTCTGTTGGACCAGTCACTGTCGAAGCTCATGAGCCTGGTACAGACTGCACGATTCCGGCACCAGCCACGACTGTGGATATGGTGGCGCCGACGGCGAAAAAAGTTCAGGAAAATCGCTCTTCAGGCAACAAGAAAGGGACTGGTGGTCTGGACAGTCTGGGTGGCGGTAACCTTCCTTGATTACAACCAATACGCATGAATGCGAAGTGTGTTCATGAGCGTCTAAAACGGTTTTGCCAACTAAAAATGGCGAAGCCGTTTTACATTGGTTGATCGAAGAGTGCGTGAAAAATAATAACCCGGATGACTCGCCAGCAAGTCCATGGAACTATGCGCAAATAAGCGTGCGTAGACTTGAAATGAAAACGGCCCCGCCAATTCACATTGGCGGGGCCGTTTTTTGTTGCTTCAAGCGTTTGCCTTACTCGGCGTCCGCTGCCTTCTCACCGTGAGACAGGCTGTAGACGTAAGCGGCCAGCAGGTGAACCTTGTCGTTACCCTGCATTGCCTCTTGTGCAGGCATCTGGCCCTGACGGCCGTAACGGATGGTCTGCTGCAGTTGAGCGAAGCTCGAGCCGTAGATGAACGCTGCCGGGTGAGTCAGGTCAGGTGCGCCCATCGCTGGCGTACCCTTGCCTTCCGGACCGTGGCACGCCACGCAGTTGGTGGCGAACAGTTTCTGTCCGGCAGCCGGGTCGGCCTTGGCGCCTTCCGGCAGCTTGCGGCCATCGAGGTTGGTCAGGATAAACGCGGCCACGTCGGCCACGCCTTGCTCGCCGATCACTTCAGCCCACGCAGGCATCACCGCGTGACGGCCGCCCATGATGGTGGTCTTGATGGCTTGCGCGTCGCCGCCCCAGCGCCAGTCGGCGTCGGTCAGGTTAGGGAAGCCGTAGGCGCCCTTGGCGTCGGAACCGTGACAAACCGAGCAGTTGGAGGCGAACAGGCGGCCGCCCATCTTCAGGGCTTGCGGGTCCTTGGCCACTTCTTCGATTGGCATGGCCGCGAACTTGGCGAAGATCGGACCGAACTTGGCGTCCGACCTGGCCATTTCCTTTTCCCACTCGTGAACGCCGGTCCAGCCGGTCTGGCCGTTGGCGAACGGGGTCTGCTTCTCGTTGTCGAGGTAGCCATAACCCGGCAGCAGGCCTTTCCAGTTACCCAGGCCCGGATACAGCACCAGGTAACCCAGTGCGAAGATGATGGTGCCCACGAACAGCATGAACCACCATTTCGGCAGCGGGTTGTCGTACTCCTCGATGCCATCGAAGGAGTGCCCGACGGTCTCGTCTGTCTGCTCGCTGCGCTGGCCCTTGCGGGTCGACAGCAACAGCCAGGTCAGGGAAAAGATCGTACCGAGACTGAGGACTGTGACGTACAGACTCCAGAATGTAGTCATTCTTTGTTACTCCTAGAAGCTTGCTCGACGTGCTTGATGGCTTCGGGATCATCCGCAAAAGGCAGCAAGGTCGCGTCTTCAAACTCAGACTTGCGCTTGGGGCTGAATACCCACAGCGCCAGACCGATGAAGGCCACCATCACAACGACGGTGCCCAGGCCACGAATCATCCCGATATCCATTTAGATCACCGTTTGCTTTTGATGATGGTGCCCAGGCCTTGCAGATAGGCCACCAGCGCGTCCATTTCGGTTTTGCCCTTCACAGCATCCTTGGCACCGGCGATGTCTTCGTCGGTGTAAGGGACGCCGAGCGTGCGCAAGACTTCCATTTTCTTGGCGGTGTCTTTGCCGTCGAGCTTGTTTTCCACGAGGAACGGGTAGGCTGGCATTTTCGACTCAGGCACCACGTTGCGCGGGTTGTACAAATGCGCACGCTGCCAGTCATCGGAGTAACGACCGCCGACGCGGGCCAGGTCCGGACCGGTACGCTTGGAACCCCACAGGAACGGGTGGTCCCAGACGCTTTCACCGGCGACCGAGTAGTGGCCATAGCGTTCGGTTTCAGCACGGAACGGGCGGATCATCTGCGAGTGGCAGCCGACACAACCGTTGGCGATATAAACGTCCCGGCCTTCCAGTTCAAGGGCGGTGCGGGGCTTCATGCCCTCGACCGGCTTGTTGGTGACATCCTGGAAAAACAGCGGAACGATCTGGGTCAGGCCGCCGATGCTGACGGCGATGACCATGAAGAAGGCCAGCAGGCCAATATTCTTCTCGACTGCTTCATGCTTCATCAGTGAGCTCCAACTACGGCAATCTGTTCGGCGGCTTTGGCTTCAGCCGGGTTCGAGGCGCGTACGGTACGGAATACGTTGTAGGCCATGAACAACATGCCGGTGGCGAAGAACGCACCGCCCAGGGCACGGACGATGAAGCCCGGGTGACTGGCTTGCAGCGCTTCGACGAACGAGTAGGTGAGGGTGCCGTCATCGTTGATTGCACGCCACATCAGGCCCTGGGTGATGCCGTTGACCCACATCGAAGCGATGTAGAGCACGGTACCGATGGTCGCGAGCCAGAAGTGGGTGTTGATCAGGCCGGTGCTGTGCATCTGCGCACGACCGAACAGTTTCGGGATCATGTGGTAGATGGCGCCGATCGAGATCATCGCAACCCAGCCCAGAGCGCCGGCGTGTACGTGGCCGATGGTCCAGTCGGTGTAGTGCGACAGGGAGTTGACGGTCTTGATGGCCATCATCGGGCCTTCGAAGGTCGACATGCCGTAGAACGCCAGGGAGACGACCAGGAAGCGCAGGATCGGGTCGGTGCGCAGCTTATGCCAGGCGCCCGACAGGGTCATCATGCCGTTGATCATGCCGCCCCAGCTTGGCGCCAGCAGGATGATCGACATTGCCATGCCCAGGGACTGAGCCCAGTCCGGCAGCGCGGTGTAGTGCAGGTGGTGCGGACCGGCCCAGATGTACAGGGTGATCAGCGCCCAGAAGTGCACGATCGACAGGCGATAGGAGTAGATCGGACGTTCGGCCTGTTTCGGCACGAAGTAGTACATCATGCCCAGGAAGCCGGTGGTCAGGAAGAAGCCCACGGCGTTGTGGCCGTACCACCACTGGATCATCGCGTCCGTCGCACCCGAGTAGGCCGAGTAGGACTTGAACAGGCTGACCGGCAGCGACATGTGGTTGACGATGTGCAGCATCGCGGTCACGACGATGAACGCGCCGTAGAACCAGTTACCCACATAGATGTGCTTGGTCTTGCGCTTGACGATGGTGCCGAAGAACACCAGACCGTAGGTGACCCAGACAATGGCCAGCAGAATAGCCAGGGGCCATTCCAGTTCCGCGTATTCCTTGGTGGTGGTGAAACCCATCGGCAAGGTAATGATCGCGCCGACGATCACCGCTTGCCATCCCCAGAAGGTGAAGGCGGCGAGGCTGTCGGAAATCAGTCGCGTTTGGCAGGTTCGCTGCACGACGTAATAAGAAGTGGCAAACAGTGCACATCCACCGAAGGCGAAAATCACCAGGTTGGTGTGCAACGGGCGCAGGCGTCCAAAGCTCGTCCATGCCAGACCGAAGTTCAACTCCGGCCAGACCAGTTGCGAGGCGATGAAGACACCAAGCCCCATGCCAAGGATCCCCCAGACCACCGTCATGATGGCGAACTGGCGGACTACCTTATAGTTATAAGCAGTCGGACTGATTGCTGTGCTCATTCTAAGGTTCCACGGTTTGGGTGTTTTATTAGGATTAAAAATCGGCCGCAAGTATGGAGAAAGCAGGGGGTCATTGCAACGCGCCATGACCTGGGTCAATGCTTTCAAAAGCTGATTCTGCGGCCTTTCCATGCGCCGCGTAGGGACAAAATTGCCCGTGGGCAAAACGTCCCGGCGGACTGATCAGGCGAGGGGGTCAGGTCGGATGTAACGCGGTGTGTTCAAACGCAACGTTTGGCTGACCGAAGGCAACTGGCGCGACAGCCGGTATCTACCAGCCTTTGCGGCCTGTCATCGGGCAGATTCGTCGAACACATCGTTCAGGGTCGACCTGGAACCGGCACCGGCCAGTCCGCATCGGGGGAAGCTTAGACTCGAATCCGGGGTTCCGAAAGAAAGTCTGTGCGAGGGTGCGACAATGGGTCGCAAAGGGGCAGGGAACTGCCGCATCCGGGAGAATGCGGCAGCAGAGCGGTCGGAATTTATTTGCGGTTGTCTTCAGCCTGCAGGCGCTCGGTATTCAAACCGTGGGACAGGCTGTACACATACGCAGCCAGCAACTGCACCTTATCGTTGCCGAGCAGTTCGTTCTGCGCCGGCATATGGCCTTGGCGACCATGCCGAATCGTCTGTTCAAGCTGCGTCAGGCTTGTACCGTAAATGAAGCCGGCCGGGTGCGTCAGGTTCGGTGCGCCCATGGCTTCAGTGCCCTGGCCATTGGCTCCGTGACAGGCGACGCAGGTGGTGCTGAAGGCTTGCTGTCCGGCTTGCAGGTCGGCTTTGCTGTCGGTAGGCAATGGCAGCTTGGCCAGGCCATGGCGCACATACGCAGCGACGTTTTTCACACCGTCCTCCCCCAGGACTTCACCCCAGGCCGGCATCATCGCCATCCGGCCGCCCATGACGGTGGCCTTGATGGTTTCCGGGTTGCCGCCCCAGCGCCAGTCGCTGTCGGTCAGGTTGGGGAAGCCGAATGCACCCTTGGCGTCCGAGCCGTGGCACACCGAGCAGTTTGAGGCAAACAGGCGGCCGCCCATTTTCAGAGCCTGCGGGTCCTTGGCCACCTCTTCCACCGGCATTGCCGCGAATTTGGCGAAGATCGGCCCGAACTTCGTGTCAGCCTTGGCCATTTCCTTTTCCCATTCGTGCACCCCGGTCCAGCCGTTTTCGTAGCCGGGGAGGATGCCTTTCCAGTTGCCCAGGCCCGGATAGAGGATCAGATAGCCGACGGCAAACACCAAGGTGCCAACGAACAGCATGAACCACCATTGCGGCAACGGATTGTCGTACTCCTCAATACCGTCGAAGCTGTGGCCCATGGTCTGGTCGACACTGCCCTTGGTTTCGCCCTTGCGGGTGCTGAGCAGCAACCAGGTCAGGCCGATCAGGCTGCCGATGGTCAGTACGCAGATCCACGTACTCCAGAAGGTGGTCATGGCCGGGTACTCCTTGTTGCTGATTCGTCAGTGATGTCGGGTTGTGGCTCGTCGGCGAACGGCAGCAGGCGCGCTTCGGCGAATTCCGGGCCGCGCTTGCCGTTGAATACCCACAGTGTCAGGCCGACGAAGGCCACGAACACCACGACGGTGCCGAGGCCGCGGATCATTCCAGTGCTCAATTCGATCTCTATAAAAGACAGGGGCATGGCTCACCTCTTGCTCTTGATGGCAGTGCCGAGCACTTGCAGGTAGGCGACCAACGCATCCATTTCGCTCTTGCCCTTGAGTGAAGCGACGGCGCCGGTGATGTCTTCGTCGGTGTACGGCACGCCCAGGGTACGCATGGCCTTGATCTTGGTTTCGGTATGACTGCTGTCGACCGGGTTGGCCACCAGCCACGGGTACGCCGGCATCTTCGACTCCGGTACGACGTTGCGCGGGTTGTACAAGTGCGCGCGGTGCCAGTCATCCGAGTAGCGCGCACCGACACGGGCCAAGTCCGGCCCGGTGCGTTTCGAGCCCCACAGGAACGGGTGATCCCACACGCTTTCGCCAGCCACCGAGTAGTGCCCGTAGCGTTCGGTCTCGGCACGGAACGGACGGATCATCTGCGAGTGACAGCCGACACAGCCTTCGCGGATATAGATATCGCGACCTTCCAGTTGCAACGCGGTGTAGGGCTTCATACCTTCCACCGGTTTGTTGGTCACGTCCTGAAAGAACAGCGGGACGATCTGGGTCAGGCCGCCGATGCTCACGGCCAGGATCATCAGCAGCAGCAACAGGCCGACGTTTTTCTCGATAGTTTCGTGTTTCATGGCGGACTCCTCAGGCCATCTGCGCGGCAGCGGCGACTTCGGCAGGCTGCGAGGCCCGCACGGTGCGCCAGGTGTTGTAGGCCATCAGGAACATGCCGCTGAGGAAGATCGCGCCACCCACCAGCCGCACGACGAAGCCTGGGTGGCTGGCCACCAGGGTTTCGACGAAGGAGTAGGTCAGCGTGCCGTCCTCGTTCACCGCACGCCACATCAGGCCCTGGGCGATGCCGTTGACCCACATCGAGGCGATGTACAGAACGGTGCCGATGGTGGCGAGCCAGAAGTGCGCGTTGATCAGGCCGATGCTGTGCATCTGCTCGCGTCCGAAGACTTTCGGGATCATGTGGTACAGCGCGCCGATGGAGATCATCGCCACCCAGCCCAAGGCGCCTGCGTGTACGTGGCCGATGGTCCAGTCGGTGTAGTGGGAGAGGGCGTTGACCGTCTTGATCGCCATCATCGGCCCTTCGAAGGTCGACATGCCGTAGAACGCCAGCGACACCACGAGGAAGCGCAGGACGGGGTCGCTGCGCAACTTATGCCAGGCACCGGACAGGGTCATCATGCCGTTGATCATCCCGCCCCAGCTCGGCGCCAGCAGGATCAGCGACATCACCATGCCCAGCGACTGCGCCCAGTCCGGCAGCGCCGTGTAGTGCAAGTGGTGCGGACCGGCCCAGATGTAAAGGGTGATCAGTGCCCAGAAGTGCACGATGGACAAACGATAGGAGTACACCGGACGTTCGGCCTGTTTCGGCACGAAGTAATACATCATCCCGAGGAAACCGGCGGTGAGGAAGAAGCCTACGGCGTTGTGTCCGTACCACCATTGCACCATCGCATCGGTGGCGCCGGAGTACAGCGAGTAGGACTTGGTGAAGCTGACGGGCAGTTCCATGTTGTTGACGATGTGCAGGATCGCCACGGTGACGATGAACGCACCGAAGAACCAGTTACCGACATAGATGTGCTTGGTCTTGCGCTGCATGATCGTGCCGAAGAACACGATGGCGTAGGCGACCCAGACAATGGTGATCAGGATGTCGATCGGCCATTCCAGCTCGGCGTATTCCTTGGAGCTGGTGTAGCCCAGCGGCAGGCTGATGGCCGCCAGCAGGATCACCAGCTGCCAGCCCCAGAAACAGAACGCGGCGATTTTCGGCGCAAACAATTGGGTCTGGCAGGTGCGTTGCACCGAGTAGAACGAACTGGCAAACAACGCGCAGCCGCCAAAGGCGAAGATCACGGCGTTGGTGTGCAGTGGGCGCAGGCGACCGAAGCTGGTCCACGGCAAATTGAAGTTGAGTTCGGGCCAGACCAACTGGGCAGCGAGAAAAACCCCGAGCCCCATGCCGACGATGCCCCACACCACCGTCATAATGGCGAATTGGCGGACCACCTTGTAGTTGTAGGCGGTACTGATAGAAGTGTTCATGGTTCCCCATCCACGGTTCAGCCGAAGTGAGCGCGCAGCGCAAGGCAGTGCACCCTTCGGCCGGAGTTATAGGCAGACTAAAAGCGAGGCAAGCATGGACAAAGGGCACAAGGCCGGTATTGACGGGGATCAATGGGCGCAGTGCGTGCGGGATCATGGATGGTTGTGGAATGCCGCCGCTGGCAAGGCAGCGGCGACGCTGATCCTCGCCCATGGTGCCGGCGCACCGATGGACAGCGACTGGATGAGCGACATGGCTGCACGCCTCGCCGCTCAAGGCGTCAACGTGTTGCGCTTCGAGTTTCCCTACATGGCGCAACGGCGCCTCGATGGCGGTAGACGCCCGCCGAACCCCGCACCGAAACTGCTGGAATGCTGGCGTGAGGTGTATGCCCAGGTGCGACGCCATGTCACTGGGCCGCTGGCCATCGGCGGCAAGTCCATGGGCGGGCGCATGGCCAGTCTGCTGGCGGATGAGTTGGGCGCGGATGGGCTGGTGTGCCTGGGTTATCCGTTCTATGCGGTGGGCAAACCGGAGAAGCCACGGGTTGAGCATTTGGCGGCGCTGAAGGCGCGGACCTTGATCGTGCAAGGTGAGCGCGATGCGTTGGGCAACCGGGAGGCGGTCGAGGGTTACGCGCTATCGCCGGGTATCGAGGTGTTCTGGCTGGTGGCGGGGGATCATGACTTGAAGCCGCTGAAGGCTTCGGGGTTTAGCCATGAGCAGCATTTGGCGGCGGCGGCGCAGAAGGTGGCTTCATTCCTTCAGTGAGGTTTTGTGCAGGCTGTAAGGCCCCCATCGCGAGCAAGCTCGCTCCCACAGTGATTTGTGGTGTGGCTCAAAACCCTGTGGGAGCGAGCTTGCTCGCGATGAGGGACTACCAGACAACATCACTGTCACCGGCTCAATAAAAAACCCGGAAGCTCTCGCTGTCCGGGTTTTTATCATTCCAGTAGCAATCAGCGGTTAAACCGCTCCACCAACGAATACTGTGTATTGGCAGTCTTGGTCAGCTCTTCACTCAGCAACGCCGAGTTCTGTGCCTGTTCCGAGGTCTGGTCCGCCAGTTCCGAAATGTTGCTGATGTTGCGACTGATTTCTTCGGCCACGGCACTTTGCTCTTCGGTCGCGGCGGCGATCTGGGTGGTCATGTCGGTGATATTGGCCACCGCTTCGCTGATCCCCACCAGGGCCTGGTCCGCTTCCAGTACCCGCGCCACGCCTTCTTCCGCCTGACGATGCCCGGCTTCCATGGTTTGCACGGCGGTGCCGGCGGTGTGCTGGAGCTTGGCGATCAGTGCGTGAATCTGCCCGGTGGACTCGCTGGTGCGTTGTGCCAGCTGACGGACTTCGTCGGCCACCACCGCAAAACCACGACCCATTTCGCCGGCACGGGCCGCTTCGATGGCGGCGTTCAGGGCCAGCAGGTTGGTCTGGTCGGCGATGCCTTTGATCACGTCGACCACGCCGCCGATTTCGTTGCTGTCCTTGGCCAGTTGGGTCACGGTGACGCCGGTTTCACCGACGACTACCGACAGGCGCTGGATGGCTTCGCGGGTTTCCCCGGCGATGTCACGACCACGACCGGTCAGGCGGTTGGCTTCCTGGGTGGCGTCGGCGGTGCGTTGCACGTGGCTGGCGACTTCCTGGGTGGTCGCGGCCATCTGGTTGACCGCGGTGGCCACTTGCTCGGTCTCGACCCGTTGACGTTCCAGGCCGCTGGAGCTGTTGTGCGCCAGGGCGTCGGACTGTCGGGCCTGATCGGTCAGGTGTTCGGCCGTGTCCTGCAGACGCGTCAGGCAGGTTTTCAGGCGTGCTTCCTGACTGAGGATGGACATTTCCAGACGCGCCTGGGCGCCGCGACTGTCGGTGTACATCTGTGCAATCAACGGATCGGAGGTGGTCTGCTCCGCCAGGCGCAGCAAACGCTTGAGGCCTCGCTGTTGCCACTGGAGGCCCATCAGGCCCAGCGGCACCGAAAGACCGGCAGCCAGGGCAAACCCCCAGTGGGAGTTCAACGAGGCACCGATCATGAAGCTCAATTGGCTGACCAGAATGAACGGCAGCCAGTCCTGCAGCATCGGCAACCATTTATCCGAGGAGGGAACAGCCGACTTGCCCTGGTTGATGCGCTGGTAGAGCGCTTCGGCTCGGCGGATCTGTTCGGCGGTGGGCTTGACCCGCACCGACTCATAACCGATCACCTGATTGCCTTCGAAGATCGGTGTCACATAGGCGTTCACCCAGTAATGATCACCGGTCTTGCAGCGATTCTTGACAATGCCCATCCATGGCAAGCCTTGTTTCAGCGTGTCCCACATGTGTGCGAACACCGCCGCCGGGACGTCGGGGTGACGGACCAGGTTGTGCGGTGCACGGATCAACTCCTCTCGGGAAAACCCGCTGATCTCGACGAAAGCGTCGTTACAGTAGGTGATCATGCCCTTGGCATCGGTGGTGGAAATCAACCGTTGCTGAGCCGGGAAGGTCCGCTCGCGTTGTGTAATTGGCTGGTTGTTACGCATGGCTTTTTTAATCCGCAAGGCTTTCAAGTGCTGTATCGGCAAGGCTGGCGGATTGTTGAGATTATTTTTCGATAATCGGCAATGCGTCGCAAAATGACCCTTGCGTCAGCCGGCGAGCATCGGATAGGTGAACAGACCGAAGTGCAGCAGGTTCAGGCCAAAGTGGCTGGCGATGGCGGCCCCCAGCCCCCCGAGCCGATAGGCCAGGCCATAGCCGACCCCGGCCAGCGTTGCCAGCAATACCCACCGCCATCCCGCGCCGGCATGGGCCAGGCCGAAGACCAATGACGCCAGCAGCAGGGCGAGGTGTTCACCGTAGGGCCGGTCTTTGAGATACCGGGTCAGGCCGCCCTGGATGTAGCCACGGAACAGCGCCTCTTCGACCAGCGTCACCAGCAGCAGATTGTTCAGCAACCACAGCCAGGCTTGATCCGGCCATTTCGGCGCCCATGCGATTACGCCCAGCAACAGCGCGCCACCCAATGCCAGCATGGCGCTCAAGGCCAGGGCCAGTACGGTGGCATACAGTGACAACCGAAGCGAACGGCGGCCGACAATCCACGGGCAAACCAGTAGCAGCCAGAAGCCGATCAGCGGTTTGTCCAGGTTCAGGTGCATGGCGAATGACACGGCATTGTCGGTAAAACGCTGGGGGTCGATGGCGCGACCGTTATAGAAGCCGGGTAGCCAATGCGTCGCCAATGCCAGGGCCAGAACGATGAACAGGCCGTGGCCGAGGTTGCGGGCAAAAGGGATGTCGCGTTGGCGGACGGCGACACCTGCGACCAGCAACAGGAACACCGAGATTGCCGAGAGCCAGCCGAGATGGCCGTAGGTCAGCGCCAGGCCGTAGCCGAAGGAAAGCAGAGCCAGAAGCGTCCATGGCAGGGCAATCATTTGAAGTCCTTTTGTCGGGATTTGCGATGCACTGTCAAACCCCTGTGGGAGCGAGCTTGCGCGCGATAGCTTACCGACTGTCGGCAACAATGTTGAATGTTCTCTCCATATCGCGAGCAAGCTCGCTCCCACATGGCTTTTCGTGGCCCAAACAAAGACACCGCCCGAAGGCGGTGTCTTTGTCAGCGGTCGGTCAAGACGCGATCAACTGCCGCAACACATAATGCAGAATCCCTCCGGACTTGAAGTACTCCACCTCATTGAGTGTATCGATGCGGCACAACACCTCGATCTTCTCGCGGCTGCCGTCTTCGCGGGTGATGACCAGCGTCAGGTTCATCCGTGGCGTCAGCTCGACGCCGGTCAAGCCGAGGATGTCCAGGGTTTCGCTGCCGCCCAGTTTCAGGCTCTTGCGGTTCTGATCCAGCTTGAATTGCAACGGCAGCACGCCCATGCCCACCAGGTTGGAGCGGTGAATTCGTTCGAAGCTTTCGGCGACGACCGCTTTCACCCCCAGCAGGTTGGTGCCCTTGGCCGCCCAGTCGCGACTCGAGCCGGTGCCGTATTCCTGGCCGGCGATCACCACCAGCGGCGTGCCCGAAGCCTGATAGCGCATGGCGGCGTCGTAGATCGACATTTTTTCCCCGGTGGGAATGTAGCGGGTGTTGCCGCCTTCTTCGCCGCCGAGCATTTCGTTGCGTATGCGAATGTTGGCGAAGGTGCCGCGCATCATTACTTCATGGTTGCCACGCCGCGAGCCGTAGGAGTTGAAGTCCCGCGGTTCCACGCCTTTGTCGCGCAGGTATTGCCCTGCCGGGCTGTCGACCTTGATGTTGCCGGCCGGGGAAATGTGGTCGGTGGTCACCGAGTCGCCGAGCAGTGCGAGGATCCTGGCGCCGCTGACATCCTTGACCACGGGCGCTGGGCCGCCGATGTCGTCGAAGAACGGCGGGTGCTGGATGTAAGTCGAGTCGTCCTGCCAGACATAGGTCGCCGCCTGCGGAACCTTGATCGCCTGCCATTGTTCGTCACCGGCAAACACTTCGGCGTACTCCTTGTGGAACATGGCGGTGTTGACCTGATTCACGGCGTCGGCAATTTCCTTGCTGCTTGGCCAGATGTCCCGCAGGTACACCGGTTTGCCGTCCTTGCCTTCGCCCAGCGGCTCGCGGCTGAGGTCGGTGCGCACCGTGCCGGCCAGCGCATAGGCCACCACCAGCGGCGGGGAGGCCAGCCAGTTGGTTTTCACCAATGGATGCACCCGGCCTTCGAAGTTGCGATTGCCCGAGAGCACGGAGGCCACGGTGAGGTCGGCTTGCTGGATGGCTTTCTCGATGGGCTCCGACAGCGGCCCGGAGTTGCCGATGCAAGTGGTGCAGCCATAGCCGACCAGGGCAAAGCCCAATTCATCGAGGTACTGGGTCAGGCCGGCCGCCTTGTAGTAGTCGGTGACCACTTTCGAGCCGGGGGCCAGCGAGCTCTTCACCCAGGGTTTGCGTTTCAGGCCTTTTTCCACGGCCTTCTTCGCCACCAGCCCGGCGGCCATCATCACGCTGGGGTTGGAGGTGTTGGTGCAGGAGGTGATCGCGGCGATGACCACGGCGCCGTTTTTCAGGCGATAGGTGTGGCCTTCGTAATCGTAATCCGCTTCGCCGGCCATATCGGCATTGCCGACGGCAACACCGCCACCGCCTTCACTTTCCAGGCGGCCTTCTTCCTTGCTGGTGGGCTTGAATTGCAGGTCGGTGAAGTCGCTGAACGCTTGCGCGACATTCGGCAGCGTCACCCGGTCCTGCGGGCGTTTCGGCCCCGCGAGGCAGGCTTCGACGCTGCCCATGTCCAGCGCCAGGCTGTCGGTGAACACCGGTTCCTGGCCGGGCAGGCGCCACAGGCCCTGGGCCTTGCTGTAGGCCTCGACCAGTTGCACCGTTTCCAGGGGCCGGCCGGACAGGCGCAGGTAATCCAGGGTGATGTCGTCCACCGGGAAGAAACCGCAGGTGGCGCCGTATTCCGGGGCCATGTTGGCGATGGTCGCGCGGTCGGCCAGGGGCAGGTCGGCAAGGCCGTCGCCGTAGAATTCGACGAATTTGCCCACCACGCCTTTCTTGCGCAGCATCTGGGTCACGGTCAGCACCAGGTCGGTGGCGGTGATGCCTTCCTTGAGCTTGCCGGTGAGTTTGAAACCGATGACTTCGGGAATCAGCATCGACACCGGTTGCCCGAGCATCGCCGCTTCCGCCTCGATACCGCCGACACCCCAGCCAAGCACGCCGAGGCCGTTGATCATGGTGGTGTGGGAATCGGTGCCAACCAGAGTGTCCGGGAAGGCGTAAGTGCGGCCGTCCTCGTCCTTGGTCCAAACCGTGCGGCCGAGGTATTCAAGATTCACCTGGTGGCAGATCCCGGTGCCCGGCGGCACCACGCTGAAATTGTCGAAGGCACTCTGGCCCCAGCGCAGGAACGCATAGCGCTCGCCATTGCGCTGCATTTCAATGTCGACGTTCTGCTCGAAGGCGCTGCTGCTGGCGAACTTGTCGACCATCACCGAGTGGTCGATCACCAGGTCCACCGGCGACAGCGGGTTGATCCGTTGCGGATTGCCGCCGGCCTTGGCCATCGCCGCGCGCATCGCGGCCAGGTCGACCACCGCCGGTACGCCGGTGAAGTCCTGCATCAGCACCCGCGCGGGGCGGTACTGGATCTCGCGGTCGGAACGACGCTCCTTGAGCCACGCGGCCAATGCCTTGAGGTCGGCACCGGTGACGGTTTTTTCGTCCTCCCAGCGCAGCAGGTTTTCCAGCAGGACTTTCAACGACATCGGCAACTTGTCCAGATCACCCAGGCTTTTGGCGGCATCGGGCAGGCTGAAGTAGTGGTAGGTCTTGTTGCCGACTTGCAGGGTCTTGAGCGTATTCAGGCTATCGAGGGACGGCATTGCAATCACTCCTTTGAGTCCGCACGGCTACGGACTGAGGGGATGGGCAGAACATTAAACCTAGCTCTGTTTTCAGTAGCTGGCTAATAACCGGGTTCTATCGACAAGCTCCAGCTTCCGATCTCGGCTATCATGCGCCGGTTTTCGTGACAGGCTTTGCTTCAGGGCAAGCGGTCTCTCTTTGTGGGAGCAAGCTCGCTCCTACAGGGTCCAGGAGTATTAATGAACACCCTCTTTATGCATTGCCGGCCGGGCTTCGAAGGCGAAGTCTGTTCCGAGATTTCCGACCTCGCCGCGCGCTTGAACGTGGCCGGTTATGCCAAGGCCAAGGCGGCAACTGCTTGCGCCGAGTTTGTCTGCACCGAAGAAGACGGCGCCGAGCGCCTGATGCGCGGGCAGCGTTTTGCCGAGCTGATCTTCCCGCGCCAATGGGCCCGGGGGATTTTCATCGATCTGCCGGAAACCGACCGCATCAGTGTGATCCTCGCCCACATGGCGGACTTTCCGCTGTGCGGCAGCCTGTGGCTGGAAATGGTCGACACCAACGACGGAAAGGAACTGTCGAACTTCTGCAAGAAATTCGAAGTGCACCTGCGCAAGGCGCTGATGGCGGCCGGCAAGCTGGTGGAAGATGCCCACAAGCCGCGTTTGCTGCTGACGTTCAAGAGCGGTCGTGAAGTGTTCATGGGCCTGGCGGAGTCGAACAACTCGGCGATGTGGCCGATGGGCATTCCCCGTTTGAAGTTCCCCCGCGAGGCGCCGAGCCGCTCGACCCTCAAGCTGGAAGAGGCCTGGCACCACTTCATCCCGCGCGACCAGTGGGACGAGCGCCTGCATGGCGACATGACCGGCGTTGACTTGGGGGCCGCCCCTGGTGGCTGGACCTGGCAACTGGTCAACCGTGGCATGCTGGTGACCGCCATCGACAACGGCCCGATGGCCGAAAGCCTGATGGACACCGGTCTGGTGCAGCACTTGATGGCTGACGGTTTCACCTTCAAGCCCAAGCAACCGGTGGACTGGATGGTCTGCGACATCGTCGAGAAGCCGGCGCGCAACGCCGCGATGCTGGAAGAGTGGATCGGCGACGGCCACTGCCGCGAGGCGGTGGTCAATCTCAAGCTGCCGATGAAGCAGCGCTATGCCGAAGTGAAGCGTTTGCTCGAGCGCATTGCCGATGGCTTCAAGGCCCGGGGTATCAAGGTCGAGATTGGCTGCAAGCAGCTGTACCACGACCGCGAGGAAGTGACTTGCCATTTGCGCCGACTGGACGTGAAGAAACCCAAGTCCCGCTGAAACACCGCAATCCCCTGTAGGAGCGAGCCTGCTCGCGATGGACCTGAGAGCACCACGGGGTGTCAGGTCTCCCGCGTCATCGTTGACGATCATCGCGAGCAGGCTCGCTCCTACAAGGGGGCGGCGTAATGCCACAGATGACGTTACACCCGGCAGTGCGCGACAATGCCGGCCAGCTTCAGGAGTGAATCATGAGTGAAATGCTTGATACGCCGGTAGACGGCACCCTCGACGCCACCGGCCTCAATTGCCCCGAGCCGGTGATGATGCTGCATCAACACATCCGTGATCTGGTGCCCGGCGGCCTGCTCAAAGTGATCGCCACCGACCCGTCGACCCGTCGCGACATTCCCAAGTTCTGTGTGTTTCTCGACCATGAACTGGTGGCACAGCACGAAGATGAGGGCACCTACCTCTACTGGATTCGCAAGAAGTCTGTTTAACCAACAAGCCCCCTGTAGGAGCGAGCTTGCTCGCGAAAATAACGAAGGCGCCGTTGGGCATCTGGTTTTTGCGCGTTATCGTTCACGACCTTCGCGAGCAAGCTCGCTCCTACAGGGTTGTGACGATCAACCCTGGCTGTTACGAATCCGCCGGCGCGCACTGAGCGTCAGTCGGATCGACAGCATCAGCGCCGCACAGCTCAAACCGGCAATCAACCCTTCCCACAGCCCGCTCGGGCCGCTGGCCGGACCGAACCAATCGGTCAGTCCCAGCACGTAGCCGACCGGCAGGCCGATGCCCCAATAGGCGAACAAGGTCAGGATCATTGTCACCCGGGTGTCCTGGTACCCACGCAGCGCGCCGGCGCAGATCACCTGGATGGCATCGGAAAACTGATACAGCGCGGCATACACAATCAACATCGACGCAATCTGGATCACGGCCTTGTCAGGCGTGTAGATCGAGGCGATAGGTTCGCGCAGGAGCAGGATCAGTGCCGCCGAGAACGCCGCGAACACCAGTGCCGCGCCGAGCCCGACCTTCGCCGCGAAGCGCGCCTGCCAGGGATTGCCGGCCCCCAGTGCCTGGCCGACCCGCACGGTCACCGCCATGCCCAGCGAATAAGGAATCATGAACAGCAACGAGCTGATATTCAGGGCGATTTGATGCCCTGCCACCACGGTGGAGCCGAGACTGCCGATCAACAGGGCGATGACCGCGAAGATGCTGGACTCGGCGAATACGGCGATACCGATCGGCAGGCCAATGCTGACCAGGCGCTTGATCACGGCCCATTTCGGCCGGTCGAAGCGCACCAGTACACGGGTGCGGGCATAGAACGGGGCCCAGAAGGTCCAGCCGGCCATGCTCAACGCCATGAACCACATCACGATGCCGCTGGCCCAGCCGCAACCAACACCGCCCAGGGCCGGTGCGCCGAAATGGCCATAGATCAACGTGTAGTTCAGCGGGATGTTCAGCAGTAGCCCGCACAAGCCGATGACCATGCTCGGACGGGTCCGACCCATGCCATCGCTGTAGCAGCGCAGCACGTAATAGAACGCCATGCCCGGCAAGCCGAAGGCGATCCCGTGCAGGTAACCCATGCTCGGCTCGATCAATTGCGGATCGACTTTCATCCAGTGCAGGATCGGCTCGGCGCCGAGCAACAGGCCGCTGCCGATCAACCCGACACACAATGCGAGCCACAGCGCCTGGCGGACCAGCGGGCCGATTTCGTCAAACTGCCCGGCGCCAAAGCGTTGCGCGACCTTGGGTGTGGTTGCCAGCAGGACGCCGGACATCAACAGGTAGACCGGAATCCAGATCGAATTGCCCAGGGCCACCGATGCCAGGTCCCGCGGGCTGACGCGGCCGGCCATCACCGCATCGACGAAGCCCATGGCCGTGGTGGCCAGTTGCGCGATCATGATCGGCAGGGCCAGGCCGAGCAGGCCCTTGAGTTCCAGGCGAACCGGGGTCGTGCGTGGGGCGGCGGTAGTGTCAGTCACGGAATTCACAAGCGAAGCGTCCAGAGGTTTTGATGCGCAGGGCTGCGCATTCTACGCGTTGACGCTTCGGTCAGGAAAAGACTGTGTTGGGTATTTGTAATCGCTCCGCTCTCTCTGTAGGAGCGAGCTCGCTCGCGATGAATGTGAGGGCGCCGCGTTCATTCAGGCAGCCCTCGTTATCGTTAACGCCCATGGCGAGCATGCTCGCTCCTACACAGAGATGAATTCTGCGCCTACACTGCCAACCCGCCAAAGGAGCCTGCCATGCTGATTGTTGCCGACGAAAATATCCCTCTGCTCGATGCCTTCTTCGAAGGCTTCGGTGAAATCCGCCGGGTACCGGGTCGCGCCATCGACCGTGCCACGGTCGAGCAGGCCGATGTGCTGTTGGTGCGCTCGGTGACCAACGTCAATCGCGCGCTGCTCGAGGGCAGCAAGGTGCGCTTTGTCGGTACGTGCACCATCGGCACCGATCATCTGGACCTGAATTACTTTCAGCAGGCCGGTATCACCTGGTCCAGCGCGCCGGGCTGCAATGCCCGTGGTGTGGTCGACTATGTGCTCGGCAGTCTGCTGACCCTGGCCGAAATCGAGGGTGTCGACCTGACCCGGCGTACCTACGGCGTGGTCGGTGCCGGCGAAGTGGGTGGACGCCTGGTCAAGGTATTGCAAGGCCTGGGCTGGAAGGTGCTGGTGTGCGATCCGCCACGGCAAACTGCGGAAGGTGGAGACTACGTCAGCCTCGAGCAGATCATCGACGAGTGCGACGTCATCAGTCTGCACACGCCATTGACTAAACAGGGTCAGCAATCGACCTGGCATTTGTTCGATGAAAAACACCTGAACCAGCTCAGGTCCGGCACCTGGCTGATTAATGCCAGTCGCGGGCCGGTGGTCAACAATGCAGCACTGCGCGACGTGCTGCTGGAGCGCGAAGACCTGCAAGCGGTGCTCGATGTCTGGGAAGGCGAGCCTGAAGTCGACGTGGCGCTGGCCGAACTCTGCGTGCTGGCAACGCCACACATTGCCGGCTACAGCCTCGACGGCAAGCAGCGGGGCACCGCGCAGATTTATCAGGCCTATTGCGATTTCCTTGGGCAGCCAGCCCGGGTCAGCCTGGGCGATTTGCTGCCGGCGCCGTGGCTGTCGCACGTGACCCTCAATGCGCAAAGTGACCCGGCCTGGGCGTTGGCGATGCTGTGCCGTGGCGTGTATGACCCGCGACGTGACGATGCGGACTTCCGTCGCAGCCTTGTCGGCAGTGTCAGCGAACAGCGAGCGGCATTTGATGCGTTGCGCAAGAATTATCCTTCGCGTCGAGAGATCGACGGATTGCAGGTGCGGATCGAGGGGGATGCGCCTGAGTTGCAGAGGATTGTGGCGGCGTTGGGGGCAACGGCAGTCTGATAGACCGCGAAGGGCGCCCCACAATGTCCGGACAGGCGCCCATAAAAAACCCGGCCAACAATGGGCCGGGTCAAGAAGACGGTGGCTATATCACTTTTGTTTGGCAGGTTTGACCAATCGCTTATCCAGTTCGCTGCAAGCTTTCTGGATCATTTCTTCAGTGATCGGTACTTCGCGACCCTGCTCGTCAATAATCGAGCAACCCAGAGACTGGTCTGGTTGCGTGCGGATCACTTGAATCTTGTCATCGCTGCTGTGTTGCAAGGACATGGCCTGTCTCCTCATCAGGTTGTGTGCTTACTGTAGAACCGCCAGGTGACCGGGCTATGACAACTCCCTGCGATCTTTCCTGGGGGGCAGAACCAGTCCACCAGAAATGCCACCACGTGGCTACCCGAACTTTAGACCAATAGCGTCTAGCCTCTAGTGTTGGCGGACATAATTAACCCGACTCATTGTGATTTGCAGCAAGCCACCCCATTGAGCGGTATAGGCTGACCCTAATGATTGCCTTGTCCAGGATGATTACGATGCTCTCTGCCCGTCACCGCCGTGCCATTCGCCTGGCCAGTCGCTTCATCGCGCCATATCGCTGGCAGGCCTTTGGCGCCTTGCTGGCGCTGATCGTCACCGCTGGCATCACCTTGTCCATGGGGCAAGGCATCCGCCTGCTGGTGGACGAGGGGTTCATGACCCAGTCACCGCATCTGCTCAATCAGTCCATCGGTCTGTTCATGTTACTGGTGGCGGGATTGGCGATAGGAACCTTTGCACGGTTTTACCTGGTGTCGTGGATCGGCGAGCGCTGCGTCGCCGATATCCGCCGCAACGTGTTCAATCATCTGATTTACCTGCATCCGGGGTTTTACGAAGACAATCGCAGCTCGGAAATCCAGTCCCGCCTGACCGCCGACACCACGCTGCTGCAATCGGTCATCGGTTCTTCGCTGTCATTGTTCCTGCGCAATTTGCTGATGGTGATCGGTGGGATCGTCCTGCTGTTCATCACTAACCCCAAACTCACCAGCATCGTGGTGGTTGCCTTGCCCCTGGTGATCGCGCCGATCCTGATTTTCGGACGCCGGGTGCGTAACCTCTCACGCCTGAGTCAGGACCGGATTGCCGATATCGGCAGTTATGTGTCCGAAACCCTGGGGCAGATCAAGACCGTGCAGGCCTACAACCATCAGGCCCAGGACGAGCGACGGTTTGCCGTGACGGTGGAAGAGGCGTTCAACACCGCGCGCAAGCGCATCTTCCAGCGGGCCTGGCTGATTACCCTGGTGATCGTGCTGGTCCTGGGAGCGGTCGGGGTGATGCTCTGGGTTGGTGGCATGGACGTCATCGCCGGGCGAATTTCCGCTGGCGAGCTGGCGGCGTTCGTGTTCTACAGCCTGATTGTCGGCAGCGCGTTCGGTACGTTGAGCGAAGTGATTGGCGAGTTGCAGCGGGCAGCCGGCGCGGCTGAGCGGATTGCCGAGTTGCTGCGTTCGGAAAACATCATCCTGCCGCCGGTGGCGGGCGCGGTGAAGCTGCCGGAGCGGGTCAATGGCCAACTACAACTGCACAATGTGCGTTTTTCCTACCCGTCGCGGCCGGAAAGTTATGCTGTCGACGGGTTGAGCCTGACCGTCAATGCCGGTGAGACGCTGGCGCTGGTCGGGCCATCGGGGGCCGGAAAGTCCACGGTGTATGACTTGCTGCTGCGTTTTTACGACCCGGCCGAGGGGCGCATCCTGCTCGATGGCGTGCCGTTGACTCAACTCGACCCGTTGGACCTGCGTCGCTGTTTTGCCCTGGTGTCGCAAACCCCGGCGCTGTTTTTCGGCAGCATTGAAGAAAACATTCGCTACGGCAATCCGCAGGCGACGTTGGCCGAGGTACAGGAAGCGGCAAAAGTCGCTTACGCCCATGACTTTATCGAAGCCATGCCCAATGGTTACCAGACTCATCTGGGGGACGGTGGTCTCGGTTTGTCCGGCGGCCAGCGCCAACGCTTGGCCATTGCCCGTGCGCTGCTGGTGGACGCCCCGATCCTGCTCCTGGACGAAGCCACCAGCGCCCTTGACGCCCAAAGCGAACACCTGATCCAGCAGGCGCTGCCGACACTGATGAAAAACCGGACCACCCTGGTGATCGCCCATCGCCTGGCAACGGTGAAAAACGCCGACCGAATTGCGGTGATGGACCAGGGGAAACTGGTGGCGGTGGGTACGCATCTGGAGCTGATTGCCAGCAATGCGTTGTATGCGCGGTTGGCGGCGTTGCAGTTCAGTGATGGATTGATTAACGCTGGGGAGCTCTTGTAGGAGCGAGCCTGCTCGCGATGGTCGTCAACGATGACGCGGGATGCCTGATACCCAGCGGCACTCTAATGTCCATCGCGAGCAGGCTCGCTCCTGCAGTGATCATTGATCGTCGAAATACCGTTCATGCCAATCCACGATTGGCTGCGGTGAGTTGAGCTTCTCGCCATAGATCACCGAATACGACAGCACGTTTTGCACGTACTGGCGGGTTTCGTCGAACGGAATGCTTTCCACCCACACGTCGAAACTCAGGTGGTCCGCACCGCGTAGCCATTGGCGCACTCGGCCCGGGCCGGCGTTGTAGGCGGCGGAGGCGAGGACGCGGTTGCCGTTGAACTGGCTGTGCACCTGGCTCAGGTATGCGGCGCCGAGCTGGATGTTTTTGTCCGGGTTGAACAGTTGCTGTGGCGAGCTATAGGGAATGCTGAACTTGCGTGCGGTTTCCTTGGCGGTGGCGGGCATCAGTTGCATCAGGCCCGAGGCGCCGACCCCGGAGCGGGCATCTTCCATGAAGGCGCTTTCCTGGCGAGTGATGGCGAACGCCCAGCTCGGATGCAGGCCGCGATTCTTCGCTTCACGCACCAGCGTGTTGCGGTGGGCCATCGGGAAACGGATATCCAGATCGTCCCAGTACTGCGCCTGGCTGATGGTGCGAATGGCCGGGAAGTACCATTTCAGGTCGTAGGCCAGTTTGGCCTGGGCGACCATTTCGTCGCGGCTGAAGTGACGGCTGACGTGGTACCACTCGCGGCGCCCGTCGACGATTTGCCCGCGAGCGTGGAACTCCAAGGCGCGACGTATGCCGGGGGTGTTGCGCACTTTGTTGATCAGCGCCTGGCTCATCACTAGCGGCTTGTTGTTCAGCGAATAGGGGGACTGCGAGCGATCCGCCGCGAGGAACCCATAAAAGTCGCGCTCACGAGCCACGCTTCGATACAGGGTCTGGGCTTCCGGGTTCTGCGGTTGCGCCAGCTCCAGGGTGCGGGCCTGCCAGTAACGCCAGCGGTTGGTGGTGGCCAGGTCCTGGGGCAGGCGGCGGGTCAACTGATAGGCATCGTCCCAGCGCGCCAGGCGCAGGAGCAGGCGCAAGCGCCATTCGGAAACCGTGTTGTCGCGCAGTTCCGGATCGTATTTGGTCATGACGTCCAGGGCTCGACTGTCGAAACGTTTGGCGAGGGTCAGCCCGATTTCCCGGGCGATCGCCACTTTTTCATCCCGGGAGAAATGCATGCTGCTGGCGTAACCGTCGAGCAGATTCATGGCCCTGTCCGGGTCCTGACGAGCCAGGCGGCGCAGGCCGAGGCTGACCACATCGGACATGGCCTCATCGGCCGGGGTAAAGCGTGACGGCTGGTTGAGCAGTTCCGGTTTCTGCGCCACGTCCACCAGCAAGCGGCCGCGAGGGGCGAGGGTGGTCATGCCGTTGATCAGGCTGTTGGCCAGGGGATAGTTGCGCGCCTGGGCGGCGAGTTTGGCGCGTTCCCAACGCTTTTGCTCGGTCAACTGGCCATCGGCGGCCCACATGCCGAACAGGGCATCGCAGGCTTCGGGCTGGGATTTACCGGTCAGCCAGAGCTTTTCAGTGTTGGCGTAACCTTCGGCTTTGAGGTTGTGGCTGATCTGGTACTGCGCATTCAGGCAGTCCAGTTCGGTGAAGTTCATTTTCGGGTCGTAGTACTTGACGAAGGTCGCCCAGTCGCCCCGTTCCGCCAGCCAGCGCAACCAACGCAACTTCATCCAGTTGGCCTGGGGCAGGTCGCCGTGTTCGGCGAGGAATTTCTCGATTTCGGCGTTGCTCGCGGTTTTCAGGCGCGCGGTCAGCTCGTCGTACGCCAGGTAGGGTTCCAGCGGATAATCGGCGAGGGCCTGGCTGTAACGGAAATACGGGCCGCTATCGCCCTTGGCCAGGGCGCGCTTGGCTTCATCGTAATACTGGCGTTGGGTGGACAGGTCCACCGCCTGGGCGGATTGAACGGCAGCGGCAGACAGTAAAAAAGCAGATAAAAGATTGAAAAGGCGACTGCGCATGAGACGTCCGGGCAGAGAAAAATCATGACAAGCGCGGGCCAGGCCCGCGCTGAATTGTCTGTAGCTTAGCCTTTTGCCAGCAGCCGGTGAAAGCTTTGCGGGTCTTCCCGCATCAGTTCGCAACATTTGTCATGCAGAGTGCTACGAGAGTGAAATTGCCGGCCTTCTGAAGCCTCAAGTCAGGTAGAATGCGCGCCCGGTTTTTGGAGAAGCTCATGACCCTGCTCAAATTCAGCGATGTGTCCCTTGCTTTCGGCGCTATGCCGTTGTTGGACAAGGTGTCCTGGCAGATCGCCCGTGGTGAGCGGGTGTGCATCATCGGCCGCAACGGCACTGGCAAGTCCAGCATGATGAAGCTCGTCAAGGGCGACCAGAAGCCCGATGACGGCTCCGTTTGGCGCGCACCCGGGCTCAAGATCGGCGAATTGCCGCAAGAATTGCCGGTGGCCGACGAGCGGACAGTGTTCGACGTGGTGGCCGAAGGCCTGGACGGCGTTGGCGCCTTGCTCGCCGAATATCACCACCTGAGCCAGAACATCGTCACTGACGCCGATCTGGACAAGCTGATGCACGTCCAGCACGACCTCGAAGCCCGCGATGGCTGGCGCTTGCAGACCCTCGTCGACAGCACCTTGAGCCGCCTGCAACTGCCGGCCGACAAGACCCTCGCCGAGTTGTCCGGCGGCTGGCGTCGTCGCGTCCTGCTGGCCCAGGCCCTGGTGTCCGAGCCGGACCTGCTGCTGCTCGACGAACCGACCAACCACCTGGACATCGGTGCCATCGCCTGGCTTGAAGAAGCGCTGAAGGATTTCCAGGGCGCCGTGCTGTTCATCACGCACGACCGTTCTTTCCTGCAGAACCTGGCAACCCGCATCCTCGAACTGGATCGCGGCGGCCTGATCGACTGGAACGGCGACTACGCCAGTTTCCTCGTGCACAAGGAAGCCGCACTGGCGGCCGAGGAGACCGCCAACGCGCTGTTCGACAAGCGCCTGGCCCAGGAAGAAGTGTGGATTCGCCAGGGCATCAAGGCCCGTCGCACCCGTAACGAAGGTCGCGTACGTGCGCTCAAAGCCTTGCGCGTCGAGCGCAGCGAGCGTCGTGAGCGTACCGGCAAGGCCAATATCCAGCTGGAAACCGCCGACAAGTCCGGCAAGCAGGTCATGGTCCTCGATAACGTGAGTTTCGCTCACCCGGACGGTCCGTTCCTGATCAAGGACTTCTCCATGGTGCTGCAGCGCGGCGACCGTATCGGTCTGCTCGGCGCCAACGGTACCGGCAAGACCACCCTGCTGAAGCTGATGCTCAGCGGCTTGCAGCCGACCAGCGGCAAAGTGGAAGAGGGCACCCGGATCGATGTCGCCTACTTCGACCAGTTGCGCCATCAGCTGGATCTGGAAAAAACCGTGATCGACAACGTGGCCGAAGGTCGCGACTTCATCGATATCGATGGCCAGAGCCGCCACGTGCTGAGCTACCTCGGCGACTTCCTGTTCAGCCCGCAGCGTGCCCGCACGCCAGTCAAGGCGCTGTCGGGTGGTGAGCGTGCCCGTCTGTTGCTGGCCAAGCTGTTCAGCAAGCCGGCGAACCTGCTGGTACTCGACGAACCGACCAACGACCTCGACGTCGAAACCCTCGAGCTGCTGGAAGAGGTCTTGCTGACCTTCAACGGCACCGTACTGATGGTCAGCCACGACCGGGCATTCCTCGACAACGTGGTCACCAGTACCCTGGTCTTCGAAGGTGAAGGCAAGGTTCGCGAGTACGTCGGTGGCTACCAGGACTGGCTGCGCCAGGGCGGCTCGCCGCGTCTGCTGGGCGTGACCGAGAGCAAGTCCGGCAAGGCCGACCTGAACTCCGCGGTGGTGAAGGCCGAGCCTGCGCCGGTTGCGGCAGCTGTCGAAGCGCCAGTGGCGAAGAAAAAGCTAAGCTACAAATTGCAGCGCGAACTGGAAGCGTTGCCGGGGCAGATCGAGGCCATGGAGCAGCAGATTGCCGCCGTTGAAGCACAGATGGCGGATGCCGGCTTCTATCAGCGTCCGGCGGCCGAAACGGCTGCGGTGATTGCTCAATTGGAGCAGTTGCAGGCTGAACTCGACATCATGGTCGAGCGTTGGGCCGAGCTGGATGCCTGATTGACCCGGTAACAAAAAAAGCCCGGCGTTCAGTGATGAACGCCGGGCTTTTCATATGAAATGCAATCCCCCTGTAGGAGCGAGCTTGCTCGCGATGAACTTGAGAGCGCCGCGGGGTGTCAGGCTTCCCGTGTCATCGTTGACGACCATCGCGAGCAGGCTCGCTCCTACAAGGGTGTGTTGTCAGCTTTTGTTTTGCAGACGCACCGCCAGCACATCACAAGGCGCGCCATGCAGCACGTCATTGGCGGTGGAGCCCAGCAACAGTGCCAGACCATGCCGGCCATGGCTGCCCACCACGATCAGGTCGCAGGTTTGCTCCTTGGCCAGGTGGTGGATCTCCTGGCGTGGCTGTCCGTAGGTCAGGTGGCTGTATTCCCTGGAGAGCTCCGGGTATTTCAGGATCAAGCGGTCAAGGCGCTCCTTGGCTTGATCGAACTGCTGCTGTTGCAGTTGTGACAGGTCCATCGGCACGTCGCCGCCGAAGGCCATCGCCATCGGCTCGACAATGTGCACCAGCGACAATTTCGCACCGTTGCTCACCGACAGTTCGCGAGCGCGGTGAATCACAGGGTCGCACTCTTCGGTCAGATCTACAGCGACCAGAATATGGTTGTAGGGCATGAGGTGCTCCTCCTGAGGGATGCAATATTGGTAAGTATGGCTGGTTTCAAGCGCATTGGTTCCAAAGTGACACAATGGGCTCATTCAAATTCGGGAGTACAGATATGACGGTCTGGATAGTGGTGTCAATCCTGCTGGTGGTGCTGAGTCCGCTGGCATGGTTGCGGCCGTCGCGAGTTCAGAGCGGGCGCATCGCCTTGCGGATGGAGGCTCGGCGCATCGGGCTGGCCATGCAATTGGCGCCTCAGGAGTGGCCGCACTGGCTCAGCCAGGAGCCGCCGAGCCCCTGCGCCCAGTACCATCGTCCTCGCCGTGGCAATCAGCCGGCGTGCTGGAGTTACTGGCAAAAATCACCGGGTGTCTGGGTCAATCAATGGCAGGAAATCTGTGAAGACAGGGCACTGCTCGATCATTTCGAAAAATTGCCGGCCAACGTCTACAAAGTCGAGGCAGACAAGCAAATGATCACGTTGTACTGGGGCGAGAAGGGCGAGGCCGAGGTGTTGCAGCAGATCGACGCCACCCTCAAAGCCCTCGCCTGAAACCCGATCCCCTGTAGGAGCGAGCCTGCTCGCGATGAACCTGAGAGCGCCGCGGGGTGCCAGGCTTCCCGCGTCATCGTTGACGTCCATCGCGAGCGAGCTCGCTCCTACAGGTGTTTTTCGCAGGCAATAAAAAGCCCGACATTCATCATCGGGCTGGAGTTGGCCAGGCAGGCCGGTAAAAACGGTGTTGGCTGATCTTACGCTGGGCATTCGCCAAAAGCGTTCAAAATTTTCCCCTGGGTTCCGCCAGCGTAGCTTGTTAAACACGGGCTGCAGCGAATTAGGGCGAACTTTCTAACAATTGATTCTATGAATGACCTTGCATGCTCAAGCGTGTTTAAGGTCTTCGCAGTACGGATATGACCGGAAAGTCGCGTTTCAACCCGTGTTTCGGGCGATTGACAATTGTCGGAAATTCCGTGAAGGTGACGTACCCAAATCAAACGGGCGTATGAATTGAGCGTTTGTATTTCAGACCGCTCCTACAGAATCCCGACTATCGCGTTGGCGGGTGTGCCGGGGGAATGGGCGTAGCATTGACGATCAACGTCCCTGCCAAGCCGTTCGCCTGCGTCCGACGTGTACTGTTCAGCTTCCATATCGTGGAGATCAGTTGATGATTTACGAAGGTAAAGCCATCACGGTTAAGGCTCTTGAAAGTGGCATCGTCGAACTGAAGTTCGACCTCAAGGGTGAGTCCGTCAACAAGTTCAACCGTCTAACCCTGAACGAACTGCGTCAGGCCGTAGACACCATCAAGGCAGATGCTTCGATCAAGGGCGTGATCGTCAGCAGTGGCAAGGACGTGTTCATCGTCGGCGCCGACATCACCGAATTTGTCGACAACTTCAAGCTGCCGGATGCAGAACTTGTTGCTGGCAACCTCGAAGCCAACAAGATTTTCAGCGATTTCGAAGACCTCAACGTCCCGACCGTCGCCGCGATCAATGGCATCGCGTTGGGTGGCGGTCTGGAAATGTGCCTGGCGGCGGACTACCGCGTCATGTCCACCAAGGCCAAGATCGGTCTGCCGGAAGTCAAGCTGGGCATCTACCCGGGCTTCGGCGGTACTGTGCGCCTGCCGCGCCTGATCGGTGCCGACAACGCCATCGAATGGATCGCCGCCGGCAAGGAAAACCGTCCTGAAGACGCGCTGAAAGTCGGCGCCGTCGACGCCGTGGTTGCTCCTGAGCAACTGCAGGATGCCGCGCTGGAACTGATCAAGCGCGCCATCTCCGGCGAGTTCGACTACAAGGCCAAGCGCCAGCCGAAGCTGGAAAAGCTGAAGCTGAACGCCATCGAACAAATGATGGCTTTCGAAACCGCCAAGGGTTTCGTGGCCGGCCAGGCTGGTCCGAATTACCCGGCGCCGGTTGAAGCGATCAAGACCATCCAGAAAGCCGCGAACTTCGGTCGCGACAAGGCGCTGGAAATTGAAGCTGCAGGTTTCGTCAAACTGGCCAAGACCTCTGCTGCGCAGAGCCTGATCGGCTTGTTCCTGAACGATCAGGAACTGAAGAAAAAGGCCAAGGCCTACGACGAAATCGCCAAGGATGTGAAGCAGGCCGCCGTACTGGGCGCCGGCATCATGGGTGGCGGTATCGCCTATCAGTCGGCCTCCAAAGGCACGCCGATCCTGATGAAGGACATCAACGAGCACGGTATCGAGCAGGGTCTGGCCGAAGCCGCCAAACTGCTGGTCGGCCGCGTTGATAAAGGTCGCATGACCGCCGCGAAAATGGCTGAAGTGCTCAACGGCATCCGTCCAACCCTGTCTTACGGCGACTTCGGTCACGTGGATCTGGTGGTCGAAGCGGTCGTCGAGAACCCGAAGGTCAAGCAAGCGGTACTGGCCGAAGTTGAAGACAAGGTCAAGGAGGACACCATCCTGGCGTCCAACACCTCGACCATTTCCATCACCTTGCTGGCCAAGGCCCTCAAGCGTCCGGAAAACTTCGTCGGCATGCACTTCTTCAACCCGGTGCACATGATGCCGCTGGTGGAAGTGATCCGTGGCGAGAAGTCCAGCGAGCTGGCTGTTGCCACCACCGTTGCCTACGCCAAGAAAATGGGCAAGAACCCGATCGTGGTCAATGACTGCCCGGGCTTCCTGGTCAACCGCGTCCTGTTCCCGTACTTCGGCGGTTTCGCCAAGCTGGTCAGCGCCGGTGTGGACTTCGTCCGTATCGACAAGATCATGGAAAAATTCGGCTGGCCTATGGGCCCGGCCTACCTGATGGACGTGGTCGGCATCGACACCGGTCACCATGGTCGTGACGTAATGGCTGAAGGTTTCCCGGACCGCATGAAAGACGACCGTCGCTCGGCCGTCGACGTGCTCTACGAAGCCAAGCGCCTGGGCCAGAAGAACGGCAAGGGCTTCTACGCCTACGAGACCGACAAGAAGGGCAAGCAGAAGAAAGTGGCCGATCCTTCGGTGCTGGAAGTGCTCAAGCCGATCGTTTACGAGCAGCGCGAAGTCACCGACGAAGACATCATCAACTGGATGATGATCCCGCTGTGCCTGGAAACCGTGCGTTGCCTGGAAGACGGCATCGTCGAAACCGCTGCCGAAGCCGACATGGGTCTGGTCTACGGTATTGGTTTCCCTCCATTCCGTGGCGGTGCGCTGCGTTACATCGATTCGATCGGTGTGGCAGAGTTCGTTGCCCTGGCTGACCAGTACGCTGATTTGGGCGCGCTGTACCACCCGACCGCGAAGCTGCGCGAAATGGCCAAGAACGGCCAGAGCTTCTTCGGTTAAGCGCCCCCAACTAGAGTGAGAGTGAACTTATGAGCTTGAATCCTAGAGACGTCGTGATTGTCGACTTCGGTCGTACTCCGATGGGCCGCTCCAAGGGCGGCATGCACCGCAACACCCGTGCCGAAGACATGTCGGCGCACCTGATCAGCAAACTGCTGGAACGTAACGTCAAGGTCGACCCGAACGAAGTCGAAGACGTGATCTGGGGCTGTGTGAACCAGACCCTGGAGCAGGGCTGGAACATCGCGCGCATGGCGTCGCTGATGACCCAGATCCCGCACACTTCGGCCGGCCAGACCGTCAGCCGCCTGTGTGGCTCGTCGATGAGCGCTCTGCACACTGCCGCGCAAGCGATCATGACCGGCAACGGTGACGTTTTCGTGGTTGGTGGCGTCGAGCATATGGGTCACGTGAGCATGATGCACGGTGTCGATCCGAACCCGCACATGTCGCTGTACGCGGCGAAAGCCTCGGGCATGATGGGCCTGACCGCGGAAATGCTGGGCAAGATGCACGGCATCACTCGCGAGCAGCAGGACGCTTTCGGCGTGCGTTCCCACCAACTCGCCCACAAGGCGACCGTGGAAGGCAAGTTCAAAGACGAAATCATCCCGATGCAGGGCTACGACGAGAACGGTTTCCTGAAAACCTTCGACTACGACGAAACCATTCGTCCGGAAACCACCCTGGAAAGCCTGGCGGCTCTGAAGCCGGCGTTCAATCCGAAGGGCGGCACCGTGACAGCCGGTACCTCGTCGCAGATCACCGATGGTGCCTCGTGCATGATCGTGATGTCGGCGCAGCGTGCACAGGATCTGGGTATCCAGCCTCTGGCGGTGATTCGTTCGATGGCAGTGGCAGGTGTGGATCCGGCAATCATGGGCTATGGTCCAGTACCGGCCACACAAAAAGCACTGAAGCGCGCGGGTCTGGGCATTTCCGACATCGACTTCTTCGAGCTCAACGAAGCTTTCGCCGCACAGGCCCTGCCAGTGCTGAAAGATCTGAAAGTACTCGACAAGATGAACGAGAAGGTTAACCTGCACGGCGGCGCGATCGCCCTGGGCCACCCATTCGGTTGCTCCGGTGCGCGTATCTCCGGCACTTTGCTCAATGTGATGAAGCAGAATGGCGGTACCTTTGGGGTAGCCACCATGTGCATTGGTCTCGGCCAAGGCATCTCCACCGTCTTCGAACGCGTTTAAGCGTCTCGTTGATGGAAGCCGGGGCCAAGTGCCCCGGTTTTTGTTTTTCCGGATTTATTTTTGTTTTTATTTTGAAAAAATTTGAGTGAGGGCCAAAGCATGCCGATACAACCTGGGCTCTACCAACATTACAAAGGTCCGCAGTACCGCGTATTCAGTGTTGCGCGGCATTCGGAAACCGAAGAAGAAGTGGTCTTCTACCAAGCCCTGTATGGCGATTACGGCTTTTGGGTGCGTCCCTTGAGCATGTTCCTGGAGTCCGTCGAGGTTGACGGCGAACAGGTGCCACGCTTTGCTTTGGTGCAGGCCGAACCGAGCGTTTTTCCGAAGCCATAAGGGGAGTACGCGCAGAGCCCTGCGCTTGACCTCATCTTGTAGCCACTATATATAGCGGTGCCGCGTCAGGCGCCAACCGCCTTTCACTTCTCGAATTCAGGAATTTTCTGATCCATGGGCAAATCGCTGGTCATTGTGGAATCCCCGGCTAAGGCCAAGACCATCAACAAGTATTTGGGCAACGAATACGTGGTGAAGTCGAGTATCGGCCATATCCGAGACCTGCCCACCAGCGGTTCGGCTAGCGCCAGCAAAGAGCCAGCCGCCAAGCGCGGCAAGGCTGCTGCGGGTGAAGCGCCGGCACTGTCGCCGAAAGAAAAAGCGCGCAAGCAGCTGGTCGCGCGCATGGGTGTCGATCCGGATCATGGCTGGAAAGCCAAGTACGAGATCCTCCCGGGCAAGGAAAAAGTCATCGAAGAGCTGCGCCGGCTCGCCAAGGATGCTGACACCATCTATCTCGCAACCGACTTGGACCGCGAGGGGGAAGCCATTGCCTGGCACCTGCGCGAAGCCATCGGTGGTGACGACACCCGCTACAAGCGCGTGGTGTTCAACGAAATCACCAAGAAGGCGATTCAGGAAGCCTTCTCGAAACCAGGCGAGCTGGATATCGACCGCGTCAACGCCCAGCAGGCGCGTCGTTTCCTCGACCGCGTGGTGGGTTACATGGTTTCGCCGCTGCTGTGGGCCAAGATCGCTCGCGGTCTGTCCGCCGGTCGCGTGCAGTCGGTTGCCGTGAAGCTGGTGGTCGAGCGCGAACGCGAAATCCGCGCGTTCATCCCGGAAGAGTACTGGGAAGTTCACGCCGACCTCGGCACCGCAAAAGGCGCGACCGTGCGCTTCGACGTGGCCCGCGAGAAAGGCGAAGCCTTCAAGCCGCTCAATGAAACCCAGGCCATGGCCGCGCTGGAGAAGCTCAAGGCTTCCAGCTACAGCATCGTCAAGCGCGAAGACAAGCCGACCAGCAGCAAGCCGTCGGCACCCTTCATCACTTCCACCTTGCAGCAAGCCGCAAGCAATCGCCTGGGCTTCGGTGTGAAGAAGACCATGATGATGGCCCAGCGTCTTTACGAAGCTGGCTACATCACTTATATGCGTACCGACTCCACCAACCTTTCGGTTGATGCCGTGGCGATGGCGCGTACCTATATTGAAGGCGAATTCGGCAAGAAATACCTGCCGGAAACCCCGAACGTCTACAGCAGCAAGGAAGGCGCACAAGAGGCTCACGAAGCGATTCGTCCGTCCGACGCCAATACCGAGCCAAGCAAGCTGTCGGGCATGGAGCGTGACGCTGAGCGCCTCTACGAGCTCATCTGGCGCCAGTTCCTCGCTTGCCAGATGCTGCCGGCGCAATACCTGTCGACCACGGTCACTGTCGGTGCCGGCGACTTCGAGCTGCGCGCCAAGGGCCGCATCCTGAAGTTCGACGGTTACACCCGCGTCATGCCGCAAATCGCCAAGCCGGGCGATGACGACGTGCTGCCGGACATGGCCCAGGGCGACGCGATGAAGCTGATCAAGCTTGATCCGACCCAGCACTTCACCAAGCCGCCGGCGCGTTACTCGGAAGCCAGCCTGGTAAAAGAAATGGAAAAACGCGGCATCGGTCGTCCTTCGACCTACGCGGCGATCATTTCGACCATTCAGGACCGCGGCTACGTGGCGCTGCACAACCGTCGTTTCTATTCGGAAAAGATGGGCGACATCGTCACCGAGCGTCTGGCCGAAAGCTTCTCCAACCTGATGGACTACGGCTTCACCGCCGGCATGGAAGAGCATCTCGATGACGTGGCCCAAGGCGAACGCGACTGGAAAAACGTGCTCGACGAGTTCTACGGCGACTTCAAGAAGAAACTCGAAGTAGCCGAAAGCCCGGAACACGGCATGCGGGCCAATCAGCCTGTCATGACTGACATTCCGTGCACCACCTGCGGTCGCCCGATGCAGATCCGTACCGCGTCGACCGGCGTGTTCCTCGGTTGCTCGGGCTACAGCCTGCCGCCGAAAGAGCGCTGCAAGGCCACCGTCAACCTGGTGCCGGGCGATGAAATCGCTGCGGACGACGAGGGCGAGTCGGAGTCGCTGGTGTTGCGTGGCAAGCATCGCTGCCCGATCTGCAGTACGGCGATGGACGCCTATCTGCTCGATGAGAAGCGCAAGCTGCACATCTGCGGTAACAACCCGGATTGCGATGGCTACGAAATCGAAGAGGGCACCTATCGCATCAAGGGCTATGAAGGTCCGAGCCTGGAGTGCGACAAGTGCGGTAGCGAGATGCAGCTCAAGACCGGCCGTTTCGGCAAGTTCTTCGGTTGCACCAATGCCACCTGCAAGAACACCCGCAAACTGCTGAAGAGTGGTGATGCGGCGCCGCCGAAGATGGATCCGGTGAAGATGCCTGAGCTGAAGTGCGAAAAGGTCAACGACACCTACATTCTGCGCGACGGTGCATCCGGTCTGTTCCTGGCGGCCAGCCAGTTCCCGAAAAACCGCGAGACTCGTGCTCCATTGGTGATGGAAATCATCCCGCACAAGGATGAGATCGATCCGAAGTATCACTTCCTCTGCGAAGCGCCGAAGAAAGATCCGGATGGCCTCCCGACTGTGATTCGTTACAGTCGCAAGACCAAGGAACAGTACGTGCAGACCGAGGTTGACGGTAAGCCAACCGGTTGGAAGGCTTACTACGACGGTGGCAAGTGGACGGTTGAAGACAAGCGTCCGGCAGCCAAGGCTTAAAGCCGCGCCCCCTGTAGGAGCGAGCTTGCTCGCGATGGTCGTCAACGATGACGCGGGCCTTCAGAATGCCCGCGTTGCTCTCAGGTCCATCGCGAGCAAGCTCGCTCCTACAGTCAGTGCGCAAGGCCGCATGAGAACCCTCGGGTTTTCATGCGGCTTTTTTGTTTTGGGCTTGCGGTCGGATCGGCTGATCCACGACACTGTCAGACCTGCGTGAAGCAATTATTTCGTTGTGGAGGCTGCCGTCATGGCCCACGAACTGTACACCCGCACCAATCAGAAGATTTATTTCGCCGGCTTGTCGCTCGAAGCGCTGGCCCGCACTGAAGAGGGGCGGGCGATGAATTCGCTGGCGCTGATCCAGGCTGGGCGCGAATCCGCGCTGTTTCATCTGTACGGCGCGCTGCTGGGTCTGTGTCACGAGATCGCCGGTTTCTATCGCTTGCCTCAGGCCAATGCGCCCCGTGCAGAGTTGTTGCTGACTCGCGAGGTGCTGGACACCATCGCCATTCCGGAAATGGCTGAGCTGGTCGAGCTGGCCAATAACCCGGAAACCTGGCTGGCCAAGTTGTTGGCTGCCCATGCTGCGTTGTTTCAGCCGCCGCGCGCGCCCCACAAGCCAAAAGGCGACGTGACCCAGCCACTGATTCAGGCTGTCAATCTGGATGAAGAGGAGGCGCCGCAAGAGCTGAGTCGGGAGGAGCTGGAGAGCTGGCGTCAGAATCTGAAAGGATTGGCGATCCGCTTTCGCGAAGGCCTGAACGAGTGCTGACAGAAACAGTTTTGGGATGGCATCTGGTCAAGATCCCGAGCGAAGCCTGGCCGATGCCTATATAATCCCCGCCTTTCGTGGAGAACAGTCCTTTATGCCAACGTCCTTTCTAGAAATTGTCGAGTTACCAGACGGCCGTATCGAGCTGCGCAGGGCCGAGGACGAGGGTTCTCTGGTTACTTTGGATTTCTCCGAGGACGCCAAGGCATTCCTGCAAGGGCAGCACGTGGAAGTCGCCAAGGCGATGTTGAGCGTCGGTGTTCAGATGGCCGGTCGCCTGGTTGAAGGCGAATTCGACAAGGAAGAGGGGTCGCGGGTTCTTCATTGACCGCCGCCTGTCGCTTTTCCTGATGTCGTTACTCATCGGCTTCTCTGTCCCTGGAGAAGCCTTGCGCGGTGAATCACGCGTTTGTCCGCCGGTTAACCCAGTCGAATATTCAGGCTCTGAGCGTCCCCGGTACGGGCGGCGCTGATCAGTTGTTGTCGCGATTGGGGGCTCAGCGGGTTGATCCAGCTGACCACCGTGTGGCTACGACCCAGGCGCAGGGCTTCGCAAGTCAGTTGCTGGGCGCTCTGGGTGCCCCGCGGTTGCAGCAGCAGAATGCGCTCGCGGTTAAGGCCGGCATCTCGCAGCCAGGCTTGAGTCAGGCTGGCGGGTGGCGCGATCAGTGTCAGCCAGCGTGCGTCCTGGTCCTGGCTCAGTTCTCTGAGGATCGGTGCCAGAAGGCTCAGGCAGTTCCCGGCTGCACCACGCAGTGACAGCTCGCTGAAAGCGTCAGGTTCGGCGCTCCAGGGGGACTCGACTACGTCTTTCAGGATCGGCGCCAATGGCTGTGCCATGAACGCTTCGAACAACGGCAGTTGGGTTTGCTGTGGTGATGTCTGTGGGAACTGCATGGTGTCTCCTTTAGCGGCGAATGACGCCGACACTCAAGCCTTCGATCACCAGTTCCTGGTCTTGAAGGTTCACTTCAATAGGGGCGAACTCGGGGTTCTCGGCGATCAGCCAGACTTTGCTGCCGTCACGCTTGAAGCGCTTGACGGTCACTTCGTCGCCGATCCGCGCAACGACGATTTGGCCGTTACGGGCTTCGCGGGTGGTGTGGACCGCCAGCAGGTCGCCGTCGAAAATGCCGATATCCTTCATGCTCATCCCGTGGACGCGCAGCAGGTAGTCGGCGCGCGGATGGAAGAAGGCGGGATTGATGTTGCAGGACTCTTCGATGTGTTGCTGCGCAAGAATCGGGGCGCCGGCTGCTACCCGGCCAATGATCGGCAGGGTGGAATCGTCGGCCTTGGCTTCGAAGCCGGGAATGCGGATGCCACGGGAGGCGCCAGGCGTCATCTCGATTGCACCCTTGCGGGCCAGTGCCTTGAGGTGTTCTTCCGCCGCATTGGGTGACTTGAAACCCAGTTCCTGAGCGATTTCCGCGCGGGTGGGTGGATACCCGTTGTCTTCCAGGCAACGCTTGATGAAGGCCAGAATCTCTGCTTGTCGTGGCGTCAGCTTTAGCATATCGATCGCTCTGTTTTTTTATACAGTGACTGGGATTATATACAGTAAGTCGGTCTTGGCAATGCTCCATTTTTCAGTCGCCGCCGGACGGTCAAACAGCCGATGGATTGAAGCTTTGCCGTTGTGTGGTTAAATGTCTGACCGACCATTCCCGAAACGAACTGCCAGACTTGACAATGCACAGGCTGAAACGTATGTTTCAAACAAGTGTTTGTCAGGCGGAGTAGCCATGGCCCAGTCGGAAACCGTTGAACGCATTCTTGATGCCGCCGAGCAGTTGTTCGCGGAAAAAGGTTTCGCCGAAACCTCGTTGCGTCTGATCACCAGCAAGGCGGGTGTCAACCTGGCAGCGGTGAACTATCACTTCGGTTCGAAGAAGGCGTTGATTCAAGCGGTTTTCTCGCGGTTCCTCGGGCCATTCTGCATCAGCCTCGATAAAGAGCTGGAGCGGCGTCAGGCCAAGCCTGAAAACAAGCCGACACTCGAAGAGTTGCTGGAAATCCTCGTCGAGCAGGCACTGGTGGTGCAGCCGCGCAGTGGCAACGACCTGTCTATCTTCATGCGTTTGCTGGGACTGGCGTTCAGTCAGAGCCAGGGGCACTTGCGTCGTTATCTGGAAGACATGTACGGCAAGGTATTTCGCCGCTACATGATGCTGGTCAACGAAGCGGCGCCACGTATTCCACCTATCGAACTGTTCTGGCGCGTGCACTTCATGCTGGGTGCGGCGGCGTTCAGCATGTCCGGTATCAAGGCCTTGCGCGCGATTGCCGAAACCGATTTCGGCGTGAACACCTCGATCGAGCAGGTCATGCGCCTGATGGTGCCGTTCCTGGCTGCCGGCATGCGCGCCGAATCCGGCGTTACCGACACGGCCATGGCCACGGCCCAGTTGCGTCCGCGTAGCAAATCGACACCGGTTGCCGCCAAGGTTTAACCGCACACGGGTGGGCGCGGCAGCTGACATCCGCTAAGCTAGCCGCCCATGCCGACTCTCGTTCTGAACCCGTTTCCCATTGAAATCGCCGACCTGCCGGGCACAGCGTCTGGCGGCGAATTCGTGTGGGCCGGGTTTTCTGTTATCAAGGAATTTCTATGACTGCTGGCTTGCAAGGCTCGTTGATGGTGGACGTCGCCGGTACCTGGCTGACGGCTGAAGATCGCCAATTGTTGCGCCAGCCCGAAGTGGGTGGCCTGATCATCTTTGCCCGCAACATCGAGCATCCGCGTCAAGTGCGCGAGCTGAGTGCGGCCATTCGCGCCATTCGTCCCGATCTGCTGTTGGCGGTGGATCAAGAGGGCGGTCGCGTGCAGCGCCTGCGCCAGGGATTCGTGCGATTGCCCGCCATGCGCGCCATTGCCGACAACCCGAACGCCGAATACCTGGCCGAGCAGTGCGGCTGGATCATGGCCACCGAAGTGTTGGCTGTCGGCCTGGACCTGAGCTTTGCCCCGGTGCTGGACCTGGATTACCAGCGCAGCGCCGTTGTTGGCACTCGCTCGTTCGAAAGTGATCCCGAGCGCGCTGCCTTGCTCGCGGGTGCATTCATCCGCGGGATGAACAGCGCCGGGATGGCCGCCACCGGCAAGCACTTCCCCGGCCACGGCTGGGCTGAAGCGGATTCTCACGTCGCGATTCCCAACGACGAACGCAGCCTCGACGAGATCCGCGCCAATGACCTGGTGCCGTTTGCCAAGCTGAGCAAGCAACTGGCCGCGGTCATGCCGGCCCACGTCATTTATCCACAAGTCGATTCCCAGCCCGCCGGCTTCTCCCGCCGCTGGTTGCAGGACATCCTGCGTGGCGAATTGCAGTTCGATGGCGTGATCTTCAGTGACGACCTGTCCATGGCAGGCGCTCACGTGGTCGGCGATGCCGCCAGCCGTATCGAAGCGGCGCTGACTGCCGGTTGCGACATGGGTCTGGTGTGCAACGACCGTGCGGCCGCCGAACTGGCCCTGAGCGCTGCCCAGCGCCTGAAGGTCAAGCCTTCCGAGCGCATTGCGCGGATGCGCGGCCAGTCGTTTGCCAGCACCGAATACCGTCAGGATCCGCGCTGGCTGGCCGCTGTCGGCGCGCTCAAAGAAGCTCAATTGATTGATTAAGGACTGTTCGTTATGACGGTTTACGCGATTATCGGTGGCACTGGCCTGACTCAACTCGAAGGCCTGAGCATTCGCCAGTCACTGGCAGTGGACACGCCTTATGGCGCACCTTCGGCCGACGTTCAGATCGGCGAGTATGCCGGCAAGGAAGTACTGTTCCTTGCGCGTCACGGTCATCCCCATCGTTTTCCACCGCATCAGGTCAACTACCGCGCCAACCTCTGGGCGCTGAAGCAGGCTGGTGCCGAAGCCATTCTGGCAGTCAACGCCGTGGGCGGCATCCATGCCGCGATGGGCACCGGGCATTTCTGCGTGCCGCATCAGTTGATCGACTACACCAGCGGTCGTGAGCACACCTACTTTGCCGATGACCTGGAGCACGTCACCCATATCGACTTCAGCTACCCCTACAGCGAGCCGTTGCGTCAGCAACTGATTGCGGCATTGGCGGCGGAGGGCGTGGGCTACAGCAGTCATGGCGTGTATGCCTGCACTCAAGGGCCGCGCCTGGAGACAGTGGCTGAAATCGCCCGGCTGGAGCGCGATGGCTGCGACATCGTCGGCATGACCGGTATGCCGGAAGCCGCCTTGGCCCGCGAGCTGGAACTCGATTACGCCTGTCTGGCGCTGGTGGTGAACCCGGCGGCGGGCAAGTCGACGGCGGTGATCACCATGGCCGAGATCGAGCAGGCATTGCATGACGGCATGGGCAAGGTGAAATCGACGCTGGCGAGGGTGCTCAAGGGCTGAGTCCCGCTTGATACCGAGTTGACTTCATCGCGAGCAAGCTCGCTCCCACAGTGTCCGCGTCTTTTGCGGACACCTCTGAATCTGTGGGAGCGACGGTGCGGCGATCCGACTTGCTCGCGATGACGGACTAAAAAACGCCACAGATCTCAACGTTTTTCGAGGTTTTCCGGCAGCGGCGCAAACAGCGCCTCGATATCATCGCTCTGCAGTTTCCAGTCCCCGGCCTTGCGCCCATCCAATACGCCGGCCGCGAGGTCGGATTTTTCCTTTTGCAGGTGCTGAATCTTTTCTTCCACCGTGCCGCGCGCAATCAGTTTGTAGACGAACACCGGCTTCTCCTGGCCGATGCGATACGCACGGTCGGTCGCCTGGTTTTCCGTCGCCGGGTTCCACCACGGGTCGTAATGAATCACCGTGTCCGCTTCGGTCAGGTTCAGGCCAACGCCACCGGCCTTCAGGCTGATCAGAAAAATCTGACGCTTGCCGCTCTGGAATTCCTTCACCGGTGTGCGGCGGTCGCGGGTCTGGCCGGTCAACAGAGCGTAGGCCACGCCGCGCTTGTTCAGTTCGTCTTCGATCAGTGACAGCATTGAAGTGAACTGCGAGAACAGCAGGATCCGCCGACCTTCCTCGAACAATTCCTCGAGCATTTCCATCAGGCTATCGAGCTTGCCTGACGTGCTGCCGCGGCTTGGCAGGGTCGCCTCGTTGACCAGGCGCAAATCGCAGCACACCTGTCGCAACTTGAGCAGGGCTTCAAGAATGATGATCTGGCTGCGGGCCACGCCTTTGCGGGTGATCTCGTCGCGGACTTTCTTGTCCATGGCCAGGCGCATGGTTTCGTACACATCGCGCTGGGCCTCATTGAGTTCGACCCAGTGGATGATCTCGGTTTTCGGCGGCAACTCGGTGGCAACCTGTTCCTTGGTACGGCGCAGCAGGAAAGGTTTGATCCGGCCGTTGAGGTGCTGGAGCCTGACCTCGCTGGTGCGTTTTTCAATCGGCACGCGGTAATCGCGGTTGAAGCTTTTGACGTCGCCCAGCCAGCCGGGCAACAGGAAGTGAAACAGCGACCAGAGTTCACCGAGATGGTTTTCCAGCGGCGTGCCACTCAGGCACAGGCGCTGCCGGGCATTGAGCTCGCGGGCAGCCTGGGCGGCCTTGCTGGTCGGGTTCTTGATGTATTGCGCTTCGTCCAGCACCAGTATGTGCAAGGGCTGCGCCGCCAGGCGTTCGACATCCTTGGGCAGCAGCGCATAGGTGGTCAGGATCAGATCGTAGTCGGCCAGCTTGTCGAAGTGCTTTTTGCGGCTGGCACCGTATAGCGCCAGTACCTTGAGCTGCGGCGTAAAGTGCGCCGCTTCGTCGAGCCAGTTGGGGATCAGGCTGGTTGGCATCACCACCATGCACGGCCGATCGAGACGACCGGCGTTTTTCTCGCTCAGGACGTGCGCCAGTGTCTGCAGGGTTTTGCCCAGGCCCATGTCATCCGCAAGGATTCCACCCACTTCCAGTTGCCGCAGCGATTGCATCCAGCTCAAGCCCTCAAGCTGATACGGACGCAGCGTCGCATTCAGACCGTCCGGGGCGACGGCCGTGTGGTCCTTGATGTCGCGCAGGCGCTGGGCAAAGGTGCGGATCTGTTCGCCACCCTCCCAGAGCAGTGGCATGTCTTCCAGTGGGTTCAGGCGCGTGGCATCGGCCTTGCTCAGGCGCAGCGTGGTGTCGCCGGGCTCCTGCAGGTAGAACTCGCCGAGGGTGGCCAGCACCGGTTTCAAGCGGCCGAAGGGCAGGGCGACTTGCAACGGGCCGTGCCCGGAGTTCGGGCGATTGGGGATATTGACCAGGATCAGCTCGTCGTCGCGGCGTCGGGCAAGGCGCTCCGGGTTGAGGATTTCGGTGTGGGAGCGCATCAGGTTGAGCAGAATCGGCAACAGGCTCAGGCGTTCGCCGTTGACGATGATCCCCAGTTCCAGGTCGAACCAGTCTCGCTCCGGTGCCTGGTCGACCGTGGCGTACCAGTCGTCTACCGCCGTCAGGTCGAAACCGAAGTCCTCGTCGATCTGCAATTCCCAGCCCTGGGTGCGCAACTTCGGCAGTTCATTGAGGGTAAAGGTCAGCCAGGCGCTGTCATTGACCATCTCGAACAGCTCGCCGGCACTTTCCGGCAGGGCCTTGCTTTGCCGGGTGGCGATTTTGAAACCGAGGATTCGCAGTTGCTCTCGGTAGGACTGTTCCACTTCCGGGTGGCGTTTGATCCGCAGCGTCTGGGTTTCCTGACGAATCAGGATGTCGGTGTTTTTCTGCCCGGAAACGTACTCGTCCAGGTAACTGAAAGACAGCGCCGCGCGATGCTGGATGTAACGCTGCATTCGACCGTTGCGCGGTTCGAACGCGCTGAACTCGATGCTGGCCAGCCACAGGCGCGGAACGGGCTGCACATTGTCCACCAGCACTTGCGGCGGTGCTTTCGGGCTGCGGTTTTCCAGGACTGCCTGGAGTTTTTCCAGGAGTTCGGCATCTTTGGCGGCAGCGGGGTAGTCGAGGGTTTCCTGCACTTGCAGGAGCACCGCCGCGCAATGTTTGCAGTTGCTGTGGACCGGGCAGGAGCAGGTGGCGTCGACCATCAGCAGAGTGCCCTTGGCTGACTCGCGCAGGCGAATGGTCTGGCGGTAAACGTTACCGCCCGAGCCTTCACACGCGGCGACGATGGTTGCGTCGCCGGCTTCGACGATCCTGACACGATTCTCCAGCGCGTAGCGGCGGCCACGCTCCAGGCTCTGTTCCTTGAATCGGCTGACCCAGGTCGGTGCCAGGGGTTTGCTCAGGGTCGCGGACATTGGGAATCAGTCCGGAATTTCTTCGGGAGCTGTTCGGGGGGCGGGGGAGGTCAGCGAGGTGATCTTGATCAGCAGGCCGAGGTGGCCGTTGTCGAGGAAGTTCAATTGGCCGTTTTTGGTGTGGCTTTCCTGTTTCAAGCGCTCGCTGGCCGTCACCATGCCATTGGCATCGATCTGGTTGACCCAGAAATCGGCGTCGACGTCGGTAAAACGCCCCAGTTTCATGTTCAGTGTGCCCTCGATCGGGTACTGACCATACTGTTCCTTGCCGTCGCTGATCGCCACTTTGCTGGCGGTTTCGCCGAGGGGCTGTTGCCAGGCCTTGTGCAGCAATACCGTGTAGTCAGCGCTGCTGGTGAGTTTTTCCACCTCGCCATTGAGGCTTGGCGTGCGCAGGCTGTCGGGGCTGACCGGTTGGGCGCCAGCGGCCCAGTCTTCCGGCGCGGCGCGGCTGACGATTGCCGGTACGGTGTTTTGACGGACCAGAATCATTTCGACCTGATACAGGTCATCGGCATATGCCGTGGGTGCGACCAGCGCTGGCATCAACAGGGTCAACAGGGTCAGTGAGCGAAACAGGCGCATGCGGCGTCCTTCAAGCAGTTTTCGGAACGAGGCGCTCGAAAAGCGCCTCTACAGTATTAAAGCGCTCTTCCGGGCGCTCCATCGGAACCATGAACTTGAACATCGTGGCACCTTCGAATTTGTAGCGTTTTGGCTGGCTCTGGATCAGTTTGATCAGGGTCAACGGGTCGACCGGCGTCTGTGCGGCGAACTCGACGCGACCGCCTTGGGGGCCGCCATCGACTTTCTTGATGCCCAGTTGCTCGGCCTGCAATTTCAATGCTGTGATGCGGATCAGGTTCTTGGTCGGTTCCGGCAACAGGCCGAAACGGTCGATCATCTCCACCTGCAAATCCTTGAGGCCGTCCTCGTCGGTGGCCGAGGCAATGCGCTTGTAGAGAATCAGGCGGGCATGGACATCCGGCAGGTAGTCTTCCGGGATCAACGCCGGTACCCGCAAGTTGACTTCCGGACCGCCGCCAAGCGGTTGATCGAGGTTTGGCTGTTCGCCCTTGCGGATCGACTTCACCGCGCGCTCGAGCATTTCCATGTACAGCGTGAAGCCGACGGCTTGGATCTGCCCGCTCTGGCCGTCGCCGAGCAGTTCGCCGGCGCCACGGATTTCCAGGTCGTTGGTGGCAAGCACGAAGCCCGCGCCGAGGTCCTGGGTGTTGGCAATCGCTTCCAGGCGCTTTTCCGCGTCCGGGGTGATTTGCTGGCGTGGCGGCGTCAGCAGGTAGGCGTACGCCTGGTGGTGGCTGCGTCCGACCCGGCCGCGCAACTGGTGCAACTGTGCCAGGCCGAACTTGTCGGCACGCTCGATGATAATGGTGTTGGCGCTCGGTACGTCGATGCCGGTCTCGATGATAGTCGAGGCAATCAGCACGTTGAAGCGCTTGTGGTAGAAGTCGCTCATCACCTGTTCGAGTTCGCGTTCGCGCATCTGCCCGTGGCCGATACCGATCCGTGCTTCCGGCACCAGTTCGGCCAGATCGGCAGCGCATTTCTCGATGGTCTTCACGTCGTTGTGCAGGTAGTAGACCTGGCCGCCACGCAGCAACTCACGCAGCAAGGCCTCTTTGACCGTGCTCTTGTTCTGCTCCATGACGAAGGTGCGTACCGACAGGCGCCGGGCCGGCGGCGTGGCGATGATCGACAGGTCGCGCATGCCCGACACCGCCATGTTCAGCGTGCGCGGAATCGGCGTGGCGGTCAGTGTCAGGATGTCGACTTCGCTGCGCAGGGCCTTGAGCTGTTCTTTCTGACGGACACCGAAACGGTGCTCTTCGTCGATGATCACCAGCCCGAGGTTTTTGATCTTCACGTCGTCCTGCAGCAGCTTGTGCGTGCCGATGACGATGTCGATCTTGCCTTCGGCCAGGTCTGCGACCGCTGCATTCACTTCCTTGGCCGACTTGAAGCGGCTCATCACTTCCACGCTCACCGGCCAGTCGGCAAAGCGGTCGCGGAAGCTGTTGTAGTGCTGCTGGGCGAGCAGGGTGGTCGGCACCAGAATCGCCACCTGGCGACCGCCGTGCACCGCAATGAACGCGGCGCGCATTGCCACTTCGGTCTTGCCGAAGCCGACGTCGCCGCACACCAGGCGATCCATCGGCTTGGGCGCAAGCATGTCTTCGCGCACCGCTTCGATGGTGGTTTGCTGGTCCGGGGTTTCTTCGAACGGGAAACCGGCACTGAACGTGGCGTAGTCGGCCTTCGGATCGGCGAAAGCGTAGCCTTCGCGGGCAGCGCGACGTGCATAGATGTCGAGCAACTCGGCGGCCACGTCACGCACCTGTTCGGCGGCTTTGCGCTTGGCTTTCTGCCAGGTCTCGGAGCCCAGGCGATGCAACGGGGCCAGGGCATCGTCGCTGCCGGTGTAGCGGGCGATCAGGTGCAGGTTGGCCACCGGCACATAAAGCTTGGCGCCTTCGGCGTATTCCAGGGCGAGGAATTCAGCGGTCTGGCTGTCGATTTCCAGGGTCGCCAGGCCCAGGTAGCGGCCGACACCGTGGTCGATGTGCACCACCGGCGCACCTTCGCGCAGCTCGGTGAGGTTCTTGATGACGGCATCGTTGTTGGCATCGGCGCGTTTTTCGCGGCGACGGCGCTGCATCACGCGCTGGCCGAACAGCGGGCTTTCGGCGACGAGGGCCAGGGCCGGGTCATCGAGCATCAAGCCTTCGTCGAGCGGGGCGATGGTGATCGCCAGGCGTTCCTTGCCGGCGACAAAGTCCGGCCAGCTGTCGACGGTTTTTGGTCGCAGCTTCAGGCGTTCCAGCAGCTCCAGCAACACTTCGCGGCGGCCTGCCGATTCGGCGGTAAACAACACGCGGCCGGGGAATTCGTCGAGGAAACCAGCCAGTGCCGCTAATGGCTGGGTGGCCTTGGCTTCGATGGCCAGGTTGGGCAATTCGCGAGCCGGGAAGCGCTCGCGACCGCCACCGCTTTCTACATCCTGCTGACTGGCCACCACGCGCGGCCAGTTCTTCAGGCGCGCGAAGCAGTCTTCCACCGGCAGGAACAGTTCGGCGGGTGGCAATAAAGGACGGGACGGGTCGACGCGGCGTTCTTCATAGCGATTGCGCACATCGTTCCAGAAGTTTTCCGCGGCTTGCTCGATGCCCGGCAGGGAAAACACTTGCGTGTCCTGGGGCAAATAATCGAACAGTGTCGAAGTTTCTTCGAAGAACAGCGGCAGGTAGTACTCGATACCGGCCGGGGTAATCCCGCTGCTCAAGTCCTGGAAGATCGGGCAACGGCGGAAGTCGACGTCAAAACGCTCGCGGAACCGCGCCTTGAAACGGGTGACCGCTTCTTTCTGCAGCGGAAACTCCCTGGCCGGCAACAGCTTGACCGAGTCGACTTTGTCGATCGAGCGCTGGTTCTCCGGGTCGAAGGTGCGCAGGGTTTCGATTTCGTCGTCGAACAGATCGATGCGATACGGCAGCTTGCTGCCCATCGGGAACAGGTCGATCAGCGAACCGCGAACGGTGAACTCGCCGTGTTCATACACCGTATCGACGTAGCGATAACCCGTGGCTTCAAGCCGGGTGCGCATTTGCTCGACGTCGAGCTTCTGGCCGACATCCAGCACCAGACTGCTGCCGAGCAGGAATTTGGTGGGCGCCAGGCGGTGCAAGGCCGTGGTGATTGGCACCACCAGCACGCCATGGCTCAGTTCCGGCAACCGGTACAGGCTGGCGATGCGCTGGGAAATGATGTCCTGGTGCGGCGAGAACAGGTCGTAGGGCAGGGTTTCCCAGTCGGGAAAGTGCAGTACGGGCAAATCCGGGGCGAAGAAAGCCAGCTCCTGTTCCAGCCGTTCGGCACTTTGGCTGTCGGCGGTCAGCAGCAGGGTAAAGCGCTTGGCAGCGCTGGCGGCCTCGGCGATGGCCAGGCTCAGGGCGGCACCGGGCAGGTTGCCCCAGTGCTGTTTACCTGCCGCGGCAGGGAGAAGCGGTAGACGCAGAACGGGCACGGAAGGTTGAGCTCCAAGCGTTGCGACAAAGTCGGTAATTGTAGCGGTCTACGATGCCGCCTGTCAGTTGCTGACTGTGTCTAAAGCACGGGTTTGGCGAAATGTAGTGGTAAAGACAAAATTCTGCGCTTTTTTACCTAAAATTAATGAATATGTAGTGGCAAAAACAACGAGTGTTACGGAGGGTTACGGATAAGGAGACTTTGGCTCCAAAAAATTGACTGTGCTGAAAGCCCCGGTTTTATTGGGCTGGAGCGAGGCGTAATTTTTTTGAACGACGATTTGTTACGTAAAGCGCGACGGGCGCGCATTGCTACCGCTGTCACTCGGCGGCATAATGTAGCCCCTTTTTTCTGCCCCTACATGTGGAAGGTTCCCGTGACTCAGAAGCCCGACCAGTGTCTTGGTGAATGGATCGACCGTGAAGCACTCGCAGAAGCGATGATTCCGCTTATCGGTCAGCTCTACCGCAATAACAACGTGGTGAGCTCGATCTATGGCCGCAGCCTGATCAACCGCTCGGTGATTTCGATCCTCAAAGCGCACCGCTTTGCCCGTCATCGCCAGACCGACGAAACCGAACTCTCCGTCCACGAAACATTCCCGCTACTCAAGGCGATGAGCGAGCTCAAGCTCGGTGCCGCTTCGGTAGACTTGGGCAAGCTGGCGGCCAAATACAAGGCCGAAGGCAATGGCCGTAGTGCCGAGCAGTTCGTCCGTGAAGAGATGGCCGACGTGGTTGGCCAGCAGAACGCTTCCGCCCGCAAAGGCACCGACGTTGTCCTGTACGGCTTCGGTCGTATCGGTCGTCTGCTGGCGCGCATCCTGATCGAGAAAACCGGTGGTGGCGACGGCCTGCGTCTGCGCGCCATCGTGGTCCGCAAGGGCGCCGAGAACGACCTGGTCAAACGTGCCAGCCTGCTGCGTCGCGACTCGGTTCATGGCCCGTTCGATGGCACCATCACCATTGATGAAGCCAACAACACCATCACCGCCAACGGCAACCTGATCCAGGTTATCTACGCCAAGAGCCCGGCCGAAGTCGACTACACCCAGTACGGCATCGAAAACGCTCTGATCGTCGACAACACCGGTGTATGGCGTGACGCCGATGGCCTGGGCCAGCACCTGGCTTGCCCGGGCGCTGCCCGCGTAATCCTCACCGCACCTGGCAAGGGCGCGCTGAAGAACATCGTGCACGGCATCAACCACGGCGAAATCACCCCTGACGACAAGATCATCTCGGCCGCTTCGTGCACCACCAACGCCATCGTGCCGGTGCTCAAAGCTGTGAATGACAAGTACGGCATCGTCAACGGCCACGTCGAAACCGTTCACTCGTTCACCAACGACCAGAACCTGATCGACAACTTCCACAAGGGCAGCCGTCGTGGCCGCGCCGCGCCGCTGAACATGGTAATCACCGAGACCGGTGCCGCCACTGCAGCCGCCAAGGCTCTGCCAGTGTTGAAGGGCAAGCTGACCGGTAACGCGATTCGCGTTCCTACGCCGAACGTGTCGATGGCTATCCTGAACCTGAACCTGGAAAAGGCCACCACTCGCGAAGAGATCAACGAGTACCTGCGCCAGATGGCCATGCACTCGGATCTGCACAAGCAGATCGACTACGTCAGCTCCCAGGAAGTGGTTTCCACCGACTTCGTTGGCTCGCGCCACGCAGGCGTAGTGGACGCTGAAGCGACCATCACCCAGGATAACCGCGTTGTTCTGTACGTCTGGTACGACAACGAGTTCGGTTACAGCTGCCAGGTGGTTCGCGTGATGGAAGACATGGCCGGTGTAAACCCGCCAGCATTCCCGCGCTAAGCCTTAGCTGCACATGAAAACGCCCCGGCCTTGGTCGGGGCGTTTTTGTTTGTGCTGCTTTTGTCTATTGGGGGATGTGCTGTTCGCACTGGCCTCATCGCGAGCAAGCTCGCTCCCACAGGGTATGGTGGTGTTTGCACGGTAGTGATCACGCCAGCTATCCAATGTGGGAGCGAGCTTGCTCGCGATAGCGGTCTGAGAGAGATATCAATGCTGAATGTGATGGCCTCTTCGCGAGCAAGCCCGCACCCACGGTTCTATCGCATAATGGCTGGCCCTGGCGGTGTGTCAGGGGATGCATTGGGGAGCTCGGAAATTGTTGATCAGGTGGCAGAGGGTGGCATTTTTGCTGCTCGGCGCACTATCAGGTTGCGGCAACGGCGACACTCTGGAGAACTTCGGCGGCCCGACCATGGGCAGCACTTATTCGATCAAGTATGTGCGCCATGCCGACCTTCCGGCGCCGGACGAAGTCCGTGTCCAGGTCGAGCAGATCCTCGCTGACATTGACCGGCAAATGTCGACCTACCGCAGCGACTCGGACATCGAGCGCTTCAATGCATTGCCGGCCAACGGCTGTCAGGCAATGCCGGCGTCGATCCTCGAATTGGTCCGCGTGGGCGAGCAACTGTCAGCGCAAAGCGACGGTTCCTACGACCTGACGGTGGAGCCATTGCTGAACCTCTGGGGATTTGGCCCGCAGGCCCGCGGGGAAAAAGTCCCGACCGCCGAGGCGCTCGCCGAAGGCCGCAAGCGCGTCGGCCATGAACACTTGCGCATCGATGGTGACCGGTTGTGCAAGGACGCTGCCGTGGAGGTCGACTTCAACAGCATCGCCGCAGGTTATGCAGTGGACACGATTGCCGCAAGACTCGAGGCGATGGGTATCCATGACTACCTCGCCGAGGCCACGGGTGAGCTCAAGGCGTCCGGCAAGAAAGCTGACGGCTCGCCGTGGCGCATTGCCCTGGAAGAGCCGCGGGATGACCGGCAGGTGGCGGAACGGGTCATTGTCGTCGACGGCTATGGCCTGTCCACTTCTGGCGACTACCGGAATTATTTCGAGCAGGACGGACAGCGTTTTTCCCACACCTTCGATGCCCGCACCGGTGCGCCGGTCTCACACAGCCTGGCGTCCGTCACAGTGATTCATCCTTCTGCGTTGATGGCCGATGGCTTATCGACGCTGTTGCTGATTCTCGGCCCGGAGCGCGGTTGGGACTACGCAGAAAAACACGATATCGGCGCATTTTTTGTGATTCGTGCCGATATAGGTTTCGTCACACGCAGCAGTCCCGCTTTTGAACGCATCAGTGGCAAAAAAACCGAATGATTTCGGCGATTTGAGCATTGAAAACTGGCGTTGTAGCGCAGGCAAAAGTAGCCTACGACGCGACCAAGGGTTAATGTGCGCGGCGTTGACGCTTCTATAGACTGTGTCCGGGTTCTGCACTGGCCCCAAATTGTTCCTTCATGCCACGCATTGGCGTGATTTAGCCGCAGGTGCCGAGGGTGCCGCGGCCTGTTCTGAGGAGTACGCATGGCTGTCTACAACTACGACGTGGTGGTGTTGGGTTCCGGCCCGGCAGGGGAAGGCGCGGCAATGAACGCCGCCAAGGCAGGGCGCAAGGTGGCGATGGTCGATAGCCGTCGCCAGGTCGGCGGCAACTGCACTCACTTGGGCACCATCCCGTCCAAGGCACTGCGTCACTCGGTGCGGCAGATCATGCAATTCAACACCAACCCGATGTTCCGGGCCATTGGTGAGCCGCGCTGGTTCTCGTTCCCGGACGTGTTGAAAAGCGCCGAGAAAGTCATCTCCAAGCAAGTCGCTTCGCGTACCGGCTACTACGCCCGTAACCGCGTCGACGTATTCTTCGGCACCGGCAGCTTCGCCGACGAGCAAACCATCGAAGTGGTCTGCGCCAACGGCGTGGTCGAAAAACTGGTGGCCAAGCACATCATCATCGCCACCGGTTCGCGTCCTTATCGCCCGGCGGACATCGATTTCCACCACCCGCGTATCTACGATAGCGACACCATCCTCAGCCTCGGCCACACCCCGCGTAAACTCATCGTTTACGGCGCCGGCGTGATCGGTTGCGAATACGCCTCGATCTTCAGCGGTCTGGGTGTATTGGTTGAATTGGTGGACAACCGTGGGCAACTGCTGAGCTTCCTCGACTCGGAAATTTCCCAGGCCCTGAGTTATCACTTCAGCAACAACAACATCACGGTTCGCCACAACGAAGACTACGACCGCGTCGAAGGCGTGGACAACGGTGTGATCCTGCACCTCAAGTCCGGCAAGAAGATCAAGGCCGACGCCTTGCTCTGGTGTAACGGTCGTACCGGCAACACCGATCAGTTGGGTCTGGAAAACATCGGCGTGAAGGTCAACAGCCGTGGCCAGATCGAAGTCGACGAGGCGTACCGCACCTGCGTGCCGAACATCTACGGCGCCGGTGACGTGATCGGCTGGCCGAGCCTGGCCAGTGCCGCCCACGACCAGGGTCGCTCGGCCGCCGGCAGCATCGTCGATAACGGTAGCTGGCGCTTTGTGAATGACGTGCCGACCGGCATCTACACCATTCCGGAGATCAGCTCGATCGGCAAGAACGAGCAGGAGCTGACCCAGGCCAAGGTGCCGTACGAAGTGGGCAAGGCCTTCTTCAAGAGCATGGCGCGGGCGCAGATCGCCGGCGAGCCGCAAGGCATGCTGAAGATCCTGTTCCACCGTGAAACCCTGGAAGTGCTGGGTGTTCACTGCTTCGGTTATCAGGCGTCGGAGATCGTACACATCGGTCAGGCGATCATGAACCAGCCGGGCGAACTCAACACGTTGAAGTACTTCGTCAACACCACGTTCAACTACCCGACCATGGCCGAAGCCTATCGGGTAGCCGCGTACGACGGCCTCAACCGGCTTTTTTGACGGGCTCCGGCCGGTGGCCTGAGCCGGCCGGGGAGACCGATTTCAGCAATTCTCGAGCGTGGCGGTGGCCAAACCGGGAAAGTCTGTAATCAGGCTGTCAACGCCGAAGTCGGCGAGTCTGCGCATCAGCGCGGGCTCGTTGACGGTCCATACCGACACATGCAGCCCCTGACGTTGCGCCCTTTGCAGACGTTCCGGCGTGCACAGGGTCCAGTTCAGCGCCAGAATCTCACAGCCATAGCTGGCGGCGACCTTCAGTGGGTCAAGCCAGGCATACTCGGCCACCAGCCCGCGGGATACGTCCGGCACCAACTCCAGCGCAGCCTTGAGCACTTCACGGGAACTCGAGGTGATGGTCACCTTGTCCATCAGGCCATGACGCTGCACCATTTCGCGAATCGCCAGCACGGTGGTCGCGGCACGCATCCGTGATGCGCTTTTGACTTCCAGCTGCCAGTGATCGAAGTCGCATTGCTCGAACAGCTGTTCCAGCGTCGGAATCGGGCAAGGCTTGATCCAGCCCGGTCCACCCTTGCGTGCGTCATAGGTCACAAGCTCGGCCGCCGTGTGTTCGACGACCTTGCCGCGACGGTCGGTGGTGCGCTTGAGGGTCGGGTCGTGGATGACCATCAGCTCGCCGTCCATGGACAGGTGCAGGTCCAGTTCGCAGCGACGCACGCCGTGCTTGAGACATTCCTGAAAGCTGGTCAGGGTGTTTTCCGGTGCTTCGCCCTTGGCGCCGCGATGGCCGTAGATGAGGGTCACGGTTCTTCCTTAATTTAATTGCCTGATTCGAGTTGGTCGCGGGCCAGGCGTCGTTCCTGGGCCTGCTTTTGCAAGATGTGGCGGGCCAGCAGTTGGCGTTGGGCGTCGGTCAGGTATTCGAACTCGGTGCCGACGTCATAGCCGTCGCCCTTGCGGTCGCAATGGGTGACGCGGGCGCGCAGCAGCAGGCCCAGGGCCTGCGGCATCAGCACCAGTTTGACCGACAGGCGTGCGCCGGTGGCAATGGGCGATGGATGCTGAAAGTCGATGCCGCCTTCGGAGATGATCACCGGCTGTGGTTCGCCGATCTGCCCGAGCGCGGTGATGGCGATCACCTGGCTCAACAAGTCGATGCGTTTGTTCTGGGATTTGAGGAACGCCGCGAGGTTCCGGTCGCGTTCGCTGATCTGGCGCAACAGGTGTTGCGACTCGAATTCACTCAGGTGCAGTTCGCTGAGCAAGTTGAAGAGTGGGGAAGCATCCTGCAACACTTCCTGGCCTGTGGCTTCAGTAGCGGACAGGGGCCGAATTTCCAGTGCGATCGTATCCTCGATACGGTAGTATTCGCGGCGATCTTCTTCATCTAATGTCGACATGGCGAACCCATGGTAGCGGCGGTGGTCTGAGTGTAAAGCTGGTTATCGACCCCCGCCACAAGGACGTTCCTTTTCCCTCCGAACAAGCCCCGACATGTTCAGACCTCTCTTCGTATTTATCGGCACGCGTTACACCCGTGCAAAGCGTCGCAATCATTTTGTGTCATTCATTTCCCTGACTTCGATGATCGGGCTCGCCCTTGGCGTGGTCGTGATGATCGTGGTGCTGTCGGTGATGAACGGCTTCGATCATGAGATGCGCACCCGCGTGCTGGGCATGGTGCCCCACGCGACCATCGAGTCCGGTGAGGCGATCAGCGATTGGCAAGGCCTGGCCGCGAAGGTCAAGCAGAACCCGCAGGTGACCGCCGTGGCGCCGTTTACGCAAATGCAGGGTTTGCTGACCAATAACGGCAAGGTCTCGAAAGTCCTGCTCAATGCCATCGACCCGGCGCAAGAGCGCCAGGTGTCGATCATCGATCAATTCATGACCCAGGGAAAACTCGACGACCTGGTGCCGGGTGAGTTCGGCATCGTCATCGGCGACAAGGCCGCGGCCAAGCTCGGCGCGGCCATCGGCGACAAGCTGACCTTCGTCGCGCCCGAAGTCACGGTGACCCCGGCCGGGATGTTCCCGCGCATGAAGCGCTTTACCGTGGTCGGCATCTTCCATGTCGGAGCCGGTGAGCTCGATGGCTATCTTGGCGTCACCAACCTGCAGGATCTGGCCCGGCTGCACCGCTGGAAACCGGATCAGGTCCAAGGCCTGCGCCTGAAGTTCGACGATCTGTTCCAGGCGCCGCGCACCGCGTGGAGCATCGCCCGCGACCTCGGCGAAGACCGCTACTACGCCCGCGACTGGACCCGCACCCACGGCAACCTGTACCAGGCGATCCGCATGGAAAAAGCCATGATCGGCCTGTTGCTGCTGCTGATCGTTGCCGTCGCTGCGTTCAACATTATTTCCACGCTGGTGATGGTGGTGAATGACAAGAAGGGCGACATCGCGATCCTGCGCACGCTGGGCGCCACACCGGGCACGATCATGCGCACGTTCATGGTGCAAGGCACCGTCATTGGCGTAGTCGGTACCGCGATCGGCGCGGTGGTCGGGATCTTCGCCGCGCTGAACGTCAGCGCCGCGATCTCGGCCCTCGAAGGCCTGATCGGGCACAAGTTTCTCAACGCCGACGTTTACTTCATCGATTACCTGCCGTCGCAGGTGCAGAGCCAGGACGTCGTAATGGTCTGCTCCGCGGCGTTGGTCCTGAGTTTCCTCGCCACCCTGTATCCAGCCTGGCGTGCCGCGCGCACCCAGCCTGCGGAGGCGCTACGTTATGAGTGAGTCGGGCATGAGTGATAAAGCAATCTTGAGCTGCCGCAGCCTGGGCAAATCCTACGAGGAAGGCCCGGAATCGGTGGAAGTGTTGGCCGGCCTGCAACTGGAGTTGCACCCGGGCGAGCGTGTGGCGATTGTCGGCAAGTCGGGCTCGGGCAAAAGTACCTTGCTCAACCTGTTGGGCGGCCTCGATACACCGACCAAGGGCAGTGTCTGGCTCGACGGTGAAGAACTGTCGGCGCTGAGCGAGAAGAAACGCGGTCTGCTGCGTAATCGCGCCCTCGGCTTCGTGTACCAGTTCCACCACCTGCTGCCGGAATTCACCGCCCTGGAAAACGTCTGCATGCCGCTCCTGATCGGCAAGACCGCGATCCCCGAAGCGCGTCAGCGTGCCACGGCGTTGCTGGAGCGGGTAGGGCTGGGGCATCGCCTGGAGCACAAGCCGGCCGAACTGTCCGGTGGTGAGCGTCAGCGCGTGGCCATCGCCCGCGCCCTGGTGAACAATCCGGGCCTGGTGATGCTCGACGAGCCGACCGGCAACCTCGATTCCCACACCGCCCAGGGGATCCAGGACTTGATGCTGGAGCTCAGCACCTCGATGCGCACGGCGTTCCTGGTGGTGACCCACGACATGAACCTCGCCCGCCAGATGGACCGCGTCCTGCACTTGCAGGAAGGTTGCCTGACTCCCATCTAACGGATTGAAACCCGACGCGACCGAAAGGTGCGTCGGGTCTTTTATTTTTATACGGTGCCCCAGCGAATGTTCAGACCGTTATCGATCTTTATCGGCACGCGCTATACCCGCGCCAAGCGCCGCAATCGCTTTGTTTCCTTCATCTCGATGACCTCGATGATCGGTCTCGCCCTCGGCGTGCTGGCGATGATCGTGGTGCTGTCGGTGATGAACGGCTTCCAGCGCGAAATGAGCTCGCGCATCCTAGGCATGGTGCCGCACGCCACCATCGTCGGCGTGAACCCGATTGACGACTGGAAGCCCGTGGCGGCGGCCGCGATGAAAAACCCGGAAGTGACGGCGGCGGTGCCGTTCACCGAGATGGAGGGCATGCTGTCCTACAAGGGCACGATGCAGCCGATCCAGGTCAGCGGTGTCGACCCGGCGCTGGAAGGCCAGGTGTCGATCGTTGCCAAGCACATCGTTCAGGGGAGCCTGGAAGCCCTGAAGCCGGGCGAATTCGGCGTGGTGATCGGGCAGATCACGGCGCGCCGCTTCCGTTTGAACGTGGGCGACAAGATCACCTTGATCGTGCCTGAGGTCAGCAATGCGCCGGGCGGCATTACCCCGCGCATGCAGCGGCTGAATGTGGTCGGCGTGTTCAAGGTCGGTGCGGAACTGGACGGCACCATGGCGCTGATCCACATGGCCGATGCCGCGCAGATGCAGCACTGGGAGCCGAATCAGGTGCAGAGCGTGCGCCTGGCGGTGAAGGACTTGTATGCCGCGCCGCAAGTGTCGAACGAAATCGCCTCGGGGCTGGGCGCCGCCTACAAGGCTGACGACTGGACCCACACCCAGGGCAGCCTGTTCAGCGCGATGAAGATGGAAAAAACCATGATCGGCCTGCTGTTGCTGATGATCGTCGCGGTGGCGGCGTTCAACATCATCGCGACCCTGATCATGGTGGTGAACGACAAGGGTGCGGACATCGCGATCCTGCGCACCATCGGCGCCACGCCACGACAGATCATGGCGATCTTCGTGGTGCAGGGCACGGTGATCGGCATCGTCGGCACCTTGATTGGCGGTGTATTGGGCGTGATTGCCGCACTGAACGTCAGCCAGATCGTGGGCTGGATCGAGCGGGTCAGCGGGCAGCACATCTTCAGTTCCGACGTGTACTTCGTCAGTAACCTGCCGTCTGAGCTGCAAGGCGCGGATGTGGCGCTGATCTGCACGGCGGGGTTTGTCATGAGCTTCCTGGCCACGGTTTACCCGGCCTGGCGTGCGGCGAAGATCGAGCCGGCTCATGCACTTAGATATTCGTAACCAGTAACACCGCCATCGCGAGCAAGCTCGCTCCCACAGTAGATCTGAGTCAACTCGGTCAACTGTGGGAGCGAGC
>NZ_JBXAQZ010000006.1:218943-314918 GCF_058807755.1 Pseudomonas sp. GW821-FHT12A04
CCCCCCCCCCCCCCCCCCCCCCCCCCCCCCCACCACCCCCCCCCCCCCCCCCCAGATTATATTCGAGGTCTCGTGGGCTCGGAGATGTGGAGAAGAGACAGGTAGATCTGAGTCAACTCGGTCAACTGTGGGAGCGAGCTTGCTCGCGATGGGGCTGTACCTGCCGGCCTCAATCCCCCCTTGGCAACTCGATCACAAACCGCGTCCACCCATTCTCCGATTCGCAACGAATCTGCCCGCCATGAGCACGGATGATCGACTGGGTGATCGCCAGTCCCAGTCCCGCATGTTCGCTACTGCCTTCACGACGCGCAGGATCGGCCCGGTAAAACCGGTCAAACAGGCGCGGCAATAGATCTTTGGAAATCTGTTGGCCCGTGTTTTCAACGGTCAGGCGCAACTCTTTGGGCTGATCGACGATTCGCACCCGAACCTCGCCATCGACCGGCGTGAACCGCAGTGCGTTGTCCAGCAGGTTCGACAGTGCCCTGCGCAACATGCTGCGGTCACCTTCGAGGTGGGCATTGCCGTCACGACTCAGTTTTACCTGCGCGTCTTCCGCCAGCGGCGCAAAAAACTCCAGCAGCAGATCCGTTTCCTGTCCCAGTTCCAGCGGTTCGCGCTTGGGGATTAACAGTCCATGGTCAGCCTTGGCCAGATAGAGCATGTCGTTGACCAGTTGCGCCATCCATTGCAGCTCTTCGAGGTTGCTGTGCAGGGCTTCGCGGTAGTCCTCGATGGGGCGAGGGCGGGTGAGGGTGACCTGGGTGTGGGTCAGCAGGTTCGACAATGGCGTGCGCAGTTCATGGGCAATGTCGGCGGAGAAGGCCGACAGGCGCTGAAACGAGTCGTCGAGGCGTCCGAGCATGGCGTTGAAGTTGTGGGCCATTTCCGCCAGTTCCGGCGGCATGTTTTCTTCAGGTAGTCGCGAGTTCAGCGATTGCGCGGAAACACCACTGGCCACCGCGCTGATCCGCCTTAACGGGCGCAAACCGCTGCGTGCCGCCCAGGCGCCCAGCAGTGCGGTGGCCAGGGCTGACAGGCCGACGGTCAGCCAGATCAAATGCTGCATGCGTTGCAGAAAGTGCTGGTGATGGGTGATGTCCAACAGCAGGGTCAGTTGCGGTGACTCGGGTTTGTCCGCGAAAAGCGGCGCATTGAGGACGCGGTAATCTGTGCCTTCATGGCTCACCGTCGACAATCCGGACCGGCGCGGCAGTGCCTGGGGAATGTTGGTCGAACTGTCATACCAGCGCTGGCCGTCACTGCCGGTGATTCGCAGTGACAGGTCAGCCTGCCGGCTCAATTCCTCCGCCAGTTTCACTTCGCTGTCACTCGACTGTAAGTCGTGCAGGGCCCGACGCAAGCCAATCAGCTTGCCGTCCAGCAGTTGCTGGTCGAGTTCAACGAAGTGTGCCTCGCTGGCGCGGCTGAACAGCACCCCGGCGAACAACGACACCACGGCGGTGCATGCGGCAAACAGGAGCGCCAGGCGGCTGCTCAAGGAGAGACGGCGCATCAGGCGGGGCGCTCTTCAAGGACGTAGCCCATGCCGCGTACGGTATGGATCAGCTTGTTGGGGAATTCATCGTCGATCTTCAGGCGCAGGCGACGGATCGCCACCTCGATGACATTGGTGTCGCTGTCGAAATTCATGTCCCAGACCTGGGACGCAATCAGCGACTTGGGCAGGACTTCGCCCTGGCGGCGCAGGAGCATTTCCAGCAGGGCGAATTCCTTGGCGGTAAGGTCGATACGCTGGCCGCTGCGTTCGACCCGGCGCCGGATCAGGTCCAGGCGCAGATCGGCCAGTTGCAGGCTGGTCTCCTGCGGCGTGGTGCTGCCGCGACGCAACAGGCTGCGGACCCGGGCCAGCAGCTCGGAGAAGGCAAACGGCTTGACCAGATAGTCATCGGCGCCCAGTTCGAGGCCGTGAACCCTGTCCTCCACGGCGTCACGGGCGGTCAGAAAAAGTACCGGCGTGTCCAGGCCGGCGCTGCGCACCGCTTGGAGAATTTGCCAGCCATCACGACCCGGCAGCATCACATCAAGAATCAGCAGGGCATATTCGCCGCTGAGGGCCAATTGCTGACCGGTGTTGCCGTCGGCCACCAGTTCGGTGTTGAACCCGGCCTCGGTCAGGCCCTGGCGCAGATAATGGCCGGTTTTCGGTTGGTCTTCGACGATCAGCAGTTTCATGGGCGACTCATGGCAAGTGGAACGAAGGCTTTATACCGTGGGCAGCATTCGCACAGGGCAACCTGACAAAGTTGTAATCTGGCTGTCAGGTTACGGGCAGTGGCAGCAGTTTAGAGTTTTGCGCATGCTGAGCCTTAACTTGTTGGAGTATGACGATGTTTTTACGCAAATCCGTGGCGCAAATCCTGTGTTTGCTGGCGCTGAGTTCACCGGTGTGGGCAGACGCCGGGCATACCTACGATTTCGGTCAACCGGCCTCGGCGGCCAAGGCGACCCGCAGCATCGAGATGGAGATGGGGGACATGTCCTTCACGCCTAAGTCCCTCGATATCAAGGCCGGGGAAACCGTGCGCTTCGTGCTGGTCAATAAAGGCCAGTTGCTGCATGAGTTCAACTTGGGGGATGCGGCATTGCACGCCAGGCACCAGCAGGAAATGTTGCAGATGCAACAGAGCGGCATGCTGGCGCCAACCGGTATGAAGGCAATGGCCGGCATGGATCACAGCAAAATGGACCACGGCATGAAGCATGATGACCCCAACAGCGTGCTGGTGGAACCGGGCAAGACCGCCGAGCTGACCTGGACCTTCAGCAAGGCCACCAGCCTTGAGTTTGCCTGCAATATTCCCGGTCATTACCAGGCCGGCATGGTCGGCAAACTGACTGTCAGTCAGTAAGCACTCAAAGGCGGGAGCAAAGGCTGATAGAATCCGCTGATTCTTCAGTCAGGTTTCCGCCATGCATCCCGCAGCCGAACACTCGCCGCTGGGCAAGTCCAGCGAATACATCGCCACCTACACGCCGTCCTTGCTGTTCCCGATCCCGCGCACCGCGAAGTGGGCGGAGCTGGGCCTGACGGCGCAAACCCTGCCGTACAAAGGCGTGGACTTCTGGAACTGCTTCGAGTTGTCCTGGCTGCTGCCGTCGGGCAAGCCGGTGGTGGCGATCGGCGAATTCAGCATTCCGGCGGATTCGCCGAACATCATCGAGTCGAAGTCGTTCAAGCTCTACCTCAACTCCCTGAACCAGACGCCGTTTGCCGATACCGCGAGCCTTGAGGCGACGCTGGCCAAGGACTTGTCGGCGGCTGCCGGCAAGCCGGTGGGTGTGCGCATTCGCAGTCTCAAGGATGTCGAGAGCGAAGGCGTCGTGGTCTTGCCGGGCGTGTGCATCGATGAACTGGATATCAGCGTCAGCAACTACGAGCATCCACGGCCGGAACTGCTGCGTTGCGATGATTCGCGCATTGTCGAGGAGAGCGTGCACAGCCATTTGCTCAAGTCCAACTGCCCGGTCACCAGCCAGCCGGACTGGGGCAGCGTCGCGGTGGAGTACCGTGGCGCGGCGCTGGATCATGCGAGCCTGCTCGAGTACATCGTCAGCTTCCGCCAGCACTCGGACTTCCATGAGCAGTGTGTAGAGCGGATCTTCCTCGACCTGCAGCGGTTGCTCAAGCCAGAGAAACTGACGGTGTATGCGCGTTATGTGCGTCGTGGCGGGCTGGATATCAACCCGTATCGCAGCACTGAAGAGGTGCAGCTGCCGAACCATCGCCTGGTCCGTCAGTAACGAAACCCTGTAGGCGCGAGCAAGCTCGCTCCTACAAGGGCATTGCTGGTTTCAGATCCCCATGTTGGCCAAGGCCTGCCCGATGTTGCGCAGGGTGCCGGCAAGGGTAGGGTGTTCGAGCTCGAAGCGTTCCACGGCCAGGTTGACGCCATCGGCGAGGCTGGAATCCTGGGTTTTGGTTTCGAGTTCAAGCTTCAGCTCGATCTGTTGCATCAGTTCGTTCAACTCTGCGCGTTCGGCTTCGGACAATGGAGGATTCTGTTCCAATTGCTCGCGCAGGGCATTGAGCTGTTCTTGCAGTTCGCGGGCAGGCATGGCGTTCTTCCTTCTTTTATCGATAGGCACTGGCATAGACCATGGCGGCAGGCCAAAGGTCGATGGCTGACCTTTAGATTAATCCACTCGCGGCCAACGTGCATGATCTCGATCAGGGCTTTTCGCCCTTGAGCCGACGCAAGCTGATATCGGCCAGGCAGGTGTCGAGTTCACCGAGGTGATCGATCACCGAATGCACGCCCAGACCAAACAGTTGCATCGTCGCCTTGGCGCGTTTGATGTCGCGCTCCTGCGGGGGCAGCGCTTGCCATTGCTCGGGCGCCAGCCCGCACAGCGAGCCGCAGGACGCCAGACCGATGGTCCACAACCCGGCATTGAGCCCCGCTTGCAGCAAACGGGGTTCGCCGCTCACCAGTACGCAGCCGTCGAGTCGCTCGACGTTCAGGGTCATCAAGGCGTGCCAGCAGGCATTCGGGGCGGGCCATGGGTTGTTTGTAGCTGAATGTTGCGAGGGTTTGATCCATTCCGGCAGCGCAGCGGCCAGGGATTGGCTGAGGGCTGGGGGCAGTTCATCGAGCCAGGCGCAGGGGATTTGCTGGCGCTGCAAGCTGCGCAGGCTATCCAGTGCGCCGGGCGTGGCCTCGGCGTGTTCGGCCGAGTGGCTGCCGTGCCGGTGCGTGTGCGCGCCGAAATCCACCAGGCAGCCACTGAGGCCGAACAGTACGGCGGTCAGGCTGGGTGCGGTTTGGGGCAAGGCTTCGGCGAGCGGCATGTGGACGTCCCTGAAATAGCCTGAAGGCTAGTGAACGACGGTGACAGTTGAATGACATGGATGTGAAACGCTCACATTTGGCACGATTCCTTCCGTGTGAATCTCGTACAAAGTGCGTTAAACGGCGTTTACGTCTTATACTTGCCAACTTATTGCCTGGGCCAAGTGCCCGAGCCAGTACAAACCAAGGAGTTTTTTTTCTATGCGCTGGAGCAATCATCTAGCCAGGATTTGTGTATGCGCCAGCGTGATGCTGGTTCCGTTCGCTGCCCAGGCAGCCACGGAAGAGGATCCTTGGGAAAGCGTCAACCGCCCGATTTTCAAGTTCAACGACGTGATCGACACCTACGCGCTCAAACCCCTGGCCCAGGGCTACGAGTACGTGACGCCACAGTTTGTCGAAGACGGCGTTCACAACTTCTTCCGTAATATCGGCGATGTGCGCAACCTGGCCAACGATATCCTGCAGGCCAAACCTCATGCCGCAGGCGTTGATACCGCGCGAATCATTTTCAACACCACCTTCGGCTTGCTGGGCGTCATTGATGTCGGCACGAAAATGGGCCTGCAGCGCAATGACGAAGACTTCGGTCAGACGCTGGGCTACTGGGGTGTCGGCAGCGGCCCTTACGTGATGCTGCCGCTGCTGGGGCCAAGCACCTTGCGTGATGCGCCGTCCAAGTACGTCGACAGCTACACCGGCGCTTATCGTTACATAAACGACGTTCCGGTGCGTAACTCGTTCTACGCCCTGGACATCATCGATACCCGTGCCAACCTGCTGTCGAGCGAGAAGCTGATCACCGGCGACAAGTACACCTTCATCCGTAATGCATACTTGCAGAACCGTGAATTCAAGGTGAAAGACGGTCAGGTCGAAGACGATTTTTGATCTCGACCGGTAAACTGAAAAAGGCGGCCATCAAGGCCGCCTTTTTTGTCTGCGAAAAGCCGCATGCGGATGAAATCGCGGTTTTCACTGTAGTCCCGGCCGGTTTGACTCGCAGGTTCGAACCTTCCATTGGGTTACGGATTTGCCTGTTCTTATAACTCTCGGTGATTTGACAAATAAAGACGTCAGGCGACCATCGGCGTGAGCTTGAAACGCCCCGCGGATGGGAGTACCGTCTGCGCCTTAGAAGGGCACCTCTGGTGAACACGTGTGTAGGGCAAATGCCCGAAAGCGGTGCTACAGAGAGGCTAGAAAGCGAATCCAGTAGTCAGCGCCGGGCCAAAATCCCCGCCTGCTACGCCAACCTAATTCTGGCGCCGTTTGCCCACATGCCAAAAACCAGTGCCACGCTGCTGATAATCGATGATGACGAAGTAGTGCGCGCGAGCCTCGCCGCCTATTTGGAAGACAGTGGTTTCAGCGTCTTGCAGGCCAGCAATGGTCAGCAGGGTCTTCAGGTATTCGAGCAAGACAAGCCCGACTTGGTCATCTGCGATCTGCGCATGCCGCAGATGGGCGGTCTCGAACTCATTCGCCAGGTCACCGAACTGTCGCCGCAAACCCCGGTGATCGTGGTGTCGGGTGCCGGCGTGATGAATGACGCGGTCGAAGCCCTGCGCCTGGGCGCGGCGGACTACCTGATCAAGCCTCTCGAAGATCTGGCTGTGCTCGAGCACTCTGTGCGCCGGGCCCTGGATCGTGCGCGCCTGCTGCTGGAGAACCAGCGCTACCGCGAGAAGCTGGAGAAGGCCAATCGCGAGCTCGAAGCCAGCCTGAACCTGCTCCAGGAGGACCAGAACGCCGGTCGCCAGGTGCAGATGAACATGCTGCCGGTCAGTCCCTGGACCATCGACGAGTTCAAGTTTGCTCACCAGATCATCCCGTCGCTGTACCTGTCGGGTGATTTCGTCGACTACTTCCGGGTCGACGAGCGCCGGGTCGCCTTTTACCTGGCGGACGTTTCCGGTCACGGCGCCTCCTCAGCCTTCGTCACCGTGCTGTTGAAGTTCATGACCACGCGCTTGCTGTTCGAATCCAAGCGCAGCGGCACCCTGCCGGAATTCAAGCCTTCAGAGGTTCTTGGTCATATCAACCGGGGCCTGATCAGTTGTAAGCTGGGTAAACACGTCACAATGGTCGGTGGAGTCATCGACGAGGAGACCGGTTTGTTGACCTATAGCATCGGTGGTCATTTGCCGTTGCCAGTGTTGTACACGCCAGACAGTGTTCGTTATCTGCAAGGGCGTGGTCTGCCGGTGGGCCTCTTCAACGAAGCCACCTACGAAGACCACGTGCTGGAACTGCCACCGACGTTCAGCCTGACGCTGATGTCTGATGGCATTCTGGATCTTTTGCCAGAACCCACACTCAAAGAGAAAGAAGCGGCGTTGCCCCAACGGGTCAAGGCTGCGGGCGGCACCCTGGATGGGCTGCGGCAGGTTTTTGGATTGGCCACGCTAGGGGAGATGCCGGATGATATCGCCCTGTTGGTGTTGAGCAGGAATCTTTGATGAGTACCGGTAGAATCCAGTTCGCCGAGCAGGATGGCACCTTCGTCCTGAAGTTCGTCGGTGAAGTTCGCCTGACCCTGTGTTCGGCGTTGGATGCGACTATTGAGCGGATCTTCAGCGCGTTGAATTTCAATTCGATCGTGATCGATCTGACCGAAACCCGCAGCATCGACAGCACCACACTTGGCCTGCTGGCCAAGCTGTCGATCCTGTCGCGGCAGAAGGTTGGCCTGCTGCCGACCGTCGTCACCACCCACGAAGACATCACGCGGCTGCTGCAGTCCATGGGCTTCGAGCAGGTGTTCAACATCGTTGACAAGCCGGTGCCGTGCCCGGAATGCCTGGACGACCTGCCAGACCAGGATCAGTCCGAAGAAGTGGTGCGGATCAAGGTGCTCGAAGCGCACAAGATCCTCATGGGCCTGAACGACACCAATCGTGAAGCCTTCCATGACCTGGTGAATGCGCTCGAACGCCATTGATCCCCTGAATTGATGTGGGTCAGCCAGCCCCCCATCGCGAGCAAGCTCGCTCCCACAGGTCCTCGTTTAGCACACGACCTCAGTCATCCCGCGAACTCCTGTGGGAGCGAGCTTGCTCGCGATGGCGTCCTGCCAGTCACCAAACACATACAAAAAAGGGCGAACCCTCACAGGTTCGCCCTTTTTGCATTACACCCGCTCAGCTCACAGCTTGGCCTGCAACAACGCCTCGAGCTTCTCCTGATCCCGCGCGAACTGACGAATGCCTTCAGCGAGTTTCTCGGTCGCCATCGCATCTTCGTTGGACAGCCAGCGGAACTGCGATTCGTTTAGGCTCAGGCGCGCTTCACCGGCATGGCCAGGCGCCAGTTTGCGCTCCAGCTTGCCGGTGTCCGCGGCCAGCTTGTCGATGAGGTCCGGGCTGATGGTCAGGCGGTCACAGCCGGCCAGTTGCTCGATCTGGCCCAGGTTGCGGAAGCTCGCCCCCATGACCACGGTCTTGTAGTCATTGGCCTTGTAGTAGTTGTAGATGCGCGTCACCGACTGCACACCCGGATCATCCGCGCCGGTGTAGTCGTTGCCGTTGGCTTTCTTGTACCAGTCGTAGATACGGCCCACGAACGGCGAAATCAGGAACACCCCGGCGTCGGCACAGGCGGCCGCCTGGGCAAAGGAGAACAGCAGGGTCAGGTTGGTCTGGATGCCTTCCTTTTCAAGGATCTCGGCAGCGCGGATGCCTTCCCAGGTGGACGCGATCTTGATCAGCACGCGGTCGCGGCCAATACCGGCCTTGTCGTACAGCTCGATCAGGCGATGCGCACGCTTGAGCATGGCATCAGTGTCGAACGACAGGCGCGCATCCACTTCGGTGGAAATGCGGCCCGGAATCACTTTCAGGATTTCTTGCCCCACGGCCACGCCAAAACGGTCGCTGGCCAGGCCCACATCGCCCTTGCAGTCATTGACGCAGGCGTTCAGCAGCTCGGCATACGCAGGAATGGCCGCGGCCTTGAGCAGCAGGGAAGGGTTGGTGGTGGCGTCCACGGGTTTAACGCGAGCGATAGCTTCGAAGTCGCCGGTGTCGGCAACCACGGTTGTCATTTGTTTGAGTTGTTCCAGCTTGGAAGTCATGGGCGTGCTCTGTCCTATGGGTCTGATGACATTACCCGAGCGCTGACAGCCACTCAAGGGCGTGTACGTGTATCAATGCCCCCTGTGGCAACAACCTGAAAACAGGTGTTTGAAAGGTGGGGGGCGGTATCGATAAATAGGATGCCAGGCGGGCTCACAGGTTCAACTCAGCTGACGGTTATAGCCTTGCAATCAGATCACCTGACACCTGAATCTTCTGATAACGCCCACTGTGCCCTGGGTGTAATACCGCTAATTTTTTGAATTCTATATAGTTTGGTTGCGCCCTCAGTGATTGTTATAAAAAGTCTACTAAGTTTTCGCAAAGGGTTATCTTACTTTTGGTGGGGTGTTATCTAATAAGGTGTGATCGTTAGAATACGTCGAATATATAAAGCGAATAAAGTGTAGTGTGATAATAGCAAGTGTTTGCATGGTGGAAATGACTTCACAAAGTGAAGAGGTATATGTTTTTGGATGCGTTTGATGATCTGATGCTCGGCTACGCATTAAAAAAGTTGACCAACATGTTTGAAGAGATCGTGGAAGTTTCGAAAAGCCCCTCTTCGGACAAGGCAACAGGCGTACAGGATATCAAGCAGACTAAAACTGCAAAAAAACTACCTGTCTGGCTGGGACGTCTGAGGGTTAACACTCCTTATCAAGTGACGCATGTTCTGATCGATCAGATGCACGCCTCTCGAAAACTCAACCGCGACCTGCGCTTCGCGGCACAGGCTGCCTTGCTGGACGCGCTGGTAGAGGACGGACTGGCAATGCACATCGCGAGTTATTCGGTGCTTGTCGTAGAGAACCGTCTGAAGTGCTTTTCGGATCGATGAGCGCTGTATCTACTGAACACGCGCCCAGTGTCCATTACACTGGAAAATTGCATCAGATGTGAGGAAGTAGGTTGGAGTCAAAACTGTACATCGCACAATACGCCGGAATCACTGTCATGCTTCCAGCGGCCATGGTCGTTGCGGGTTGGTTATGGTGCACGGCATCCAGAAAGCTCGCCCTCTTATGGCTAGGCGTACTGTTCGTAGCCTATTTCGTCGTAGGTCTCAGCAAAGTGCTTTTCAAGGGCTGGGGAATCGGCCTGGAAAGCCTGGATATCGCGGTCATCAGTGGCCACGCAATGAACGCCTGCCTGGTGTCGACCGTTGTACTGAGTTTGCTGTTGCGCCAACTGGATCATCGCCTTCGATGGCTGGCGCTGGGAGCGGGGCTGCTGTCGACCTGGTGGTTCAGCATCCAGTATGTCGGTCAGACGATTCATCCTCTGCCGGAAGCGATTGCCGGGGCGGTTGTGGGATCAGCCGCGGCGTGCGTCTTTCTTTTCAGGCTGGAGAGAAGGGAAATCCGCAAAATTCCTTTGCCGGCCCTGGCGCTGGGGCTAGTGGGGATTCTACTGAGTACGAGCATTCCCAAGTACACCGCCGAGGGGGTCTTGAACTCGCTGGCAGTGACGCTGTCGGGGGCAGAAAAGGCTTTTATGCAGCCTCATTGGCGCACTTCTGGCGGGCCGTCACGGTTATAGCGATTGGCGTGATGTTGAGTCCCGGCAAGAGGATGGGGCTAGGACTCACTACTGCTTTTCTCATCAATCCGGGCCAGCAGCTCTGCAGTTTTCAACTGCATCAGCGCAACATCACCGCGACTCTCAACGTTCAGCACGATTTCTGGCTCGGTCTGCGAGAGGTGGATCTTGAAGCGCCATTCAGTGAAGGTCAGGCTTAGGCCGTTGCTCTCGTCTACGTCCGGCGCTTTACTGGCGTACAACGAACGAAGATGCGTCAGTACGGCAGTCGGATTACTGACTGCACATCGAATGTCCCCGGAGGAGGGGAAAAGCCCGATGCGTTCCACCAGTAATCTGGGTTGAGGGGAGGTAGAGGAGGGTGCTCTTTCGTACGTCCGCAACCAGGCCATCAATCCACTGTTGCCCTCGGTGAACTTCTGCCCCAAAACCATATTGCCCGGTGCAAAAGGGTCCAGCGATTTATAGACAGAGTCGATCGGTGATCTGGAAGCGTTCATAGTGGTCTGCCTTGCAAAAGGTTTATGGCCGCTCAGAAACGCGGCACCCAAGAGCTGAAAGTTACCGGTTACAGGCCTTTCTTATACAAATTCTCATAACAGAAATTGGTCGCGTCGATATAACCTTCCGCTCCGCCGCAGTCAAAGCGGTGACCTTCGAACTTGTATGCCAGGACACAACCGCTTTGTGCCTGCTTCATCAACGCGTCAGTGATCTGGATCTCACCGCCCTTGCCGGGCTCGGTATCAGCAATCAAGTCAAAGATATCGGCCGTCAGAATGTAACGACCAATAATGGCCAGATTGGACGGAGCATCTTCCGGTTTAGGTTTTTCAACCATGCTGTTAACCCGGTAAATACCTTCGCGAATCTGCTCGCCGGCGATGATGCCGTACTTGTGCGTCTGGTCGTTGGGTACCTCCTGAATGGCCACGATCGAGCAACGGAACTGCTTATAGAGCGCGATCATCTGCGACAGCACACCATCGCCTTCCAGGTTCAAGCACAGGTCGTCCGCCAGTACCACTGCAAACGGCTCATCACCAATCAACGGACGGCCAGAGAGAATGGCGTGCCCAAGCCCCTTCATCTCCACCTGACGGGTGTAAGAGAAGGTGCAGGTATCCATCAACTCGCGGGTACCGTTGAGATAGTTCTCCTTGTCGGTACCACGAATCTGATGCTCCAGCTCGTAACTGATATCGAAATGGTCTTCCAGCGCCCGCTTGCCGCGCCCGGTGACGATCGCCATGTGCTGCAGGCCGGCATCCCGTGCTTCCTCAACACCGTACTGGATCAGCGGCTTGTTGACGATCGGCAGCATTTCCTTCGGCATCGACTTGGTGGCGGGCAGAAAGCGCGTGCCATAGCCGGCAGCAGGGAATAGACATTTACGGATCATAGAAGCGTCCTTTTTTCCAATGTATAAGAGAAGCCGTCATTTACTGCGGAGAGCACTAAGATGCCCCCGCCAATAGGTAGAGCTTCCAAATTCTCACTATGCTCACGGACGAAGCCGTGGTCTTAAGTGTCCGGGAGCTCAGCGGACTGTTTGACTGGATGCTTACATCGCCACTCAATCAAGCCGATCAGGATCCCCGTCAGCAGACAGCCCAAGGCGATCCAGCGCGCCTTGACCCACAGGAAGACCAACTGGCAACTAAAAGACAACGCGAAAAAACCTACAAAGTGATGCAGTTTGTCTTCCTGGGTAAAGCCTTCGGGAATCGGTTGCGCTCGCAAAGCGGCTGTCAGCAAGACCCCACTAACGCTGATGAAAAACAGAGTGCGTATCCAGAGGGGAAGTTGTGTGACACCCAGGAACAACGAACTCATTCGGTGATTTTCTCAAAGTTCTTATAGAACGCATCTTTGTCGCGGCCATTGGTCATTGTGTACAGCGAATATTGGCGGTTAAGACGCGCTCCACCATCGCGGGTCAGCGGAGCCCAGACCAGGTTGGCGCGACGCATCGTGGAGACGCTCATCAACTCGTCGAAGGGGACCGAGATATAGATACCTTTGTCGAAGCTACCCTCGCCGAACTCTTCTGACGAGGCCGTGGTGCGGGTGACCCAGCCACCGAACTTCACGCCGTTAGTGAACTCATGCGACAGATCGATCGTGGCACCCCAATCGCGCGCCAGGTAACGTCCAACACTGACCGCCGCCTGCAAGTCGAACGGCAGTTCGGTATAGGTGGTGATGTGACCGGTCGTGGTGTTGTAATCGCGCAGACCAAAACCCTGGTCAAAGTCACGCTGGCGTACAAAGTTCAAATCAGCACCCACGGCCCAACGCTCGCCCATGGGGCGGTACAGCAATTCACCACCGACCCCGGCGAACATTGATTCCAGATAACCGCCATACACCATGCCATACAAGTCTTGATCCAATTGCTTGGCATGGTTGAGCTGAAATGTCGGCATTGTTACATCAGAGGTGATGACGTACTTGCGCAAATCGGTCCGCACTCGGGGCAGATTGCTCGGCGCGTCGTACGTGAACTTATCAAAGTTGTTCAGGAGATTGGTGCTTATGACCCCACTCGTCCACGTGTTGCGGGTAAAGCGGTACTCTGCGTCCACATCAGCGGTCAACTGGTACAGCAAACCGTCAGGACCACCAATGTTTTGCTTGTAACCCAAGCCGATACCATAGGTAAAAGGCTCGAGTGCCTGGGTGTACAGCGTGTTTTCAATGTGTGGCGTGGCCCGGTTCAATTCGGTGGTGCGGTGCAGGTCTGCAAGGTCCTGTTGGTTGTTCACAACAGCCCGGAAGGTTTCGCGCGGCACACTGGTTTCTTCCACGGGCATGTCGTAACGCTTGTTCACCATCGTGAACCAGTCGATGTCGTCATTCGCGCTGTTGTCCAGAATCCGGCTGGCCCGGCCCACACCTTTGGCTGAGTAGAAATAGCGCGACTGCTCGCCATACACAATCAGCTCGGAATCGCGTTGAGCAATACGTTCGACCTTGTAACCGGCGTTGTTTTCCAGTCGTTTGGAAACCCCCGCCCAGTCGACCTGGTCGAGCGGCGCAGTTGGCTCGTTTGCCGGAAGCGCTTCGATGGCAGGGTCGTAGCGCTTGGCCGGCGCCTTGCGGCTGGCGAAGTTGGTATGAAAAGTGATGCCGAACAGCGCGGTGTTGCCGCGCTCCCAACCGGCGGTCAGATCGACAGAGTCACTTAGCTTGAACACCGCCCCGATGTTGATGGGCGAGTCCTGCTCCTGGTTATTGTTTTGCGGTTCGTGCTTGTAGTCGTTACCGTCGAACTCGAGTTTCAAGCTCAAGGGCGACCAGGGCGTCTGATAGGACACGCCGCCAAACAACGCGGGCGAGCCGCGAAAATACGAGTTGGTATTGACGTCGCCCGTGCCCGAGTTTACCGGGCGTGTATCAAAGCGCTCATCGAGGTACCCCAGCGGGTTCTCGATATCTCCGCGGTTACCGATGTAGCCCCAGGCAATGCCCAGGCTGAAATCCAGATTGTAGTAACGTTTGTTCGCCACAAAGTATTCGCTGGAAAACAGGCCGGTGCCCCCAATATCCCGAAAACCGAGCGCGACCTCGGGCAACCAGTGGCTTTCTTGCCAGAGGCGGGCTTTGGCATCGACCGCCTTGTCTTTATAGCTCTGGTCGCCACTTAATGACTCGGGCCCGTATTTACGGTTGCTGATGGCGGTATAACGGAAACTACCTTCCAGCCAATCAAGGGGCTGTATTGAAATGCTATAGCGCGAATAAGGGTCTGTCCGGTTGGCGTTCAAGCTGAATTCGCCGGCGGGTGCCATCCGTGCGGTGGGGGTTTGCAACAAACCCACACCACCGAAATCATTCTGGGTAAAACGCGGCTCTCCATGAGCCAAGCTGTAGGGCAACAACACTACGGCGGCAAAACGTAACTTCAAGGGGCCACCTCGGGCAGCGGTTGGGTGGCGAGAAACTGAGCAAGCTGCTCGTTCAAGTCGGGTGTGGGCAGATCCGGATCATCGTTTCTCACAGGCACTAGAATTGTGCTGCCTGCGGTGGCAAACACCCCGTCTTCGCGGTTCCAGGCGGCGTTGCCGACTCGCTTGACCAGGCCATCGGGCTGAATCAACCACAGGTAATCGGCATCTGCGTCGGTCACCGGCAGACAGCTTTTGAGATATTCCTGGGCTGGCCGCAGGGCGCGATAGGGCAGCGTGCAGGGCTGTACAACTGCACCCAGGACGGTGACCGTCGTCGGGCGTAGAGGGTAAATCAGCTGGTCGCCGTCACTGAGCGAGTAATTGCGGGCGAACCCAACCTCCAGCGCCACGGGGTCGAGCACCGCGACTTTGCGGCCGGTAACGGGCAGTCGGCTGACCTCTTCAAACAGGCGCGCAGCCAGGGCCGCAAGGCTGCTTTTTTCTTCAAGCAAGGCCCCACGTTGAAGCAACTTCAGATCGAACAGCACGCCGGCCTTAAGGCGGGTTTGCTGCTCCAACAGTGGCTGGTGCAGCCAGGCAGCGGCCAACCAGTAACTTTCGGCGTTCGGGCGTGCCTCGCTGACGGCATCGAGCAAGCGCGTGCCTGGCACGAACGTGAAGGATCCGGCGTTTTGTACATCACCCGTGACCGTGACAGCGGCCTGAGTCATCGTAGAACTTGCCAGCAACAGGCAAGCCGACAGCGTTTTCGAATATCTCACCGAGCCGTCTCCCGGTCAGGGCGCAATTGCACAATCTTCAAGAAAAGTTCCGGCGTGAGATGTTGTTCGCTCTGCAGGATCAAGCCATCGTCAGGCCTGACCCAAAAACGGTTGGTGGCCTTGAATCCCAGCTCGGGGATGTCGACGCGTTCATCTATGCGCTGCAACGCATAGTCCTTGTCCAGGATGGTGACGGTTTCGATGCCCTGTCGACTGAAACGACTGTTAACAGCCAGTCCGACCCGCGGACCCTGATAGACATCAATCCAGCGGGTACTGCTGTAACCGTCGGGCAATTGCTGCAAGCCACGCTTGAACGGCGACTCACCGTCGAAGCGCGTGCCATCGAGATTGATGCTCAGGCCGACAGTGCGCACGACCAGACCATCGCGCATCAACAGCACTTGCTTGCCGGAGGCGACCCAGAACTCCAGGTCGTCCTGCTGGCGAAGCTTCGCCAGCACACCTTCGCTGACGTCCGTGGTGACCTTGATCTGCGCATAGGGCACGGCCTCCACTTGCGCTGCAGTCACTTGCAGCGGCTGGACGCCCAGTGTGGCGGCTTTAAAGGTATCCAGGGACGCCTGCATCAACGGATTGCAGCCACACAGCAGTAAACCCACCGCCAGGCATGAGCTGTTACGCAAAGTTTTCAAAGCGGCTCAAACCTTATCGACTGCTGGCTTCACTGAGATTGTTTTGAGCTGCCGCTCCGGTACCCAGGATAGTAGCCGAGGGTAGCAACTGACTGATCAAGCGGTTCCAGCGGGTCACGCCTGCAGGGCCGACGTAGACGATGTCCTGGGGTTGCAGATCGAAGCGGGTGGCGAGAGCAAACGCGGTAGGCGATTCGGCGTCCAGCTGAAAGACTTTTGCCGGCTCGGTCTCAAGGTTTTCCGCACCTCGAATGACATACAGCGCATTGCCGTTGGAGGTGGTCTGGTTCAGTCCACCGACCGTTCCGATCGCATTCGCCAGATTCATCCGGTTGATTTTGTACGTGAGTGCCCGCGGCTGGTTGACCTCACCCATGACGTAGATTTTTTTCCGGTCGTTGTAGGGCAGGTACAACTGATCGCCGTCTTTTAAATAGACGCTATGCAACAGCGAGCCTTTGCTGTTTAGCGAGTCCAGGTCGAGAGGGTACTCACGTCCGTCCCGGGTCAGTGTCAGGCCTGCAAGGTCGGCATTCAATGGATCGACAGTCGCAATACCCATGGCTTCGACGACAGTGAGTGGCGACGTGGTTATGGGTTGTTGACCGGCTTTTAAAATGGCGCCGGAAATAACGACTTTTTGACTGGCAAACCGCAAAACACTCAAGTCAACCTGGGGGCTGTCGACGAATTGTGTCAGGCGCTCGGCAATAAAACCGCGTAGCTCCTCGATGGTTTTACCTGCGGCATGAATATTGCCGATATAGGGGTAAAACAAGGTGCCGTCTGGGCGTACCAGGCGACCGTTCGCATCAATTTGCTGTTGCGCACCTGATGGTGCGGTCAACTCAGGATGGTCCCACACCGTGATGTATAACACATCATTGGCGCCAATCCGGTAAGCCCCCGGCTTGAACGCCAACAACTCGGCGGGCACCGAGGCTTGCACTTTTGTCGCCGCGTTCTGGGCAATCAGTTTGGGCGTTATCGGAATCAACTCGATCCGACTGCTTTCCGGTGAGCCATCACGGCCGACCTGACTGGTATCCAGGTGTTGACCGGGTGAGAACATACAGCCTTGCAGGGCTACGCCTGCAAGCACAGCGAGCGACAAACTACGAATCATGATTGAGGACACTTGTGGGGGGAACACATCAGAACTGAACCACCCGGATTGCTCCGGGTAGTAGAAGACTATCGACCTCGCGGTGCGCTTAGCGTGTACCGGTGGTGCCGGTAGTACCAGTAGTGCCGGTAGTGCCGCTGCCATTGTTGCTGCCACCACCACTGGATGACAGTGCAGCGGCTCCGGCGACAACCACGGCGCCGAGGCCGAGAGCAGCCTCTGTGGACAGGCTGCCTACGAGAGGGGTGGACTGATTCAAAGAAGCGTTTTTTGCAGGTGTGCCTGGTGCGGAAGACGCTGCAGGGGGCTCAGCGGCTAAAACGGAGGCACTTAAAGACAGCAATAGAGCGGAAGCAAGTAATTTGGTCATGGTAGATTCCTTTTTGATGCATCGTCGGTATTGGCGGTGAAACTAAGAAGCGAGCGTGCAAGGCCAAAAACGCTGAGCGTCCATTAACGTTAAGGATAGTATTGATTCGAACTCGATGAGCGTAGACCTCTGGGTCATTCCTCAGTGAGGTTTATCTTGCAATTATTGCCTTAAGAATACCTGCGTAGGAGGCTCGACAGGTCTGACGTTTTCTAACGTGCTCGCTGTTTATAACAATTGTTATCGGGTATAAGGTGCAGGTGTCATGGTTCGCGCCTGATCACTACGCCATACGAGAGATGCTACTGGCCATAGTCTTGCGGGTTAGAGGCTTGCCGGTGCCAAGTATCGACCATCATTTCCTGCAAACCACGCTTGGCCCTCCAGTCGAATTCATGGGCGGCTTTTTTCGGAGCAGCCTGGCACTGGGGAATATCCCCCCTGGGCGACGTTCAACCACTTGATGAGACACTGCTCGCCCCCCAGCTTGCTCAAAGGTCCGAATCATTTCCAGCACGCTGAACTGATACCCAGATTCCAGATGTTCACCCTTGTTGTTTGGATGGCTGTCGGTAGCGCACTCATATGTCCGTAGGCCAAATCCCTGACACCGCGGCGGCACAACCAGTACATCGGCCGACAGGTGTTAGGAATCAATGACCTCGGGGCCAACCCAGCGGTGATATAGGGGATAACCATATCACCGATATTGCAAGTCGGCTTGGGAGTTAATATATTTTAAGCTTAAATTTTATTAGCCGCATGTTTATGCTTCGTTTGTTTCAAGCTTTTTGGATGTCGGACTATTGTTATAAATGTTTAAGACAGCAGTGCACATAATTTCAGATTTGAATTTTGCCTCGTAACGCTCATAAGAATTGCGCCCCAGTTTGCTCCACGTTGAGCGAGGTATTCTTTTCAAAAGAGCCACGAGTTCACGGGAAGAACCTGGTTCAAACAAAAATCCGGTTACCCCTTCCGCTACAACTTCCGGAAGCGAGCAGCATCGGCTAGCAACGACGGGCAGGCCATAACTGTGGGCTTCTGCCGCCACCAAACCGAATGACTCCCACCTGCTGGGCATGATCAACACATCAGCGTTACTAAAATAACCAGCTAAATCAGAGGGGTGTAGCCATCCAACGTAGTTAATGTTATTCAGTTTTTTTGGCGGAGGGCCACCCTGTACAGTGTCTCCTACTGCAGTGAGGCGAAAGGGGTGTCCCTCAAGCTGGGCCATTGCGTCCACCAAAGTATCAAATCCTTTGGCATGGTCGAATCTACCTACGTAAAGTAGGTTCACAACGTCGCGGTCGAAATGATTAATAGCCTGAACTGGTTGAGGCGGTTCGACACAGTTATTTACGATGATTATCTTTTCTTTCGAAAACCCTTGGGAAAGCGCTGCCTCTTGTTCAAATTTACTAACGCATATGACCGTGTCAGTGATCTTGAGGAGTAGTCGCTCAATTAATGCGAATGCTCTTTTTTTAGCGTTTCCACCATCCATTATGAACGCCCATCCGTGAGGGCAATAAATAATTTTTGGTCTATAAAAAGGTAGCATGAAAAACAATATGACTCGTCCGCAAAGCCCAGCGAACGTGCTATGGAGATGAACAATATCAGGTCTGCGTGTATGCAGGGTTATAGAAAGAGCGACTATGAATTTAAGCAGTGACGGAATGTTTCGGCCGGTCGAGTTGTAGGTCTCGATATTCTTTAGCGGAACACTAATCAACTCGACAGCTTGTGTTTTCGGCACAAGGCAGGTGGATTCGAGCCCCGAACTTATCTGGGAAAGCATAAGCTGTCTTGCTATGGTCGCAACGCCACCCTTTATCGTTTCCGCAACATGTAGAACTTTCATATGGTCTCGCATCAAGAGGCAAGTATTGAATTTTAGTCGGAAGTGTATTTTTGACTAGCAAGCTCTTTCGGTTGCAATATTTATTGCTCTCCTGCGTCGGATCGGATTTGTAATAAATATCCGAGAGAGTGATGAAATAATTAACGCTAATACCCTCAGGCTTGAGTTTTCGATCAACGTGCATTTACTGGAGAAACCCGACTCTCGAGTCTTGCGGTGCTCGTAGTGAGAAATGTTTACCGTACACCGCCTGGATGAACGACATGGCGCGCCCGATGAATTGGACAACCTTCTTCATTCGCGCCGAACTATCGCGAAAGTTCGTCCCGCCATGAGGGCGGTACAACGCCTTGATATGTTTGGCCAGGAAAAACGTGTACGCCAGGCAAAGGCTGACTTTAGCAAAGGCACTGTGTGCAAAGATCACGATGGGCCGTATCTGTCGGACAGCCGACGCCAGTTTGACCGCTAGCAAGAAGGTCCCGAACACACTTCGCCCGCACTCATGAGTAATCACATTGACGGAGATGACCTGGGCTTTGTGAGCTTCGGGGATTGAATAGGAAAACCCACAACTCAAGGCCTCGCGCTTAAGCCCCGGTATATTCAGGTAACTGGCGATGCCCCCTTTTGCCGTCTCGGCGACGTTTAACAAGCGGCGCGTTCTATTCATGCTCGTGCCCCGTCCATAGCGTGGTTGGCCGGTGCCCTGGGCACTGCGTAAAGACAGAAGGCGTAGGCCGTCATGTGCCTGAGGAACGACCCTAGGTCCGGTTCGAAAAAGGTCTGGATCAGGAAGTTAGCCATTAGCAAGGCCATCAGCGGATGGCTGTAATTTTTGTTTCTGACCATGAGTACGATCACGCTCCACAGCACCATGGAGAGCAGGAGTTCCTGGGGCCGAAAAGAGAACGCCGGTGCAAACAAAAACCGCACGGCGCCGTACAGCGAATTGGGCAACGCGGTGACAATGCCATTGGGCGTCAACAGGTTCGAGAAAATAGTTTTCGAATCACTAAGGCCTTCTCGACTGGTATTGACGGTATCCCGGGCCAGTTGCAACTGCGTCCAGACGTCCCCAGGCAGCACTAGGCAGGCCACCAGCGCCAGACACAACAAGGTCGTACGCAAGCGTCCATGTGCGGAAAAGAAACAGGTCAAAAACACCATACCCACAGCAATGAACGCGTAATAGAACCTGAAAAAGTAGGCATACAGCAGGTACAACGAAGCCACGAAAACCACCTTGAACACTTTGCTTCGGCCTGAGAGGCAAGCCAGGCAACAGCTGAAGTTCATGACGATCACGATCGCCTCTTTCGAGAGCTTCAAATTGAACAAGGTGAACGGCACCATGTACAACAACGTGAAGCCGACCAGTTCGTAGCGCTGGGAGCGGAACGACATCAGCAGCACTACGCTGATAACGCCGACCAGCAGGAATACTTGCGATCCGTCGTCCCCTAAGTTGCTGAACACCCAGGCGGTGCTGACGAACGAGTCGGTCTGGGCACTACCCAGGTCGACGTAATTTATCAAGTTGCTGATGGTGCCGGCATCGGTAAAGAAGTGCTTGGGCAACAACACGTCCTGAAACATATAGATCGCAAGCACAAACGACATCAACAATAGGCACAGCAACAGCCGTGCCCCCAGAGTTACATCCTGACGGTTATCCATTATTGATCATTACGCCAAGTGACTTTCGACTTCGTCCATCAACTCATGAATCAACGCTGAGCCAGGGCTCGTCATGCTGAAATTCAGGTGTTTATCGATCAACTCGACGGTCTGTTCGGCCGTTGGGAGTACCGTGTCAATAAACAGGTGCTCGCGGTTGATCGACTTGAAAAACGAATGAAGCTTGGTATCCCAGCGCAGGCCAATAGACGTGATACCCAGCGAGTAGGCAATAATATTAGCGTGCAACCGGTGCGCCACGATCAGGTCGTAACGGTTGATAGTGTTCACCAGATCACTGGGCGTTTTCGGTTTGTCTTCACACACGTCGACCAATGGTCTACACGCGTTGTAAATTTCGTCTTTCAGGAACTCGTCTTCGCTCGCGCCGTTTGTAAACAGTGAGACGTGATACCCCTTCCGATCGAGCAACTCGACCAGGCTTTTGAAGTAACTGCGGGTATGCTCTTGGAAAGGTTTGCCGAGTCGCCCTTGCACATCGAGCCCCTTGGGATTGGAAATACAAATGCCGATCCTTTTGTGCTGATCGCAAGGCACGCTTTCAACTTTATAGCACTGCTTGGAATTGACCCCAGGGTCCGGAACGACCTTGACGTCGAGGTTCGGGTTGATCAATCGGATGAAATTCTGCCTGGACTCTTCGTCGCGCACCGAGATCGACTGTGGATTGAAGTTTTTTAGCGCCCGTCGAAACAGTAGTTTTCCCAGAGGACTCAGCGTGGGTGATACGCCGACAAACGCGATCACGGTTTTCAAAGCTGGCAATTGCTTGGCGGTCAACGACAGAAAATACAATTTAAGCGGGAAGTTGAGCTCTTCATCGAGAAACAGTTGTCCACCGCCTACGGTCAGCAAATCAGCCTCGGCCAGTTTGGATCGCCAGGATTTACGCCACACCCATTGGTATTTCAGATAGAAAAATAACGCCAGCAAAGGTTTGCGGCCGACGGCCGGAATAGCGTGGAGCATCCTGAATTTAAGATCCGAGGAAGTCGCGCCCGTTTCGAAATCATCCCGCCCGGCAATGTCCAAAGGTGACACCTTCGCGGCCTTCTCAGTGCTGTTGTACAAGTTCTTGATGTTTTCAAAAATGATTCCGTCGCCTAGGTTCTGACTGAACGGAACCCCTCCAATCACGATATTCATGCGCGCTCCTGAGTAGAATGAAAGCGGGTCAACAAAGCCGTCAGCAGCACGGCTAGCACGATGATTGCCGCCGTCAGGTTGACCCCTAGCAACATCGCGCCAGTGGTCAAGGTGTAGTGGTGGTCGATTAAGTGAAGGGTGAAGCCGGCAAGGCCGACCAGCATGGCCAGCAGCACGTAATGGTTGAATCCGGATGACTTGAGAATGGTACGGCCAGACTGGATGACGGCAAGGCTGACTGGCAGGATCGCCAGCTGCGACAACCCGATGCCGCTGAACGCTTCGCCGAAGATCAAAGCCGGAATGCGATCGCCCCCCAAAATCAACAGCCCGCCATACACTGCGCTTGCCCCTACACCCAACAATGCCAACTGCGCGCATTGCCGGTAGTAGGCACCGTTGTCCTCAGCCCGCAGTTTCATCAGCCTTGGCAGGTAGTGATTGGACAGAGCAATACCAAAGTATTGAGCTGGCAGGATCAAGGTCATGACAATGCGAAAAAAGGCCGAGCCAGCAGTGTCACCGGAAGCCAGCAGGAAGATCACCATGCCATGGGTCATCGTCCACAACACAATTTGGGCGGCGCTGTTGCTGATGCTGAAGCCAACCCAGTCGCGGGGCTCGATGACGTATCGTTTCCCAGTGCCTAGGCGTCGCCAGAAAAACAACGCAGGAGCGCCGAGGCACAGGGCAATCAGGGCAACGATCAAGTCGAGCGAGGCGCTCTCGAGGAGCAGCAGCGTGGACAGCACGGCCACTTGCAACAGGGGCGGAACCAGCAGGCCGGACGTCTTGCGATTGAGAATGGCCAAGCTGCGCAAGGACCAGTACATGATAAACGCCATGAAGAAGAACGGCATCAGGACGACCGTCAATGGGCGGCCCGTGGTGATCGCGAAGTAGCCCGTGGCAACTACCGCGAGCGCAACTACCGGATACAGTATATTCAACAGGCTGCGCGGTTCGAGCGACTGCCCGCGCCGGCCAAACATCAGTAGGATATCGGCGGCGGTGCTGGCATGAATGATGCTGAGCAGAATCACCGACGAATACAGTGCAGAGAACAAAGCGAAGTCATTGAGGTTCAGTGCGCGTGCGGCAATGACTTGGGTGAGGAAGAAACCACCCGTATAGGCGCCCTGTTCCGCTAATGTCCCAAGTATCTTTTTCATATGTGTCCTGGAGGTGTGAATCTTATATTGCACGTGCAGTAACGAGCGGCCTTAAAACTCAGGCGCGCTCGGCTTTAATTAAGGGCAGCGCACTAATTAAACACTTTCTGACTTATATTCGTAATTATAATAACCGTAATCGGCATAGCCATATTTTGCCGAGGCGCGCTTTTCAACGCCATTAAAAATGGCGCCTTTCAATTCAATGCCATTTTGAGCAAAGCGACGCATGGTCAATTCAATTTCACGAACCGGGTTAAGCGCAAAACGCGTCACAATCAAACTTGTGCCCGACTGGCGGCCGACAATCGCCGCGTCCGTTACTGCGAGCAGAGGTGGGGTATCCAGAATAACCAAGTCGTACTGGGCGCTGACTTGCTCCAGAAAGGCACTGAAGTTCGCATGCATTAGCAGTTCTGAAGGGTTGGGCGGTATTTGTCCGCGACCGATAACGTCAAGGTGCTCGAATTCAGTTTTATTGATCGCGGTTGCCAGGTCGCAGCGCTTGACGAGTAAATCAGAAAGCCCGTTTTCAGCGGGAGTTCCAAATACCTTATGCAAATACCCTTTGCGCATATCCACGTCGATCAGCAATACACGCTGGCCGGTCTGAGCGATCACTGCTGCGAGGTTGGCGGAAACGAACGTTTTACCAACCTTAGGGCTCGGGCCGGAGATCATCAGGCGATTATTGCCGGCTTCGAGCATGGCGAAGTGCAGACTGGTGCGCAGACTGCGCAAACCTTCTATGGCCAGGTCGGTGGGGTGACTGCTTGCCAGTATGGGGGCGACCTTGTTGGCGCGGCCTCGGCCGTTCCGGAGGATTTTGCTTTCTTCACCTTTTTGCAGTGTGCTGAAAGGAATCGATGCGTACACCGGCAACCCCAGCTGTTCAATTTGGTCCGGATTTTCCACGCCGCGGTTAAGGGCTTTTCGAAAAAGCACCAATGCAGTAGCCAAGAAAGCCCCGAGCAGGGTGGCAATGAGTACGATCAGGACTTTTTTGGGTTTAACGGGCTTGCGCAGATCCACATCGGCTGTATCGATCAAGCGCGCGTTACCCACGGTGCCGGCACGCATTACATCCAGTTCCTGGGATTTATTCAGGAGCTGGGTATAAATTTCGGTGCTGACTTTTACATCGCGGGTGAGGCTAAGCAGTTCTTGCTGTGTTGAAGGCAGACCCTCGACTTTTTTGGCCAAGCCGTCCTGCTTCGCTGTCAGTTCACCTAATTGGCTGAGCAAGGCCCGATAGGCGGGATGCTGGCGGGTAAACTTGCGATCCATTTCCGCTTGCTGCAATTTCAGTTCGGAGATGCTGGTATCAAGCGCCACGATCTGATCGAGAATGGCTTTGGCTTCCAGACTGATATCGATGGATTTACTACGAATTTGATACTTGTTCAGGGCGTTTTCGGCTTTCTCCAGATCTTTCCGGACCTGAGGCAGTTGATCTTTTAGAAACTCCAAGCTTTGAGCGGCTTCGGCCGATGTCCGCTCGACATTTTGCCGTACATAGAGCTTTGCGATTTCATTGAGGATTTGAATGGCTTCAGCCGGTTCCTCGCTTTCAAGAGCCATTCCGATCATACCGGATTCTTTACCGCGCTCTGATACTTCCAGTACCTTTTGGTACTTCAAAATACTGGTCAGGCGTGGGTCACGCACAATGCTGAACGTTGTACCAGGATTCGCCTGCAACACTTCGACTTGCAGTTTAATGCCGTCCTGATCATAGGCTTGACCCACTTGGCCTTCGATCAGGACATTGTTGTCTTCATCCAGCAAAGTGAAGTGGCCACTTTCACCGCTGATGAGAGTTAATTCCTGACCCAAAAACTCTTGTGGGAGTTCGAGCTGAAATATTTTCAGGGTTTCGCCACCCCAGGCAAAACTGTTCATGCCAAGTAATGGCTTTGCGACTGTATTGACCGTGTCTGGTTTGAACCGACGAGCAATAAAGTCGCCGATCACCGGAAACCGGTTCGGCTCGACAGTAATATCGAGCGATAGATTGTCGACAACCTTGCCGACGATGGCGCGCGATTTGATTAATTCAATTTCTGTGGCTGAAGGTGACTCTTTACCCAACATGCTGTTGATGTCGGAGAAGCCGAGCATGTCATTTTTTTTGGCCTCCACCTGTATCAAGGCAGTTGCCTCGTAAACAGGAGTGGCCAACACCGCATACGCCGTACCAGCGGCCATAGAGGCAGCAGTTATCCCGGCAATCAACCATTTATGATCGACCAGTGTCCCGAGTAGGCCCATCAAGTCGATATCATCATCGTCATGTGAGGTTAATGCTGGAGTTTGCTGCATAAGTGAGTTCTTTTTAACAGGTATCGAGGAATGGTTTAGCGTGCGAGACGCGTTGCCCAGGCGGTTACTGCTTCTTCAATCAACGCGTATGCATGCACAAAAGCAGGTTTGCCTTGACGGTAGGGGTCGCTGATTTCGCGGTTGTTCTGCCACTTGCCCAGCAAGAAGACTTTTCCACGCGCTTCAGGCGCGATCTTGAGAACGCGGTCTATATGCGACTGCTCCATCACCAGGATCAGGTCCGATTCGCTAATGGCGGCAGGGGTCAGTTGATTGGCCTTGTGCTCTTGTGGCAGATGGCCGTGTTCTTCCAGTACGATCCGGGCGGTGGGTTCGATCGGGTGGTCTTGTAGCGCGCCAAGACCCGCGGAGCTGACTTCGATGTCGGACCGGACCAGTGCTTCTCGCAACAATTGCTCTGCAGTGGGGCTTCGGCAAATGTTGCCAATGCAAACGATTAGAATCTTATTAAACAAGGCAACCTCCCTGGAAATTCCACACTTGCGGTGATGGTGCAATTGGAAAGACTGAAATTCTGTTTTTCTTCAACGGCACTTTTTTGACGACTTGCAGCTATTGGGTATATGCCTCTTTCCGTGAGGAGTTACCGTGCTGGATCAGCTTTCTCACTGCGAAGACTCTGGTCTGCTGAAATTTGGACTTCGAGCGTGCTTGACAGTTGCTATGCTAAAAATCATAACTGCCAACCCATGACAACATCAACCATTAAATGCTATGCGACCAGTGATTACCAAGTTGCAAAAAAATATCCACGTATAAAGGCAGATATTAAATAACATTCCCGGTTTTTATCGGACGAATTATAACGTTTTCGGTTTTTTTGTGTTGTCCTGCATTGGGGTGTGTTAGGCGTTGTGAGGTGTGGTTTGATGAGAAGTGTAAGGGAGTTACTTTGGATAAAGCGTTCTCTAGCATTCGGTTATTGCCAAAAGATTTCGCGTTTTTTAAAGGGCGAAGTTTCCATGATCGGCCAATTCCGTTTTTCAGGTGCGTTTCCATCCTCGGGAAAAATCCGTCGCAAGGTCGTGGAGAAAGCCACGGAGCTACTTGATCACATAAGCGCAGAAGGGGTTGATTGTGTTGCTTCGGCTGCTCGAACGACCCTGCCTGGGAGTCTCACCGCTAGCGCATGATATTTGGTTCAATGCAAGGCGAGCCAGGACGAGCGTGCAGAGATCAATCTGGTTAACCAGGGATATAGCTGCTTTCGCTCTACGGACCGGCGCGAGCGTGATTTGCAGGAGGGGGGAGCTGCGAGTGTTGCTCCTGATGACGCTGCTGCAGTGTGAGCAAACGATTAGCATGCCCTTGTTGGTATCAGTAAGCATTGAGGCGGCGCATTGCTCACTTGTAATCATCGGAATCTTCCTTGCGCTGTTGCGGCAAACTCCAGTGTTGTCGCGTCCTTACTGAAACGCCTACTCAAGACTTCGAGGCCTTGCCGCCGTGGGGGAGTGTGGCTTGTCCGCGAATAACAATGGCGCGTAAATGAAAAGTCGCCGTGTTCTCTTCGCGGGCGAACCCAGCTCCCCACGGGGTGGTTGTCGCTCAAGTTTCTTAAGTTGCCGGTGCTAGTTTCACGCCGCCTGATTCTGCGGGTGCGCCCTCAATAAATGTCTTTTGACAGCAAGGTGAACGGCGTCTTCACCAGGATTTTCACATCCAGCCACAACGACCAGTTATTGATGTACTTGAGGTCGATCTCGACGCGCTTCTGCATCTTGTCGATGGTGTCGGTCTCGCCGCGGCAACCGTTGATTTGAGCCAGCCCGGTGATACCCGGTTTGATTCGATGGCGAGCCATGTAGGCGAGAATCTTGCCGGAGTAGTAGTTGTTGTGCGCAACGGCATGAGGGCGAGGTCCAACCAGCGCCATATGACCTTGCAATACATTGAAGAGCTGCGGCAACTCGTCAATGGAAGTGCGACGGATAAAGCGCCCGATCGGGGTAATCCGCGAGTCGTTACGACTGGCTTGCTTCACCTCGTGATCGTCGTGCACGCGCATGGATCGAAACTTCCAGACTTTGATAACCTTCCCGTTCCACCCGTGGCGTTCCTGTTTGAAAAATACCGGACCGTGGGAGGTGAATTTGACGGCCAGGCCAATGAGCAAAAGTAACGGGCTTAGAGCGATAATGGCCATCAGTGCCACGCATTTATCGAGCAGGCTTTTGCTCAACGCGGCTGTGGGTTGGCTGCTCAGCGGGCATTCAATCAAATGGATTGCCGGCATGCCATCCACATCACTGACCGAGTGATTGAGCAGCGTCAGGCTGTTCAAGTCCGGAACCCAGACAACATCGACGTTGGCATCCAGCAAGTCGAGATACATTTCTTCGATTTGTACCGCTTCGCTCAAGGGGAGCGTGATGTACAGGCGTCGGATGTCATGAGTCTTGATCAGTTCGAGCAGTTCCTCTTGCGGGCCTACGACCGGTGGCACGCCTGTCTCCAGCAAAGGAGTGGTGTCGGAGCTTACCAGGCCGACCAATGGGAAGTGCTCGAGGGCACGAAGCTTGTTAGCCAACCCCAGTGCCAGCTCACCAGTACCCACTATCAGCGTTCTGCGCTCAATTTGAAGCGCCCGTTGGTAGTACTTCGAAAAACCATGCAGTGGGACGTACAACAGTGCCTGTCCGATGTAGCTGCCGATAGCCCATACAAGAATGATTTGACGAGAAAACAGTTCGTTGGCCTTACAGAGAAAGGCGACAATAGCTAACGCTGCCAGTGTCATTGACCAACCCATCAGTAGTCTTATCAACCCTTCCAGGTAATTGTCTTTCTTTGCATAGACGCCGCACCATGTATAGGCCGGAACCGATGCAAGCACCGTAAGCGTTGCGCATACTCGATAATAGAACTCTACCGTTCCAGTCTGGTAATAAACCATTAGAAGTAACAGGGCGACAACAAATCCCTGACCCAGTGCCCACTGTCCCCAGAAGGTCAATCCTTTGAGGTTGGTATTTCGATTGATACGAAGATTGTTAACCATGCGATATCCCCAAAATACGTCCATTCGCGTTTCGACAGACAACTGCCAAAGTTGATGAAGCAGAGTTATTGTTTTTATAAGATGGCGCTGCATTGATGAGCGAAACGCCAAGGAATGGCGCTCTCGTCAGTGAGTAGATTAATTTATTAATGCGAGTGCTGTCTGACGACTTCTAACGAGTGGGCGGTGTATATGGTTGATATATCTGGGCGAGAGCAGCGTTAGAAATAGTCTGGGTTCAAATTTGTTAACACGGCTTTTTAGAGGGGGCGGGTGGAGAGGGGGAGGTAAATTGGCGTGCTTTTTTATTGTTGTATTGCACTGCCGGGGCGAGCGCCTGAATGGTTCAGGCTGGTCTTTTTACGCGTACGATTTTTTGTATCAGGCAGTACCCACGATTCCTTACTGCACGGAAAAGACGTTCGCCGTTACTGGCGTTTTTAAACTTCTCCTGTAGTCGGCTCAGGCACATTTCGAGACCCCGATAGTGTTCAGGTTCTCTGCCGATGCTGCGGATAAGATCGTCCTTGCTGACCACGCGATCTTCATGGTGCAGCATTTTTTTCAGCAGCGTGGCCTCCAGGCCAGTCAAGGCAATCTCCACGCCATCTTTGGTCAGCGCGCCGTTGGCATCGCTCAGTCGCCAGGTTTCAGTCAGTGGAGCGTGCGGTTTGGCCGCCTGGGAGACGCATTCCCTGGTGTCATCTCTGGCGTTGTCCGCAGTTGATGTGAAGTGAGTAAATTTCGTTACGGATTGGACTGCTTGCCATTCGGACTTGAACGTCGAAAGGATGCGCTGGGTATCATGCTTGATAACCGGAGGAACCATCTTGGCTACCTGCGGGGAAATAAATTCCATAAGCTTGGGGGCAGAAGTGGGTGGGGCAACGCCTTCATAAAACATCTTTGCCTGTGACGTGCCGTAACTGTTATATCGCTTGCTGGTCAGTAATGCCTCAAGCTCTAGTTGTAGTGCGGGGTTGTGAGTAACCACGACAAAGTATTTTCTAGGGAGGTTTGTGCTGCTATCCATGGCTCTCTCCTGATTTGCACATCTGGGTGTTGATTTAAAGGTTGTCGGCGGGGGAGTAATGGTTCCCTTGGAAGTAATCAAAGGGCAGCGCACGTGCCAGTATATGGCTGGCAGCATGCTCGACTCTGTCTGCTATAAAGGAGACTTTTGTGTTGTGAGTGAGCATGGTCATGCGTTCGTGGAAGCGATTGAATAATTCTGGATTGCCGCTGAGCTTGAGACTCAAGTCTAGAGAGGAAGTGGAAATCTTTATATAGTCGAATAGATTCAGGGTTGTAAAGATTTCGATACTTTCATCGTCGATGTTGTAATCGTCGAGCGCGATTTCTATGCCGTGATCTTTCAATAGATACACGTTATGAAGGATTTTCTTTTTTTCTGCGAAGCTGACTGCCGAGAGGGGTAGTTCATTGAGCGCGATAACCAGTGTCTGGCCAAATTCGCGCAGAGCAGCGCCGGACTGTATCAACTCTTCCGTGAGCGCAGAGTTGGCGAGGTCCGACTGTTTTACGCAAACAAAACTACGGCTTAAGTACTTGCTCCCGTTAGTGGTGTCGCGATCTTTTAGTGAGAACGCAATCAGCCTGGTTTGCATCAGTACTTCACTGTAGATCCCACTCATCTGATACGCCTCTGGCGCGCAGGGCGCGGAAGCAGAATCGTCAAAATGTATTCTGATCTCGCTGGCAAACGGGCAGTCATCCCGAGTGAGGATCAATTGTCGAGACAGGTAATGCTCTGCGTGATCGTAGAATCGCACGCTCCCTGTTGCGTTCATAAAACAGAAACTCCCTTTTACATTAAGAATCAGGTTGTCGAGATCAGACCCCTGATTAAACGATATCCATGCCCACGGATACTTTGAATGGCGTTGGTTCCATACATGCCTTTTATTTTGCCGCGAAGGCGACTGATCGACTTTTCCAAGGCTCTTGGGTCATAAAAATTTATATTCAGCCCCATGATCCTGGCGATTTCATCATGGCTCAATATTTGGTTTTTGGTCTGAGAAAAAGCCTCAAGAATTTTCATTTCTGCAAACGATACATCCAGTTTTTTATACTCGCCAATCAGGCACATGCGAGTAGGGTCCAAAAGCAGATTATGCTTTTTTTGCCATTCTGGACTGTTAAAAAATTCGGACAGTACGTCACATTTTTTGTCTGCAAAAGTATCGCAATTAATACAGTAGTCGGCCCCGGCAAAGTAATACTTCATCTTGTTGTAGGTGCCTCTACCGGTGATGGCTACGAAAATTATTGACGCCAGATTTTCGGCGCGAATATTTTCTACCGTGGTGAGGCTTTCAACAAATGCTTGAGGGCTGTCGATTACGATAAAAATTGCACGGTATGAATCAGTATTCTTGTTTCTTTTGAATGAGTTGCTATAGCACATTGCATCAACGGCAATATCCTTGCCTACGTGGCTTGCGACTAATTCCCTAAAGCCCTCAGCTAGCGTGTGGGTTCGCCCAACGGTGAGAATACCTTTCTCCTCCTTCGCGTAGCTGTGGTCTGTAGTCGTTATTTTCCCTGTAAGCATCATGCTTTGACTCGGCTGGGTGCTGGCATTTGAATGTTAAAGCACCCATTCTCGGTTGTGACTGACAATTGGTAACATTTCACTCGTTTTTCAAGCGGTCGCTACCTTTTTTTAACGTTGCTGGTGATTCTCACGTGATCGTTTGCTTACCAATGGCTCAAGAGGCCTGATGGCCTATTGGAATCTCGCGGGCTGACAGGTCATATCATTGTGCCATCTTTTGTCCCGATGTCCCGGTTTTTCGCATCAATACGACCGTGGATGCCGCTAAAGTTCCCGCGGCTTGATTTTTTTCATTGGGTGCCATGAGGCAGTAGGGCTTTGTTGATTCAAGTGCGAGTGATTGCTCTTGTTTGGCTCGGAGCTATCCAATATTAACCGTTATATAACGTTCATGTTGGTGGTGTTGACCATGGACATTTCATAACATTGAGTTTTATTAGTTTGTCTAATGCGCTTTACTTTCGTGTTGGCGTTGAATCAGAGCGAAGTCGACGCATGGGTATTTGTCGTTGAGGGAGGAATTAATGGATCTTTGGACAACCATATCAGTGTTGGTTTTAGGGATGGTCGAAGGTCTGACGGAGTTTTTGCCGATATCAAGTACAGGGCACCAGATTGTTGTCGCGGACTTGCTCAGCTTCGGCGGCGAGCGAGCCATGGCTTTTAACATCATCATTCAATTGGGCGCGATCCTGGCAGTTGTCTGGGAGTTCCGTCGCAAGATTCTCGAGATCGTTACCGGCTTACCGGCTCAACGCAATGCACAACGTTTCACCTTGAATCTATTGATCGGTTTTCTTCCGGCAGTGGTCCTGGGGGTGTTGTTCGCCGATAAGATCCATGAGTATCTGTTTAATCCAATCACTGTAGCAGTGGCATTAGTGGTGGGTGGCATCATCATGTTGTGGGCCGAGCAGCGGGAACATGTGGTGTCTGTCGAGCATGTTGACGATATGCGCTGGGCCGACGCCCTCAAGGTCGGTTTCGCGCAATGCCTGGCCATGATCCCGGGCACCTCGCGCTCCGGATCGACGATTATCGGTGGGTTGCTGTTTGGTCTGTCGCGTAAGGCTGCCACGGAGTTTTCGTTTTTTCTGGCGATGCCGACCATGGTCGGTGCAGCAGTGTATTCAGGCTATAAGTATCGGGATCTGTTTCAGGCTGGCGACCTGCCAGTATTTGCGCTGGGTTTCGTGACGGCGTTCTTTTTCGCCATGATCGCCGTGCGTGGTTTGCTCAAGTTCATCGCCAGCCACAGTTACGCCGTGTTCGCCTGGTACCGGATCGGATTCGGTTTGCTGATTCTGGCAACGTGGGTATTCGGTTGGGTTGACTGGACCGAAGCTGCAGCGCTCTGACACTTGCACCAGGCTGCAGGACATGCAGCCTGGTCGCAGGGCAGCGGCTAACCGTTAACGCCCCTCAAGCAACTCCGCCGCTTGATCCAGCAAGGCCAAAGGTTCTTTGGCCTTGTGAATATCCACCGACAATAACTGCCGAAACTTGCGTGCTCCCGGAAACCCGGTGCCCAGCCCGAGCACATGCCGGGTGATGTGGTGCATCGAACCACCTGCAGCGATGTGCGCCGCTATATAAGGACGCAACTGCGCCAGCGCCTCAGCCCGGCTGATCACCGGCGCCGTGCTGCCGAACAGCTGCTGATCCACCTCGGCCATCACATAGGGGTTGTGATACGCCTCGCGGCCCAACATCACGCCGTCGAACGTCTGCAAATGTTCGTGGCAGGCCTCCAGCGTCTTGATCCCGCCGTTGAGAATAATCTCCAGTTCAGGAAAGTCCGCCTTCAACCGCGCCGCCACGTCATAACGCAGGGGCGGGATGTCCCGGTTCTCCTTCGGCGACAACCCCTCCAGAATCGCAATCCGCGCGTGCACGGTAAAACTGGTGCAGCCGGCATCCCGCACCGTGCCGACGAAATCACACAGTTCTTCGTAACTGTCGCGCCCATTAATGCCGATACGGTGCTTGACCGTCACCGGAATCGACACTGCATCACGCATCGCCTTCACACAATCGGCCACCAACTGCGGATGCCCCATCAGGCACGCGCCGATCATATTGTTCTGCACCCGATCACTCGGGCAGCCGACATTCAGGTTCACCTCGTCGTAACCATGCTCCTGAGCCATGTGCGCGCAGGCAGCCAGGTCCAGTGGAACACTGCCGCCGAGTTGCAGGGCGAGCGGGTGTTCGGCTTCGTTGTGACGCAGGAAGCGTTCGTGGTCGCCGTTGAGAAGCGCGCCAGTGGTGACCATTTCGGTGTAGAGCAGGGCGTTTTTTGACAATAGGCGCAGGAAGAAGCGGCAGTGTCTATCAGTCCAATCCATCATGGGTGCAACAGAAAACCTCCTGGATACCGAATCTGCTGGATAGGCCAGGTTTTCTGTGGGTTTCATCGGCATTTAGCTACTTCTCATTTGCTACGGTTTACTACGGTTTTTGCTTAATATTGAGTGAGCCTTGCTGCTATGTATCAACGCAAACCACTCGTGTAGCAAAATCCATGGGATCGATCACCGTTCGCAAGCGCAAGGATGGCTCTGCAGCGTACACCGCACAGATCCGCATCATGCAAAAGGGTATGACAGTTTATCAGGAAAGCCAGACCTTCGATCGCAAGACCACGACCCAAGCCCGGCTCAAGCGGCGCGAAGCTGAGCTGGCCGAACCTGGTGCAATTGCCAAGGCCCATCGCAAGGGCGTGACGGTCAAGGAAATGATCGAGCCCCCTCGGCCTCCCGTTTCCGGGGTGCCGAGGGCACTAATGCCGGTAACGCTAGTCAGATCTTGCCGAAATTGACACAGCAGTAGCCCATATCGTCCTTCTCCTGGGCCTGCCGGAATTCAGACGGCACCCATTCGCAACGCGTGACCAGGCCTGGGCTATTCAGTCCTTTGAGAAATGGCAGCAGCCTGCCGTGACTCAAGTCGCCACCGTAGCCGATCTCAGACACATAGAGCACGTGGATCGGTTTCTTGTCGCGCAAAAAGGCAAAATATGTCATGTGGTCCACTACGACATTTTCTGCCGACTCCGCAGGAATACCACATGACGCCCCCAGTTTGTTGATTGAATCCAAGTGAAGCTGAGTCCCCAGCACCGGAATCGAAAGTGGCTGCCCGGGCAAGCTCGATTGAGCGAAGGAGGAGTTGCGTGTGATGTCAGGGGTCACGAGGGCTAACAGTGTCACCATCGACGCCATAGACAGCAGCAACAACAGTGAATAGGCGACTAGCGTGGGTATGTTACTCGGCTTCACTGCGCGTCGGGAATGCATCAACAGGGCTGTGATGATGATCGACACAGGCATGAATTGAATGCCTGCATAAAAATTCTGGATGTTGTAAAAAAACGCATTGATCAAATCTGCGCCGACCAACAACAGCGCCAGCACCACAGACGCAGACACTTGGCGGCGAACCACTTGGAACAGAAATACCGGGATGCTTACAACGTGGATTCCGATAATAAACGCGTACAGAAAATAATAAATGGCAAGATTGAGGTACGGCAACTCTTCAAAGCTACCGACCATAGGAGGCAGCCAGCCTGATTGAAAAGTGGCATTAAAGGTCAGATGTATCAACACCCGGTCAGGGAAGCTTATTAAATTATTGTATGCGGCGCTGACAAACTCAGCTGGTGCAGAGAACAGCATACCCGGTAACAATGTGTTGGCCGCCAGCATTTTTTGAATGTTCGGCGCATCCTGACAGCCCGCCAGCGCGCTGAAATAGTGAAAGTTCTGAATGCACAGAACCACGACGAACAGCCACAAGCCATAGCGAATCGCTTTGTGGTACGTTGCCGTCGCGAACCACACGGCCGCTAGCGCGAATGGTGCATAGAACATGCTCTTCGGGTGAGCATAGAAAAATAATGTCAGCAACAATGCAAGCCCAACAGTCATTGCCACCTGCGCGCGCGCAGACTTCTGCTCCTTGAAGAAGAGCGCCAACAAACAAAGCACCAGGATCGGCAGCATCAGAAGTTGTTCAGGGCGCGACAAGACCCACAGATAGGGTAGGACGCCCAGTGAAGCCACCGCCACCAATCCAGCGAAACGCTGAAGAGCCCCTCCAACATCACGCGCCTGCGCCAAGCACCAATACGCGAGCAAGGCAAACCAGATCAGCGATAAAGAAATACCGCTCACTCTCAAGCCAAAAGGACCCAGGTGGGCATAGATCGCCGACAGTAATATACCGGCCGGATAAAATACCCATGAAACTGTCCGCCCTGCAGTTGTTGTGCATTGTGGATAAAGGGTAACCGCATTTCCGTCCTCCAGAAATAGCCGCGCAACCCTGAATTTTGTCATGACTTCATCGGAGTAAACCGGAAGAAATACCCCGCTCAGTAATACAGCAAAGAACAATGCCAGAACAATTATTGGAATTTTATTTGTTAAAACATCTCTCATTCTTCAACACCCAGTCGATTTAAAAATCGATTATTCAAAATTCGTCAGTAAAGGCTTATTAATCGGCGCCAGTGATAGCCCAATCCCAGCATTGAACCTGCATTGTCCCCATTGAACCTGAAAGCTCTCTGGAAACTCCAGGTAAGTCCTCAGATGTGCTGACATGCACTCTGACTACCTGAAGCGAGCCTGTAAAATCACTTCGTTACGCCAGTGCGCCCGGTAATCCCCCATTTTTAGTACTCACCAGAAGTAAAGGTCAGGCCACTAGTGTGCTGAGCGGTTAGTTCATTTATCTATTGGCAACGATATACCGTGCGTCCAATGTCATGGGTGCAGCTACGCAGTGTGCAGATCAGCAATTGCACGCTGCGTGTTCCCCTTCAGGAAACGGCGCGCTGTAGTGAGTCGACGACACCTGCCTGTTCTTCCTCTGTCAGCCCCACCCACAGTGGCAAGCGGATCAAGCGGTCCGACAGGGTGTCTGTATTTGTCATCGCGCCATGTTTTCGGCCATAGCGCAGTCCTGCCGGTGAGGAATGCAGCGGTACGTAATGGAACACCGGGTGGATATTGTCGTGTTTAAGTTTCTCTAGCGTGCGTTGGCGATCGATGCCGGGAGCAAGCAAGACATAGTACATGTGTGCATTGTGTGTGCAATCTGCCGGAATGATCGGGCGGCGTACTGCGCCTGTCGATTCAAGCCCTTCGAGCGCTTGGTGATAGTGGTTCCAGCTGCCCAGGCGATTTTGTGTAATCGACTGTGCCTCTTCCAGCTGCGCCCAAAGAAAAGCGGCGGTCAATTCACCTGGCAGGTAGGAAGAACCGACTTCCTGCCAAGTGTACTTGTCCACTTCACCTCTGAAGAAACGGCTGCGGTCCGTACCTTTCTCCCGAATAACCTCGGCGCGTAATGACAGTGTCGGGTCGTTAACCAGTAGCGCGCCGCCTTCGCCGGATATCACGTTCTTGGTTTCATGGAAGCTATATGCGCCCAGATCACCAATACTGCCCAAGGCTCTTCCTTTATAGGAGGCCATGACCCCCTGCGCAGCATCCTCAACCACGCGGAGACCGTGCCGGCGGGCGATCTCCATAATCGTGTCCATTTCGCATGCGACGCCAGCGTAGTGAACCGGAACGATTGCCTTGGTGCGAGGTGTAATCGCAGCCTCAATCAAGCGTTCGTCCAGATTCAGTGTGTCTTCTCTGATATCGACAAACACCGGTATTCCACCGCGCAATACAAAAGCGTTGGCAGTGGAGACGAAGGTGTAAGAGGGCATGATGATCTCATCCCCAGGTTCAATATTCAGCAATAGGGCTGACATTTCCAGGGCAGCAGTACAAGAGTGCGTCAACAGTGCCTTTTCGCTGGCGGTGTACTGTTCAAGCCACTGATGGCAACGTCGAGTGAAGGGGCCGTCTCCAGCAAGCTTATTAAGGAACTTTGCTTCTGCAATATAGTAAAGTTCCTTTCCCGTCATGAAAGGGCGATTGAAGGGAATTTTAAAGTCGCTCACTGAAGGTCTCCAGATTATTGTTTTTTGGCTAACAGCAAGAGTGAACCGCCGAGGGGAAAGGTGATACCTGCCTTCAAAAGGCCAAACTCTATCTTCATAACGAACTCAAGGAGCCGATTGGTCCGGTCAGAAATATCGAACTCGCTGTTTACTTCCGCATTTTTTTGACCGGGGCGCTGTCGTGCCAGCCACATCAAGGAGACGAGCAGGGTGACAAAGGACGTGACGTATTGAACCTCAAGGCCGGCGCGGCCTACCTTGTCGACAAGCTCGCGTCGAGTGTAGCGGCGCACATGACAGGCGCGTTCATCCGCCGCGGACCACAGCCACCGGTGCTGGGGAACGGTCAGCAATAGATGACCATCCTTATGCAGTGCACGGGAAAGGTTCGCCAGTACCTGTTCATCTTCATTGATATGTTCGATGACATCAAAAGCGCCAATTACATCAAATCGCGCTGCATCGTTCATGGCGCGCGCGTCCAGCTTTTCAAAGCTTGCGCCGGGCACGCGTCGACGTGCGTGCATCAGGCCTTCATCGAAAAACTCGGTGTAGGTGAGTGTCGTTTCGGGATACTCCTGCTGAATCCCTTCCAGCACAAAGCCGGTACCGCAACCAATCTCCAGGAAATTCCGGATTTTGCCGATGTGAGATTTCAGCACCCAAATGATCACGCGGTTACGGGTGCGAAACCACCAGTGGCGTGCCTCTGCCAGGGCAAGCACTTCAAAGGCGGACTTGGGGAGCGGGGTGCGATCTGGGGGCATCAATCTGGCTCTCTGTTTTAGTTTCTGTCCTGCTGGCGATTTTCCCGAATAGTATCCCACAAGTAAATAAAGCCACCGCAAGTGGCAGGGATCAGGGCCATTAGAGTGTAGTTTGCCAGGGAGGCGCCTACAGCTATATTGGCTGGTACGTCTAGTAGACCATAAAAATAAACAAAAAAACCTTCGCGTACCCCAAGCCCGCCCACTGTTATTGGAACCATGGTCAGGATGGCGATGACTGGATAGAGAGCAAAGTGCTGAATGAAGGGGATGTCATAGCCATAGGCACGAAATACCAAATACACTACCGATATCAGGGATATTTGATAGCAGCAGATAAAAAGCAGGGATGACGTGAGCGCCTGCCGGTAGGGGAAGTTTATCGTGCTGGCATGAAGCTTTTGAATATACATCAGCAATAGAGCAAGTAACGAGTTTTTGACGGTGCGGTGGCTATAAAGTGCATGGATTTTTTTGCTGGTCAATATAATTTGGGTCACTACTGCTATGCTGCTGACGGCACCGACGGTCATGATGAGCAGCGTGTAGTTGTCTGATGCAGGTAAGAAGGGCAAGGCAAAAAGGGTAAAGGTACATAACACCAATAGTCCAATCATGCGCTCAATAATTACCGTACTGCCTGCGGTACCCCGCTTTTTCGGGTGGCGTCGTTCGATGTGAAGCATACGAAAGGCATCCGCTCCCTGTGTTGAGGGTAAAATCAAACCTTGAAATTGAGAGATCAGATTTATTTTCCAGAGGTTTGCCAACGCTTCGTCAATCGAGTTGAGCCGCAGGAATACTTGCCAGCGGTTGACAGAAAAAAAAGAACTCAAAGTGATTGGGATAACAGCAGCCAGCGCAAGGTAGTGCCATGCTGTAATGTCACTGATTAATGCCGTCAGTTTAAGGTCAAATGTGTGTATGAGAAATGCGCAGATAAAAATCGCGACCAACAACTTCAAAAACGTTAATGGCATGCAGGGTGCTCAACGTAGGAGGGCGAGGCTAACGCTGTGTAGATAATAGATTGGCAAACCCTGTCAGGGTCGAGAGCGGCATGAGGGAGAGTAAACATGCTGCCTGTCTCCCTCCCTTACATGACAAGGGATGTCGGTTATTGAAGTTTTGATTTTATGTAGTCGGCCAGGTCATTGATGCTTTTAAGGCCTTCAATATCCTCGTCAGGTATCTCGATGACGTAGTGATCCTGGATAGACAGAATGATGTTGAACATGCCGAGAGAGTCAATGCCCTGGTCGCTCAGGTTGATGTTGTCGCGCAGCGTTGAGGCATCTGCTACAACATCAGCCTGGGAAATAATGTTGATAAGTTGTTCTTTTGTCTGGGGCATGGTTAGTAATTCATCGTATAGGTGTTGAAGTTACCCCGGCCGGTACGTTTGTACTGCGGGAGGGAAGCTTGGTGGCATCGCTGGCAGTTGACGAGGTTGTCTGCAGGCTACTGAGCTGAACGGTGGTCATGTTGCCACACTCCATGCAACAGAGGGGGCTGCTCTGTTGCCCGCTTCAAAAAGATGCCGCACATTAGCAGCTGTCGTGAGAGGCGTGTAGTGTTGATCGTCGAGCCATAAGCTTCGCTGAACTGGTACCTCGCCTTACTGCAAGGTTCGAATGCTAGCGGTAGGCTACTCGACTTTGAGGGCGCTGAAGTAGAGCATGCCGATATGTTCTGCATTGAGCTCAATGCGACTACGGGTCAATCGAGTGCCCAGCGTCTGCTCAAGTGTCAGCCCTACCCCGCTCAAGTCAGAACACGGCGGCCACTTTGGGCTTTCCCAGCGACAGAAGACCCATTGGCTGCCACTGGGTATGCTCAATTCCTTGAGATGCAGTGCCTTGTTCATGGATACCAGCACTTCGATCGGAGAGAAGTCATCTGGCATGGTCGTCAGGGTCACTGACCGATGGGCGGGTGTGAAAACACATTGTTTTTCAACCAGCGACTCGTCGTAAGCACGTCGTGTGTCGGCGCAACCTTCGCCTTGAATCAATTTGCCTTCATGATCAATACCATCGAGTTGAAAGGTGAAGGTAGCGACAGCCTCACCCGGCAATGATCGAGGGGTTGATCTAGGCCACCAGTGACAGGTGAGTAGATGTTTGGTCATTCTACTGATTCTGAAGTCCAGCTTTTCGATCCGTGCGTGCGGTGCGTGGTGAGTGATGGCCTGCATCGTGGCATTGAGCATGTCGGACCCTTGTATGTAGGTTCGTTCGCCTTTGAATCCCAGTGATAGCTCGATGAAGTGCATCACTTTTGTTTCCTGAGGTGGGCTGTCATGTTAGCCCTGTGATTGATTGCGAAGTTTCCAGAAACGACGCCGTTTGGGGCGATGTCGCCGATGACAACCGAGCCCATTTTTATTTGTACCGCGTCGCCAATCACAAGGCCCTGTGCGATGGAGCAAGAGGCGCCAACCCATGCGCCGGTCCCCAGGCGTGTGCGTCCTGCAATAACGGTATTGCCAGAAATCACAGAGTTCTTGCCAATCACGGCGCCATGACCAATGTTGGTCATGATGCCGATCTGGCAATTTTCGCTGATGGTTGTCGGCTGCTGGAACAAGGACCTCGCGATTACTGCGCCAGCAAGTATCTGGCAACCCGATTCAATGCGTACACCGCCCTGATGTTTAACCACCATCAGCGTGCCGTTGTCGTTGCGTAGCGTGATCAAGCCTTCGGCGCCTACAACGGCATTTGAACCGATGTAAACATTGTCTCCGATCTCGACAGGGCCTTCGATCACCACATTTGCTGAAATTTCGACATTGTTACCCAGTGTGGCCAGTGGCGAGATAACGGCGCTGGGGTGCAGCGTGCAATTGTCGCCGATGCGCGGTGCTTGCGCAGCTGCGCACTTTGTCTCTTCACTCAAACGGTTGTAGAGGCGGAAAAAAGAGGTGCGTGGGTCGGCACAGAATACAATTGATTTTTCAGTCGCTAACTCTTCATTTTTTAAACTTTCGGGGCACAAGGCACACGCGACGTTGGGCGTAGCCAAAGCCTTTTGCAAATAGTGCAAGTTCTGACAGTACACCAGTGCGCCTGGTGTTTGCGCATCGATTTCGTCGAGGTGTGCAAAGACCCCATTGTTTAAAATGTGTTCAGCAGGGAAATAATCCACGACGCGGTAAGCGGATGTCATCTTTACTCCACATGCTCTTCAATAATGGGGAATTGACTAAGGTGGGTTGCATTTTCGACCAGTCTTCCGAGGTACTCGCCTTGCACACCTAGTGCCAGAAGGATGTTACCGGCGAGGAATGACAGCAAGATCGCGAGCGATGCCCAGCCTGGCACTATTTGATCGGTCAGGAGGGTGCGCAGCAGAACATACATAGCGAATAAAATGCTCGACGCGCTGACCAAAAAGCCCCAGATCGACACGTAGCGAAGTGGTAACAGGGAGTAATTGACGATAAGGAACGAAAGCGTTTTGAACATCTTGCCAAGGGTATAAGTGCTTGGGCCGCCATCGGCGCGCGGCGCGTGGCGAATGCTCACGTTCGCCATCATGCTGACGGGCACCGAATTAAAAAGCATCGCGGCGATATGTGGGTGTGAGCCCTGATATCTGGCGAGCTGTCTTGCCACCTGTTGACTCATGGCCCTGTAGCTCGAGAGGCTGAAACCGGTCGGTTTGCCCATGACCTTGCTAACCAGTTTCTGGTTGATGCGCGAAGCCATGTTGCGCCAGGCGCTGTGCTGTTTTTCAGCCATCGGGATCTTTCCGATGACGACATGCTTGCCGGCTTGAAGTTGATCAATAAACAGTGGGAGGTCTTCGGGGAAGCACTGCAGGTCATCGTCGATTGTCACGACACAGCGTTTGCAGGCATAGCCGATGCCGCACAACGTAGCATGTTGTTGCCCCTTGTTCTTCGCGAAGCGAACGACTTTGACTCTGCGGTCTTGTTCGTGCAGTGCCAGAGCGGCAAGCCACGTCTGGTCCGGGCTCGCGTCATCGACAAGAATAATCTCCCAGTCGTCGCAAATCTGATCAAGAGTCGCGCGCGCGCGTTCGTAAAATTGCGGGAGCGTACTTGCGCTTTTATAAACGGGTACCACCAAGCTTACTGAGACGGTTTTATCAATCACCTTGAGCCTCATCCTGATCATTCGATTGTGCGATGACGCATACTGATAACGCGTCCTGCCTGGATTTTACAGGCTTGTAGAGTTGTTGTTTGCTACTTGGCATCACGTGCAGAGGGGGGAGGGTATGCTATATGCCAACCGATTGGTAATCCTCAGGGAACCGGCCACCGAACACATGAACTACATTACTGCTCATGTAAAGTGGGCCATCAGGCTCTACCAGCCGCCAGGCGTCGGACAACTGTGTACAGGGCACCGAACGAAGGCGGCTGTGCGCGGGGCACTTTCGGGTGCGCCGGGCTCCTGAACCAACGCTGTCATCCCACAAAGTTTCACGTTGTCCGGCACAGACGAAGCATAGGCTGACCGCCAAAGGTCACGTCCCCGCGCCTCAACCCTCAGGAATAAAAAAATGATCGCAACCCTCGTCAAAGTCTCGCTGCTTGCCGGTGCTTTGTTGTTGAGCGCCTGTTCGGGTGTGAGCGCCCATCGTGATTATTCGGCCGACCCGGTGCAGCCGGCCGGGTTTGGCCCAGGGCCGACCAGCAGCAATCCCGACAAGATGAATTTCCATGGCAGTGCGCTAGGCAATAGCTTCGGCGAATACGGCTCAGGTTTGCTGCACGACGATTGATACGCGCTCCGCAATGAAGAAGGGCGCTCCTTTGGGGGCGCCCTTTGTTGTGCGAAAAAAACGATCCGTTACTTAGCGTCAGGCACCGCCAGCCATTGGCGCAGAATCTTCTGGTAGTTGCCTGTCGCCTTGGCCAGGTGCAGCCACTGATCGACGTACAGCTTCCAGGTGATGTCGTCACGGGGCAGCAGGTAGGCTTTTTCGCCGTATTGCATGTAGTGCGTGGGGTTGACCGCGCACAGGCCCGGCTTCAGCTTCTGCTGATACAGCGCCTCGGATGCGTCGGTGATCATCACGTCGGCTTTTTTATCCAGCAGTTCCTGAAAGATGGTCACGTTGTCGTGCAACTTCAATTGCGCCTTGGGCAGGAAGGCGTGGACGAAGGCTTCGTTGGTACCGCCGGCGGGTTCGACCAGGCGAACCGTTGGCTGGTTGATCTGTTCGACGGTCTGGTACAGCGCCTGGTCTTCGCAGCGCACCAGCGGGATTTTGCCGTCGACGTCCAGGATGCTGCTGAAGAAGGCTTTTTTCTGCCGTTCCAGGGTGACCGAGATGCCGCCCATGGCGATGTCGCACTTGCCGGCGAGCATGTCGGGCATCAGGGTTTTCCAGGTGGTGGGCACCCACTCGACCTTGACGCCAAGGCTGTCGGCCAGGGCGCGGGCCATGGCAATGTCGATGCCGGAGTATTCGCCGTCCTCGGCTTTGAGGGTGTAGGGCTTGTAGTCGCCGGTGGTACAGACGCGCAGCTGTCCCTGTTGCATGACGCTGTCCAGATGCGAAGGTTCTGCCTGGGCGCCAAGGGAGAGTGCGAGCAAGCCGCCGAGCATCATTGCTCTTTTGATTTTCGTCATTGTTATCGGGCTTTTGTGCTGGAGTGGTTTTGAAAGGGGAGTGTAGTGAAACTTTCACCGGTGTGAAAAATCAACGCCCCTGAAGATGACTCATTCCACTTCCGGGCTCAACGTACCCAGCCACGCCACCAACCCCACAATCAATATCGCCGCGGCCATTTCCACCAACACACTGCGCCGAAGTGCATGGGCTGCCACGCGATACTGGCCCTCTCGCAACGACCGCTCCAGCAAGGGGCCAAGATAAAAGCGGTTCAGCGCCGCCAACACCAGCATCCCGGCAAACAGCAGTACTTTGATCGCCAGCAAAATTCCGTAGTGGCTGAGTAAAACCTCATCGAGTTTCGGTCCGACAATGAAGAGGTAGTTCACCACGCCCGTCACGGTGATGATCACAACGACCAGCGCACCGACAAGCTCAAATCGCCTGACTGCGTGAGCCAGCAACCGTATGTGCGCTTCGGTTTGCAGGGCCCGGGGTTGCGCCATCACCGCAAACGCCAACAACGCGCCGAGCCAGACACCCGCCACCAACAGGTGCAGGATGTCCGTAGCGAAATGCCAGTAACGGCGACTGCCTTCGTCCATGGCGCCATGCCCGCTCCAGGCCAGACTGGCGAGGGCGATGCCGCCGGCCGTGGCGGCGATCACCAGGCTGATGCCGGGGGCGCGTGGGTTGAGCATCAACGCCAAACCCGCGACCGCTAATGCAATCATCCGCACGGCCCAGGCCAACCCGACGTCCGTCTCGAACAGCATCATTTCGAGGTGAGGGCGCAACTCGGTAACGTCTGATTCACCGCTCATGACGCGGACCATCAGCACCATGCCGGCGATGGACAGCAGCGCGCCGAGCCCGGCTGTTCCCGTCAATAACCGGCGAAAGGGCAAGACTGTCCCGGATTGCCGTTCCTGTCCCTTGAAGCTGTAGAGCCCGAATAGCGCCACACCAAACAACAACATCAAATCCACATACAACACAAACCGCAGCACGACGTTGGCCGAGTCGCTCATCGATCATTTCACTTTGAAGGTGACGTTGCCGGTGATCGGGTGGGTGTCCGACGACACCGCGCGCCATTCGACCTTGTAGGTACCGGCAGCCAGGGGCGCTGCCGGGATGATGAACATGGTCTTCGGATCGCTGCCGCCGCTGACTTTGGCCTTGACCGGCATTGGGGCGTGGGCCATGCCGGCCATTTCGGTCATCAACAGTTTTGCACCGGAAAACTGGGTGACGAGGTTTTCGGAGAAGTGCAGTTCGATCTTGTCGGGTGATGCACCTTCTACGCCTTCCGCCGGGGTGGAAGAGAGTAGTTTGGGGTGCGCTTGAGCGAGGGTGCTAACAAGCAGGCCGCTGAGCAACGCGACTGCGATAGCGGTGGGTTTGAAGATGCGCATGCAAGGTCCTTTACCGCTCGAAGCGGTTGTTGTTGGTTTTGGGTGAGTCTGTTCAGAACCACAGCCGAATACCGAGCACGAGGCGGGTTTCGCTGCGGTCCTCGCCTTCGTCGTTGGCGTAGTCGGCGGTGTTGCCGTAGGTGCGGTTCCAGGTCACGCCGAGGTAGGGCGCGAATTCCCGGCGGATTTCGTAGCGCAGGCGCAAGCCAGCCTCGGTGTTGGACAGCCCCGCGCCGATGCCCCGTTGCGGATCGTTTTTGCCGTAGGCGTTGAGCTCGACGGTCGGCTGCAGGATCAGCCGATTGGTCAGCAGGATGTCGTAGTCGCCTTCCAGCCGCACGGCGCTCTGACCGCCTTCGCCGATGAAGGCCGTGGCTTCGGCCTCGAAGTTGTACAGCGCCATGCCTTGTACGCCGAATGCGGCCCAGGTTTGCGGGGCACCGGGTTTGAAGTCCTGGCGCACGCCGCTGACGACGTCCCACCATGGGGAAATGGCGTGGCCCCACAGGGCCTGGATTTCCGCGTCCTTGGTCACGCCGTTGGTGCGCTCGCCTTCGGAGCGCAGCCACAGGCGATCAATGTCACCGCCGACCCAACCGGACAAATCCCAGGCCAGGGTGCTGCCGTCATCTGCGTCCTGCCATTCCAGTTTGTCGGCGAGGAAAAAGGAGTTGAGCGTGCTGTCATGTACGTGGTGGCCGGCGGGATCGGCATACACCGCAGCGCGATCGGCATCGGTCAGCACCGGGATCGGCGTGCGGCTTTCGCTGGGGGCGGCGGGCTGCATCTGGCCCTCGTCCATGCCTTGCATCTGGCCGTGGTCCATCTGGCTGTGATCCATGCCTTGCATGTCATCGCTGGCGGCCATTGCCGTCGAGGTCACGAGTGCGAAAAAAACCGGGGTGAATCGAATCATGGGGCGCACCTCATTCTTCCACGCGAACTTCACGGAACATGCCCATTTCCATGTGGTACAGGAGATGGCAGTGATAGGCCCAGCGGCCGAGCGCATCGGCCGTAACCCGATAGCTGCGCCGGGAACCCGGTGGCATGTCGATGGTGTGTTTGCGCACCATGAACTGGCCGTTCTCGTCTTCGAGATCGCTCCACATGCCATGCAGGTGGATGGGGTGCATCATCATCGTGTCGTTGACCAGTACGATCCGCAGTCGCTCGCCGTACTTGAGGCGCAACGGCTGTGCATCAGAGAACTTCACGCCGTTGAACGACCAGGCGAATTTTTCCATGTGGCCCGTCAGGTGCAGCTCCAGGGTGCGGCCAGGCTCGCGGCCGTCCGGGTCTTCGAAGGTGCTGCGCAGGTCGGAGTAGGTGAGTACGCGGCGCCCGTTGTTGCGCAGGCCCATGCCGGGGTCGTCGAGTTTCGGTGAGGTGGACATGGCTTGCATGTCCACCAGCGGGTTGTCGGTTTCCGAGGCCGGGTGGGACTGCATGCCGGGCATATCGCCCATAGCCATGTTGCTGTGATCCATGCCCGCCATGCTGCCGTGGTCCATGCCGCCCATGCCCATGTCATCCATGGTCACCAGGGGGCGCGGGTCCAGTGGCGGCAGCGGCGCAACCAGTCCTGTCTTCACTGCCAGGGTGCCCCGTGCGTATCCGGTGCGATCCATCGCCTGGGCGAACAGGGTGTAGGCCGCTTCGGTCGGTTCGACGATAACGTCGAAGGTTTCCGCCACGGCGATGCGAAACTCGTCGACGCTCACGGGTTTGACGTACAGGCCATCGGCGGCGACCACAGTCATTTTCAGGCCGGGGATGCGCACGTCGAAGTAGGTCATGGCCGAGCCGTTGATGAAGCGCAGCCGCAGCTTTTCTCCGGGGCGGAACACCCCGGTCCAGTTCGAATCCGGCGCCTGGCCGTTCAACAGGTAGGTGTAAGTGGCGCCGCCGACGTCCGCCAGGTCGGTGGGGTTCATCTTCATCTCGGCCCACATTTTGCGGTCGGCGATGGTTGGCCCCCAGCCTTTTTCGCTGACGTCGTGGATGAAATCGCCCATGGTGCGTTTGTTGAAGTTGTAGTAATCGGACTGTTTTTTCAGCGTCTTCATCAGGCCGACCGGGTCTTCGTCGGTCCAGTCGCTGAGCATCACCACGTAGTCGCGGTCGTACTGGAACGGCTCCGGATCTTTGGCGTCGATCACCAGCGGGCCGTAGACGCCGGATTGTTCCTGAAACCCCGAATGGCTGTGATACCAGTAGGTGCCGTTCTGGCGCACCGTGAACTGGTAGACGTACATGCCGCCGGGCTCGATGCCCTTGAAGCTCAGCCCCGGCACGCCGTCCATGTTGGCCGGCAGCAAGATGCCGTGCCAGTGAATGGACGTGCTGTCCTTGAGTCTGTTGCGCACCCGCAGCGTCACCGTATCGCCTTCACGCCAGCGCAGCAGCGGGCCGGGGATGCCGCCGTTGATGGTCATCGCGGTGCGTGGGCTGCCGCTGAAGTTGACCGGGGATTCGCCGATGAACAGGTCGAATTCATTACCGGCCAACACCTGCGGTTCGCCGGGACTGCTGATTGCCCAGGCCGGCGTGCGCCATAACCCGAGGCCGCCGAAGAGCCCGCCGATGGCCAGGCCTTTGACGAAGGTGCGTCTTGAAGTGTGGGAGTGCATGCCGTCTGTTCCGCCCGTCAGCCTGTTGAACTTGTCGATGAGGCTAGCAGGCGGTGCCTTTCAGCTGGCTGAGGCGAAGATTACAGTTTTGACAGGTTGGGCGTCGCTTACCGGCGTGAAGTGGACTTTTCCCTTGAGGCCACCGTGTCACCGCCGCAGTTGATGTAGGAAGACGACTTCAGCCAGCGTTGGTCCGGGTAGTAGGAAAACAACAACTGCCCGTCCTTCATCGAATCAATCAGCCGATGGGCAATCGCCGGTCTGACGGCCGGGCAACCCAGGCTGCGGCCGATGCGGCCATTGGCGCGGGCCAGCACCGGGCTGACATAGGGCGCGCCGTGAATGACGATGGCCCGGTCAAAGGCGTTATCGTTGAAGCCGGGCTCCAGGCCTTCCATGCGCAACGAGTAACCGTTCTGGCCGAGGTAGCTTTGCTGGGTGCGGAACAGACCGATGCTGGTGGCGTGGCTTTCGTTGCGGTTGGAGAACAGCGTGGCCATGTTTTCACCGCTGTTGCGGCCATGGGCGACCAGTTCGTGAAACAGCAACTTGCGCCGTTTAAGGTCGAAGACCCACAGGCGTTGTTCGGTCGAGGGCAGGGAGTAATCGATCACCGCCAGTCGTTGGGCGGGGGCGACACCTTGGGCACGGCTGCATTGAGTGGCACGAACGGCCAGGGCAATCACTTTGGCGTCGGCGCCGGGTGCTGCTTTGACCAGCGCGTTTTCAAGCGAATCGGCGTAGGCTGACGTTACTGAAAGGCACGTCAGTAAAATGGCAAATAAAAGGCCAAAGCGGATTAGCGCCATAGTCGGGTCTCATCATGATAATTTCGAGTCTAGCAGCGAGCGGAAAACTAGCCGTTTGAAACGGGGGATTAAGGATTATCCATGGTGCAGTTAACAAGGTCATTCGTCATAAGCCGCATATTTTTTATGGGCTTTCTGATCAGCGGTGCAGCGTTTGGGCAAGTTTCGCCGATTGAGCCGGTATCTGCGGCGAGCAGCACAATCGATGCCGCGGCGCCCGACGACGCGGTCGGCCAAGCGATTCAAGCGACCCTGGAACCGCTGCGATCGGCCTTTCCGCCGTTGCTCACGTCCAGGCGCCATCAGCGTGTGGATGTCAGTCGGGTGGTGCTGGATTTCTATATGCATCGCAACTATCGCGCCGCGTGGACGGATGATCGTGACGTGGCGCAATTACTCAAGAGCCTCGAAGCCACCCGGATCGACGGCCTGAATCCGGCGGATTTCCGCATCACCGAACTGGCTCAGGCCCATGAGTCGCTGGTGGCTGCCATGCCTTCCACGGCGCAACGGGCGATGTTCGATATGGCGGCGACCCGCACGTTCATCACCGCGCTGCTGCAACTGCGCCGGGGTAAAGTCGATCCGTCGCGGCTGGACATTCACTGGAATTTCGATCCTGCCGGCGGCAATGCCCACGAGGACATGAACAACCTGTTCGCCGCCCTCGATGCCCATGACGTTGCGCGTGCATTCGCCGATGCGCCTCCTCAGGAAGAGATTTACCGCAATTTGCGTGAAGGCCTGGCCCGGTTGCGCCAGGTCCATGATGCGGGCGGCTGGCCGAAAGTCACTGAAGGGCAATCGCTCAAGCCCGGCATGGACGGGGTGGCGGTGGCTCAATTGCGTGCGCGTCTGGTGGCGGGCGGTTACCTGGACGCGCACCTGTCGAAAAAAGCCGGTTACGACGACAAGGTCATCGCCGCGGTGAAGAAGTATCAGACCGAGCAATACCTGGGGGCCGATGGCGTGGCAGGGGCGGCGACGCTGGCGGCGCTGAACGTGCCGGTCGAGGCGCGGATCGATCAGGTGCGGGTCAACATGGAGCGCGCCCGGTGGCTGTTGTACAAACTGCAGGGCACGTTTGTGATCGTCGATATCGCCGGATACAAGGTGGCGATGTACCGTGACGGTCTGCCGATCTGGCGTTCGCGAGTGCAGGTTGGCAAGCCGGTGCGCAGTACGCCGGTATTCCAGGCCGAAATCACCTACATCACGTTCAACCCGACCTGGACCGTGCCGCCGACCATCCTCAAGCAGGACGTGATTCCGAAAGTCCAGAACGATCCGGGTTATCTGGCGGCCAACCGGATTCGCGTGCTGGATCGCGAAGGCAATGTGCTCGATCCGTCGAGTGTCGACTGGAGCAACCCGCGAGGCATCCACCTGCGTCAGGATGCCGGCCCCGACAGTTCGCTGGGGCAGGTGGTGATCCGCTTCCCCAACGACTATGCGATTTACCTGCATGACACGCCGCACCGCGAGCTGTTTGCCAAGACAGTCCGGGCCACCAGTTCAGGCTGCATCCGCGTGGAAAACCCCTTGCAACTGGTCGAGCTGTTGTTTAACGACCCGGTACGCTGGAACAGCGCCGGGATTCAAAAACAGTTGGCCAATGGCAGGACCGAGAACATCCCGCTACCGGTGAAAGTGCCGGTGTTGTTGGCTTACTGGACCGTGGACCTGAGCAATGACGGGCGGGTGACGTTCAAGCCCGACATTTATGATTACGATGCCAGGGTGCTGCAGGGCTTGAGTCAGCCTACGAAATTGCCAGCTCTGGACTTGCGTCGCGCAGAGATACCGCTGGTGGTGACGGGGCAGAACAAGCAGTAACGAAAGACTGGAAACGGGCGGCGGAGCGTATTACTGATCACTTAACACACGAAACCTGTGGGAGGAGCTTGCTCGCGATAGCGGACTGTCAGGCACCCCTTACGTGACTGTCCAACCGTCATCGCGAGCAAGCTCGCTCCCACAAGATTTGCGGTGTTCAAACACTTAACTGACTGGCATTAGCCCCTAAAGCGCCAACCCTTGTTGCACCACGACAAGCAGATCGGTTTCCGTCAGCGCCACTGCGTCCAGCTGTGTGGTGGCCTGCTCGATCGTTTGTAGCCACCAGTGTGTTTCACCGTGTTCGTCCACGGTGCGCAACAGGGCGAGTTCGTTGTCTGTTGTGTGGATCTCGACCCGCCCCTCACCGTCGGCGGTGAAGCGTGCAACCGGGTCAAAGGTAATTCTGTGCTCGTTGCCGGTGATCACCAACTGGTCGATGGCGTAGTCGCAAGCGTCGCCATCGGGGTGGCTCTCGAAGACGTGGGTGGGGTTGCGCCGCAGGATCAGGCCCGCTTCGGTCAAGGGCTGTAGCCAGGTCTCTATCCGTTGATACAGTTCGTAGACCTGGCCCGGCCAGCCATCGATCGCCTGATCCGCGCTGGCCAGCCGTGTCTGTTTCAATTTTGCGGCGAGTTCGTCTGCCTTGCTCATGTCGATTCCCTGTATTGAGGTTTGTCTAATCGTAGCTCGTTGACGCACAGCTAGCGCTTGCCCTGGGTCATGTTTGCAGCGCAGGCAGGGTGCGGACGTTGTGTCCGGGCAGCACCGACGGGCGGTGTGATACCGCTGGGCAAGTGGCCACCCATTTGTCCTGGATAACCCCGTAAACTACGCCACCCGAAGACTGAGGGCTTTGGGTCGTTGCCCATGCCTTGCCCCCGACAGGATGAACTTTTGCCCACGCGCTTTAACGACCCGGACCACACCCCTGGCATCGCATTGAAACGCATACCGCTGCGCAAGGCCGCGGTATTGTTCATTGCCACGGTGTGCCTGTGCCTGTGCGGTTTGCTCTACCTGCAACTGGAACAGTCCCGTCGCCACGACCTGAGCCTGGCGCAAGTGGCGTCTTCGAACCTGACGCGGGCCATGGCGCAGCAAGCCGAAGACACTTTCATGAAGGCCGACCTGGTGTTGACCAGCCTGGTGGACTGGATTCAGGTCGACGGGTTCGGCCCGGACCAACAGCCACGCTTGCAGCAGACCTTCGCTCGGCGCGTGCTGGCGCTGGATCAGTTGCACGGCATCCTGCTGTTCGACCAGAAGGGCCAGTGGGTGGTGACCTCGTTTGAAAATCTGCCTCGGGGGCCCGGCGTCGCCGATCGCGAGTACTTCAAGTATCACCAGCAGAACGTATCGTCGGTGGCGCATATCGGCCCGGCCATTCGCAGTCGGGAAAACGGTGAGTGGATCATTCCGGTTTCCAAACGGGTCAACGACAAGAACGGCCGTTTCCAGGGCGTATTGCTGGCCGGCATCAAGATGTCGTACTTCGACCAGTTCTTCAAAAGCTTCAGCCTCGACGACAACGGCTCGATGTTTCTCGGCTTGACCGATGGCACGCTGTTGGCGCGTCGACCTTTTGTGGAGGCGCAGATTGGCACGTCGTTGGCCCAGAGCGAGATTTTCCAGAAGTCCCTGCCACTGGCCAGCTCCGGCAATGCGATGTTCACATCCATCATCGATGGTGTGACACGCCTTTACGGTTACCGACAGCTGGAGGCGTATCCGCTGGTGGTCACGGCGGCGTCGTCCACGGAATCCATTCTCGCGGGCTGGTACGACACGGCGTTTCGCTCCAGTCTCATTGTTGCCCTGGTATTGCTGGGCGTGGGGCTGTTCGGGTGGGTGTTCCTGCATCAGGTGCGTGTTGGCGAGCGGGTCGAGTCGGATTTGCGCAGGGCACAGCAAGCGCTGGAGCTGATCGCCACCCACGACAGCCTGACCGGATTGGCCAACCGCCGATTGTTCGAGCGGGCGCTGGACGTCGAGTTCGGGCGCGGCGCCCGGCAGGCGAGCCCTTTGAGCCTGATCATGCTCGATATCGATTACTTCAAGCGCTACAACGACACCTACGGCCACGTGGTGGGTGATCACTGCCTGGCCGAAGTGGCACGCGCGCTGAAGAGTTGCTGCCACCGCAAGGCCGATCTGGCGGTGCGTTACGGCGGCGAAGAGTTTGCGGTGCTGCTGCCGGACACCGACATCCACGGCGCCATGACGATTGCCGAGCAGATCCGCCGCAGGGTCATCGACAAGAACATCTGCCACACCGGCTCGCCCAATGGCTACGTGACGGTGAGTCTTGGTTGCTATTCGTTCGTGCCGTCGGGGCGTGACAGCATGGATGTGTTTGTCGAGCGGGCGGATGCGGCGTTGTATCAGGCCAAGCATTCGGGGAGAAACCGCGTGGCAACGTTGTCGATGGCCGGTGGCGTCGAGGCGTTGATGCGCTCCGACCGTTGAGGTGCTGTTGCTGCCGGTGGTCTGTCTCCCTGGTCTGGCGGAATTGATCGTCTAGAGTTCCGATTGTTCTGTCGATCCCGGCAGACATCCACTCGCATGGACGATCGCCAACATGTTGATACCTCAAACGTTGACAGCCGTTGCTTTGACCGTCGCAGCCACTGCCATCTTTCCGCTGGCCAGCCACGCGCAATCGAAAATCACCGCCGAAGAAGCTCACTCGATCGGCGTGGATGCCTACATCTATTTTTACCCGCTGCTGAGCATGGACGTCACTCGCAAGCAGTTCACCAACATCGAGCCGGGCAAGGAGTTCGGTAAAGGCCCGATGAACATGTTTGTGAGTGTGCCGCAGTACCCGCCTGCCGATTTCAGAGGGGTGGTGCGCTCTAATTTCGACACGTTGTATTCGATTGCCTGGCTGGACTTGACCAAGGAACCGCTGGTGATCGCCGCGCCCGATACCGATGGGCGTTTCTACCTGTTACCGATGCTGGATATGTGGACCGACGTATTCGCTTCGCCGGGCTGGCGCACCACGGGCACTGAGGCCGGGCAATTTCTGGTGACGCCGCCGGGATGGACCGGGACGGTGCCCGCCGGGATGAGCCACCTGCCGGCGCCAACTCCGTTTGTCTGGGTCATCGGCCGTACCAAGACTGATGGCGCGGCGGATTACGCGGCGGTGCACAAGATCCAGGCCGGTTACACGGTTACGCCGTTGTCCCGGTTGGGCAAGGAGCCTGAAGCCGTCACCGTGAAGGTCGACCCGGCGGTGGACATGAAAACGCCACCGAAGATTCAGGTCGATTCCATGTCGGCTGCCAACTACTTCACTTACGCTGCCGAACTGCTGAAAGTGAATCCGCCGCACAGCACCGACCAGCCCATGCTGGCGCAGATCAAACGGATCGGCATCGAACCCGGCAAGTCGTTCGACATGGACACGCTGGATCCGCAAATCCAGGCCGCGCTGCAAAGCGTGCCCCAGGATGCGCAGGCCTTGATGACCTGGAAAGTGCCGACCCTGGCGCGGGAGGTCAATGGCTGGTCGATGAACACTGACACCATGGGTGTCTACGGCAACTACTACCTAAAGCGCGCCATCGTTACGCAGGTGGGGCTCGGTGCCAACCTGCCCGAGGACGCAATTTATCCGTTGAACATCGGCGACAGCAATGGCAAGCCGCTCGAGGGCGCAAACAAGTACATGCTGCATTTCAACAAGGGCGAGGCGCCGCCAGTGAATGCCTTCTGGTCGATCACCCTGTATGACCCGGAAGGGTTCCAGGTCGCCAACTCACTTAATCGTTTTGCGGTTAGTAGCTGGATGCCGTTCAAGAACAACGCCGATGGCTCGCTGGATCTCTACTTCCAGAACGAAAGCCCTGGCAAGGACCTGGAGGCCAACTGGCTGCCGGCACCCAAAGGGCCGTTCAACCTGACCATGCGTCTGTACGGCCCGAAAGCCGAGGTGCTGAATGGCAAGTGGAACCCGCCAGCGGTCAAGCCGATGTAGGCCTCAGGTGACAAAAAGCCGCCAATGACGGCATGTCATTAGCGGCTTTTGCCTGTCCAGCTACCCGTTCCGCCGCCAGCACCGCCGGTTCCGCCACCGGGCGCACCGGTGCCGCCGCCCGCGCCACTGCCCGGGCCATTGACGCCGGTGCTGCCGCTTGACGAGCCGGGGCTTTGTCCGCGCCCGTTATTACTCGAGGGATCGCTGGGCCTGTTGTTGTCTGGCAGCAGAGTTGAATTGCGGGTTGCGCCGGGTGCCGTACCGGTCGCGCCAGGACCATCGCCGGACGCGGCAAACGTGGCCAGGGACGTCGCCGACAACCATCCGGCCATGAGCAGCGAAGTCATTTTTATGTTCATCATGGTCGTCTCCCGGGATGAGTCGTTACCTGATGTTAGTGTGAAGGGTCACGCGGTTGGTGCCGCCCCGGTTGACGAGTGGCACGGGGCCTTAGGGCGCCACCGATCCATGGCCAAACGAGAACCCTGTGGGAGCGGGCTTGCCCGCGAATGCGACAGGTCAGGCAAATGGTTGGCCACTGATACGGCGCCATCGCGAGCAAGCTCGCTCCCACACAGCTCTCAGCGTGAGCAAGGCCTATGATCGACCAGCTTGCGCTCAAGGTGCTGCCGCCCCGGGACCGCTGACGCAACCTGCGAAACCTGCCGGTGTCACACGTCAGGCACCTCGTCCTCAGGAGTGTCCGTTCATGAAAAAGTTGCGGATCGCCACGTTCAACGTCAATGGCCTGCGCGCACGCCTGCCGAATCTGTTGGCCTGGCTTGAGCGGGAAAAACCGGATATCGCCTGCCTGCAGGAATTGAAGGCAGTGGACAGCGCATTCCCGGCGGCTGAGCTTGAAGCGGCCGGCTACGGCGCCATCTGGCAGGGTCAGGCGTCCTGGAACGGCGTGGCGATCCTGGCGCGGGATGCGCAGCCGCTGGAAAGCCGACGCGGGTTACCCGGCGATGACAGTGACAACCATAGTCGCTATCTGGAAGCCGCTGTCCACGGGGTTCTGGTGGGTTGCCTGTATTTGCCCAACGGCAACCCGCAACCGGGGCCGAAATTCGATTACAAGCTGGCGTGGTTCGAACGGCTTATCCATTACGCGCAGACGCTTGAAGGCTGCGAACATCCGGTGGTGCTGGCGGGGGACTACAACGTGGTGCCCACCGACCTGGACATCTACAACCCGCGCTCCTGGCTCAAGGACGCCTTGCTGCAACCGGAAAGTCGCGAGTGCTACCAGCGGTTGCTGGACCAGGGCTGGACCGATTCATTGCGGCACTTGCATCCACAGGATCGGCTCTACACGTTCTGGGATTATTTCCGTCAGCACTGGCAGAAAAACTCGGGGCTGCGCATTGACCATCTGCTGCTCAACCCGGCCCTGAGTCCGTATCTGCAAGACGCCGGGGTGGATGCGTGGGTGCGTAACGAGCCCCATGCCAGCGACCACGCGCCGACCTGGATTCAATTGGGCTCGCACAAGCGGCGTTGAGTGTTTTCATGCCGGGTGATTGGCTAAATCAATTGTCGGCGGCAATGCTTGATCCCGTATACATAGCGACCACTGGCGGAGCAATCCGCCGCTGCGTGCAAAAGGACTGAACGATGAGCGAGCCACGCCTGACCGACCGTGCTTTGTATCTGGAACGCCTGGGCTTCGATGCACCTCCAGCACCGACCCTGGAAACCTTGCGCCAGCTGCAATTGCGCCATACCGGCGTTTTCCCGTTTGAAAACCTCACCACATTATCCGGCGAGCCGGTGCTGATCGACTTGCCGTCCATAGAGCAGAAGGTCTTGCACGAAGGTCGTGGCGGTTACTGCTACGAACTCAACAACCTGTTCCTGGCCTTGCTACAGGAATTGGGTTTCGACGCCCGTGCCATCAGCGGCCGGGTGGTGATGGGGCAGCCGGAGGGCTCCTGGACTGCCCGGACCCACCGCCTGAGCCTGGTCATCATCAATGACGTGCGCTACATCACCGACGTCGGCTTCGGCGGCATGGTACCGACCGCGCCCCTGTTGCTTGATACCCGCGCCGAACAACCAACCCCGCACGAGTCGTATCGCATCGATCTGCACGTCGACGGCTTTACCCTGCGCGCCAACGTTGCGGGTGAATGGCGAGCGATGTACATCTTCGACCTGCAACGCCAGGAAGATATCGATTTTGCTGTGGGCAACTGGTACGTCTCGACCCACCCCGAGTCGTCTTTCGTCAAGCAGTTGATGGTGGCACGCACCGGGGAGGGGTGGCGACGCACGCTCAACAATGGCAGCTTCGCGATTCACCGGATTGGCCATGACAGCGAGCGGCGGGAGGTGACGGATGTTCAGGAACTGATTGGCCTGCTGGGCAGCGAGTTCGGCATTCGCGTACCGGAACAGGCGCAATTGGCACGGACTCTGAAACGATTGATCGCAGCACCGCAGTAACAGGCTGATCCTGGACATCGCACAGAGCTGAGCCGATTGATCGGCCCTTTGTGTTTCAGGGCCGAACACCCGGCTCCATCACCCGTTGGATTTCGCGCAAGGCCTCTGCCAGTTTCTGCTCCAGCCCCTTGAGTTCGGCAGGGGTGAGGGTTTGTTTCAGGTGTGCGCTCTTGCCTTCGTTGAGCAGGGCTCGGCGCAAGGTATTGTTGATCACCGTCTGGTAGCCGTACCCCTCGTGTTCTGCCAGTGCGCGGGCCGCTTCGATGACTGCGTCATCGAGCATGATGGTAATGCGGGTCTTGCCTTTGGCAGGCGCCACGGCCCCCCGCCTGGCGTTACTGAAATCGTATTCGTCTTTCACCGGTCATGCCTCCAGGTACTGACGACGCTCGCTTTTGGTGGCGATGCGCGCGGAAATGATTCGAACGAAATTCGGATCACGGTGGGTGTACACGACAACCAGCAACCGGCCTTTGGCGTCCAGCCCCAGGGTGATCCAGCGTTGTTCATCATGGTGGTTGTCCTCGATGGTCAGCGCTCGCTCGTCATGGAATACCGGTTCAGTCTCTGCGAGGCTGATGCCTTGGTGCTTGAGTTTGTTGGCTGCGTTCTTGGCCTTGTGGAACTGAATTTCGAATGACTTCATTATGCATACTTTATATGTATATAGAAGAGGCGGGCCTTACCGATGGTCGCCAGGAATTCAAAAGGCTAGTCAGCACGCGGGTGCGGGCGGCGAGGGATGTATTTCAAGGTTTTTGGCGTGGCCAGGAGGGTGGGTGTCAGGCGGAAATGGACAAGTATCCATTTTGTGACTGATAAGTTGTATACAACTCTATAGACATTTGTCCTATGTCTTGCATACAGTGTGCGCATAACAAAAACCAGGGAACCCCCTCCATGAAAACGCCCCATGTTTCACACCAACGGCCCGAGGACGAAAATCTTGGGATCGGCGCGAATATGGCTTATGGCCTGCAACATGTTCTGACCATGTATGGCGGTATCGTCGCGGTGCCATTGATCATCGGCCAGGCGGCCGGGCTCTCGCCGGCGGACATCGGTTTGTTGATTGCTGCTTCATTGTTTGCGGGGGGGCTGGCAACGCTGCTGCAAACCCTGGGTTTACCGTTTTTTGGTTGTCAATTGCCGCTGGTGCAGGGCGTATCCTTCTCCGGCGTCGCGACCATGGTGGCGATTGTCAGCAGTGGCGGGGAGGGCGGGTTTCAATCGGTGCTGGGGGCGGTGATAGCGGCGTCCCTGATCGGGTTACTGATAACCCCGGTGTTCTCGCGTATCACCAAGTTTTTCCCGCCGCTGGTGACCGGCATCGTGATTACCACCATCGGCCTGACGCTGATGCCGGTAGCCGCGCGCTGGGCAATGGGCGGCAACAGCCATGCGCCGGACTTCGGCAGCATGGCGAACATCGGTCTGGCGGCGGTAACGCTGGTGCTGGTACTGCTGCTGAGCAAAATCGGCAGTGCGACCATCTCTCGCCTGTCGATTCTGTTGGCCATGGTCATTGGTACGGTGATCGCGGTGTTCCTTGGCATGGCGGATTTCTCGTCCGTAACCCAGGGCCCGATGTTCGGCTTCCCGACGCCGTTCCACTTCGGCATGCCGACCTTTCACTTTGCTGCGATCCTGTCGATGTGCATCGTGGTGATGGTGACGCTGGTGGAGACCTCGGCGGACATTCTGGCCGTCGGCGAGATCATCGGCACCAAAGTTGACTCCAAGCGCCTGGGCAACGGTCTGCGCGCCGACATGCTGTCGAGCATGTTCGCGCCGATCTTCGGTTCCTTCACCCAGAGCGCCTTCGCCCAGAACGTCGGTCTGGTGGCGGTCACCGGCATCAAGAGCCGCTACGTGGTGGCAACCGGCGGTCTGTTCCTGGTGATCCTCGGTCTGCTGCCCTTCATGGGCCGGGTCATCGCCGCCGTACCGACCTCCGTATTGGGTGGCGCTGGCATCGTGCTGTTCGGTACCGTCGCGGCCAGCGGCATTCGGACCTTGTCCAAGGTCGACTACCGCAACAACGTCAACCTGATCATCGTCGCGACCTCGATTGGCTTCGGCATGATCCCGATCGCGGCACCTAGCTTCTACGATCACTTCCCGAGCTGGTTTGCGACCATTTTCCATTCGGGCATCAGTTCTTCGGCAATCATGGCCATCGTGCTGAACCTGACCTTCAACCATCTGACTGCCGGTAACTCCGACCAGCAATCGGTGTTTGCGGCCGGTACCGAGCGGGTGTTGCGTTATCAGGATCTGGCGGCGTTGCGTGAAGGGGACTACTTCAGCGACGGTAAACTGCATGATTGCGACGGCAAGGAGATTCCGGTGCTGGAATCGGAACATGGCGTGGCAGAACCACGGGCGGTGCACACGAAAAGCAGTGAGCATGTCTGACGTTCACGGCAACTGAAAAAAGCCGATCTGTCGAATAGACAGATCGGCTTTTTGCTTTTCAGGCGTTGGCTTTTCAATCGACCACAAAAAAGCCCCTGGATCTTTCGATTCAGGGGCTTTTCGATGTTGCTGTCTGGCTCCACGACCTGGACTCGAACCAGGGACCCAGTGATTAACAGTCACTTGCTCTACCAACTGAGCTATCGCGGAATGGCGCGTATCTTACTGATTCAAAAAGAGAAGTCAAGCACCGAATAACAATTTGAGCGAATCATCGGGACGGGCGGTGGTTTAGCGGCGATTGGCGGTTACCAGGATCGCCCCAGAGGTCTACCATGGCTGCCCGGAAGTGGTGACACGCGCTGCCGGCCATTCGCCGAAAAGGTACGCGCCATGAATCATTTGACCCTCACACCTCGACGCCACGGGATGCACCCATGAGCATCTCTCAGATCAGCCTGCCCAAAGGTGTCGGCCCCCACGCCGAAAAGTTGTTCGACGCCATCACTCAGGCCGGCACCGCTGAAGCATTGAACCGTGCTGGCGGCAAGGCCGAAGGTTTTGTCCTGGGCCTGGAAAGCACTAAAGCGATCAAGAGTCAGGTCGCTGAATCGCTGTATGTCGCCTACGACGACGCTGCCAGCCAGCGCGCGACCGAACTGGCTTAACCGCCGAAGGTAATCGTGCCAAGCATCAGTTTGGCGTAGAGCGCCGTGGCACCCAATTGCACCAGCCATAGGGCCAGGCCGCCGAGAAACACACCGGCGGCCACTTGCATCACCAGGTTGTTGCCGCGTTTTGCCGGGGCGCGTGGGGTGAAGTGATCCAGGTCATCCAGGTCATCGCGGTCGGCGCGCAGGTCGTCGTTTTTCATATGGGTTCTCGCAGAAATTCCAGGGTGTATTCAAACCTGTGGGAGCGAGCTTGCTCGCGATGAGGGCATCACATTCAACATTGATGTTGGCAGGACAATCGCTATCGCGAGCAAGCTCGCTCCCACAGTGGATAGTTGTGTGCAGTTTAGAGGGCTCGCTCTAGTTGCCGAAAATTATCTGTGACAAATAAAAAACGGGAAGCACCATGGCTTCCCGTTTTTCATTTCAAGGTGTCATCAGATGACTTGGACGATAGCGTCCGTCACAACCTTGATGTTGCTCTGGTTCAACGCGGCCACGCAGATGCGGCCGGTGTCCAGGGCGTAGATGCCGAACTCGTTGCGCAGGCGGTGAACTTGCTCAACCGTCAGGCCGGAGTAGGAGAACATGCCGCACTGACGACCGACGAAGCTGAAATCGCGCTGAGGCGCTTTTTGTGCCAGCAGGTCGACCATCTGGGTACGCATGCCACGAATGCGCAGGCGCATTTCGGCCAGTTCGGCTTCCCACTGGGCGCGCAGTTCCGGGCTGTTCAGCACTGCAGCGACAACGCTGGCACCGTGGGTCGGCGGGTTGGAGTAGTTGGTGCGGATCACGCGTTTGACTTGCGACAACACGCGCGCGCTTTCTTCTTTCGATTCGCTGACGATCGACAGGGCACCCACGCGCTCGCCGTACAGCGAGAACGACTTGGAGAAGGAGCTGGAGGCGAAGAAAGTCAGGCCCGACTCGGCAAACAGGCGTACGGCAGCGGCGTCTTCGTCGATGCCATCGCCGAAGCCCTGGTAGGCCATGTCGAGGAACGGCACGTGGCCTTTGGCTTTGACCACGTCCAGGACGTTTTTCCAGTCCGCCGGGCTCAGGTCCACGCCGGTCGGGTTATGGCAGCAGGCATGCAGCACAATGATCGAGCCGTTTGGCAGCGCGTTCAGGTCTTCCAGCATGCCGGTACGGTTCACGTCGTGGGTCGCGGCGTCGTAGTAACGGTAGTTCTGCACCGGGAAACCGGCGGTTTCGAACAGCGCGCGGTGGTTTTCCCAGCTCGGGTCGCTGATCGCCACAACGGCGTTCGGCAGCAGTTGCTTGAGGAAGTCGGCACCGATTTTCAGTGCGCCAGTACCGCCAACGGCCTGGGTGGTGATTACACGGCCGGCAGCGATCAGTGGCGAATCATTGCCGAACAGCAGCTTTTGCACAGCCTGGTCGTAGGCGGCGATACCGTCGATTGGCAGGTAGCCACGGGAAACGTGTTGAGCGGCGCGAATGGTTTCGGCTTCGACAACGGCGCGCAGGAGTGGAATTCGCCCCTCCTCGTTGCAGTAAACACCGACCCCCAGGTTGACTTTGTTGGTCCGGGTATCGGCGTTGAATGCTTCGTTGAGGCCCAGGATTGGATCGCGTGGTGCCATTTCGACAGCGGAGAACAGGCTCATTATTGCGGCGGCTCTGAATGGAGTGTGGAGGGACGTGTCGCGCTCCAGCCGAATGCACTAGAGCGGTGCACAAACGGGGAGCTAGTATAGAGGCCATCCGCGATCAATGGCGACAGGCTATTCGGCTTTTAAGGTAAGTTTTTCCGATTATTTTGCGACCGTTAGTCGAAAGGCGTCGGCAATGGTTTTGCGCGATGTAGGACGTTTGCCTTGAAAGCGCTGGCAATCGGCTCCACATTGAGCACAATCCAGTTTTTTCTTCGGGCGACATCGGTCGTTTGCGGTCTTTCTCGTTCGTGCCGGTTTTGCCGGCAAGAGTGATCCAGAGGTATTTCATGTCTGAATTCCAGCTAGTCACCCGTTTCGAGCCCGCCGGCGATCAGCCGGAAGCCATCCGCCTGATGGTCGAGGGCATCGAAGCCGGGCTGGCGCACCAGACGCTGCTCGGTGTGACCGGCTCGGGCAAGACGTTCAGCATCGCCAATGTGATCGCCCAGGTGCAGCGCCCGACCCTGGTGCTGGCGCCGAACAAGACCCTGGCGGCGCAGTTGTACGGAGAGTTCAAGGCGTTCTTCCCGAACAACGCGGTGGAGTATTTCGTTTCCTACTACGACTACTACCAGCCTGAAGCCTACGTGCCGTCCTCGGACACCTTCATCGAGAAGGATGCATCGATCAACGACCACATCGAGCAGATGCGTTTGTCGGCGACCAAGGCATTGCTCGAGCGCAAGGACGCGATCATCGTCACCACGGTGTCGTGCATCTACGGTCTGGGCAGCCCGGAAACCTATCTGAAGATGGTGTTGCACGTGGATCGCGGCGACCGGCTCGACCAGCGCGAATTGCTGCGACGCCTGGCTGACCTGCAATACACCCGCAATGACATGGATTTTGCCCGTGCGACCTTCCGCGTGCGTGGCGATGTGATCGATATCCACCCGGCGGAATCCGACTTCGAGGCGATCCGCATCGAGCTCTTTGACGATGAAGTGGAAAGCCTGTCGGCGTTCGATCCGCTCACCGGTGAAGTCATTCGCAAACTGCCGCGCTTCACCTTCTACCCGAAGAGCCACTACGTGACGCCACGGGAAACCCTGATGGGCGCGGTCGAGGGCATCAAGGTCGAGTTGCAGGAGCGTCTGGAATACCTGCGCTCCAACAACAAACTGGTTGAAGCCCAGCGCCTGGAGCAGCGTACCCGTTTCGATCTGGAGATGATTCTCGAACTGGGTTATTGCAACGGCATCGAAAACTACTCGCGCTATCTGTCCGGTCGCGAAGCCGGCGCGGCACCACCAACCCTTTACGATTACCTGCCTGCCGATGCTTTGCTGGTGATCGACGAGTCCCACGTCAGCGTTCCGCAGGTCGGTGCGATGTACAAAGGCGACCGTTCGCGTAAAGAGACACTGGTGGAATACGGTTTCCGCTTGCCTTCAGCGCTGGATAACCGGCCGATGCGTTTCGATGAATGGGAAAGCATCAGCCCGCAGACGATTTTCGTCTCGGCGACCCCGGGCAACTACGAAGCCGAACACGCTGGCCGCGTCATTGACATGGTGGTGCGCCCGACCGGGCTGGTGGACCCACAAATCGAGATTCGCCCGGCACTGACCCAGGTCGACGACTTGCTGTCGGAAATCACCAAGCGCGTCGCTCTGGAAGAGCGAGTGCTGGTCACGACACTGACCAAGCGCATGGCCGAAGACTTGACTGATTATTTGGCCGATCACGGTGTGCGCGTGCGCTATTTGCACTCGGACATCGACACCGTGGAGCGGGTCGAGATCATCCGTGATCTGCGCCTGGGTACTTTCGATGTGCTGGTGGGGATCAACCTGCTGCGCGAAGGCCTGGATATGCCGGAAGTGTCGCTGGTGGCGATCCTCGATGCCGACAAGGAAGGTTTCCTGCGTTCCGAGCGCTCACTGATCCAGACCATCGGGCGTGCGGCACGTAACCTCAATGGCCGGGCGATTCTGTATGCCGACCGGATTACCGGTTCCATGGAGCGCGCGATCGGCGAAACCGAGCGCCGTCGCGACAAGCAGATCGCCTTCAACCTGGCCAACGGCATCACCCCCAAAGGTGTGTTCAAGGACGTCGCCGACATCATGGAAGGCGCCACCGTGCCGGGTTCGCGCAGCAAGAAGCGCAAGGGCATGGCCAAGGCTGCGGAAGAGAACGCCAAATACGAAGCGGAGTTGCGCTCGCCGGGCGAGATCGCCAAGCGTATCAAGGCCTTGGAAGAGAAGATGTATGCGTTGGCGCGCGATCTGGAGTTTGAAGCGGCGGCGCAGATGCGCGATGAGATTGGCAAGTTGCGCGAGCGGTTGATTACTGTTTGATTTGTAGTGTCTGAACTGGCCTCATCGCGAGCAAGCTTGCTCCCACAAGGTTCGGTGTGATCCCTGTGGGAGCGAGCTTGCTCGCGATGAGGCCGATCAGGGCGCTGCAAGTATCAATTAGTGTGCTTCCCCAGCCTTCAACCCCTCCGGCAACTTCTTGGTCAGCAACACCGCCACCATGCTGATCCCCAACGCAATCCCGACAAAATGAAACGCATCGTTGTAGGCCATGATCGAGGCCTGCTGGTGGGCGATCTCGCTGAGTTTGCCCAGGGCTGCCGTTTCATTGCCCAGCCTGTCAGCCAGTGAGGCGATCCGTTCAGCGACCTGCGGATTGCTCGGCACGATGGATTCACGCAGGTAATCAAAGTAAACCTTGGTCCGCGCATCCAGCAGCGTGGCGAGCAGGGCGATGCCGATGGCGCCGCCGAGGTTGCGCAGGATGTTGAACAGGCTCGAGGCCGATCCCGCATCCTGGGGCAGGATGTAAGCGGTGGCGATCAGCGAGATGGTGACCATGATCAGTGGTTGGCCCAGGGCGCGGATGATCTGGATCTGATTGAACTGCGGCCCGGCAAAGTCCGGGTTCAACACGCCCGAAGAGAAACTCGCCAACCCGAATAGCCCGAAGCCCAGTGTGCACAGCCATTTGGGCGAGACGTATTTCATCAACTTGGGCACCAGCGGAATCAGAAACAGCTGTGGCACGCCCATCCACATGATCACTTCGCCGATCTGCAGGGCGTTGTAGTTCTGGATCTGCGCCAGGTACAGCGGCAACAGGTAGATCGAGCCGTACAGCCCGACCCCCATCCCGACACTGGAAATGCTTGATAAGCCAAAGTTGCGATTGCGCAGGATGCCGAGGTTGATCAGCGGATTGGGTTTGGAGGTCTGCACGATCACAAAGCTGATCAGGCTGACCAGTGCGATGCTGCCCAGGGTTACGATCAGGCTCGATTCCAGCCAGTCCTTGCGATGGCCTTCCTCCAGAAACACCTGCAAGCAACCGAGCCCGACGCCGAGGGTGAGAATGCCGGCATAGTCGGTGCTTTTCAGCAATTCCCAGTGGGCTGCTTTTTTCTCCAGGCCGTACATCAGGCCGGCGATCATGATCAGGCCAGGCGGGATGTTGATGTAGAAAATGTATTCCCAGCCCCAGTTTTCCGTCAGCCAGCCGCCGAGGGTCGGGCCGATGGAGGGCGCGAAGGTGGCGGTCATGGCGAACATGGCCATGCCTTTGGCGCGGTGGTGTTCCGGGAGCTTGATCAGGGTCAGGGTGAACGCCAGCGGAATCAGCGCGCCACCGGTAAAGCCTTGCAGGGCGCGGAACACAATCATGCTTTCCAGGCTCCACGCCATGGAGCAGAGCAGGGACGCGACCAGGAATCCGAGGGACACCCACACCGCCAGGCGCCGCGCCGACAGCAGCTGCACGAGCCAGGCGGTGAGCGGGATCATGATGATTTCCGCCACCAGGTACGAGGTGGAAATCCACGAACCTTCTTCCAGGGTCGCCGACAGTGCACCCTGGATGTCCTTGAGCGAGGAGTTGGTGATCTGGATGTCCAGCACCGCCATGAACGCACCGAGCATCACGCTCATCACCGCAATCCAGTCCCGCCGGGTCGGTTCGCCGACCGGGCGGATCAGTTGATCACCGGCCATCGTCAGGGGCGTCTTTGTGGCTCACTTTGGGGGTGATTTCTTCAGGGGTGTCCTTGATGTTCACCTTGGCGGTGACCGACATGCCCGGGCGGATCTTGCCGCGTAGCGGATTGTCCGCGGCGAAGGTCAGTTTGACCGGAATCCGTTGTACGACTTTGGTGAAGTTGCCCGTGGCATTGTCCGGCGGCAACAGGCTGAACTGCGCGCCCGAGGCGGCGAACAGGCTGTCGACCCGGGCTTTGATCGGGGTGTCGCTGTAGGCGTCGAAGGTCAGTTCGGCTTCCTGGCCGGGTTGCATGTGGCCAATCTGGGTTTCCTTGAAATTGGCCTGAATCCAGATGTCTTCGTCCGGCACGATCGACAACAGGTAAGCGCCGGCCTGCACATATTGGCCTTCGCGGGCTGCACGCTGGCCGATCAGGCCGCTGATGGGGGCATGGATTTCGCTGCGGGTCAGGTTCAGTTCGGCCTGGGCCAGGTCGGTTTTGGCGTTGGCGATCTGCGCGTCGAGGCGTTTGATCTCTGCATTCAGCGCATTGACCTGCTGGCGCTGGCTTTGCGCGTCGGCCTGGGCCTTGGCCACTTGCGAGCGTGCGATGTGGTTGTCGGCGGAGAGGGTGGTCACCCGTTCTTCCGAGATATAGCCGGGTTTGCGCAAGGTCTCGGCGCGGGTCAGGTCGATCTGCGAGCGACCCAGGCTGGCCTGGCTGGACGCGACCTGCGCTTCACTGGCGGCAATCAGGCTGGCCTGCTGGGTCAGTTTACTCTGGGCTTGCAGGCGTTCGGCCTGGCGGGTGGCCAGGGCGGCATTGGCGCGGTCGACAGCGAGGCGGAAGTCGTCGCCTTCGAGTTTGACCAGCAACTGGCCTTTCTCGACATGCTGGTTGTCCTGCACCAGCACCTGATCGATACGCGCGCCCAATTGGCTCGACACGCGGGTGATCTCGCCCTGGACATAAGCGTTGTCGGTGCTTTCATAAAAGCGCCCCTTCAAGAGCCAATGGGCAAACAGGCCCCCGGCAACCAACAGGACAATCAGCAGGAACGAGAAGAGGCGACGCTTGAGTTGGGCAGGCATGGGGCAAACTGTAGTCGAGAAATTGTAAGAGAAGTTATCAGCGGGCAAATCTGGCATACAGCCGATAAGCGGTAAATGCTGTCGGCTGATTTTCGGCCATTCACCTCCCTATACGGGCGTTACAGACGCAACCTTGGCTTAAATGCCCTGTTCACTGGAGCCGGGCGGGTGTCGCCTGTTACCATTCGCGCCTTGTTTGAACTTCGCTTTTATTCTTTTCGAGACATGCCATGACCACCGTCCGCACTCGCATCGCGCCATCGCCTACCGGGGATCCCCACGTAGGTACCGCCTATATCGCCTTGTTCAACTACTGCTTTGCCAAGCAGCACGGCGGTGAGTTCATCCTGCGGATCGAAGACACTGACCAGCTGCGTTCGACCCGCGAGTCCGAACAGCAGATTTTCGACGCCTTGCGCTGGCTCGGGATCGACTGGAGCGAAGGCCCGGATGTCGGCGGCCCGCACGGTCCGTACCGTCAAAGCGAGCGCGGCGACATTTACCAGAAGTATTGCCAGCAACTGGTCGAAATGGGCCATGCCTTCCCGTGCTTCTGCACCGCCGAAGAGCTGGACCAGATGCGCGCCGAGCAGATGGCTCGCGGCGAAACCCCGCGTTATGACGGCCGCGCGCTGCTGCTGTCCAAGGAAGAGGTCGCCCGTCGCCTTGCCGCTGGCGAGCCCCACGTTATCCGCATGAAAGTACCGAGCGAAGGCGTCTGCGTGGTGCCGGACATGCTCCGTGGCGACGTTGAAATCCCGTGGGACCGTATGGACATGCAAGTCCTGATGAAGACCGACGGCCTGCCGACCTACTTCCTGGCCAACGTGGTCGACGACCACCTGATGGGCATCACCCACGTATTGCGTGGCGAAGAATGGCTGCCATCGGCACCGAAGCTGATCCTGCTTTACGAATACTTCGGCTGGGAACAGCCGGAGCTGTGCTACATGCCGCTGCTGCGTAACCCGGACAAGAGCAAGCTGTCCAAGCGCAAGAACCCGACCTCGGTGACGTTCTACGAGCGCATGGGCTTCATGCCGGAAGCGATGCTCAACTACCTGGGTCGCATGGGCTGGTCGATGCCGGACGAGCGCGAGAAGTTCTCGCTGCAGGAAATGGTCGACAACTTCGACCTCAAGCGCGTGTCCCTCGGTGGGCCGATCTTCGACATCGAGAAGCTGTCGTGGCTCAACGGCCAGTGGCTGCGCGACCTGCCGGTGGAAGAGTTCGCCGCGCGCGTGCAGAAGTGGGCGTTCAATTCCGAATACATGATGAAGATCGCACCGCACGTACAGGGCCGGGTCGAAACCTTCAGCCAGGTGGCACCGCTGGCCGGGTTCTTCTTTGCCGGTGGCGTGAACCCGGATGCGAAGTTGTTCGAATCGAAGAAGCTGTCGGGTGATCAGGTTCGTCAGTTGATGCAGTTGATCCTGTGGAAGCTCGAAAGCCTGCGTCAGTGGGAAAAGGACAGCATCACCGCGACCATTCAGGCGGTGGTCGAATCCCTGGAGCTGAAGCTGCGTGATGCCATGCCGCTGATGTTCGCTGCGATCACTGGCCAGGCCAGCTCGGTGTCGGTGCTCGATGCGATGGAAATCCTCGGGCCGGACCTGACCCGTTTCCGTCTGCGCCAGGCTATTGACCTGCTGGGCGGCGTGTCGAAGAAAGAAAACAAGGAGTGGGAAAAGCTGTTGGGCGCGATTGCCTGACACGCTTGATGAAGGGCTGATGGCCATTGTGTGTGCCCGTCGTTGGGCGCGCAGTGGTCCTCAGACCCCGATTTTTCGGGGGGGAGGGCGGTAAGTGATTGTTATGTCGGCAAAAAATTTTAATTTTTTTGAAAAATAAGTTTGACAGGCTTTCGATACGCCCTTAAGATTCGCCCCGTCCTCAGCGATGACATCAACGATGAGGGGCTATAGCTCAGCTGGGAGAGCGCTTGCATGGCATGCAAGAGGTCGACGGTTCGATCCCGTCTAGCTCCACCAATTTACACTTCAAGGTCTGGCCACACCGGCCTTGAAGCGATCAGATCTCAGCACTGATCAGTTGTATAGAAGGGTTTGCGTCCCCTTCGTCTAGTGGCCTAGGACACCGCCCTTTCACGGCGGTAACAGGGGTTCGAGTCCCCTAGGGGACGCCAGTTTTACAGAAGCGATGTTGCAAGATGTCGCTCCGCCGAGAGGCGAAAAATCCGGGGCTATAGCTCAGCTGGGAGAGCGCCTGCATGGCATGCAGGAGGTCAGCGGTTCGATCCCGCTTAGCTCCACCAATTTTACAGTTCAAGGTCTGGCCACACCGGCCTTGAATCGATCAGCACTCAGCACTGATCAGTTGTATAGAAGGGTTTGTGTCCCCTTCGTCTAGTGGCCTAGGACACCGCCCTTTCACGGCGGTAACAGGGGTTCGAGTCCCCTAGGGGACGCCACGATTACCCGCTCTGCGGGATTTATAAGGGTCATTCAATTATTGAATGGCCCTTTTGTTTGTCTGGCGTTTGGCCAAATTCCTCCATTTCCAGAATTTCCAAAAAAACTGTTCTTCAGACCAGCGGTCACGGCCATGACTTGCTAAAATTTATTATGAGAATAATATTTCAATCGTAATATTCGGAGGCAACGATGAACGATAAAAAAGCCCAAACCCGCGAACGCATCCTCAAGGCTGCCAGCGCAGCGCTGATTCAGCGCGGCCCGGCCGAGCCAAGCGTGGGCGAAGTGATGGGCGCGGCGGGCCTGACGGTCGGCGGCTTCTACGCCCACTTCGAAAGCAAGGACGCGATGATGCTGGAGGCGTTCAGGCAATTGCTCGGTCACCGCCGTGACTTGATTGCCGACATGGACGCGGAGTTGACCGGCGAAGAGCGCCGCGCGCTGGTGGCGGCGTTCTATCTGTCGCGCAAGCACCGTGATTCCTCCGAATCGGCCTGTCCGATCCCGGCATCGGTCGGCGAACTGGGGCGGCTGCCGGAAGCGTTTCGTGTTGCGCTCAATGAGCATGTGGAATTGATGGTCGCGCAGTTGGCGGCCAGCCCTGAAGAAACCGAAAAAGCCCTAGCCGACATGGCCTTGATGGTGGGTGGGCTGGCTCTGGCGCGGGCGCTGGGGCCAGGAGAGTTGTCCGATCGATTACTGCGCGCCGCCAAATCGGCGGTGCGTTGACCTGAAGGCTGCGGCCTGAGGAGAATGCGATGAGCACGTTAAAGTGGGTTCGTGGCGTTAATGGCACCTTGGGCTGGTTTGCCCCGAAACTGGTCGCAAGCAAAATGCGACAGGCGTTCATGACGCCACGGGATCTGCCGCTGCGTGACTGGGAGCTGCCACTGTTGGCCAAGTCCGAGCGGGTCACCCTGCGTTTCGGTCTCTCGGCCTTGCGATGGGGTCAGGGCCCGGCAGTATTGCTGATGCATGGCTGGGAAGGGCGGCCGACGCAGTTTGCCAGCCTCATCACCGCGCTGGTCGATGCCGGTTACTCGGTCGTGGCCCTGGATGGTCCGGCCCACGGTCGCTCACCGGGCAGTGAAGCGAATGTGGTGCTGTTCGCCCGCGCCATGCTGGAAGCAGCCGCCGAACTGCCACCCCTGCAAGCGGTCATCGGCCACTCCATGGGCGGCGCCAGTGCGATGCTCGCGGTCCAGTTGGGCCTGCGCACCGAAACCCTGGTCAGCATTGCGGCCCCGGCGAGGATTCTTGGTGTGTTGCGTGGTTTTGCCCGTTATGTCGGGCTGCCACCGAAGGCCCGTTCGGCGTTCATTCGCCAGGTCGAGCAAGACGTCGGCATGCGAGCCGCGACGCTGGATGTCGCGCACTATCAACTCGACATGCCCGGCCTGATTGTCCACGCCGAAGACGACAACTTTGTCTCTGTGAAGGAATCCCAGCTGATCCATGAAGCCTGGTTCGACAGCCGCTTGTTGCGTTTGAAAGACGGTGGTCATCAGCGAGTGTTGGCCGACCCTCGGGTGATTGATGGCGTGTTATCACTGCTGGCCGGGCGCAGTCTGCAATCACGCCAATCCGCCTGAGCTTCCGTTACACTGCCCCGGTCGAAATTATCTGACCAGGGAGTCGGGCATGGGCTGGGATCGGGAAACGCCGTTCATCATTGATCTGCAAGTGAGCGCCGAGGACATTGACGGGTTGGGGCACGCGAACAACGCGGTCTACGTGACCTGGCTCGAACGCTGTGCCTGGCGCCACTCCCAGCGTCTTGGCCTGGACCTGGTCGAGTATCGGCGGCTGGACCGGGCGATGGCGGTGGTGCGGCACGAGATCGATTACCTGGCGGCAGCCTATGAGGACGATGAGTTGCAATTGGCGACCTGGATCGTCGATTGGGATCAGCGCCTTAAAATGACCCGGCACTTCCAGTTGGTCCGCCCCAGCGACAACACCACGCTATTGCGCGCGCAGACCACCTTCGTCTGCATCGAACTGTCCACGGGCAAGCCCAAGCGCATGCCGGCGGAGTTCATCGAGGGTTATGGCCCGGCGTTGCAAACCCCGGCCTGACACTGGTTCTTGTGGCGAGGGGGCTTGCCCCCGTTCGGCTGCGAAGCAGTCGCAAAACCTGTCGATGCATTTTATCTGACGAAATGCCGGGGCCGCTTCGCGACCCAACGGGGGCAAGCCCCCTCGCCACAAGGGTATGCGCAAGTCTTTCGCTCGATTATCCAGTAAACTGCCGCACGTTTTTCCTCGAGTGTGTTTTTCATGCAAATTGCTTTGGCGCCCATGGAGGGGTTGGTCGACGACATCCTGCGCGATGTGCTGACCCGTGTGGGTGGTATTGACTGGTGCGTGACCGAGTTCATTCGGGTCAACGACCAGTTGCTCACGCCTGCCTATTTCCACAAGTTCGGTCCGGAGTTGCTCAACGGTGCCCGGACGGCCTCCGGTGTGCCGCTGCGTGTGCAACTGCTCGGTTCCGATCCTGTGTGCCTGGCGGAAAATGCCGCGCTGGCTTGTGAGCTGGGCTCCGAAGTAATCGACCTGAACTTCGGCTGTCCGGCCAAGACCGTCAACAAATCCCGTGGTGGTGCGGTATTGCTCAAGGAACCCGAGCTGCTCAACCAGATCGTCGAGCACGTCCGTCGTGCCGTCCCCGCGCACATTCCAGTCACCGCCAAGATGCGCCTGGGCTTCGACAGCCCGGACGGCTCGCTGGTGTGTGCCACGGCCCTGGCCGAAGGCGGTGCCGAACATATCGTGGTGCATGCGCGGACCAAGGTCGACGGCTACAAGCCGCCGGCACACTGGGAGTGGATTCCGCGGGTGCAGGACGTGGTCAAGGTGCCGGTGTTCGCCAATGGCGACATCTGGAGCGTCGAAGACTGGCGTCGTTGCCGCGAGATCAGCGGCGTGGAAGACATCATGCTCGGTCGCGGCCTGGTTTCGCGTCCGGATCTCGCCCGGCAGATCGCCGCGGCGCGGGCCGGTGAAGAGGTGGTCGAGATGACCTGGGCCGAGTTGTTGCCGCTGATCCAGGACTTCTGGCTGCAAGCCAAGGCACAAATGACGCCACGCCAGTCGCCGGGCCGCCTGAAGCAATGGCTGGCGATGCTGACCCGCAATTATCCCGAGGCGGTAGAGCTCTTTACCGTGCTGCGTCGTGAGACCGAGCCGGATAACGTCTCGCGTTTGCTGGGGCTGCCGGTGGCGGAAGCGGCCTGAAATTTTTTGTAAAAAAAGCAGAAAACAATCTCTTGAAATGCAATCAGCGGTCCCTATTTAAGGATTACGCGATGCCGAATTCGGGTCGCGGAGACAAAAAACCTTGCTGATTGTTTTCAGGAGATTTGCATCATGGCTACTACATTATCCTTGGCCCCACTGTTCCGTTCCTCGGTAGGTTTCGACCGTTTCAACGACCTGTTCGAGACCGCCCTGCGCAACGAGCCAGGCAGCAGCTATCCACCCTATAACGTGGAGAAACACGGCGACGATCAATACCGCATCGTAATTGCCGCGGCCGGTTTCCAGGAAGAAGATCTGGAGCTCGAAGTCGAGAAAGGTGTGCTGACCATCAGTGGCGGTAAACGCGACGCGAACGAAGACGTCACTTATCTGTATCAGGGCATTGCCCAGCGTGCGTTCAAGCTGTCCTTCCGTCTGGCGGACCACATCGAGATCAAGGCTGCCGGCCTGAGCAACGGTCTGTTGAGCATCGACCTGCTACGGGTGATTCCGGAAGAGGCGAAAGCCAAGCGCATCCCGATCAACGGGACGCAAAAGCCGGCTCTGCAACACTGAGTCGGAGCAAGAAGAAGGGCGCCATTGGCGCCCTTTTTTGTGCCTGTCACTTCAGCAGTTTTTGAAACTCCTCCACCGGCAGCGGCAGGCTGTGCAAATACCCTTGGTAGAAGTGACACTCCAGCCCCTGCAGGAACTCAAGCTGCTCCGCTGTTTCGACCCCTTCGGCTATCACTTTCAAATCCAGGCTGTGGGCCATGGCGACGATGGCGCGGATGATCTCGGCGTCGTTCGGGTCGCTGGTGGCGTCGCGGATGAATGACTTGTCGATTTTCAGGGTGTCGACCGGCAAGCGCTTGAGGTAGGTCAGCGAGGAGTAGCCAGTGCCGAAGTCGTCCATGGCGAAGCTGACACCGAGTTTTTTCAGACGGCGCATTTTGCTGATGGTGTCTTCCAGGTTCTGGATCACGATGCCTTCGGTGATTTCCAGTTTCAACAGAGAGCAGGGCAGGCCATAGGTGTTCAGGCTGTTTTCGACACGTTCGACGAAATCGTTCTGGCGGAACTGGCGCGGGCTGATGTTCACGCACAGGCTGAATTTATACGGATTCACCAGACCGTCGTCGATCAACCGTTTGAAGGCCTGGCAGGCTTCGTCGAGGATCCAGGTGCCGACCTCCAGAATCAGTCCGCTGTCTTCCAGCACCTTGATGAACTCGGCGGGTGACTGCGGGCCGAGTTCCGGATGATTCCAGCGCACCAGGGCCTCGGCACCGACGATGCGGTCGCCCCGGGCGTCGACCTGGGGTTGGTAATGCACGCGAAACTCGCCCCGGGAAAGGGCCAGGCGCAGGTCGGTTTCCATGCGCAGGCGTTCGCTCGCGGCCTTCTGCATGGTGTTGTGGTACATCTGCGTGGTATTGCGACCCGAGTCCTTGGCGCGATAGAGCGCGATGTCGGCGCGCTTGAGCAGGTCGGTCGGGGTCGAGCCGTGATCGGGGATCAGCGCAATGCCGATGCTGGGTGTCACTTGCAGGCGCTGGCCGTCGAGGAACATCGGTTCGGACAGCAGCTCGCGGATGGTGTCGGCCACTTCGCGAACCTGTTCACTGACCTCGCTGCGCGAGCCTTCGAGGCCGCTGAGCAGTACCACGAATTCGTCACCGCCCAGGCGCGCAACGGTGTCCTCCATGCGCACGCTGGCCTCCAGGCGCGCGGTGATGATTTTCAGCACGGTATCGCCCACCGGGTGCCCGAGGGAGTCGTTGATGTGCTTGAAATGGTCGAGGTCGAGGAACATCAGCGCGCCCCGCAGGTTATGCCGTTTGAGCAGGGCGATCTGCTGGCTCAGGCGGTCCATCAGCAAGGCACGGTTGGGCAGGTTGGTCAGTGGGTCGTGATAGGCCAGGTGGCGGATCTGCGCTTCGGCGTTTTTCAGCAGGCTGACGTCGCGCGCGGTCAGCAGCAGGCAGGCGGTTTCATTGAGGGTGATCGGTTCCACCGAGACTTCGACGGTGAGCAGTTCGCCGCGCTTGTTGCGCCCGAGCATTTCCTGGTGATGAACCCGTCCCTTGATCTGCAATTCGGCCAGCAGCGCCGAGCGTTGTTTTTCTTCGGCCCAAATCCCGACCTGGTACACCGTGCGGCCCACCACCTCCTCGGCGCGGTAGCCGGTCAGGCGGCAGAAGCCGTCGTTGACCTCCAGATAGCGTCCGGTGTCGCGCTCCGTGATGGTGATGGCGTCGGGGCTGGAGTGGAAGGCCTTGGCGAATTTCTCTTCACTGGCCTTGAGCGCCGCTTCCGAGCGCTGTTGCTGGGTGATATCGCGCAGGGTGGTGACGATGCAGGGCTGGTCGCCGACGCTGATCTGGCGGCTGGAAATCACACAAGTCAGGGTCTGTCCTTCCTTGTGCTGGACCAGAATGGCCACGTTGTTCAGGCCTTGTTCGCGGATCACTTGTTCGATTCGTCGCAGGCTTTTCGCCGAAGCGTCCCACAGGCCGATTTCGTCGGCGCTGCGGCCGATCACATCGGCGGTGCTCCAGCCGAAGGTCTGGGTGAAGCTGGAGTTGATTTCAATGAACTGGCCGGAGTCCTGGCGGGTGACGCAGATCGGATCGGGGCTGACCTGGAACAGCGTGGCGAATTTCTCTTCGGAGGCCACCAGCCGTTGTTCGCGCTCCACCTGATCAGTGATGTCGAGCAAGGTGCCGGCCATACGCACCGGCACACCGTTGTCATCGCGGTAGAGGCGGGCACGGCTTTCCAGATAGCGCGAGGTGCCGTCGGGCAATTGCACGCGGTAGGTCAATTGATAGTTGCCGGCCGGGCCTTCACGCAGACTGCGGTAAGCGTCGCGCATGGTGTCGCGTTCTTCGCCGGGTACGCCTTCGAAGAACTCGTCGAAGGACTCGTGGAAGGGCTTGGCGTCCAGACCGTGCAGTTGGGCGGCCCGTGCCGATCCGTAGAGCATGCCGCTGGGAATGTGCCAGTCCCAGGTGCCGAGTTGCGCCGAGTCCAGTGCCAGGTCGAGGCGTTCCTGGCTGTCCTTGAGGGCCTGTTCGGCGACTTTGCGCTCGGTGGTGTCAAGGAACGTGCTCAGTAGATAGGGCTGGCCTTCGAGCTCGACCTTTTGCGCACTGAGGATGCCGTCGTGGACCTGGCCATTGCTGGCGCGAAACTGCACTTCCATGCTGACCAGGTCGCCTTTGGCTTTGGTGGCCTTGACCAGTTCGGCCCGTTGTTCGGGATGCACCCACAGGCCCAGTTCTAGGGTGGTGCGGCCGATCGCGTTTTGCACCGGCCAGCCGAACAGGCTTTCGAAATACTGGTTGGCTTCGGTGATCAGGCCGTCTTCCTGGCGGGTCAGCAGGACCATGTTGGGGCACAGGTGGAACAGGGTGGCGAAGCGTTTTTCCGAGCTGCTCAACGCCTGTTCGCGCTGGCGCTGGTGGGTAATCTCGCGGATTACACCGATCATCCGTGGCCGGCCGTGCTTGTCCGGTAACAGGCTGCCGCTGATTTCCAGCCAGTGCAGGCTGCCATCGGGCCAGCGGATGCGGTGATGCATCGCTTGCTCCAGCGGTGCGCCAGCGATGACTGCGTGGAACGCGCGAACGGTTTTCGCGCGATCCTCCGGAGGCAGCAAGTCGAGGTATTCCAGATCCGATGGCAACGGTTTGCGGGGATCGAAGCCGAACAGCGCCTGCGTGCCCCGGGACCAACTGATCTTTCCGCGCTCGATGTCCCAATACCACGCACCCAAGCGCGCGCCGTTGAGCGCGGCCAACAATTGCGGGGCACTTTCCCAGCTCTGTTCGGAGCTTTTCGGGTCAAGTGCCTGTATACGCGGCATTGGCGGAATACGGTCAACAGATTTGGGCATTGGCAAGCCTTGGGCTGAATGGGCGTTTGGGGCAGGAATTCGCGGCTCTACAGGATTAGCACAGCTTAGCCTTGAGTCCCTGGCTGATCGAGTTGAGCGTCCAGCAAGGCCATGAAGGCCCGCGCAGCATTCGACAGCGTCCTTTCTGTGTGCAAGATATAGCCTAGCTGGCGAGTGAGCTGTATGCCCGGCAAAGGTATGCGCGCCACCTGGTCATCGAGCATGGTGCGCGGCAAAACGCTCCAGGCCAGGCCGATCGAGACCATCATCTTGATGGTTTCCAGGTAGTTGGTGCTCATGGCGATGTTTGGCGTCAGGCCCTGGGCTTCAAACAGCCGCTGCACAATGTGGTGGGTAAAGGTATTGCCACCGGGGAAGACCGCCGGGTGTCGGGCGATGTCCGCCAGGCTGACCTTGCCGTTATTGAGCAACGAATGCTCCGGGGCAACCACGAAATCCAGCGGGTCGTCCCATACCGGGGTGGCCTTGACCAGCGCATGGGGTTCTGGCGCCAGGGTAATGACCGCCAGTTCGGCGCGGCCATGGAGAATTTCCTCGTAGGCCACTTCCGAATCGAGGAACTGAATATCCAGCGCCACTTGTGGGTAGAGTCGGGTGAACTCCCTCAGCAAGGGCGGCAAACGGTGCAAGCCGATGTGGTGACTGGTGGCCAGGGTCAGACGGCCGGTCACCTCGCCGGTGAGGTTGGTCAGGGCTCTGCGCGTATCATCGAGGACATTGAGAATCTGATAAGCCCGCGGCAGCAGGGCGCGCCCGGCCTCGGTCAGGCCCACTTCACGACCCAGACGGTCGAACAACCGCACCTTCAATTGCTGCTCCAGCCCGGCGATGCGCTTGCTGATGGCCGGCTGGGTCAGGTGCAGCCGTTCCCCGGCGCCGGAGAAGCTTCCGGTCTCGGCGATGGCAATAAAGGCATTGAGGTTGGCCAGGTCCATAGTTGCATTCCAGTTGGTTATCCAAAGCATAAAAAATATGAATTTGAGTTATTTAATGTAACCCCATAGGATCAGCCTCACAAGCCAAGGGGTTATTGAGTCGCTCAAGACCCAGGGCATAGAAACAAGCTGATGAGGAAACCGTCTGATGGCCGGCAAAACGCTCTACGACAAGCTCTGGGATTCGCATTTGGTCAAGCAGCGCGACGATGGCTCTGCGCTGATCTACATCGATCGTCACATCATCCACGAAGTGACCTCGCCGCAAGCCTTCGAAGGCCTGCGTCTGGCCGGCCGCAAGCCATGGCGCATCGATGCCAACATCGCGACCCCGGACCACAACGTACCGACCACGCCGGAGCGCAAGGGTGGCATCGACGCCATCGTTGACCAGGTTTCGCGCCTGCAAGTCCAGACCCTCGATGACAACTGCGATGAATACGGCATCGTCGAGTTCAAGATGAACGACGTTCGCCAGGGCATCGTCCATGTCATCGGCCCGGAGCAAGGCGCAACCTTGCCCGGCATGACCGTGGTCTGCGGCGACTCCCATACCTCGACCCATGGCGCATTCGGCGCATTGGCTCACGGTATCGGCACTTCCGAGGTCGAGCATGTGCTCGCCACCCAGTGCCTGGTCGCCAAGAAAATGAAAAACATGCTGGTGCGCGTCGAAGGCCAATTGCCGTTCGGCGTGACCGCCAAGGACATCGTGCTCGCGGTGATCGGTAAGATCGGCACCGCCGGCGGTAACGGCCACGCCATCGAGTTCGCCGGCAGCGCGATTCGCGACCTGTCCGTCGAAGGCCGCATGACCATCTGCAACATGTCCATCGAGGCCGGCGCTCGCGTAGGCCTGGTGGCTGCGGACGAAAAAACCGTGGCTTACGTCAAGGGCCGTCCATTTGCCCCGAAAGGCGCGGAATGGGACCTGGCCGTTGAAGCCTGGAAAGACCTGGTGTCTGACGCCGATGCCACGTTTGATACGGTTGTCGAGCTCGATGCGACCCAGATCAAGCCGCAAGTCAGCTGGGGTACTTCGCCTGAGATGGTGCTGGCGGTAGACCAGAACGTGCCGGATCCTGCGAAGGAAATGGACCTGGTCAAGCGCGACTCCATCGTCCGTGCCTTGAAGTACATGGGTTTGACCGCCAATCAGGCGATCACCGACATTCAGCTCGACCGCGTGTTCATCGGTTCCTGCACCAACTCGCGGATTGAAGATCTGCGTGCGGCTGCCGTGATCGCCAAGGGCCGTAAAGTGGCCTCGACCATCAAGCAGGCCATCGTGGTGCCGGGCTCGGGCCTGGTTAAAGCCCAGGCTGAATCGGAAGGCCTGGACAAGATTTTCCTCGAAGCCGGTTTCGAATGGCGTGAGCCGGGTTGCTCGATGTGCCTGGCGATGAACCCGGACCGACTGGAGTCCGGTGAGCATTGCGCCTCGACCTCCAACCGTAACTTCGAAGGCCGTCAGGGTGCCGGTGGTCGTACTCACCTCGTCAGCCCGGCCATGGCCGCGGCCGCTGCTATAAACGGTCGTTTCGTCGACGTCCGTGAATTGATCTGAAGGAGCGCAGCATGAAAGCTTTTACCCAGCACACTGGTCTTGTCGCGCCTTTGGATCGTGCCAACGTCGACACCGACCAGATCATCCCGAAGCAGTTCCTGAAGTCGATCAAACGCACGGGCTTTGGCCCGAACCTGTTCGATGAATGGCGCTACCTGGATGTGGGCCAGCCTTACCAGGACAACTCCAAGCGTCCGCTGAACAAGGACTTCGTCCTCAACGCCGAACGTTACCAGGGCGCCAGCGTGTTGCTGGCCCGCGAGAACTTCGGTTGCGGCTCCAGCCGTGAACACGCGCCGTGGGCGCTGGAAGAGTACGGTTTCCGCAGCATCATCGCGCCGAGCTATGCCGACATCTTCTTCAACAACAGCTTTAAGAACGGCTTGCTGCCGATCATCTTGAGCGACGCCGAAGTCGACGAACTGTTCCAGCAGGTCGAGGCCAATCCGGGCTATCAGTTGCAGGTTGACCTGCAGGCCCAGACCGTGACCCGTCCGGATGGCAAGGTGTTGAGCTTTGAGATTGATGCGTTTCGCAAGCATTGCCTGTTGAACGGCCTGGACGATATCGGCCTGACCTTGCAGGACGGCGATGCGATTGCGGCATTTGAGGCCAAGCATCGTGCGAGCCAGCCTTGGTTGTTTCGCGACGCTTGAATTTGCGTAAGGCGTAATGACGCCATCGCGAGCAAGCTCGCTCCCACATTGGATTTGCAGCGTAAACAAAACCTGTGGGAGCGAGCTTGCTCGCGATGAGGCCAGAACAGACACCCCAAGACTCACCCCAAAAAGGAAGTCCCCATGACCAGCACCGCCCAGCACAGCCAGGTAGTTCAAAAGCAATTCGGTGAACAGGCCTCGGCCTACCTGAGCAGCGCCGTACACGCTCAGGGCACCGAATTCGCGCTGCTACAGGCCGAACTGGCGGGGCAGGGCGAGGCCAGGGTCCTGGATCTGGGGTGCGGCGCCGGTCACGTGAGTTTTCACGTAGCCTCATTGGTGAAAGAGGTGGTGGCCTACGACCTGTCGCAGCAAATGCTCGACGTGGTCGCTGCCGCTGCTGTCGACCGTGGCTTGAGCAACGTAACCACGGTCAACGGTGCCGCCGAGCGCCTGCCGTTCGCCGATGGCGAATTCGATTTCGTCTTCAGCCGCTATTCGGCGCACCATTGGAGCGACCTGGGCGTGGCCCTGCGGGAGGTGCGTCGAGTCCTGAAGCCGGGCGGTGTGGCGGCGTTCGTCGACGTGTTGTCACCGGGTAGCCCGCTGTTCGACACTTACCTGCAAAGCGTCGAAGTGCTGCGCGATACCAGCCATGTGCGCGATTATTCCGCTGGCGAGTGGTTGCGCCAGGTCAGCGAGGCGGGGCTGCACACCCGCAGTACCACCCGTCAGCGCTTGCGCCTGGAATACAACAGCTGGGTCGAGCGCATGCGCACACCGCAAGTGATGCGCGCGGCGATCCGCGAGTTGCAGCAGTCGATGGGCAATGAAGTACGCGAATATTTTGAGATTGAGGCCGATGGTTCGTTCAGTACGGATGTGCTGGTACTGATGGCCGAGCGATAGAATTTTTCCGGGTGCGCCCAAGGCGCACCGACTGATGACATGAGGAAAGCATGAGCAAGCAGATTCTGATTCTCCCAGGTGACGGTATTGGCCCGGAAATCATGGCCGAAGCGGTCAAGGTGCTGGAATTGGCCAGCGACAAGTTCGCATTGGGTTTCGAGCTGAGCTTTGATGTGATCGGTGGCGCTGCCATCGACAAGCACGGCGTGCCGTTGGCCGACGAGACCCTGGAGCGTGCCCGCGCGGCCGACGCCGTGTTGCTGGGCGCCGTTGGCGGCCCGAAATGGGATGCCATCGAACGTGACATCCGCCCTGAACGCGGTCTGCTGAAAATCCGTGCGCAACTGGGCCTGTTCGGCAACCTGCGTCCGGCGATCCTGTACCCGCAACTGGCCGAGGCTTCCAGCCTGAAGCCGGAAATCGTGGCCGGCCTGGACATTCTGATCGTTCGCGAGCTGACCGGCGGCATCTACTTCGGCGCGCCTCGTGGTACCCGTACCCTGGAAAACGGCGAGCGTCAGTCCTATGACACCCTGCCGTACAGCGAAAGCGAAATCCGCCGCATCGCCCGTGTCGGTTTCGACATGGCCATGGTCCGTGGCAAGAAGCTGTGCTCGGTGGACAAGGCCAACGTACTGGCCTCCAGCCAACTGTGGCGTGAAGTGGTCGAACAAGTGGCCAAGGATTATCCTGAAGTCGAACTGAGCCACATGTACGTCGACAACGCCGCGATGCAGCTGGTGCGCGCACCGAAGCAGTTCGACGTGATCGTTACCGACAACATGTTCGGCGACATCCTGTCCGACCAGGCCTCGATGCTCACCGGTTCCATCGGCATGCTGCCGTCGGCGTCCCTGGACACCAACAACAAGGGCATGTACGAGCCGTGCCACGGTTCGGCCCCGGACATCGCGGGCAAGGGCATCGCCAACCCGCTGGCGACCATTTTGTCGGTGTCGATGATGTTGCGTTACAGCTTCAACCAGCAGGCCGCGGCCGATGCCATCGAGAAAGCCGTCAGCCTGGTGCTGGATCAGGGCTTGCGCACCGGTGACATCTGGTCGGCCGGTTGCACCAAAGTCGGTACGCAGGAAATGGGTGACGCAGTAGTCGCCGCGCTGCGGAATCTGTAATCTCTCGGGCCCGCTGCCAAATTCAAGACAAGGTAGCGGTCCACATTTCAAGAAGGTGTAGTTGCGATGAAACGTGTAGGTCTGATCGGTTGGCGCGGCATGGTCGGTTCCGTGCTCATGCAGCGGATGCTGGAAGAGCAGGATTTCGATCTTATCGAGCCGGTGTTTTTCACCACTTCCAATGTCGGTGGCCAAGGCCCGTCCGTGGGCAAGGAGATTGCTCCGCTCAAGGACGCTTACAGCATTGAAGAGCTGAAAACCCTCGACGTGATTCTGACCTGCCAGGGTGGCGACTACACCAGCGAAGTCTTCCCCAAGCTGCGTGAAGCCGGCTGGCAGGGTTACTGGATCGACGCCGCTTCCAGCCTGCGTATGCAGGATGATGCGGTGATCGTTCTGGATCCGGTCAACCGCAAGGTCATCGACCAGCAGTTGGATGCGGGCACCAAGAACTACATCGGCGGCAACTGCACCGTCAGCCTGATGCTGATGGGCCTCGGTGGCCTGTTCGAAGCTGGCCTGGTGGAGTGGATGAGCGCCATGACTTATCAGGCGGCCTCCGGTGCCGGCGCGCAGAACATGCGTGAACTGATCAAGCAAATGGGCGCGACCCACGCCGCTGTTGCCGATCAACTGGCCGATCCGGCCAGCGCGATCCTCGACATCGACCGCCGTGTGGCTGAAGCCATGCGCAGCGACGCTTACCCGACTGAAAACTTCGGCGTACCGTTGGCCGGCAGCCTGATCCCGTGGATCGACAAGGAACTGCCGAACGGTCAGAGCCGCGAAGAGTGGAAGGCCCAGGCCGAGACCAACAAGATCCTCGGTCGCTTCAAGAGCCCGATCCCGGTCGATGGCATCTGCGTGCGCATCGGCGCCATGCGCTGCCACAGCCAGGCACTGACCATCAAGCTGAACAAAGACGTACCGATCGCTGATATCGAAGGGTTGATCAGCCAGCACAATCCTTGGGTCAAGCTGGTGCCGAACAACCGCGAAACCAGCATTCAGGAGCTGAGCCCGAACAAGGTCACCGGCACCCTGAACATCCCGGTTGGCCGTCTGCGCAAGCTGAACATGGGTTCGCAATTCGTCGGCGCGTTTACCGTCGGCGACCAGCTGCTGTGGGGCGCGGCCGAACCGCTGCGTCGCATGCTGCGGATCCTGCTTGAGCGTTGATCGACTGAAGCAATGAAAGAACCCGTGCCTTGAAAGAGGTGCGGGTTTTTTTATTCCCGGCTATCTGATGTTTATGGGTTGCCTGATATTCCGTCATCGCGAGCAAGCTCGCTCCCACATTGGAATGCGTACTCCTGTGGGAGCGAGCTTGCTCGCGATGAGGCCGGCACGAACACCACAAATCTCCCGCCGAATTGCCTGCATCCCCACCACCCGGTAAAGTGCCGCTCCCCCCGTTTCGCCAGAGGTCAAACCATGAGCCAGTCCATTGATATTGCCGTGATCGGCGCCACCGGTACTGTCGGCGAAACACTTGTGCAGATTCTCGAAGAGCGCGATTTCCCGATCGGTAACCTGCACCTGTTGGCCAGCAGCGAGTCGGCCGGCAGTTCGGTGCCGTTTCGCGGCAAGAACGTGCGGGTGCGGGAAGTCGATCAGTTCGACTTCAGCAAGGTGCAGTTGGCATTCTTTGCCGCCGGCCCGGCGGTTTCGTTGAGCTTCGCTTCCCGCGCGACCGATGCCGGTTGCTCGGTTATCGATCTCTCCGGTGCCCTGCCGGCCGAAAAGGCGCCACAGGTTGTGCCTGAAGCCAATGCCCAGGTGTTGGCCGGCTTGAACAAACCCTTTCAGGTCAGCAGTCCAAGCCCGTCGGCCACCACGCTGGCGGTGGTGCTCGCACCACTGATGGAGTTGCTCGATTTGCAGCGCATCAGCCTGACCGCCAGCCTGGCGGTATCGGCCCAGGGCCGCGAAGCCGTGAGCGAGCTCGCCCGGCAAACCGCCGAACTGCTGAATGTGCGGCCGCTGGAGCCGAAATTCTTTGATCGGCAGATGGCCTTCAACCTGTTGGCCCAGGTCGGTAAACCGGATGAGCAAGGTCATACGCTGCTGGAAAAACGCCTGGTGCGTGAGCTGCGCCAGGTCATGGCGCGGCCTTCATTGAAGATTTCCGTCACTTGCATTCAAGCCCCGGTGTTTTTTGGCGATAGCTATAGCGTGACCCTGCAGTCCGCGAGTGAAATCGACCTGGGGAAAGTCAATGCGGCCCTGGAAGACGCTCCCGGCATCGAACTGGTGGAAGCCGGCGACTACCCGACCCCGGTGGGCGATGCGGTAGGCCAGGATGTGGTCTACGTTGGTCGGGTTCGCCATGGTATTGACGACACGTCGGAACTTAATCTGTGGCTGACGTCAGATAACGTACGCAAAGGCGCGGCGCTCAACGCTGTGCAGCTGGCCGAGTTGTTGATAAAAGACCTGCTGTAAAAGATACTTTGCAACAATTTGTCGAATGATTCCGCGCGAGCCTATGCTTGCCGGAGTGCTGAAGGCAGAGCCACTCTGCGGGGCTTTGCCGGGCATCAATGAAATGACCGCGCGCGACGACCCTCGCCGTTGCGTGCAATGCCTTACGGCAGCGACTATCAATACCTTCTCGCTGGCCGAGGAATGTTCAAACTAAGGATGAGCTAATGGTTCAAGTTCGCAAACTGGTGTTAGCAATAGCGGCCGCCTCGGCGCTGTCCTCCGGTATGGCGCATGCCCTCGGGCTCGGGGAGTTGACCCTGAAATCGACGCTCAACCAGCCGCTGGTAGCGGAAATCGAGCTGCTCGATGTCAAGGATCTCACCGCCGCCGAAGTGGTACCAAGCCTGGCCTCACCAGACGATTTCGCCAAGGCCGGTGTCGACCGCCAGGCGTTTCTCAACGACTTGACCTTCACCCCGGTGCTCAACGCCAGCGGTAAAAGCATCCTGCGCGTGACCTCCAGCAAGCCACTTTCCGAACCCATGGTGAAGTTCCTGGTTCAGGTCATGTGGCCGAACGGCCGCTTGCTGCGCGACTACAGTGTGCTGCTCGATCCGTCCAAATTCTCGCCGCAAACCGCTGAAGCGGCTGCGCAGCCGACGTCGACGGTTGCCGCGCCCGTCACCGGTGCGACCAAACCGTCCCAATACACCACCACGCCGCGCGATACCCTGTGGGAAATCGCCGCAAAGGCGCGTAATGGCGGTTCGATCCAGCAAACCATGCTGGCCATCCAGGCGTTGAACCCGGATGCCTTTATCGACGGCAACATCAATCGCCTGAAGACCGGCCAGGTGCTGCGCATGCCGGACCAGGCGCAGAGCACCGGCCTGCCGCAAGCCAAGGCCATTGCCGAAGTGGCCGCACAGAACAAGGCCTGGCGCCAGGGTCGCCGCTATGTGGCAAAACCCGGGGCAGGGCAGCAACAGCTCGACGCCACCAATCGCGCTCGTACCGAGGGTGCTCCGGCGCAAGCAGCCACCGACAAGTTGAGCCTGGTGTCTGCCGAGTCCGGCAAGAACCCTGGCAAAGGGGCTGCCGGAGATGCCAAGGCCCTCAGCAACAAGCTGGCGGTGACCCAGGAAAGCCTCGACACCAGTCGTCGTGATAACGCCGAACTGAAAAGCCGCATGGCCGATCTGCAAAGCCAGGTGGACAAGCTGCAGCGCCTGATCGAGTTGAAGAACAACCAACTGGCCAAGTTGCAAACCGAGGGCGCTGCGGCTGCTCCAGCGGCTGCGACCGCGCCGGCAATGTCGGCCGAGCTGGCTGCCAACCCGGAGGCAGCGCCTGCACCGGTTGCCGCTGCGCCTGCCCCTGAGGCAACGCCCGCGCCAGCCGAGAAGCCCGTCGAGGCGACACCGGCGGCATCTGACGATCAGAAGTTCAATGAATTGCTGACCAATCCGCTGCTGCTGGGCCTGGTCGGTGGCGGTGCGGTGATTCTCCTGCTCCTGCTGCTGTTGCTGGCGCGTCGACGCAAAGCCCAGCAAGCAGCCGAGAAACATCTGCGCATGGCCCGTGCCTTGGCCGAAGATCAGCCGTTCTCGGCCGATTTCGACTTGCCGGAAAGCAGCTTCGAAGGCCTGGAAGTTCCGCCGCCGAGCGTGAAACTGGCGACCGCCCCGACGCCTGCTCCCGCGCCAGCGCCGGTGGTTGCTCCGGTGGTGATGACCACGCCGATCGCCGCACCATTGGTGGCGCCGGCTGCCGAGCGTTCCGACGACGTGCTGGGTCAGGCTCAGTCGCACATCAATGCCGGTCGCCTGAATCAGGCCGCCGCGTTGCTGGAGGACGGCGTCAAGCAAGAGCCCAAGCGCAGCGATCTGCGCTTGAAACTGATGGAGGTCTACGGCCAGCAAGGCGACCGCGATGCGTTCGTCGGCCAGGAGCGTCAGTTGGTGGCCAATGGCGACAACTTCGCCCAGGTTGAAAAGCTCAAAAGTCGCTTCCCGGCCATGGCGCTGGTGGCTGCCGGTGGCATCGCCGCAGCCGCCGTTGCTGCCGAACTGGACGCGCAATACGTCAAGGAGCTGTTGCTCGATGAGCCGCAAGCACCGGCGCCAGAGCCAGAACCGGCACCGTTCGAGGATGACCTCGACAGCGCCTTCGACCTGAGCCTGGATGATCTGGACGCGATTACGCCTTTGGCGCCTGCACCTGCACCGGAGCCTGAAGTGGCGGCGTTGCCAGACCTTGGTGAGTTCCCGCTGGACGACGATCTGAGCTTTGAGTCGGTGTTGCAGCAGCAGACTGAAATCAAGGAAAACCTCGACGATCTGTCGGACTTCGACCTCGACCTGGATCTCGGTGCGCAACCGTCGCCGGCGATGCTGGCTGAAGACGATTTCCTGCTGGATCTGGATGAGGGTGTGAAGGATTTCCCGGTTGCCGAAACCCCGGCTGTTCCTGAGGTCGCGCTGGATGATCTGGAGTTGCCGGCCGATTTCGATCTGTCGCTGGCCGAGGAACTGGACGCGCCGGATGCGTTCGCGGCAGAGCTGGATGATGTCAACGCCGAACTGGAGAGCTTGTCCAACAGCATCGGCGAGCCGACCTTTACCGAAGCTGATGCCGCGCTGGATGGCGATGATGACTTCGACTTCCTCTCGGGCACTGACGAAGCCGCTACCAAGCTCGATCTGGCTCAGGCCTATATCGACATGGGCGACAGCGACGGTGCTCGCGACATCCTCAATGAGGTGGTAAGCGAAGGCAGTGCCGAGCAGAAGAGTGAAGCCGAGGAGATGCTTTCGCGCCTGGCTTGATTGATCGGCGGGTTGTAAAAAAAGCGGCAGCCCATTGAGGCTGCCGTTTTTGTTTGGCTCATTAATGGATGTTGTTTGCTTGGGCCTCATCGCGGGCAAGCCCGCTCCCACAGAGATTTATGTCGTTCACAAAACCTGTGGGAGCGGGCTTGCCCGCGATGAGGCCGGAACAGTCAATGGAGAACTCTCTGGCATCCCCGCCCGGCGGCCTTATAATGCCCGCCTTTGGTACATCATCAGGCTGTCCCTCCTTGGCAAATATAGATAACCCGGCCGCCGAAATGGCAGCCGACGGCTTTTTCCGGATCGCGCTGGGCGTCGAATACAAAGGCTCGCGCTACCGCGGCTGGCAGCGCCAGGCGTCCGGGGTGCTCACCGTGCAGGAAACCCTCGAAAACGCCTTGTCCAAAGTCGCCGACTCGCCCGTTTCGCTGATGTGCGCCGGGCGTACCGACGCCGGGGTGCATGCCTGCGGACAGGTGGTGCATTTCGACACTCAGGTCGAGCGCTCGATGAAGGCCTGGACCATGGGCGCCAACATCAACTTGCCCCATGACGTCAGTGTCAGTTGGGCCAAGGTCATGCCGGCGCATTTCCATGCGCGGTTCAAGGCCATTGCCCGGCGTTATCGCTACGTGATCTACAACGATCAGATCCGCCCGGCGCACTTGAACGAAGAGGTGACCTGGAACCACCGTCCGCTGGACGTCGAGCGCATGGCCGAGGCCGCCCAGTACCTGCTCGGCACCCATGATTTCAGTGCTTTTCGCGCCGGTCAGTGCCAGGCCAAGTCGCCGATCAAGGAATTGCATCACCTGCGCGTTACCCGTCACGGCAAGATGATCGTGCTGGATATTCGCGCCAGCGCCTTCCTGCATCATATGGTGCGCAACATTGCCGGTGTGCTGATGACCATTGGCGCCGGAGAGCGGCCGGTGGAGTGGATGAAAGAGGTGCTGGAGAGCCGGATTCGACGGACCGGTGGCGTGACCGCGCATCCATTCGGCTTGTATCTGGTTCAGGTCGAGTACCGTGACGAGTTCGAGTTGCCCGAGCGCTACATCGGTCCGCACTTCCTGACCGGGTTCTCGGAACTTGGCGGCTGACGCCCTCGAACGCTTTTGTTACCATCCGGGACTTTCCCGGATTTGTCTTGGAGTTGTATCGACATGTCAGCCGTTCGCAGCAAGATCTGTGGGATTACCCGCATAGAGGATGCGTTGGCAGCCGTCGAGGCCGGGGCGGATGCCATCGGATTCGTGTTCTACGCCAAAAGCCCCCGTGCGGTGACGGTCCAGCAGGCGCGCTCGATCATCAAGGCGCTGCCGCCGTTCGTGACCACCGTGGGCTTGTTCGTCAATGCCAGCCGTTGCGAGCTGGGGGAAATCCTCGACGCCGTGCCGCTGGACCTGTTGCAGTTCCATGGCGACGAAACCGCCGCTGAGTGCGAAGGCTGGCACCGGCCGTACATCAAGGCATTGCGGGTCAAGGCCGGTGATGACATCGCAGCGGCCTGCGATGCTTATGCCAGCGCCAGCGGAATCTTGCTCGATACCTATGTCGAAGGCGTTCCCGGAGGAACCGGGGAGGCGTTTGACTGGTCACTGATACCGCAAGGCCTGAGCAAGCCGGTCATTCTGGCGGGCGGTCTGACGCCGGATAACGTCGCCGAGGCGGTTGCGCGCGTTCGGCCTTACGCCGTGGATGTCAGTGGCGGGGTGGAGGCGAGCAAGGGCATCAAGGATCACGCAAAGATTCAGGCATTTATCAAAGCGGTACGTGGTAGCACCCGTTGATGTGACGGCTGGCAGTCTGCCGCCGTCCACTGCACTGTACAAAACGGCTGAGGGTTATGGGGTGGTACGCAGGTCACGTTTCGCTGACCCGGCCATTCACTGATCATCGCCGCACACATGAATTTAGCGCTAGGGCATACACGGGGCCGCGAACCAGAGCGTTCGGGCCGCCGGTACTGGAGAAAGAAAGCATGAGCAACTGGTTAGTAGACAAACTGATCCCTTCGATCATGCGTTCCGAGGTCAAGAAGAGCTCGGTGCCTGAAGGTCTTTGGCACAAATGCCCGTCTTGCGAGGCTGTGCTGTATCGTCCAGAGCTGGAAAAGACCCTGGACGTTTGCCCCAAGTGCAACCATCACATGCGTATCGGCGCCCGCGCCCGTATCGACATCTTCCTCGATGTTGAAGGCCGTGCCGAGCTGGGTGCAGACCTGGAACCGGTTGACCGTCTGAAATTCCGCGACGGCAAGAAGTACAAGGACCGCCTGACCGCTGCACAAAAGCAGACTGGCGAAAAAGACGCACTGGTTTCCATGAGTGGCACTTTGCTGGGCATGCCGGTCGTGGTTTCGGCGTTCGAATTTTCCTTCATGGGCGGTTCGATGGGCGCCATCGTCGGTGAGCGTTTCGTTCGCGCCGCCAACTACGCCCTGGAAAAACGTTGCCCGATGATCTGCTTCGCCGCTTCCGGCGGTGCGCGGATGCAGGAAGCGCTGATTTCCCTGATGCAAATGGCCAAGACCTCCGCGGTGCTGGCCCGTCTGCGTGAAGAGGGCATCCCGTTCATCTCCGTGTTGACCGACCCGGTCTACGGCGGCGTTTCCGCCAGTCTGGCGATGCTGGGCGACGTGATTGTCGGCGAGCCGAAGGCGTTGATCGGTTTTGCCGGTCCGCGTGTGATCGAGCAAACCGTGCGCGAGAAACTGCCGGAAGGCTTCCAGCGCAGCGAGTTCCTGCTGGAGCACGGTGCCATTGACATGATCATCGACCGTCAGGAGCTGCGTCCGCGTCTGGGCAACCTGCTGGCGCAAATGATGGGCCTGCCGACGCCGAAGTTCGTGGCTGCCCCTATCGAGCCGATCGTGGTTCCGCCGGTGCCAGCCAGCCTATGACCCAACGTACCCTTGGCGAATGGCTCGCCTACCTTGAACAGTTGCACCCTTCAGCCATCGACATGGGCCTGGAGCGGTCGCAGCAGGTAGCGTCCCGTATGGGACTGGGCAAGCCGGCGCCTCGGGTGATCACGGTCACCGGGACCAACGGCAAGGGTTCCACCTGTGCGTTCGTGGCGTCCTTGCTGCGGGCCCAGGGCTTGAAAGTGGGGGTGTACAACTCCCCACACCTGCTGCGTTACAACGAGCGGGTAACCGTCAATGGCGTCGAAGCCACGGATGCCGAGCTGTGCGAGGCCTTTGCCGCGGTAGAGGCCGGGCGCGGCGACACGTCCCTGACTTACTTCGAAATGGGCACCCTGGCGGCATTCTGGCTGTTCCAGCGCTCCGGGCTCGATGCAGTGGTGCTAGAAGTCGGTCTGGGCGGTCGTCTGGACACGGTCAACGTGGTGGACGCCGACATGGCGCTGGTCACCAGTATCGGCGTCGATCATGCGGATTACCTCGGTGATACCCGGGAGTCCGTGGCCTTCGAGAAGGCCGGTATTTTCCGTCAGGGCGCGCCTGCGCTCTGCGGCGATCTGAATCCTCCACAACCTCTGCTGGACAAGGCGCGCGAGCTTAATTGCCCGTTTTTCCTGCGTGGGCGCGATTTTGACCTCGGTGTGACCGATCACAACTGGCAATGGCGCGGTGTCGATGGGCAAGGGCGCGTGGTGGAGCTGCGCGACCTGCCACTGCTCGATCTACCGATGGAAAACGCCGCGCTGGCGTTGCAGGCTTACCTGCTGCTCGGCTTGCCTTGGGCGGATGCGCAGATTATCGAGGCGCTACGGGCCACCCGGGTGGTCGGTCGCCTGGATCGCCGTGAGTTCGAGTGGCAAGGCAAACGCTTGAATCTATTGCTGGATGTGGGGCATAACCCCCATGCGGCGGAGTATCTGGCTCGTCGCCTGGCCAGCCGCCCGCCGGTCGGCAAGCGTCTGGCGGTGTTCGGGTTGCTGGCGGACAAAGATCTGGGTGGTGTGGTCGGCGAATTGAATGCTAGTGTCCAGCACTGGGCTGTCGCACCTCTGGATTCGCCTCGGGCGCGTTCGGTTGCGGATTTGCACGCCGCGTTGCAAGGTCTTGGTGCGTCGGTCACGTCATACGACAGTGTCGCGGCCGCCCTGGAAGGGCAGTGCGCGCAGGCCACGAGCGACGACGAAATCCTGTTGTTCGGATCATTTTATTGTGTCGCCGAGGCCCTTGAATGGCTGGCCCGGCGCTCCACGGAGGAAGCGGCAAATGGCATTGCTGGATAAGGCATACAAGCAGCGCATGGTTGGCGCCCTGGTGTTGGTCGCGCTGGCGGTGATTTTTCTGCCGATGCTGTTTTCCCGCCAGGACGAACAGCGCCAGGTGACGGTCGAAGCGCCCGCGGCTCCGCAAGCGCCGGCGATGCCCCAGGTACAGGTCGAGCCCGTGGCGGTGCCTGAGCCGCAAGCCCTGCCTCAGGAACCCGTGCCGAGCGATGACGAAATCGCCCAGCAGGAATCGGCGGTGCCAGCTGTTCCGGTGGCTCCAGCGCCTGCGGTTCCAGCGCCAGCAGCCAAGCCGGCTGCACCCGCGCCGGTCCCGGCTTTGGCGGCTAAGCCTGCAACGGCGCCTGCCCAGCCGATCACCGCGGCACCGGGCAAGCCGGACACCACGCAAAGCCGTGTCGATGCCAATGGTTTGTCTGTCAGCTGGTCGGTGCAACTGGCCAGCCTGTCGAACCGCGAAAGCGCGGAAAAACTTCAGAAAACCCTGCGCAGCCAGGGTTACAACGCCTACATCCGTACCGCCGACGGCAAAAACCGGGTGTTTGTCGGGCCGCTGATCGAGCGTGCCGAAGCCGACCGGCTGCGTGACTTGCTCAACCGCCAGCAGAACCTCAAGGGGTTTGTGGTGCGCTTTCAACCGGAACGTGGCTAAAACTATCACCCCGATATGAAATGCACTGACAATCGCAGCTTACCGATAAGCATGGGCTCTGCTAAAATGCGCCGCCTTATCCGTCTGTAGGCTGCACTGTGCCATTTACCTGGGTTGACTGGGCGATCGTTGCAATCGTCGCCATCTCCGCATTGATCAGTCTGAGCCGCGGCTTCGTCAAGGAAGCGCTGTCGCTGCTGACCTGGATCATCGCAGGAGTCGTAGCCTGGATGTTCGGTGGCTCACTGTCCGAGTACCTCGGCGGGTACATTCAAACGCCATCGGCACGTATAATAACGGGCTGTGCCATCATGTTTGTCGCCACTTTAATCGTAGGCGCAATGATCAATTATCTTATCGGCGAACTGGTTCGCGTCACCGGGCTCTCCGGGACCGACCGATTCCTCGGCATGGCCTTCGGCGCCGCCCGTGGCGGGTTGCTGGTGGTTATCGCCGTCGGGCTGTTGAGCCTGGGGCCGGTACAGCAGGACGGGTGGTGGAAAGAGTCACAGCTCGTGCCAAAATTTCTATTGGTTGCAGACTGGTCCAAAAACCTGATCCTCGGGTGGAGCAGTCAGTGGCTTGCCAGCGGAATCAGCGTACCCGCTGATATTCCGTTCAAGGAGCAACTCTTGCCGATGGCCAAAACGCCTCAGTGAGTAGTGCTCAGTTCAGATCCATTAAGTAGGGGTTGCGTCGCATGTGTGGCATCGTCGGTATCGTCGGTAAGTCGAACGTCAATCAGGCGCTGTATGACGCGCTAACCGTCCTCCAGCACCGCGGCCAGGACGCTGCCGGTATCGTGACCAGCCATGATGGCCGGTTATTCCTGCGCAAGGACAACGGCCTGGTGCGTGACGTGTTCCAGCAACGTCACATGCAGCGCCTGGTCGGTCACATGGGTATTGGCCATGTGCGTTATCCAACCGCGGGCAGCTCGACGTCGGCTGAAGCTCAACCGTTTTACGTCAACTCGCCTTACGGCATCACCCTGGCGCACAACGGTAACCTGACCAATGTTGAACAACTGGCCAAGGAGATTTACGAATCTGACCTGCGCCACGTCAACACCAGTTCCGATTCGGAAGTACTGCTCAACGTGTTCGCGCACGAACTGGCCCAGCGCGGCAAGTTGCAGCCGACCGAAGAAGACGTTTTCGCCGCCGTCACCGACGTGCACAACCGTTGCGTCGGTGGTTATGCCGTCGTAGCGATGATCACCGGCTACGGCATCGTCGGTTTCCGCGACCCGCACGGCATCCGCCCGATCGTTTTCGGCCAGCGTCACACCGACGAAGGCGTCGAGTACATGATCGCCTCGGAAAGCGTTTCCCTGGACGTGCTCGGCTTCACCCTGATTCGCGACCTGGCACCGGGCGAAGCGGTCTACATCACTGAAGAGGGCAAGCTGTACACCCGTCAGTGCGCGACCAACCCGTCCCTGACCCCGTGCATCTTCGAACACGTCTACCTGGCGCGTCCGGACTCGATCATCGACGGCGTTTCGGTCTACAAGGCCCGTCTGCGCATGGGCGAGAAACTCGCCGAGAAGATCCTGCGCGAGCGTCCGGATCACGACATCGACGTGGTCATCCCGATTCCGGACACCAGCCGCACCGCGGCCCTGGAGCTGGCGAACCACCTGGGCGTGAAGTTCCGCGAAGGCTTCGTGAAGAACCGCTACATCGGCCGGACCTTCATCATGCCGGGCCAGGCCGCGCGGAAAAAATCCGTACGCCAGAAGCTCAACGCCATCGAGCTGGAATTCCGCGGCAAGAACGTGATGCTGGTGGACGATTCCATCGTTCGCGGTACCACTTGCAAGCAGATCATCCAGATGGCCCGCGAAGCCGGCGCCAAGAACGTTTACTTCTGCTCCGCGGCGCCAGCGGTTCGCTACCCGAACGTCTACGGCATCGACATGCCGAGCGCTCACGAGCTGATCGCCCACAACCGTTCGACCCAGGACGTGGCAGACCTGATCGGCGCCGACTGGCTGATCTATCAGGACTTGCCTGACTTGATCGAAGCGGTCGGGGGCGGCAAGATCAAGATCGACAAGTTCGATTGCGCGGTGTTCGACGGCCAGTACGTCACCGGCGACGTCGACGAGGCTTATCTGAACAAGATCGAGCAGGCACGCAACGATGCCTCCAAGGTCAAGACGCAGGCAGTCAGTGCGATCATCGATCTGTACAACAACTGAGTAACTACCGGCCCTGAGGGGCCGGTTTTGTATCTGGCAAAAAGACTTTTATCTATCAAGAGCAAGGCAAGGAGTGACAGCATGAGTCAGGATTGGGATGCCGGTCGGCTGGACAGCGACCTCGAAGGCGTAGCGTTCGATACCCTGGCCGTACGTGCCGGTCAGCACCGTACGCCGGAAGGTGAGCACGGTGATCCGATGTTCTTCACTTCCAGCTATGTATTCCGTACCGCCGCCGATGCCGCCGCGCGTTTTGCCGGCGAAGTGCCGGGCAACGTCTACTCGCGCTACACCAACCCGACTGTGCGTGCCTTTGAAGAGCGCATTGCCGCGCTGGAAAGCGCCGAGCAGGCCGTGGCCACCGCGACTGGCATGGCCGCGATCATGGCGGTGGTGATGAGCCTGTGCAGCGCCGGCGATCACGTGCTGGTGTCGCGCAGCGTGTTTGGCTCGACCATCAGCCTGTTCGAGAAGTATTTCAAGCGTTTCGGTATCGAAGTCGATTACGTGCCCTTGGCGGACTTGTCCGGCTGGGACGCGGCAATCAAGGCCAACACCAAATTGCTGTTCGTCGAATCGCCGTCCAACCCGCTGGCCGAGCTGGTGGACATTGCCGAACTGGCGAAAATCGCTCACGCCAAAGGCGCGATGCTGGTGGTCGATAACTGCTTCTGCACCCCGGCGCTGCAACAGCCGCTGAAAATGGGCGCGGACATCGTCGTGCACTCGGCCACCAAATTCATCGACGGCCAGGGTCGTTGCATGGGCGGTGTCGTGGCCGGTCGCGGCGAGCAGATGAAAGAGGTGGTTGGTTTCTTGCGCACCGCCGGGCCGACCCTGAGCCCGTTCAACGCCTGGATCTTCCTCAAGGGCCTGGAAACTTTGAACCTGCGGATGAAGGCCCATTGCGCCAACGCCCAACAACTGGCCGAGTGGCTGGAGCAGCAGGACGGTATCGAGAAAGTCCATTACGCCGGCCTCAAGAGCCATCCGCAGCACGAACTGGCGCTGCGCCAGCAGAAGGGCTTCGGTGCGGTCGTCAGTTTTGAGGTCAAGGGCGGCAAAGAGGGCGCCTGGCGCTTTATCGACGCCACGCGCCTGATTTCGATCACCGCCAACCTGGGTGACAGCAAAACCACCATCACCCATCCGAGCACCACCTCCCATGGTCGCCTGGCGCCGCAAGAGCGTGAAGCGGCGGGTATTCGTGACAGCCTGATCCGCGTTGCGGTCGGCCTGGAAGACGTGGCGGACCTGCAAGCCGATCTGGCACGCGGCCTGGCTGCGTTGTGATCGAGTTGTCTGCGCCGACCACCGGCTCAAATGGCCGCGTAGCGCTGGTGACCGGTGCTGCGCGGGGTATTGGCCTGGGGATTTCGGCCTGGCTGATCAGCGAAGGCTGGCAAGTCGTGCTGACGGATCTGGATCGGGAGCGCGGTTCGAAAGTGGCGAAAGTGCTGGGCGACAACGCCTGGTTCATCGCCATGGATGTCTCCAACGAGGGACAAGTCGCGCTGGGCGTAGCCGAGGTGCTCGGTCAGTTCGGGCGCCTGGATGCGCTGGTATGCAATGCAGCGGTTGCCGATCCGCACAACATCACCCTGGAAAGCCTCGACCTGGCTCACTGGAATCGGGTGTTGGCGGTGAACCTCAGTGGGCCGATGTTGCTGGCCAAGCACTGTGCACCGTACCTGCGCGCTCACAGCGGCGCCATCGTCAATCTGGCCTCGACCCGCGCCGGGCAGTCGGAGCCCGACACAGAGGCCTATGCGGCGAGCAAGGGCGGATTGTTGGCCCTGACGCATGCGTTGGCCATCAGCCTTGGCCCGGAGATCCGGGTCAATGCCGTCAGTCCTGGCTGGATCGATGCGCGCGACCCCTCGGTGCAACGTGCCGAACCCTTGACCGAGGCCGATCATGCCCAGCATCCGGCGGGCAGGGTGGGGAAGGTCGAGGATGTCGCGGCGATGGTGGCCTGGCTGCTGTCGAGGAATGCCGGGTTTGTCACCGGCCAGGAATTCGTGGTCGATGGCGGCATGACCAAGAAGATGATTTACAGCGAGTAAGCTCCGGGATTGATGTTGAATGTGCTGCTTTCGCGAGCAAGTCGAATCGTCGCACCGCCGCTCCCACATTTGGAATGCAATCCCCTGTGGGAGCGGGCTTGCTCGCGAAAGCGCTCTAGCTGCATAGACATAATTTTGTCTTTTTCAGAAAAACTTCAATCCTGCTATTGACTTAGGTTCGCTACCTGCGTAAATTTCGCGGCCTCGGAGATGCAAACGGGTGATTAGCTCAGCTGGGAGAGCGTCTGCCTTACAAGCAGAATGTCGGCGGTTCGATCCCGTCATCACCCACCACTTCCGAGATACTTGCGAAAGCAAGAGGTAGGCTGAAATGCCTCCACCGACGCGCAGCGGTAGTTCAGTCGGTTAGAATACCGGCCTGTCACGCCGGGGGTCGCGGGTTCGAGTCCCGTCCGCTGC
>NZ_JBXAQZ010000007.1:0-197217 GCF_058807755.1 Pseudomonas sp. GW821-FHT12A04
AGCAGGCTCGCTCCCACATTTTGATCGCCGTCGAGCGCAGATTCCGTGTGCGCTGAAAATCACTGTGGGAGCGAGCTCGCTCGCGATGCGGTCGACCCAGTCAACATCCCAGGAGCCTGACACACCGCCATCGCGAGCAGGCTCGCTCCCACATTTTGATCGCCGTCGAGCGCAGATTCCGTGTGCGCTGAAAATCACTGTGGGAGCGAGCTTGCTCGCGATGCGGTCGACCCAGTCAACATCCCTGGAGCCTGACACACCGCCATCGCGAGCAGGCTCGCTCCCACATTTTGATCGCCGTCGAGCGCAGATTCCGTGTGCGCTGAAAATCACTGTGGGAGCGAGCTTGCTCGCGAAGAACGATGACTCGGTCAACCTGCCGGAACACCAGCTGTACCCCGCGCCACAAGCCCGTCCGTCCGGGCCTTTTCAACGCCGATTGAATTATTGCTCCGTTCGCTGGCTCTGCTTGGTTAGGAGACGTTTGCATTCAACGTCCGGGCGCGAAGCAGGTGAGCCATGCCCCGCAACCTCGATGACTACAACCGCGTGCGTGATTTTTCGGCGACCACCAAGCCCGCCGCCAAACTTTCACGCCCGGGAAAATCATCGCCACTGACCGGCGCGCGCAAAGCCAGGCTGCCGGACCTGCTAAAGCCGGAGTTGGCGACGCTGGTGGAAAAAATCCCCGACGGACCGTGGCGCTACGAAATCAAATTCGACGGCTACCGGATCATGGCCCGCATCGATCATGGCGAGGTGAAGCTCATCACTCGCAATGGTCACGACTGGACCCACAAACTGCCAGGGCAGGCCATGGCCCTGACCGCGCTGGGCCTGGAATCGGCGTGGCTCGACGGTGAAATGGTGGTGATGGACGGACAGGGTGTCCCTGACTTTCAGGCGCTGCAAAACGCCTTCGAAGCGGATCGCAGCGACGACATTCTCTACTACCTGTTCGACCTGCCGTACCTCAATGGCATGGACCTGCGCGAGGTGCCGGTCGAAGAGCGTCGAGCTGCGCTGGCGACGGTGCTCAATACCAGTGAGGAGCCGTTGCTGCGTTTCTCCAAGTCGTTTGGCGAGGAGCCCCGCGCCTTGCTCGACAGCGCCTGTCAGATGCACATGGAAGGGTTGATCGGCAAGCGCCAGGGGTCGCCCTATGTATCCCGGCGCAGCAGCGATTGGATCAAGCTCAAATGCCAGCATCGACAGGAATTCGTCATCGTCGGTTTCACCGATCCGAAAGGCTCGCGCCATGCCTTCGGGGCGTTGCTGCTGGGGCTGCATGATCACGATGGAGGCCAGTTGCGTTATGCCGGCAAAGTCGGCACCGGGTTCAACGAGGCGACCCTGCGCAGCCTCCATGATCAGCTCAAGCCCTTGCAGGTGAAAAAGCCGCCGGTGGTCAATCCACCCGGCGGTTCGCAGGCCAGGGACGTGCACTGGCTCAAACCCCGGCTGCTGGCGGAAGTGGCCTTCGCTGAAATGACCAGGGACGGTTCGGTGCGCCATGCCGTGTTTCATGGCCTGCGCAATGACAAACCGGCACGAGCCATCACCGAGGAGCGCGCGAAAACCGTGAAAACCTCCACTGCGGAAAAGGCTGGCACGGCGAAGCCCGCTGCCACGGGAAAGAAAACCGCACCCGCCCCCTCACAACTCGGTCTGGAGGAGGGCAAGGTACGCATCACCCACCCGGACCGGATGATCGACCCCGGCAGCGGCACCACCAAACTGCAACTGGCGCAGTACTACGCCAGCGTCGCCGAGTGGATCCTGCCCGAACTCAAGGATCGTCCGGTGGCGCTGGTGCGTGCGCCGGACGGTATCGCTGGTGAGCTGTTTTTCCAGAAGAATGCCGAGCACCTGTCGATCCCCGGCATCACCCTGCTGGACAAACAGCTTACCGGCCAGCCGATGATGCTCATCAACAACGTCGAGGCGCTGGTTGGCGCGGTGCAGATGAATGCCGTGGAACTGCATACCTGGATTGCGACGTCTGACAAACTCGACAAGCCGGATCGTTTTATCCTCGACCTTGACCCAGACCCGGCGCTGCCATGGAAACGCATGGTCGAGGCCACGCAGCTGACGCTGTCGGTGCTGGATGAACTGGGGCTCAAGGCGTTTCTGAAAACCAGCGGCGGCAAGGGAATTCACGTGGTGGTGCCGTTGACCCGCAAGCTCGGTTGGGATGAGGTCAAGGATTTCAGCCATGCCATTGTCAGTCACATGGCCAGGCTGTTACCCGAGCGTTTTTCCGCGGTGTCGGGACCGAAGAACCGGGTCGGACGGATTTTCATCGATTACCTGCGCAACGGTCTGGGGGCGACCACCATTTGCGCCTACGCCGTACGTACCCGCGAGGGGTTGCCGGTGTCGATGCCGATCTGGCGCGAAGAGGTGGCCGAACTCAAGGGCGCCAATCAATGGAATCTGCACAACGTGCATGAACGTCTGGCCGAAGTCGGGGATGAGCCTTGGGCGGACATGCCCAAAACCCGGCAAGCGATCACTGCCGAGATGCGCCGGCGGGTGGGGATGAAGAAGTGAACTGTGCCGATGGGAGCTGCTGAAGGCTGCGACCTTTGCATGGTTTCAATAACCTGAAGATCAAAGGATCGCAGCCCGCGGCAGCTCCTACGCGAGCAACCTGTTCTTACTTGAGGAATGCCTGGAAGTCGGTACCCAGTTTGTCGATCGCCGCCTTGAAGTCCTTGGCGGTAATCTTCTGGCTTTCGTTTTTCAGTTCGGTGCCGAACACCTTGCGCACCACTTTGGCTACGGTCTGGTTGCTCTTGGCGTCGACGAACTCGGCTTCGATGAACAGGGTGGTTTCCTGGTCACGGTGACCGGTGGCTGCCTGGGTTGCCCCGACTACGGCCGCGATGGGCACCACTTCATACCACTTCATGCCTTCGTTCTCGGCGTTCACCCCGGTAATCGCCGCGCGCATGATCAGGGGGCGCGAACCCGCCGGTGCGGAAGAGGTGTTGGTCACTACGCGGTATTTCTGGCCCAGCGTAGCCTTGGCCTTGCTGGTCATGTAGTTCTGAATGTCGGTCAGTGTCTGCTGGTTGACACGCTCATCGGGTTTGGGGGCCGGGTAGAGCTCCAGTTTGTTGAACACCACGGTGTCATAGGCATTCGGGTTCCACGCAGGGCTGACCCAACGCATCGCGGTGCCGCCGCTCGGCGTTTCGACTTCCTGCAGGTTGTTGTAGTTGGACAGGAAGCCTGAATATTGCTCCTTCTCAGTCACTTTCGAGGTGCAGCCGCCTAGCAACAGACTGGCCAGCGTAGCGCCGACGAGCAGTTTTCGGGACAGATTCATAGTGGTGTTTACTCCTTGGTTTAAATCGTCATTCTTTCGTTTACAAGACATCAGAATCGCCAGGTCATGTTTCCGTTTATAGCCTGAATCCAGGCATTGTCGAATTGACCGGAGATTCGATTGCCCGATACGGCCTTCGCCTGGTCCACCGGCATGTCGCCGAGCCAGACCATGGCCCAACTGACGTTGACATCGGTGTTCTCGTTCAGAGCATAGGTGGCTCCTGTCGCAATGCGCCAGGATTCATTCATCGGCACGACCACGCTGCGGTTGCTGTCCGAGACGGCGCTGCTGTCGTAGGCCACACCGACGTTCCACAACCATTGCTCGGTGGCCTGGTATTGCGCGCCAAGGGAGAGGTGCCAGGTGTCCTTGAAGCCGGCGTCGACTGTTGTCGATTGCGCTCCAAACGCCGTGGTGTCGACCTCTACGGCGATGTCGCCGAACTCGGACCAGTCCTGCCAGTTGGCCGAGGCGAGCAACGCCCATTGCCGGTCCAGTTGCTGGAAAAGGCTCAGGGTGACGGTTTGCGGCACCTTCATGTCCAGTTCGGTATCGGTGTTGTTGACGCGCTCGAGCAGGCGGCCGTCGCCCTTGACGTCCAGCCGGTCCTTGAAGTCCAGATCGACCTGGCTGGTGTAGGTCAGGCCGATGCGCGTGCCGGGTTGCGGGGCGTAGATCACGCCCACGTTGGCGCCATAGCCCCAGGTGTTGTCCCGGTACTTGTATTGGCCGTCAGAGCGGTCAGTGAAGCCGAAAGGGGAGCGGTCGATGGCGGTGTCTGCCTTTAACATGCCGTACATGGCCTTGATGCCCAAGCCGACCGACCACTGCTCATTGAAGCGATAAGCCACGCTCGGTACCAGCGACAGGCCGAGCAGGCTGGAGTTCTGCGCGAAATAGCGGCCCGACCAGTCGTTGTCGTAATTGACCGCCAGCCCGAAGTCGCCGTACTGGCCGAAACCGACGCTCCAGTGCTCGTCGAGTTCATGGCTGACGAAGAAGCTGCCACCGGGAATCGGATCGAGGGCGTTGCCACTGCCGCTGCCCGGGGTGTTGGTGCCGGAGTCGCGGTCGAAGCTCAGGTCGCCGTACAGAACCTGCAAGCCGGCGGTGATTTGCGTGCCTGGCAGATAGCTCATGCCCGCGGGGTTGCTGGCGATGGTCGAGGGGCCTTGGGCACGGGCGGCGGCACCGGCGTTGGCCAGGCCGGCGTTATCGGTGCCGATTTCATAGAGCATGATGCCGCCGGCCCAGGCTTGCTGGCAGCACAGGGCAAGTAGCGCAGAGGCGGGCAGGGTAGCTGTTTTCGTCGGCATGGAAATCCCTCAGCAATTGTCCATTTCGAATACGGGTGGACTGAACTCGCCACCCGTGGATTCGGCTGTTACTTGGCCATCTCTGCCCGAGCCGCGGCGATCTTGGCTTTAACCGAGTCGAGGTTGAAACTCGCGCCTTTTTGCATTGGTGGGAACTCGATCGCTGTTTCTGCCAGTTTGGCCACCTGCTGCTGGACGAACACGAAGCGCCAGAACTGGAATTTGAACCAGTCGAAGTATTGTTGCGAACCCTGCGCGGCCTGATTTTCCGGCCAGCCCATGCGCTCGAACGGGTCGAGTCGAAGATTGGTCAGGATCGGCACATCCACAGCAACTTTAGCCCCCATCCAGCCACCCGGTTGGTCAATGAAGCGATATTTGTAGTCGTCTATGCGCACCGCACCCAAGGAGCTCTCTCCGAAGTAGAAAACTTCATGCCGGTTCGACGGACCTTTTCCGGTGATCATTGGCGTTTGATCATAGCCGTCCAGGTGAACTTTGTAGGTGGTGTCGCCCAATTGTTTGCCTTTGAGCAGTTCCGCCGTGATGTTCGGGTTACCTGCCGCCGCGACCAGGGTCGGGAACCAGTCCATGCCGGACATGATGCCGTTGGCAATCTGGTTGGCCGGCACCTTGCCTGGCCAGCGAATGATTGCCGGTACCCGGAAGCCACCCTCCATGACCGTGCCTTTGCCCATGGCGAACGGAGTCGTGCCGCCATCGGGCCAGGTGAAGTTTTCCGCACCATTGTCGGTGGTGAAAATCACGATGGTGTTGTCGTCCATGCCGTCTTTTTTCAGCTTCGCCAGGACGTCGCCCACAATGTCATCGAGCTGCGCCATACCGGCTTCCTGTTCCGACCAGCCATTCTGCGAGTTGCGCATGGCCTCGTACTTGTCGGACAGGTGCGTGACGATGTGCATGCGGGTCGGGTTGAGCCAGACGAAGAACGGTTTGTTGTCCTGCTTGGCCTTGTCGATGAACGAGAAGGCCTTGTCGCGAATCTCCTCGTCGACGGTTTTCATCCGCTCCGGATAGAGCGTTCCGGCGTCTTCGATTTTCTGCTTGCCGACCTTGCCCCAGCGCGGCATCACGGTCGTGTCATCAGTGGTGGAGGCCCAGCTGTGGACCATGTTGCGTGGGCCGACGCTGTCTAGCAGCTCCTTCGGATAATTGGGGTGTGCGGGATCTTCCATGGCGTCGAGGTGATAGAGGTAGCCGAAGAACTCATCGAAACCATGGACGGTGGGCAGGAACTGGTTCAGGTCGCCCAAGTGGTTCTTGCCGAACTGGCCGGTGGCATAACCCATGGCCTTGAGTGCGGTCGCGATGGTGACGGCTTCGGCGGGAATACCCACGGGCGAGCCGGCCTGGCCGACGGTGGTCATGCCTGTCCGAATCGGCAGTTCGCCGGTAATGAAGTTGGCGCGCCCGGCGGTGCAACTGGCCTCGGCGTAATAGTCAGTGAAACGCATGCCTTCGTTCGCTAGCTGATCAAGGTTGGGGGTTCTGCCGGCCATCATGCCTTGGTTGTAGACGCCGATATTCGACCAGCCCACATCGTCGCCCATGATCACCAGGATGTTGGGAGCTTTGTCGGCGGCCAGGGTCAGGCCGGGAAACGCCATCACAGACAGCAATAGGGGGGCCGCAAACAGCGTGGATAAGGTTGTCCGATTCATTTCGAGCTCCTGCGCACTCGCGTGAGTACATCGAGACGAGCCCCCAACCGTCGTTGAATTTCGTAACCCCCGCGAAGAGCGTAGGTTTGAATTGCGAAATATCCAGTAATGGATAGTCAGAAAGCACTGATTCAGGAGCATTGCGCCGAAAGAGTGTTCGCTCAAAAACACCCGCTAAATTGAGGCGGCGAGCGCTACTCGCCGCCTCAATCGCCATTACCGGTCGGCAGTGGCAGCCAGCAATGGTGCAATTTGCTCATCGGTCAATGCGGCATGCACGTCCATGCTCATCAGGTCGTTCCACTCCAGCACCCATTTTTGAATCGGCACCAGATCACTCGCCTCGGCAATGCCGAAGCCGGCCGAGCTCCCTACGGCGTGCCAGCGTCCGTGCATGGTGACGCCTTCGGGCGGTGCGCCACCGGTCTTGAGGAAACGTGCGATTGCGGCATCACGGTTGTCCGGGCTGATTGTCCAACTGACGATGAATAACATCGGCTACCTCCTGTTACGGATTGGCACCGGTTTTTATGCGCGCACCTGGCTGGCGCCGGGGCCGTGGCCGCGCTTGGGTTTGCAGTTCCATCCTGGCTGGCTTGCGGCAAAATCTCCCATGGAAGGCATAGCAGCGCCTCGTGATTCATGTACGACCGCTGATCTTGTTCAGGTGCCTGTTCGAGGGGGTAACGGATGCGTGTTTCACCAGCGAAACATGGGCAGCGGGCGCAGCGGCGAGCGAATGAATTGACGGGCTGAAAGCTTCATCAGCATCGAGTGAAAGCCGTGATCGGGAAAGGTCGCCTGCACGGTTTTGATGAAGCTGCGGGGCAGGCCGAAACGCACCAGGCCTAGGGACACATCCACCAGATCGGCCTGGCGGAAGGGTTCGACGCTGGCAGCGTAGGCGCCGCGATACCGGCGCAGTTTGTGATGCTCAAGTATCAATGCGCTGACTTCATCCTTCAGTTCTGCTCGTTGCTGGTTGTCGAGGTACTCGGTGGCCAGGGCAATGGACGGCGGCAGGTAGTCGAGGGTGTCATCGGTCCAGATGCCCAGGTCATGAAACGCCGCCGCGATTTGGACGGCGGCCGGGGGCAGGCCATCGGCACCACTGAGGGCTCCATGGAAATTCAGCACCCGGTAAATGTGGTTGCGGTAGCCCTGCAGGTCGGCCCCGATGGCCAGGGCGAACGAGGTGAGAATCTCGTCGGTGAGGGGGAGTTCGAGAAGAAGCTTCATCAGGCGTCACGCAACAGGTCGTTGGCATTGAGCAGTTCGTAGGCGATCTCCGGGCGCTTTTCCATGGCCCGGCGAATGGCGGCGGGGATGTTGGCGCGGGTCTTGCGGCACAGCCCCGGCAGTTCGCCAATCTGGATGCCGATGCCGCGCATGGTGCGCACTTCGTTGAAACCGGGAGCGATGTCCACGCGGATGCCCAACTGTTCGAGCATGCGCCGTTGCAGGTGCTCCAGATCGCTCAGGCTCTGCAGGTTCTCCAGGCGTTCGATCAGGCGTTTTTCTTCGTTGCGGGTCAGAAACAGAATGCGCAGGTCCGCCCCTGGTGTTTCCAGCAACGGGTCACGCCCGCAGTCGCAGGCGCCGGGCGGGCAGGGTGAGCGGATCGCAGCGGTGGTGGTCATGGGGATCAATCATAGAGCGCTGTGATCGAGTTTGCCCATAGGGATTTCGGGGGTTTTGCAATGCAATGTAGGAGCGAGCTTGCTCGCGAAGGTGTGTCAGTCGACATCAACGTAGCTGACACTCCATCGCGAGCAAGCTCGCTCCCACAGGGGTTGCGGTGAACCTGTTTAACTTATTTCAGTACCAGCATCCTGTAAACGCCATCTTCGACTTCGATCCCGTGGGTGTCATGGGTGAAGCCGGGGAAGGATTTGTCGAAGGCTTCCAGTGCCTTGAGATACGCCAGCAACGGACCGTCCGCAGGCCCTGCGTTCTCACCCGGCATGAGCAGCGGGATGCCTGGTGGATACGGCACGATACCGGTCGCGGCAAGGCGTCCGGCGGCCTCGTTGAGCGTCACCAGCTCGATGTCGTTACGCACCAGTTTTTCGTAGGCCTCCACCGGGCTGAACTCGGCTTTTGGCAGGGTGCCGAAGGCCTGGGACATGTTGGCGGTGGTCTTGTGTTTCTTCATGGCGGCGAAGATTTCGTCGGCCAGATCCTTCAGGCCCATGCCGGCATAGCGATGCTGGTTGGCGTTGTACAGGTCGGGCAGGCACAGCTCGAGCTCGGCGTTGTCGTCGTAGTCACGCTTGAAGTCGAGCAGGGCGTTGAGCAGCGTGCCCCACTTGCCTTTGGTGATGCCGATGGAGAACAGGAACAGGATGGTGAAATCGGTGGTTTTCTCGACCACGATACCCTGACGGCCCAAGTACGCCGTGACCACACAAGCGGGGATACCGGAGGCGAGCAGGCTGCCGTCGTCGCCCATGCCCGGGCTGAGCACCGAGACCTTGATCGGGTCGAGCATGCAGTAGCCGTCTTCGATGTCGCCGAAACCGTGCCATACCGCGTTCGGGTGCAGGACCCAGCAGTTCGGATCGGTTTTCAGCGTAGCCGGGTCGACCTCATGGAACGGCACGGCCGCTGCGCCAACCTGTACGGTCGGCGGCTGCCAGCAGGTGAAGAACCAGTCGTTCTTGCCCACCATCTCGTTGTGCATGCGCGAGAGAACCTGGCGGAAGCTGATGGCTTCTTCAATCGACTCGTTGGTGAGGATCTGCCCGCTCGGTGCTTCCATCATCGCCGAGCTGACGTCGCAGGAAGCCATGATCGCGTAATTTGGCGAGGTCGAGGCGTGCATCATGTACGACTCGTTGAAACGCGCATGTTCGATCGGGTTACGCCCGTCACGCACGTGGATCATCGAGGCCTGGGACAGGGCAGCCAGCAATTTGTGGGTCGACTGGGTGGCGAACACGGTCGGCTTGGATTTGTCGTGATCGGCCGGGTTGCCGTGCATGGCATGGCGTCCGCTGTACAGCGGGTTGAAGCGCGCATAACCGTACCAGGCTTCGTCGAAGTGCAGACGGTCCACGCTTTCGCCCAGCAGTTCTTCGACGCGGGTGACGTTGTAGGTCAGGCCGTCGTAGGTGGAGTTGGTGACAATGGCGTGCACTGGCGTCGGGTCGATGCCTTGCTTGACCAGCGGGTTGTTGGCGATGGCGGCTTTCACGCCTTCGGCGCTCAGGGTCTGCGGCAGGATCGGGCCGATGATGCCGTAGCGGTTGCGGGTCGGCACCAGGTAGGTCGGAATCGCCCCGGACAGGGTCATCGCGTGCTCGGCGGACTTGTGGCAATTGCGGTCGCACAGGGCGATCTGGTTGCGCGTGACGCTGGCCATGAGGATGACGCGGTTGGACATCGACGAGCCGTTGGTCACGTAATACGTGCGGTGGGCGCCGAAGACCTTGGCGGCATAGCGTTCACCCTGGCCGATAGGGCCACTGTGATCGAGCAGCGAACCGAGTTCGCCAACCGAGATCGACAGGTCGGAACGCAGCAGGTTCTCCCCGAAGAACTCGTAGAAGGCCCGGCCTGCGGTGCTCTTCAGGAAAGCCGTGCCGCCGGCATGGCCTGGGGTGTGCCACGAGTATTCATAGTTGCGGGCAAACTTCACCAGCGCGCCGAACATCGGCGGCAGGGCGGCCTGACGATAGCGTTCGATGGCCGCCAGGATGCGCCCGCTGAGGAACCGGGAGGTGTCCTCGGGCAGCCAGATGAAGTCGTCGGCGTGTTGCATGACCAGCAACGGAATGCTCGACGCGGTGGTGCGGTCGCTGATCAGGAACACCGGCACTCGCGTGTTGCGCTCGCGCAGCTTGACCAGCAATTTGGTGCAGTCGGCGTGGCCTTCGCTGGTGTCCATTTCCCACCGGATGAGCACGCATTGAATGGCAGGGTCCGAGCGCAGGATCGAGGCGGCATCGGTGAGGCTTTCCGAGGCCAGTACGCTGACGCCACGTCCCTCTACGTCGTGGACCAGTTGATCCAGGGCGCGGCCAAACACCGTTCGCTTGTCCGGCGGACTGCTGACCAGTAGCGCCAGCATGCCCAGCGAGTGTTTATATTCCGTCATGATTGATCCTCCAGAGTTAATTCAGGTTGTTGACCGGCACTGGCTCGGCAGTGAGGTGCTGCGCGCTGACGGTTTGTGTCGGTACGCTGTTGTTGAGCGCTTCGAGGCGGATCAGGCGGTTGTTGACGAAGCCGAACAGGGTGTAACCAACGATCGTGGCCACGCCGCCCAGCATCAGCGCCTGTTCACCGGAGCTGTACAGCGCCAGGTAGCTGTAGGCCGCCGCGATCAGGGCGATGACGTTGGTCGCCAGTGCCTTGCCTTCCGGCACGTTGGAGACTTTCTGCATGGTCATCAGCGCGGCCATGGACAGGATGTACGGCACAAGGTTAGTGACCACCGCGAGGTTGACCAGGGTGTCGAACTGCTTGCTCAAGTCGGGGCTGATGGTGAGCAGGGCCAGCGCGGTCTGTGCCGCCAGCAGCACCAGCATGCCGACAATCGGCGTTCCCGCTTTGTTGCCCTTGGCAAAGATCGGCAGGAAGTAACCGGTGTCCGCCGAGCTTTTGTACACTTGGGCGATGGTGAACTGCCAACCCAGCAGCGAACCGATGCAGGCGAGCACCATGGCCGCCATCACGATGTCGCCGACCATCGGGGTGAACATCTTGGCGAACACCAGGCCGAACGGCGCAGTGGACGCGGCCAGTTCTTCGTTGCCGACGATACCGAAGATGACGTTGGTGGAGACGATGTAGATCACCGCTGCACCCAGGGTGCCGCCCAGCACGGCAATCGGTACGTTGCGCTCAGGGTTTTCCACCGCGTCGGTGTTGGCGCAAGCCGATTCAAGGCCAAGGAAGGCCCACAGGGTAATTGCCACCGAGGCGCCTGCCGCTTCGAACCAGCCTTTGTCGTGGGGGTTCCAGCCAGCGGCGTATACGCTGCTGTCGAACCAGAACCAGCCCACCGTTGAGACCAGCACCACCGGTGCAATCACACCCCAGACCGTCACCGCGCCGATACGGCCGGTAATGCTGGCGCCGCCAAAGTTGGCGAAGGTGGTGATCCACAACAGGGCAATAGTGGCCAGGCCTACTTGCAGTGAGTCGAGTTCTATCCCGAACAACACCTGGATATAACCGACCGCTGTAATACTGATCGCCACGTTGGCTATCAACAGCGAGAGGCCGTAGGTGTAGTTGGTGATGTAGTTACCTGCTTTACCGAAGGTGTATTCGGCATAACCGCCCATGCCGCCGGTCTTGCGGCTGAGCATCCCGCATCGCGCAAAGGCGTACGCCAGAGCGAGGGAGCCGGTGGCCGTTATCAGCCAGGAGAGGATCGAAATTGCACCGACTTCCGCGAGTTTCGTCGGTAGCAGCACAATGCCTGAGCCCAACATGTTGACCGCGGTCAACATTGTCAGTTGCCCCACACTCATTTTCTTTGCGACTGACATTCCGTTGCCTCACTTAGTTGGCGATTGAGAGTCTTAGCTATAGCAAAGGATTGAAAACTCGCAAGAAATAACGTCACACATCTCGTTTTCGCACTAATTTGCAAAAAAGGCACGATGCTGGCCCCCAAGTTTAAAAATCCTCAGCAAAATTAGTTCATTTTCAGCCAGTTAAATAGGTCAAGATGCGCAAGACATGGATCGCGTTAATGCCGTTAGTTATCGCGGGTGTAGCCCATTCGGCTCAAGCCAAAGAACTGGCCACCCAGGATCAATACATGTGCAGTTGGGGGGCGGGAACCGCCGCAAGGGCACAGGAGCTCAAGCTTTCAGGCGTTTCTCTGTACGCCGCACGCCAAAAAATCCAGGTCTACAAGTTTGCAAAATCCTGGATGCGCATGATGGCACTTGGCATTACAGAGCAAACTTATGACAGTCCGTCGCGATTCAAACCGACTGCTGTACGCCAGAGCTTTTATGAGGACTGCGTCAGGTACAAGTTGGCGCGTAAATAAAGTAGAGGGGGCGCTGGTCGGATCGACCGCGAGGTGGGGCTGCGACGACTATATTGATTGACCATCCCAGCGACCCGATGGGGTGAAAACCGGTTTTTTACAACTCAATCAGGAGGTCATCATGAGCCAGATCGATAAAGTGTTGTACACCGCCCAAACCCACACCACCGGCGGGCGTGACGGCGCGTCCCGCAGCTCCGACGGTATCCTCGATGTGAAGCTGTCGTCCCCGGGCGCGGGTGGCGGCGGAACCAATCCGGAGCAACTGTTCGCTGCCGGGTGGTCCGCCTGTTTCATCGGCGCCATGCAAGTTGCAGCCAGGGAAATGAAAGTGGCGTTGCCCAAGGATGTGGCCGTCGATGCCGAGGTTGATTTGGGCACCAATGAAGACGGCTATCTGCTGCAGGCGCGGCTCAATGTCAGCCTGCCGGGGCTGGACCGTGAAACCGCACAAAAAATCGTCGACACCGGGCACCAGTATTGCCCGTACTCGAAAGCCACGCGCAACAACATCAACGTGGTGCTCAAGCTTGTTTGAGTTGACGTGAAAAGGACTCGTATTCACTGAAGATCAAACTGTGGGAGCGAGCTTGCTCGCGATGGCGGAGTGTCAGGCGACATCGATGTCGAATGTTCCTGCCTCATCGCGAGCGAGCTCGCTCCCACAGGCTCTGTGTTTTAACTGACGGAGCAATCAATTCATCTTGCTGTGATCATGCATCATCTTGCTGTGATCCATGGTGTTAATCGCCTTGGCAACGGCTTCAATCTGAATCGACTCTTTCTCGCCCTTGGCGTCTTCCACGGTCAGGGTCAGTGGCACCTTGTCGCCTTCCTTGATCTGACCTGTGAGATTCATCAGCATGATGTGATAGCCGTTGGGATCGAAGCTCACCGGCTTGCCGGCTGGCAGCGCAACGGACGGCACCTGCTGCATTTTCATCACGTCGTCTTTCATGCTCATTTCATGAATCTGCACTAGCTTGGCAACCGGCGTTTGCACGCTCAGCAACTTGCTGTCGCTGCTGGCGGTGACGGTCATGAAGGCGCCGCTCGACGGCTGGTCGGCCACGGTGGCGCGGACCCAGGCGTCGTCGACCCGGGTTTGTGCCGATACCTGAAAGGCCAGGCCGACCAGGGACAAGCCCAGTGCCAGTTGCTTGCAACTTTGCACGAAGCGTTTTTTAGCTTGCGGGGCATTCATTTCAGCAAACCTCCATCACGGTGAGCAGGTCTTCTGCGCACTCTTTGGCCGTCAGGGACGCGGACAGCCCCAGGCGCAGATTGCCCCGGGAGTCGAAGACAAAACTGGTCGCGGTATGGGAGAGGGTATAGGTATCGCCGCTCGGGACCTTCTCAAAGAACACGCCGAATTCCTTGGCGGTGGCGGCGGTTTCTTCAAGCGTGCCGTACAGGGCTTCGAAACTCGGGTCGAACGCCTTGACGTACTGGTCCAGCAACTCTGGCGTGTCGCGTTCAGGGTCCAGGGTGATGAAGATAACCTGCAGCCTTTCGCCATCGCGCCCCATCAGCTTCTTGGCCTGCGCGGCGCGGGCCAGGGTGGTCGGGCACACGGCCGGGCACTGGGTGAAACCGAAGAATACCATCGGCATCAGGCCGCGATAGCTGCCCAGCATCCTGGTTTCGCCTTCAGGGTTCTTGAGCTTGAAGTTACGCCCCATGATCTTGTCGCTGAGGTCCTTGCCGTAGTTGAACGACAGCGTGCTGCTGTCGTCGCAACCGGCGAGCAGGCCCAGGCTCAACAGGCCCATGCCTTGCAGGACAGTCCGGCGGGTATACAAAGTACTCATGAAAAAAGCATCCTGTTGAACAGGCTGAAATGACAGCGTGATGACTGTACAGACGAAAAAATCGCGGGGATGTTAACAAACTGTGCCGGTGTCGGAGGGGCGGATACGACCATTGGACCGACGGGGAGGCGTGACATAGTGTCGCGCCGGCAGGCCGACACCTGTGGCGAGGGGGCTCGCCCCCGTTGGACTACGAAGTAGTCCCAATCCAGGCAATGCGGTTTGTCTGAGTAACCGCGATTGCAGGGTTCAGGGTCGCTGCGCGACCCAACGGGGGCAAGCCCCCTCGCCACAGGCAAGCCCCCTCGCCACAATGTTTCGGTCGGGTTTAGCGACGCAATTGCGCGCAATGATCCTGTTCCGGTTGCGCGGCGGTGTACCACACGTAATCCGCATTCTCGGTGGTCACGGTCTTGCCCGCTTCGGCCAGGATCAGCACCGCATTCCCTTCACCGGCACCGAGGTCCTTCAGGTGCAGTGGCACCCCCAGATCCTTGCGCACGTGGAAGGCACCGGCCAGCAGCAACGCCGGCGTCTGCGCGGCCATCAGGCGCTGGGCCATGCGCCGGTCACGCTGTTGTTGCACGGCGAGCATTGCCGGCATCTGCGCTTCGGGCAGCAGGCCGCAATGGGATTGGCGAATGTCATCCAGCAAGGTCGCCCGCACCTGTTGGGTGGTGGACGCTTGCCCCGCAAGTACCGGGCGCTGTTTGTAGATCTGCATGATCTGCGCGCGGTCCAGGTTCGCCGCCAGCAGCGGATACGGTTGCCGCAGCGCGTAGGTGACGAGTGCGCCATAAACACTCCAGTCCCAATTGGCCTGCCAGGCCAGCGCCGTGAACGCATCGGCCGGTGGCTGGCCCGCGCGGGTCACGGCTTGCGCGGCATCGACCCTGGCCTGTTGATCGGGGTTGAGCATCTCCATCAGCAGGCTGCCCTGGGGGCGTTGTGTCGCCAGTTCGCGCAGCAGCCATAATTGCAGGGCGTGGTGGTCCGGGTTGTCGTGCTGTTCACCGACCAATACCCGAGGCACAACGGCCAGGCGTTGGACAAGTTCTTGCGGCGTCAGCGTACGGCCCGTGGCGAGTTCACGGATGACTCCGAGGTCGGCGTGATCACGGCCGTGCGGGGCGATCGGCGCCGGCAGTGGTGTGACCTGATGGATTTGGCAGGCAGCCAACAGGCTGAATGCACAGAGCAACAGAAAGCGCATCGGTTTTCCTTATTGGACAGGTGCCCCCTCGATGACAGAAGAGGGAGCGGCATCAGCGCGCGATGATCAGCGGGTGGCCGCGTTCCGGGTGCTGGTGAATCAGCACTTGTAGTCCATACACCGCCGCCATCGCTTCGGTGGTCAGCACTTCTGCCGGTGGACCGTAGGCGTGGGGCAGGCCCTGATGCAACAACAGTAGTTGATCGCAGTAACGGGCGGCCAGATTGAGGTCGTGCAGAATCACCAGCACAGCAACCCCGCGCTCGGCGAAGTCACGCACGGCTTGCAAAATGGTGTGCTGATGCAGCGGATCGAGCATCGATGTCGGTTCATCGAGCAGCAGGGTTTGCCCCTCGGCACCCGGCCAGAGCTGAGCGAGCACCCGCGCCAGATGCACGCGCTGGCGTTCACCGCCGGACAGGGCCAGGTAGCTGCGTCCGGCAAGATGAAGCGCATCGGCGGCTTTGAGTGCCTCGTCGACGATTTCGGCATCGCGCACGCGGCCGCTGGCGTGAGGCAAGCGTCCCATGCCGACGATTTCATTGACCGAAAACGCAAAGCTCAGGCTCGAACTCTGCGGCAGCACGGCCAGGCGCTTGGCTCGTTCCTGTCCCGGCCAGTCGGCGAGAGGACGCTCGTCGAGGCTGACCCTGCCTTCACTGGTCGCCAGCTCACCACACAAAGCGGCGAGCAGGGTGCTTTTGCCGGCGCCGTTCGGCCCCAGCGCACCCAGCACTTCACCGGGGCGCAACTCGATATCGATGTTGGTCAGCACCGTGCGCTTGCCACGGCGTACCAGCAGGTTGTTTGCCCGCAGCATCAGGAGCGTCCTCGCACCAGCAGATAAAGAAAGAACGGAGCGCCGATCAGTGCAGTCACGATACCGATTGGCAATTCGGCTGGCGCCAACAACAAACGCGCCGCCAGATCGGCCAGCAATAGCAGGCTGGCACCGGCCAGCAACGACGCGGGCAGCAACACCCGGTGATCCGGGCCGACCAGCAGGCGCATCAGATGCGGCACCACCAGGCCGATGAAACCGATCAGCCCGGCCGCCGCGACTGCCGCGCCGACGCCGAGCGCTGTGCACAACACCAGCTCAAGCTTGATCCGCTCGATGTCAAAACCCAGGTGACGGGCCTCCGACTCACCCAGCAGCAATGCATTGAGCGCCGCCGCCCTGCGGGGCAACCACAACGCCACGCCCAGGGTGACGATCAGCAACGGCCACAAGCGCGGGTAACTGGCACCGTTGAGGCTGCCCAGGTTCCAGAACGTCAGGGTGCGCAAGGTGGCATCGTCGGCCAGGTAGGTGAACAGCCCGACCCCGGCACCGGCCATGGCCGTCATCGCCACACCCGCCAAGAGCATGGTGGCAACGTCGGTTTGCCCGTTGCGGCGACCGAAGCGATACACCACCGCCGTGACGATCAAGCCACCGGCGAAGGCGCTCACCGACAGCAGGTAGGGTTCGATTGCAGGCGGCAAGCCACCGAGCAGGCTGCCGCCGACGATGGCAAGGGCGGCACCGAGCGCAGCACCGCCGGACACACCGACCAGACCCGGATCGGCCAAGGGATTGCGGAACAACCCCTGCATCGCCACGCCGGACAACGCCAGTACCGACCCCACGGCAATACCGAGCAAGCTGCGCGGCAGGCGAATCTGCCCGAGGATCAACTCCGCCTGCTGCGTGTCACCACCGTCAAGTGGCAACCCGAGCAGACGCATCCCGCCCAGCAAGGTATCGCCCAGGGGCAGGCTGACCGGTCCGAGGGCCAGGGACAGCCAGAACACCAACACCAGCAACAGCAGCAAAAAGATCAACGTCGGACGCGGCCGAAAAATGGCCGTCATGGGCTGATCCCGGCGGTCTGCACTTTGGCGTCCGGGTAGAGCGCCGTGACACAGGCCAGCAGTGTTTTGATACGCATCGGGACTATTCCTTAGCCGATCAGAGGGGGGCGGGTATCGAAACTTTCGTAGCGGGTGATGATGCCATTGACGCGCGGCTTACGCACACGCCACGGGCGAGCGCCTTGAACCAGATGTCCATCCAGCGCAGTTGCGCAGTGCTTCTGATCATGAGAAGAACTTGTGATCATCACGATTAAAATGAGTTTGTCTCACTCGCTGACACTGTCGACAATGGCTCCCATCGAACGCATTGGAGTTATTTGACATGGCTGTGGCCCATTCCCTTGGTTTTCCGCGCATTGGTCGCGACCGCGAACTGAAAAAGGCTCAAGAGGCGTTCTGGAAGGGCGAACTCGACGAAGCCGGTCTGCGCACCGTGGGCCGCGACCTGCGCAAGACCCACTGGGACTTGCAGAAAAAGGCCGGCATCGAGTTGCTGCCGGTCGGCGACTTCGCCTGGTACGACCAGGTCCTGACCCACTCGTTGATGTTCGGTGTGATCCCTGAGCGATTCCGCCCGCACGATGGCAAGGCCAGCCTGCAAACCCTGTTCGGCATGGCGCGTGGTGTGAGCGACAGTTGCTGCGGCGGCGCGCATGCCCAGGAAATGACCAAGTGGTTCGACACCAACTATCACTACCTTGTCCCTGAGTTCAGCGCCGATCAGCAGTTCCAGCTCGGCTGGGACCAGTTGTTCGAAGAAGTCGAGGAAGCCCGCGTACTGGGGCACAACGTCAAGCCGGTGATCATCGGCCCACTGACTTACCTGTGGCTGGGCAAGGCCAAGGGCGTCGAATTCGACAAGCTGGAGCTGCTGGATCGTCTGTTGCCGTTGTACGGCCAGATCTTCCAGCGCCTGGCGGCACAGGGCGTCGAGTGGGTGCAAATCGACGAGCCGATCCTGGTGCTCGACCTGCCGCAGGACTGGAAAAACGCCTTTGAGCGGGCCTACAACCTGATTCAGCGTGACCCGTTGAAGAAACTGGTCGCCACGTACTTCGGTGGGCTGGAAGAAAACCTGGGCCTGGCCGCCAACCTGCCGGTGGACGGCCTGCACATCGATCTGGTGCGTGCGCCTGAGCAGTACCCGACCATCCTAGATCGCCTGCCGGCTTACAAAGTGCTGTCGCTGGGCCTGGTCAACGGCCGTAACGTCTGGCGCTGCGACCTGGAAAACGCGTTGGCCACCCTGCAGCATGCTCATGAGCGTCTGGGTGATCGCCTGTGGGTCGCGCCATCCTGCTCTCTGCTGCACAGCCCGGTTGATCTGGAGCGTGAAGACAAGCTCGATGCCGAACTGAAAAGCTGGCTGGCGTTTGCCGTGCAGAAGTGTGAAGAAGTCGCGGTGCTGGCTCAGGCCGTCAACGAGCCGGAAGCGCCGAAGGTGCTTGAAGCGCTGACCCAAAGCCGCGCCGTGCAGGCCAGCCGTGCTGCGTCGCCACGCATCCACAAACCGGCCGTGCAGGCGCGTGTGGCCGCCATCACTGTCAAGGACAGCCAGCGTCATTCGCTGTTTGCCCGGCGCATCGAGAAACAGCGCGCCGGCCTGAACCTGCCGCTGTTCCCGACCACCACCATCGGTTCGTTCCCGCAAACCGCGTCGATCCGTCTGGCTCGCCAGTCGTTCAAGCAAGGCAAGCTGACCGAAGCCGAATACACCGAAGCGATGCACAGTGAGATCCGTCACGCCGTGCAAGTGCAGGAAAACCTGGGCCTGGACGTGCTGGTGCACGGTGAAGCCGAGCGTAACGACATGGTCGAATACTTCGCCGAGCAACTTGACGGCTATGTGTTCACCCGTTTCGGCTGGGTCCAGAGCTACGGCTCGCGTTGCGTGAAACCGGCGGTGATCTTCGGTGACCTGAGCCGTCCGAAAGCCATGACCGTGGAGTGGATCCGCTACGCCCAGGGCCTCACCGACAAGGTGATGAAGGGCATGCTGACCGGTCCCGTGACCATGCTGATGTGGTCGTTCCCCCGCGAAGACGTGACCCGCGAAGTGCAGGCTCGTCAACTGGCCCTGGCGATCCGTGATGAAGTGGTGGACCTGGAAGCCGCCGGGATCAAGATCGTGCAGATCGACGAAGCCGCATTCCGCGAAGGCCTGCCGTTGCGCCAGGCGCAGTGGCAGCACTACCTGGACTGGGCGACCGAAGTGTTCCGCCTGTGCGCCTCCGGTGTGCGCGACGAAACCCAGATCCACACCCACATGTGCTACAGCGAGTTCAACGATGTGATCGAGTCCATCGCCGCCATGGATGCCGACGTGATCACCATCGAAACCTCGCGCTCGGACATGGAACTGCTGGACGCGTTCGAAGCCTTCGCGTACCCGAACGAAATCGGTCCGGGCGTGTATGACATCCACTCGCCAAGGGTGCCGGACTCCTCGGAAATGGCCAACCTGCTGCGCAAGGCCGCCAAGCGTATTCCCGCCGACCGCCTGTGGGTCAACCCGGACTGCGGCCTGAAGACCCGCGGCTGGCCGGAAACCGAAGCGGCGCTGGTGCACATGGTCAACGCTGCGCGTCAGCTGCGTAAAGAGTGGGCCTGACGCTGTATTGGGTGCACCACTGAAACCTGTGGCCTCATCGCGAGCGAGCTCGCTCCCACAGTGATTTGGGTGGTTCGCAGATGTTGCGTACAACCACTGAACCTGTGGGAGCGAGCTTGCTCGCGATGGCGGCATGACAGGCGAAATCGATGTTGAATGTGCCGGCCTCATCGCGAGCAAGCTCGCTCCCGCAGGGATGTTCGGCGGGGCAAGAACTGTGTGCGATATTAAAGCCACTCAGCGCCGTGGCTCGGCCACCAACAGCAATGACTGCGGCACGGGGCTTTGCGGGTGCTGTGGCTCCTGCAGGCCGGCCAATGCAAAGCCGGCCATGTCCAGTGCATTCAGCCAACTGGACAGGGTGCGGAAATACCATGGCATGGGCTGCCACTGCCCCTTGAAGCCAGAGAAGGTCTCTTCCCGCCAGCCATCCTGGTAGTCGCCCGCCGCAGCCGCCCACGGGTGCAGTGTCTGGATCAGCAGCGCGCCACCCGGGGCGAGCAGGGTGTTCATGGTAGCGAGCAGGGGGATGATGTCCTGATGCAGCAGGGCGAAGTTGGCGCAGATCAGGTTGTAGTCGCGGCCGATGTCGACTTTCGCTTCAGCCAGTTGTTCATAGCTCGCCAAATGTACCCGCGCAGTGCCGGCCGTCCGCGCCGCCTCCACCAGTGTCGCATCGCCATCCACGCCGACCGCATCGATGGCCCGGTCTGCCAGCGCGCGCAACAACCAGCCTTCACCGCAACCCAGGTCGAGCACACGCTCGGGCTGGCGACCCAGCACCGCCAGCAGGATGGCCTGGTCGGTGACCTTGAGGCGGCTTTCGATGGTGCCGCTGCGTATGGCGTCGATCCAGGCCCGGGCGTTGTGGTGCCAGCTGTCGAGGAGGATGGATTCGGGGGCTGACATGGTCGATGTCCGGCGTGATGGGTTGGATGAAAGAATAGGGCAACAGAAGACTTACGGTGGAGCCGGTTTTACCCGGCACCACCGATAGCACAGCAAAGGATGGACCGGTGGTTAGGCGCTTTTGGTGGCTGCCAGATGATAGGCAACCAGCGCATTGGCGTGACCATGACCCATTCCGTGTTCGGTTTTGAGCCAGGCCACCATCTCCATGTGTTTCTTATCGCTGACAGACTTGAGCAGGTCCAGCCAATGGCTGATCGGCTGCCCGTACTTTTTTTCAATGGACGGGAAGTACGAAGCCGGTCCTTTGGTTTTTGTCTCTTCGGTCACGATGCAAACTCCCTTTTCGATTTTCCAGGTTCGAAAACAGCACCGGTTACGTTACTTATTTGCCGTCAACGCGTCCATCGTCCGGGCGGTTGATGTTGAAGCGGGGCGGGGCAAATGTTCTCAGTAATTCATCCCGTCATCGATCGCGATGCCTTGGGCACGCATGGCCTTGATCAACTCACCACGGGTGCCGGGCAGGTTGAGCATGGTCCTGGCGCGCAACGCCATGACTTCTTCGGCGGTGTAAGGCTGATAATCGGCCGGCATGCTGCTACCCGCCATGCCGTCTTCGCGCAACAGCCAGTTGAGCAAGTCCGCCAGTTGTGCGTTGTTCAGCGCTGACTGCGACATGCCCGGCACTCGCACGAGGAATTCGCGGCCACCGGGCACTTTCAGGAAGTTACCGACGAAACCTTTCATCCGTGGCGTGTCGTTGGCGGCCGAACCCGTGCCGTCGCCCAGGTGGCAACCGGCGCATTGCAGCTGGTAGTTCACGCCGACGCTGTAACCGGCCTGGGCAATCGGGGTTTGAACGTCTTCGTTGCCCGGCGCATGGCTCTGCGCCGGGTCGGGAATGGCCCGGGCGAAAGCGAGCGGGGCGCTCAGGGCGCAGACGAGACCGAGCAATATCAAACTACGCATGTAATCCAACTCCGCTGATGACCGGTTTGGCACCTGTTGTAGGAGCGAGCTTGCTCGCGAAGGACGTCAACGATAACGCGGGCTATCTGGTTTAACGCGTCGCCCTTGAGTTCTTCGCGAGCAAGCTCGCTCCTACAGGTACACACACACACACAAAGCAGTAAAAAAAGAAAAGCAGCCACAGAAAAAAAAGCGCCGATTGCGCGAGCAACCGGCGCAAAGCGCGTTCTTTAAACGGCGACGCCGCGGATGACCGAAACGGTGCAGTGGTAGATGTGCGATTTGGCGGCCAGGCACCAGTTCACATCGTTGTTGTTGAACGGGCGGTAGGCCGGTTCTTCACTGTCGTTACGGGTACAGGCGCACTGGGCGCAGCTTTGCTTACCGCAGCAGTCGTTGTACGAAATGATGTAGTCCTTGCCGTCGGCCGGGTTGCGGCAGGTGCCGATCCAGGTCACTTGCGAGGCTTCGGTGCCCGGTGGGCAGGACGTCACCGACCCGCCGCAGCAGCTGCACAGAAAGCCGTCGATGGAGCAGTAGCGCCAGTAGTCGCAGGTGTTCGGATCGCCAGGGTCGCCGGCCTGCGCAGGCTCCGCGGCCAGGGCCTTGCTGGTGCGGTCCAGCGGCAGCAACAGTGGCAGGGCGGCACCGGCCACCATCAGCGAACCCATGCGTGCCAGCAGTTTGCGGCGCGAAGTGGTGTCGGCGACACGGCGGGACGAACGCTCAAACAACAGATCCAGCAGTTTCATAAAGGTCTCCCTGCCTTATCAGTGGCTATGGCCGTGGCTGTGGTCGTGATCGTGGGTGTGCGGTTGGGCATTGAGGTACTGCTGCAGCGTTGCGTGCTTCAAATGCTCGACTTCGAACAGGCTGTCCAGGTGCTCGCGGGAGTTGACCAGACCCTTGGCACGCAGGGTGCCGGCCTTGTCGATCAGCGCGGCGTACGGCAGCTTGCCGATCTGGTAGGTCATGCCCACTTCCGGACCGACCACGTAGGTGGCGTCTTCGAGTTTGTGTTCGCGGATCAGCGCTTGCTGGGCGTCCATGTCGCCATCGCTGACGAACACCACATCGAGGCGGTCCGATTGCTCCTTGGCGATGGATTTGATCGCTGGCAGCAGCGACTTGCAGATCGGGCAGGTCGGCGAGAGGAAGAACAGCAATTGCGATTTCTCGCCGGCGTAACCGAAGTTCACCGGGCGACCGTGACGGTCGCTGGCGGTGACTTGCGGCGCGGGTTCATTGACCGCCACCCCTTTGTCGACCATCAGCGCGCCAGCCGGGGCGAGACGACCGTGCAGCACGCCGATCTGCCGCACCAGGCCCATGACGACAAACGCCACAGCCACCAGCAGCACCCAGAGCAGAACGTTGGAAACAATCAAGCCTTCCATTTCGATTACCTACCAATCAATTTGAGCAGAAGAGGGGAGTTCGCCAGCAGCCCATCGGCGGCGGCGTAGATGAGCAGCGCAACCGCGGCGGCAGCCAGGGTCACGAAGCCATCGAACAGGTTGAGGTCGCGGGCCACCGGCGCCACGCTGGCCACCAGCGCCAGCGCTATCAGTGCGCTGTTACGTGCCAGTAGCACCGGACGCAGCGGCTGTGCCTGGTCGGGACCGGCGCAACCGCAGTCGATGTCCGCGCGACCGCGCCACAGGTTGATGCCGATGGCGGCGGCGTACAGGGCCAACAGGCTGGCGGCGCTCAACGCGGCGTAACCACGGCTGACCGGTACCAGCAGGGCAAAGGCAATGGCCAGTTCCAACAGCGGCACCCACCGTGCCGTCGGGCGCACCAGCGCCTCGGGCAGCAGTTGATAGTCCGCCAGTTGCCGGGCGAAGCGGGCCGGCGCGCGCAACTTGTGGGTCGCGGCGCTGGCCAGCAACACCGCGATGGCGATGGCGCTGGCAATGATGAAGATCGGATCTGTGTGCATGGCCGAACCTCTTAGTAGCTCAGGACCTGAGTCGCGGTTTTGGCGACTTTCGGCATGCTGCCGGTGAGCTTGTTGGTCTTCAGATCGAAAATCTGCAAACCGCCTTCCACGTCGGTGCCGAGCAACAACGGCTTGTCGTCGCCGGTTGCCTGCATGCTCCACACCGGAACCGGGGCTTCCAGAGTCGCCACCTTCTTGTGGGTCTTGAGGTCAAACGCCCAGATCAGCGGGCTCGGGTCTTCCCACTTCATCGGTTCGTGGGCGTCGTGCATCAGCACGTACAGGCGGTCCAGCTTCGGCGCCACTGCCATCATCTGCCAGCCACCCGGAGCCCAGCCGGCCTTCTTGTCTTCGTCGGAAACCAGCGACCAGGACGGCAGGACCTTCGGCGCATCACCGGCGAAATCCACCGGGCGTACGGTGCCGGTCGTGGTGGTGAAGTAGTAGGTGTCGCCGACGTTGACGGCGCGCTCTACCAGTTTTTCCGCGTTCGGATCAAAGAACGGCGTGCGGCTGCGCGCGGTTTCCTGGCCCTGATCGTTGAGGGTCACCACTTGCAGGCTGCCGTCGCCGCACAGCGAGGCGAAGCGGCGGTTACCGACCGGGTAGTTGAGCACGCAACCGGGGATGGCGATTTCCGTGGCAACCGCCTTGGTCTGGGTATCGACCACGGTCACCGACGTCGACGGGGTGAAGTTGTAGACGTAGACGAACTTGTCGTCGCCGCTTGGCTTGAGCGCATAACGCTGGGTCAGCGATTCGGCGCGCTTGTTTGGAATCAGCACTTCCCAGGCCGGCGACAGGGTCGAACTGTCCCACGCGGTGAGCACGTCGGTGCGGGTGCCGCGGGTGCCGCGGGAATACCAGATGTCCGCACTATAGATGGTTTTTTTGTCGTGACTGAGGGTCGACGGCGCTGCGAAACCGGTCGGCACCATGCCGAGGATGCGCTTCTGGTCCGGGTCGACCACGGTCACGCGGCCAGCCACAAAGCTGTCGAACTCGACGTCGATGACAAACGCGCGGTGAGCTTCGGGTGGAAACGCCAGAACGGTCTGGCCAATCGTACCGGCGGGTAGATCCGCGTGGGCACTGTTCAAACCGAGTACAAGCAGGCTCAGGCCTAGCGCTGACTGTACGGAGATCCTGTTTGTTCGCATAAGGGGAACTTCCTGAATTGTTGGTAACGCGGATCGCGGGTGCTTTGGCAGATTTTTACCCTTTGATTCTGCCGTGCCCCGAGATCGGGAGAATTGCCCTGCCTGCCAAGTGTTTGTGTGTCTGTGCCAGTGTCATGAAACTGGCTGCACAATCTGATAAGGCGGGGGTTTGACTGGCGTCAGAGGTGGGAAGGGCGAAGCTGCATTTGTGGCGAGGGGGCTTGCCCCCGTTGGGTTGCGAAGCGGCCCCAGCATTTGCCAGTCACACCGTGCCAGCAGGTTTTGCGGCTGCTGTGCAACCGAACGGGGGCAAGCCCCCTCGCCACAGGATTTGTGTATGTCAGACCACAGTAGTGGTGCAGGTCAGGCGGGATTGGCGAGGGGAAGGGAGAAGGTAAACACCGCGCCGCACGGCTCCAGGTTTTGCGCCCAGATATCGCCACGATGCCTGCCGATGATGTTCTTGCACAGCGCCAGGCCGATGCCGTTGCCGCTGACCTTGGACGAGAAAAAGCCGTCGAACAGCTTCTCCTGCGCCTGGGCCTGGATGCCGCGGCCGCAGTCTTCGATGCGCACCAGGGCCACATCGTTCTCGCGACTGGCGTGGATACGCAACAGGCGTCGTTCAGTGGGCAGGTCGGCCATTTCTTCAATGGCGTTGAAGGCCAGGTTGAGGATCACCTGGCCGATCAGCACCTTCTCGCAACTCACCCGCAGCGGTTCGGACGCGGCGACGATTTCCACGCGCACCCGGCTCGGATCGGCGCGCAGGCTGATGAAGTAGCGGGTTTCGCGCAGCAACTCATTAAGGTCGACCAGCTCTTCAGTCTGCTCCAGCTTGACCACGTAATCGCGCACGCTCTTGATGATCACCGAGGCATGCTCGATTTGCCGCACGGCGCTCTGCAAGCCCCAGGTGACGCCTTGATCGGTTTCACCCGTGTTGCCCAGGCGAATCACTGCGCCTTCAATAAAGTTGCGGGTCGCCGCCAATGGCTGGCTCAGCTCGTGGGCGATGGCCACGGCCATTTCGCCCATGGCGTTGTAGCGCGCCAGGTACTCGAGTTTCTGCTCGCTGACCCGCCGCGCCTCTTCGGCCTGCACCTGCTCGGTCACGTCGCGGAACAGCAGCAGATGGCCGACCAGATCGTCCTCGATCTCGATGTAGCGGCAGGTTGCGTCATGCCAGCGCCATTCGCCGTCCCGGCGCTGCACCTTGTAGTGCACGTTGAACGGCGCGTGCTCCGGCGTTTCATGGGCGAACTGTTGCAACAAGCGCTGACGCGAAGCGTCGTCGCACCAGGCCAGGAAGTTCTCGCCCATCAGCTGGTGCACTTCGCTGTCGAGCAGGTGCGCGCCGGAGTCGCTGATAAAACCTATATCGCCCTCGGGGCCGAGCACCGCCACACCTTCGGCCAGGTCCTGCATGAAGGCCTTGAGCCGGCTCTCGAAACGCTTGAGGTCGCGCTTGACCTTGTCCTCTTTGGAAATGTCACGGAACTGCACCATCAACACATCGCGACCGTCCAGGTGCACCAGGGTCGCCACCGCCTCGGAAAGAATCTCCACCCCTTGCTTGGAGCGATAGCACCACTCGATGGTCCGTTGCCCGGTGCGCGCGGCCCTTTCGAGCCAGCGCAAACCTATGGAACGCCGGTATTTCGGCGCATCGCGGGTCATGTCGGAGGCCTTCAGCGGCGTCAGTTCTTCCAGGGTAAAGCCCAACGCCGCCAGGGCAGCGGCGTTGGCCCAGAGAATTTCCTTGGTGTGCGCGTCATGAAGAATGATGCACAGCGGCATGGCTTCGATCAGCGCATAAAAGTCGTTCGGTTTTGGCTGGTACATCGCACGGCCCCTGGCGGCAGAGATTTGCAGTATGGCGTTTTATACCTGCTCGCACAGCGGGATGCGCTCAGAGGTTACCGGCGTGGGTCTAGGGGTTTTCTTTAGCGAGGGGGCTGCACGCACCAATAGTGGCGGCCGGATGCGGTTTTTACACTGGACCGCAATGCAAGGGTGACCACGCCGATTCCCTGTAGGAGCGAGCCTGCTCGCGATGAACCTGAGAGCGCCACGGGGTGCCAGGTTTCCAGCGTCATCGTTGACGACCATCGCGAGCAGGCTCGCTCCTACAACGGGGCATGCGTGTCACCCCACTAACAATAAACAAAACGGAGAATGCCCATGCTGCGTTCAGCGGTTGCGCAACAAGACGCATCGATCGGCGTTGACGAGAATGTCGTCGACAGCCAGGCCTTTGCGCAGGTACTGGATGAAGTGCGCCGGCGCCGCGAAGAATTCGACGCTGGCTCCCACGTGCCACGGGACATGATCGAGCGCTTCAAACAAGTGGGCATCTACCGTGCCGCCACGCCGAAATGCTTCGGTGGCGACGCCCTGGCACCGCACCTGTTTCTGCAAATGATCGAACGCATCTCTGAAGCCGACGGCTCGGCGGGCTGGGTGGCCAGCTTCGGCAGCGCCGGTGTCTACCTGGCTGCTTTACCACGGGAAACCCTGGCTGAACTCTACGCCGAAAGCCCTGACCTGGTGTTCGCTGGCGGCCTGTTCCCCTTGCAACCGGCCGAGGCCGTAGAAGGCGGCTATCAGGTCAGCGGCACCTGGAAATTCGCCAGCGGCTGCAAAGGCGCAGACCTGCTCGGTGTCGGCATCGGCGCTGCGGGCGGCAAGCCACGCACCGCTGTGTTCCGCCCGGAGCAGGTAGACATCGTCGAGAACTGGGAAGTGGTTGGTCTCAAAGGCACCGGCAGCCATGACCTACGAGTGACCGATAAACGCGTTGACGAGCGCTGGACGTTCATCCGCGGCGGTGCCTCGACCATCGACGAGCCGCTGTTCCGCTATCCATCGATCGCCTACGCCGCGCAAGTGCTGGCGGTGGTCAACCTCGGACTGGCCCGTGCCGCGCTGGACGAAATCAGCCGCATGGCTGGCGGCAGTGGCATCACCGGCGCGCCGAAATTGTCCGACCGCGCTTACGTGCGCATCGAGATCGCCAAGGCTGAAGCCAAGCTCAGCGCCGCGCGCGGTTTCTTCTACAACGCCACCGAACAGGTGTGGAACTCGATCCTGGCCGGTAACCCGGTCACGCCGGAGCAGACCAGCCTGTTGCGCCTGTCGGCCATTCATGTGTCCCAGGCCGGTGCCGAGGTGGTGCAGAGCGCCTACAGCCTGGCCGGCACCACCGCCATTTACCTGCGCCATCCGCTGCAACGCTACCTGCGCGACTCGATGGTGGTGACCCAGCACGCCTTCCTCAGCGAAGGCCTGTACGACGGCGCCGGCTCGGTGTTCCTCGGCGTACCTCCGTTCCCGGGCTACATCTGAATCCCCATTACTTTTTCAAGGAACCACACCCATGTCGCAAACCACCCAAGAGCCATTGCGCGTCGTCTTCTGCATCGGTATCACCCAGAACTTTTTCGACCTGCCCACCGGCGAAGGCCTGAGCGTGTGGAAAGGCTTCAGCCAGATGATGGGTGACCTTGGCGCGATGCCCGGCATCACCGTGCTCGGCGCGATGGATGACGACCGCCTGATGGTCGGCCCGTCCACCACCTCGCCCTGGACCGTGTACATCATGGCCGACGTCGACTGCCACCAGTCGGTGATCGACGCCTGCAACCTGTTCCGCACCACACCGGTTGGCCAATACAGCCTGTGGCGCTACGCCAAGATCGAAGCGCGCATCGGTCGTCCGCTGACCATTCCTGATGCGGCCAAGGTGTAAGCCATGAACGAGGCCTTGCTGCAGCGTCTGGCGACGCTCGAAGGGGAAAGCGCAGTGCGCCGTTTGATGGCGCACTACATGGACCTGTGCGATGTGCCGCGGGCGGCGATTCATCTCGACCAGTTGGCGCAGTTGTTCACCGAGGATGCGGTCTGGGAAGGCCTCGGCACACAGACCGCGAAGACCTTCGGTCAACACCGTGGACGTGAGGCGGTGGCGGCGTTTGTCGGCGGTTATCTGCCGCCGTCCAACCACTTCAAGCTGAACCTGCATTACCTCACCAGCGAGTCGATCGTGGTCGACGGCAAGGCGGCGCAGGGGCAGTGGATCATGCAGCAGATTTCCACCTACGCCGATGGTCGCAACGAATTGTTCGGCACTCGCTTGAACATCGATTTTCGCTGTCTCGACGGCGTCTGGCTGATCGCGCATTTCCGCACGCAACGCTTGTTCAATTCGGAGCTGAGCGCATGAGTACTTTCATCAGCGAATTCCTCCTCGGTGGCAACGGCAAGCGCGTCGCCATCAAGGACTCCATCGACATCGCCGGCCATCCGACCCGCTCAGGCAGCCGTGCGTTCGCCGATGCACCGGCGGCGACGCAAAACGCCGAGGTGGTCGATGCGATCCTCGATGCTGGCTGGCAGATCGTTGGCAAGACCAACCTGCATGAACTGGCGTTCGGCGTGACCGGCATCAACGACTGGACCGGCACTCCGATCAATCCGCAAGCGCCGGACCGTGTGCCTGGCGGCTCGTCCAGCGGTTCGGCTTCGGCGGTCGCGGCAGGCCTGGCGGACATCGCCATCGGCACCGACACCGGTGGTTCGGTGCGGGTGCCGGCAGCGTGCTGCGGGATTGCCGGGCTCAAGCCGACTTATGGTCGCGTCAGCCGTGTGGGTGCGCATCCGTTGGAGTCGAGCCTCGATTGCGTCGGGCCGTTCGCAAAAAGCATGGACGACCTGATCGCCGCGATGCAGGTGATCTGCCCGGGCTTTACCGCTCAAGGCCTGCCAGGCGACGGCGCCAGGGTCGGCTTTCTCGAGGTGGCCTGTGATTCGCACCTGCAAGCCAGCCTGGGTGCAGCCGCCGACCGCGCCGGATGGCGTCGCAGCAACCTGCACCTGAGCGAATTCGAAGCAGCGTTTGCCGCCGGCCTGACCGTGATCAATTTCGAAAACTGGGCGGCGTTCGGCTATTTGACCGGCAAGGGCCTGATCGGCGCCGACGTGGAAACACGCTTGCTGGCGGCCAGCCGCACCACGCGCGAAGAACTGGCCCAGGCCGAATCCGTGCGCACGCGGTTCACCCAACAGGTGGATGCAGCGCTGGAAGACTTCGCCGTATTGCTGTTGCCGACACTGCCAACCTTGCCGCCAACCCTCAGCGAAGCCCGCGCTGGCAGCAAAGCCGTGGCCGGCATGACCCCGCTGGTGCGGCCTTTCAACCTCAGTGGTCACCCGGCGCTGACGGTGCCGGTGGAACTCGATTGCGGCGGGCTGAAAGTCGGCCTGCAAATCGTTGGCCGCAAAGGTCAGGACGAACTGGTCTGCGCCTTTGGTGCGCAGCTGCAAGCCTCTACCACTCAATCATAAAAAGAAGCCATGAGGAGAACCGCATGAGCACTCATGAATATCAGCTGATCGCAACGTCGAAAAGCCCCGAAGACCTGGTCCGGCACGACCGCGTCGACGTCTCGCTGTACAACGACCCGGCGCTGTTCGAAGCCGAGCTGGACAAGATTTTCTACCGCACTTGGGTGTGGGTTGCCCACGAAAGCGAAGTGCGCAATAGCGGCGACTTCAAGACCGCCACCATCGGCCGCCGCCCGGTGATTGTGGTGCGCGACAAGAAGAACAACATCAACGTGCTGGAAAACCGTTGCCGCCACCGTGGCGCCACCGTGTGCGAGAAGCACAAGGGCAACGCCACCGGTTTCACCTGCCCGTACCACAGCTGGTCCTATGGCCTGGATGGCAAACTGCGTGCGCTGCCGTATCCGGACGGCTACGAAGGCATTCTGGAAAAGTCGGAATTGCCGCTGACCAGCCTGCGCGTCGAGAGCTACGCCGGCATGGTGTTCGCCAGCTACAACGACGAGATCGAACCGCTGGAAGACTTCCTCGGCGGCGCGAAACACTGGATGGACCTGTTCATGAAGCAGGGCGCCGGCTACCCGATCAAGACCCAGGGCGAACACAAGTTCAGCTTCAAGGGCAACTGGAAGATCCAGCTGGAAAACACCACCGACGGCTATCACTTCCCGATCGTGCACAAGTCGTTCATGTCGTCGGTGGATGAAGAAACTTCGGAAATGCTTTCGTTCATGACCGACGAGCAAGCCGTGACCCACTCCCTGGGCAACGGCCACAGTGTGATGGTGATGGTGCCGGAGCACGTCGACCTCGATCACGACGACGGCACCGAACAGTTGCAGGAGCGCTTCGCCCACGTCACCGAAGAACTGTCGAAAACCCTGCCGGCCGATCAGGTCCGTCGCATCGTGCGCTCGCTGCACGGCGCCGGTTTCAACCTGAACCTGTTCCCCAACGTGGCGATGTCGATGTCGTTCTTCCGCGTGCTGCGCCCGGTGTCGGTCACCGAAACCGAGATCCGCCACGTGGCCCTCGGCATGGACGGCGGCCCGGAAATCGCCAACCGCGAACGCATGCGCATCCACGAACACTTCCAGGGCCCGTTCGGTTTTGGCAGCCCTGACGATGCCGAAGCCTGGGACCGCGTGCAGCGCGGCTCGTACGCCGGCGTCGATGCGCCAATCCTGGTCAACCGCGGCCTGAACCGCGAAATCACCGCTGAAAACGGCGACAAGGTCAGCCACGCCACCGACGAGGGCGGCATGCGCGGTGCCTATGACATGTGGAAAAGGATGATGAGCCAATGAGTAATCACGACACCCTGAACGGTTTTGCAGGTCCCTTGGCCCAGGCCATCGAATTCATCTGGCGCGAAGCCGAATTGCTCGACCAGAAGAACTACGCCGAATGGGCAACCTTGTGGAGCGAAAGCGGCAAGTACATCGTGCCGATCGACCCGGACACCGAAGATTTCGAAGCGACCCTCAACTACGCCTACGACGATGCGCGCATGCGTGACCTGCGCATCGAACGCCTGACCGCCGGCTACTCGCCGTCGGCGGTGGACGCAGCGAAAACCATCCGTACGATCTCGCGTTTCCGCCTGGTGGAAGCGGCCGGCGACATCGTCGAAGTCAATTCGGCGCAGTTGCTGTACGCGTACAAGCGCGGCGTGCACACGCCGTTCGTGGCCGACCTGAACCACCGTATCCGCTTCACCGACGGCGTGCCGACCCTGGAGCGAAAAGTGGTGCGCCTGATCAACTCCACCGACAGCCTGAGCGCGCTCGGCTTCCTTTTGTGAGGGCAACATCATGAGTCGAGTAGCCCTCGTAACGGGTGCCTCGCGCGGACTGGGCGAATGCATCGCCCGCCGTCTGCACGCAGCCGGTTATCGCGTCGGCCTGGCGGATGTGCGCCTCGATGGCGTGCAGCAACTGGCTTTGGAACTCGATGGCAGCGGCGCCAGCGCCGTGGCCATTGAACTGGATGTGCGCAGCAAGGCCGACTTTCAACGTGCCCGCGATGTGCTCGCCGAGCGCTGGGGCGGCACCGACATTCTGGTGAACAACGCCGGTGTGTCGAAAGTCGCGGCGCTGATGGACATCACGCCGGAAGAGTTCGATGAGTCGATGGCGATCAACCTGCGGGGCACCTTTGTCGCCTGTCAGGTATTCGGCGCGCACTTTGCCGAGCGCGGCTTCGGTCGCATCGTCAACATTGCGTCCCTGGCCGGGCAGAACGGCGGCACCGCTACCGGCGCGCATTACGCGGCGGCCAAGGGTGGCGTGGCGACCCTGACCAAAGTCTTCGCCCGTGAACTGGCGCCCCAGGGCGTGACGGTCAACAGCATTTCGCCAGGTCCGCTGGACTTGCCGGTGGTACGCGAAACCGTGGCTCCGGAGCGTCTGGAACAGATCCTGAAAATGATCCCGGCCGGCACCCTCGGTGACCCAACGTTCATCGCCGACAGCGTTCTGTTGTTGATCGCCGACAACGCCACCTCGGTAACCGGCGCGTGCTGGGACATCAATGGCGGTTTGTTCATGCGCTGAGCAGCAGAAAAATGCCCCCACCCTGTAGGAGCGAGCTCGCTCGCGATGGTCGCCAACGATAACGCGGGAAACCTGACACCCCGTGTTGTTCTCAGGTTCATCGCGAGCAGGCTCGCTCCTACAAGGTGCAGTAAACCAAAACAACAGTATTCAGGTGATGCAATGATGAAGGTGAAGATCGAAAGGATCGTCGACGAAGCGCTGGATATCCGTTCCTTTCGCCTCGTGCGCAGTGACGGCCAGCCGCTCGACACCTATGAACCGGGTGCCCACGTCGACCTAACCGGGCCGACCGGGGTGACCCGTCAGTATTCGCTGTGCAGCCCGCCGCAGGATCGCCGTGCGTATCTGGTGGCGGTGAAGAAAGAAGCGCAGTCGCGCGGTGGTTCGCTGGCGCTGCACGAGCAAGTGGAAGAGGGCATGGAGCTGGAAATGGGCGCGCCGCGCAACCTGTTCCGTCTCGATGACAGTGCCCGCGAACACGTGCTGTTCGCCGCCGGTATCGGCGTGACTCCGCTGTTGAGCATGGCTTATCGACTGGCGGAAAGCGGCCAGCCGTATCGTTTGCATTACTTCGCCCGTTCGGCGCAGTACGCGGCGTTTACAGAGCTGTTGGCGACAAAATTCGCCGACCACGTGGAGTTTCATTACGGTGTGGAGCCGGCGGATCTGGACAGCGCGTTGAGCGAATGCCTGGCGCGTGCCGGCAGCGCCGCCCACGTCTACACCTGCGGCCCGGCACCTTTCATGAACAAAGTGGTGGAAGTGGCGTCCCGCAGTCGCTCTGACGATTCGATTCACCTTGAACACTTTGCCGCAGACCCGGCCGCCAACAGCGCCCCGGCCGGCACGTTCGAAGTGGAGCTGGCCAGTTCCGGCGTGGTGCTGCAAGTGCCGGCAAACGCCAGCCTGGTCGACGTACTTCAGGCCCACGGTTGCGACATCGACACCGAGTGCCGCGAAGGCATCTGCGGCACCTGCATCGTCGAGGTACTGGACGGCGTGCCGGAGCACCGCGACAACTGCCTGTCGAACAAGGAAAAGGCGTCCAACAAGCAGATTTGCGCGTGTGTATCACGGGCGCTTTCCGCTCGTCTGGTATTGGACATTTAACCCGTAGGTCGACTGGAAAGCTTGGGCCGGAGCCTGTTGAATGGGCGCCCGGCGGCCGTCGAAGGAGGAGATGGCTACAGAAACAACCGTTTTGACGAACCGCTCGATGAAGCGGTCGAAAAATAACAACAAAAACGTGAGGCTTTGCGGACATGATTACAGCATCGACGGTGCGCAACGAGGCGTTCGAAAGTTGGTTGAGCCAGGTGAACCAGGCCTGTGGGCGTTTCGATGCCCGGGCGCTGGACACCGATTTCTACGGCGAACTGGCGGAATTTCGCAGCGGTGCGATCAACCTGAGTGTGGTCGACATGGCGCACGTGCATTTGTACCGCACCAGCAAGGACGTCAGCACCAGCAGCGACGGCCACTACTACGCGGTGTTCCAGATGCGCGGCAGCTCGCAACTGGAGCAGGGCGACAACCGCGCGCAACTGGGCTGTGGCGACATCGCCCTGATCGACGCCAGCCGTCCGAGCGACATGATCTACAACGACGATTGCCGACAGCTGTCGCTGATTCTTCCGCGCCAGGTGGTCGAGCGGGGTTCGCACTTCAATGCCGTCAACTGCGCCACGCGCATCGCGGCCGGCAGCCCCCTGGCGGCGATGGCCAACAAGCTGGTGCTGGACACCCGCCAGCAGGAGGGGCTGGACATGCAGGAAAGCGAGGCCGTGCTCGATGCCCTGGCCAGCCTGTTGCTGCCGGGCATCAGCGCCCGGGACGGCGGTGCAGACGCCCATGAGCGGCAGTTCCGCAAGATCATCGCCTTCATCGACGCCCACCTCAGCGACGAAGAACTGTGCCCCGAGCTGATCGCCCGTGAAGTGGGGATTTCCGTGCGCGGCCTGTACCGGATGTTCTCCAAGCGCGGCCTGGTGGTGGCGCAATACATCAAGCACCGCCGCCTGGACTTCTGCGCCGAAAACCTGCGTCGCGCCGATGTCGAGCAGAAGCTATCGGCACTGTGTTATGCCTGGGGCTTCTCGGATTCGAGCTACTTCTCGTCGGCCTTCAAATCACGTTTTGGCGTGTCGCCGGGTGCTTATCGCAAGCGCTATAGCTGCTGAATTCGATGTTGAATGGGCTGGCCCCATCGCGAGCAAGCTCGCTCCCACAGTGGATCTGCGGTGAACACAAAGTTTGTGTACGACCGGGATCAACCTGTGGGAGCGAGCCTGCTCGCGAAAGCGGTATGTCAGTCGCCAGCGAAGTTGGATGTGCCGGCCCCATCGCGAGCAAGCTCGCTCCCACAGTGGATCTGCGGTGAACACGAAGTTTGTGTACGACCGGGATCAACCTGTGGGAGCGAGCCTGCTCGCACAAGCGGTATGTCAGTCGCCAGCGATGTTGGATGTGCCGACCCCATCGCGAGCAAGCTCGCTCCCACAGTGGATCTGCGGTGAACACAAAGTCTGTGTACGACCGGGATCAACCTGTGGGAGCGAGCTTGCTCGCGATGGCGGCCTCATGACCGCTGCAAATCACTCAGTGCCGCACCGGCTCATCCACCGGTAAATGCAGCACCTCGCGCACCAGCATGGCAATGCTGGACACACCCATCTTTTCCTTGATCTTGGTGCGGTGCACATCAACGGTCTTCACGCTGATGTTCAGCTCCCGGGCAATCACCTTGCTGGCCTTGCCATCGATCACCAGCATCAACACTTCCCGCTCACGGCTGGTCAGCAGTGCCAGTTTGCCTTGCAGGTTCTGACGCTGCTGCTGATCGGCCTGGGCGTGCACGGCGGTCTTCAGCGCGGCCTGGATGCGGTCGATCATCTGCTGCGGGTTGTAGGGCTTCTCGACGAAATCCAGCGCGCCGTTCTTCATCGCCGTGACCGACATCGGAATATCGCCATGGGCCGAGACGAAAATGGTCGGCAGGGTGCTGCCGCGCTGGTTGAGGATTTCCTGCAACTGGAAACCGCTGGTCTCCGGCATGCGCACGTCGAGCACCAGGCAGGCGGGCTGCTTGGGGTCGTACTGGCTGAGGAACTCTTCGGCGCCGGCAAAGCACTGCGCCTGCACGCTCACCGACTCCAGCAACCAGGCCAGTGAGGTTCGCAGGTCCTTGTCGTCGTCAACGATATAAACAATCGGTTTTCGGATTTCCATCGGGGCTGCCACGAAAGTTTTCTAATTATTGTTTTCGCACGCGAACGCGCGGCACGCATCGGCTCATCGTTCTGGAGCCTGTATGCAGAATACCCACTGTGGCCGGCCCTTGCGATAAAGAAACCACCTAGTCGACTAGCGGAAACCCAACCCTGCCATGGGGATCGTCAGAATGGTTGCGGCGCACCCGCAGCCTTAGTCTTGTTCCATCACCTACGGGCCGCCAGATAGCGGTCCTCCTGAAGGAAGGGGCATCGACATGGCCGACCTGAGCCAGCAGCAAATCGACTTTCGCAACGCCATGGCGCAGCTGCCTGCCGCGGTGAACATCATCACCACCAACGGCCCCGGCGGTCGTTGCGGCATCACCGCCAGCGCCGTGTGCTCGGTGACCGACTCGCCACCCACCGTGCTGGTGTGCGTCAACCGCAACAGCGCCACCCACGACGTGTTCCGCACCAACGGCCATCTGTGCGTCAACGTGCTGTGTGGCGAGCAGGAAGAACTGGCCCGTCATTTCGCCGGCATGACCCAGGTGCCGATGGCCGAGCGTTTTGCCTGGGACCTGTGGGACGACGGCGCGGCCGATGTGCCGTTGCTGCGCGATGCCCTGGTGCAGCTCGAAGGGCGGATCAGCGAGTGCAAGGAAGTGGGGTCGCATTCGGTGATGTTCGTGGAGCTGACGAAGGTGGGCGTGCGCGAGCCACGCGATAGCCTGGTGTATTTCAACCGGTTGTTTCATCGCGTTGAGCATGCCAGCGCGGCTTGATTGAGACCGCGTTATCGTTCTTCGCGAGCAAGCTCGCTCCCACAGGAATCTGTAGTGAACACAAAGTTTGTGTACGACTGAGATCAACTGTGGGAGCGAGCTTGCTCGCGATGGCGGTGCCAGTTTGGAATGCATGTTTAACGGCTGTAGGAGTAACTTCCTGCAAGCCACAACGCCTTGCGTCATTGCCTACAGCTACGCCAGAATCCGCCGGCTTGTGCGCCCTGGAGGCCATCGGTAACTTGGTCCGCGTCACTGATTCCCAGTGATCGGGTTTAGCAGCCCGTGGTATTTGAAGGTCGTACGAGTGTCCGTCAGGCAGGTATTCCATACCTGCATTTGATGGTGGCTGTGCGCAGGGCGCCCTTGGGCGCGCCGGCTTTCTTCTTTTCCCCGGTCTGCTAACCTGCGTACAGCCGCCACCCCCTCGTTTAGCAGCGACGGTGTGGTTGCATCACAACGGAAAAGAACATCATGTCCAAGGTTACGCCTGATCCACCAGACAACGATTCCTGCCCCAACCCGGCCGCTCACATCATGGCCACCTCGCACAAACCCTCCATACTGTTCACCATCAACCCCGACATCAACACCGAAACCCTGCTGGCCCACGCCTGCGAATCGCTGGCCTCGGCGAGTGTCATGGCCAATGACCTGGCGGGTTTTCTGGAAGGCACGCACCGCAACACCCTGCTGGGCATCGCGCAAGTCATCATGCTGGGGGAGTTGGCGGTGAATCGGGCGCTGGATCAGGTCGATCGACCCGGTTAACCACTAAACACTGTGGGAGCGAGCTTGCTCGCGATAGCGGAGTATCTGTCAGCAATGATGCTGGATGTGATGACCCCATCGCGAGCAAGCTCGCTCCCACAGTGGATCGTCGTCGAACACAAGTTCTGAGTTCACTGAAATCCAGTGTGGGAGCGACGGTGAGGCGATCCGACCTGCTCGCGATTTCGATGTATCAGGCCTGCAAATAATCCCTAGCCAACAAGCAAGCCCGCTCAATCAGCATCGGCGCCATTTCAATCGCTGTCGGTGTGCCCTGGCGGGTGTGAATCCAGCCCAGGTACGTGGTGCCACGCAGCATCAGGAACAACGCCAGTGTCTTGCGATCCGCCTCGGTCAGCGGCTTGACCGCGTTGTAGCCGTCGAGCAGCGCCGTCTTGATCTGATCAAAGCGCGGGTCATCCAGGCAGAAGTACAAGGCAGTGGCCAACTCGAACATGTGCCAGCCGAACCCCGCATCGTCGAAGTCGATCAGGCGCAGTTGCGGGCCCTCGATCAGCAGGTTCTCTGGCACCAGATCCGCGTGAATCATGCCGAAGTTGCCCAGGTGCCGACCGTACTGGCGCAAGTCCTTGCGCGCCGTACGCCGGGCCTGTTGCAGCAGATCCCGTTGCTCGTCGCTGAGCTGCTCCAGCTCCCAGAAACGCCCCCAGAACGGATTGGCGCCGATCAGGCCTTCTTCATCCCAGGCATGCCGGACAAACTCGTCCGGTTGTTGCCAATCCGCCGAATGCAGGTGGATGCGCGCGGCAATCGCCCCCGCCTCATTGAACAGGAAATCGATCTCCGTATCGGCCTGCACACCCGCCTCGGAAGTACCGGCGGTGGCACCGGGCAGCCAGGCGAGCATATCGATGTGACGCGCCTCGCCGATGGCCTGGTGGGTGACTTCGATCAGATGGCTTTCATTCTGTGCGCGGATAATCTGCGGCACGGTAATACCTGCGCTGGCCAGGGCTTCCATCCATTGCAGCTCGGAACGCAGTGCGGCCTCGCAGTGATAACCATTGCGATGGATGCGCAGGGCGACGCGCTGACCGTCGTGGCGGCGGGCCGAGAACACTGCGTTCTCGCGAAACTTCACCAGTTCAATGTCAGCGAATTCGCCTTCCCACTGTTGCAGGGCATGGCGCGCCAGTTCGTGCAGACGGGTTACTTGCTGGTCATGGGGCAGGGTGTGGAATTCAGTCATGGCAGGGCCTCAAATCGCGCTCAGGGCGCTGTCCAGTGTGTCGACGAACAAGTCAGCGTGGTCGCGGCTGAATACCAGCGGCGGGCGCAGCTTGAGAATGTTGTCGCCAGCGCCGATCTTGCTGATCAGCACGCCGTTCTCGCGCATGTCGTTGACCACCTTGCGCGCCTCCAGCCCGGCCGGTTCCTTGCTGGCGTGATCACGTACCAGCTCCATGGCGAAGAACAGACCCTTGCCGCGCACGTCGCCGATGATCGAGTGTTTGTTGGCAAGCTCCTGCAAGCGTTGCTGCACATAAGCGCCGACGTTTTGCGCATTCTTGAGCAGTTGCTGTTGCTCGATCACATCCAGCACCGCCATGCCAACCGCTGCCGCGACCGGCGAGCCGCCGAAGGTGTTGAAGTACATGGCGTGGCGGCCGAAGGATTCGACCAGCGCCTTGTGGGTGATCAACCCGGCCAGTGGATAGCCGTTACCCATCGGTTTACCAAGGGTGACGATATCCGGCACCACGCCGTGGGCCTGATGGCCCCACAGGTGATCGCCGGTACGACCGAAACCGGACTGCACTTCATCGGCGATGAACAATCCGCCTGCTGCACGGATCAGCGCTGCCGCCTTGTTGACGAAGCTGGCCGGTACCCGTGGCAGCCCTTCGTTGGCGAACAGGGTGTCGATCAGCAGCGCGGCGGGGCGAATGCCCTGGGCTTGCATCGAGGCAATCGCCGCCGCGATGTTGGCCGCGTACTGCTCGGCCAGTTGCGCTTCGGTGGTGCCGGCCGGTGCGTGGTACAGGCACGGAATCGGCACGGCCCGGGCATGGGCGGCGAAGGGTTCCGGCGAGGGCAGGGCGGTGGTGACTTCGGCCAGCGATGCCGAGTTGCCGTGGTAGTTGTAGTCGCTGACGATGATGCCGGTGCCGCCACTGGCAAAGCGCGCCAGGCGCAGCGCAAGTTCGTTGGCTTCGCTGCCGGTGCAGGTGAACATGGCGGTGTCCAGCGGCGCGACGAAGGTCGCGGTCAGGCGCTCGGCGTAGCGCACCACGTGTTCATCCAGGTAGCGGGTGTGGATGTTCAGCGTGGTGGCCTGGCGGTGCATGGCCTCGGTCACATGGGGGTTACAGTGACCGACGCAGGGCACGTTGTTGTAGACGTCGAGGTAGCGGCGACCGTCGACGTCGAACAGCCAGACGCCTTCGCCACGCACCAGATGCAAGGGCTTGTCGTAGAACAGCGGCGAGGCGCTGCCGAGCACGCGATGGCGGCGTTGCAGCAGAGTGTCTTCAGGCATGGTCTGGAACCTCGATGACGGTGGCGCGACGGTTGCGCAACAGGTAATTGAAAATGCACAGGGTGAAGGTCACCGCCAGGGCGATCAGCATCAGCATGTCGAGCTGGAAGCAGGCGGCGATCACCACCAGCGTCAGGGCCAGACCGAGCCAGGCAACCAGTTTGCCGCCGACCAGGGTGAACGGCCGTGGCAGGTCCGGTTGGTTGCGTTTGATGTGCAGGTACGCGCCGAAAATGAACAGGTAGCAAACGTTGAGCAGCAACACGACCGCGAGCATCACCGTGGCCGGGTCCACTTCGGACAGCGGCAGGCCGATGGCACCGATCAGCAGCAGCGCCGGGTAGGGCGTGCCGCGCTTGCCGGTCTTGCCCAGCCATTGCGGGAACAAGCCGTCGCGGGCCATGGCGAACAGTTGCCGGGACGCGGCGTACACCAGTGAAAAGAAGGTCGCGATCAGGCCGAACACCGCGCCGCAGCCAATCACCCTGGCCAGCCATGAACCTTCACCGAAGGCGCTGTTGCTGGACATCGCGGCATACAGCGGATCACCTGCCGAACCGACGAGCTCGACACCACCGGCACCCGGTGCGCATACCAGCACCACCAGCGCGGTCACCAGCAACGTGCCAATGGCCGCCAGAATGCCGCGGGGCATGGTGCGACCGGGATTGTGCGCCTCCTCGGCGGCCGAGCCGGTTTGCTCAACGGTGATGAACAGCCAGATGGCGAATGGCACGCAGGCGAAGATACCGCCAAGGCTGACCGGTGTTGCGACGCTGGCGGGCAACTTCAGCAAATTGGCCAACTCGACATGGGGCGCCATGGCCACGCCAAACGTGAGCAGGGCGACGACGGCGATCACGCCGGCAATGAACGTCAGGCCCATGGCCTCACCGACACCGCGCATGTGGATGCCGATGATCACCGTGAACAGGGCGATCTTCACCGGCCAGCCACCGAGGCCGAAAATTGATTCGGTATAGGCGCAGATAAAGGTCGCGGCTGCACCGGTGCCGATGGTCAAAGCCAGGGCACAGGCCACGCCAACGAGGTAACCCACGAACGGCCCGAACGCACTTTGCGCATAGACGAATACACCGCCAGCACTGGGCAGCGCGGTGGACATTTCCGCCACGCACAATGCCAGGCCACCGCAGAGCAGGGCCATCAACAACGTAGCGATCAGCATGTTCAGCCAGCCACCGGCCGCCAGCCCGAAGTTCCAGCCGGAAAACTGCCCGGCCACCACCAACGCAATTCCGAGGCCGGCAATCTTTGGCCAGCCCAGCGCACTTTTCTTGAGCACAGAAATCTCCCGCGACCCGAGGGTCGATTTATTGTTGTTAGTGAGAAATGGAGGGGTTCAGCGTTGCATTGCAGGGCGCCCAGGAGCGGGTTGTGCCCTGAGGTCGGGTTCGATACTACGCCCGGGGGGCGCGGCGACATGTTTGCGCGCATGCCATGTGGTTGGTTGTGGGTGCCAGATTTGTGCGGGCTTGCCTTGATCTCTGTGGGAGCGAGCTTGCTCGCGATGGCGGAGTGTCAGTCAACGATGGTGCTGGATGTGGTGGCCTCATCGCGAGCAAGCTCGCTCCCACAGGGGATCTGGGCTGTACACGGATTTTGTGCACGGCAGAAATCCAAATGTGGGAGCGAGCTTGCTCGCGATGGCGGAGTGTCAGTCAACGATGGTGTTGGATGTGATGGCCTCATCGCGAGCAAGCTCGCTCCCACAAGGGATCTGCGGTGTACACGGTTTTTGTGTGCGACAGAAATCCAATTGTGGGAGCGAGCTTGCTCGCGATGGCGGCATATCAGGCAACCAAAATCTCAGATCCGAAAACTCCCCACCAACTGATTCAACCGCCCGGCCTGCTGCTCCAGCTCGGTACAAGCCCTCAATGTCGATTGCAAATTCTCCACGCCTTGCCGGTTCAGGGTGTTGATCTGGGTGATATCGACATTCAGGGCCTCGACCACCGCGGTCTGTTCTTCGGTGGCGGCGGCGACGGACTGGTTGACGTTGTCGATCTCGCCGATGCGCTGGGTCACGCTGCCCAGGCGGGAGCCGGCGAGGTTGGCGATGGTGACGCTTTCTTCGCTGTGGCGCTGGCTCACGGTCATAGTGGTGACCGATTCCCGCGCGCCCACTTGCAGCTCTTCGATCATCTGCTGGATCTCCAGCGCCGAGGCCTGGGTGCGTCCGGCCAAGCTGCGCACTTCGTCCGCCACCACCGCAAACCCACGACCCGCTTCACCCGCCCGCGCGGCTTCAATCGCTGCGTTGAGCGCCAGCAGGTTGGTTTGTTGGGAGATGCCCTTGATCACTTCGAGGATCTGCCCGATGTTCACGGTCTTGTCGTTGAGCACTTCGATGTTGGCGCAGGAGGCACTGATCTTGCCGGACAGTTCGTTCATCACCTCGATCGTGCGCTGCACCACCTGGCGCCCATCCTCGGCTTGCTGCCGTGCAGACGAAGCCTGTTGCGAGGCATCGGAGGCGTTATGGGCGATCTCCTGCGCGGCCGCGCCCAACTGGTTGATTGCCGCCGCCACGCTGTTGGTGCGGGTGGATTGATCGTCGAAATTGCTCATCGACGAGTTTGAAGCATCCAGTACCCGCCGAGCGCCTTCGTTCACCCCCAACGCCGCCGATGACACCTCGCGGATCGAATGGTGGATGCGCTCGACAAAGCGGTTGAAGGCGGTCGCCAGTTGGCCGATTTCATCTCGCGATTGCACTTGCAGGCGACGGGTCAGGTCGCCGTCGCCCAGGGAAATATCCTCCATGACCCGGGTCAGCACTTGCAGCGGCCGGGTGATGCGTTGCGCGGTGTACCAGATCAACAACAGGCCGAGCAGGGCCGAGCCACCACCGAGCAGCAGTTCAAGCGCAGTGCTTTGCACGCCCTGGGCATCGAGTTCGTTCTGCAACGTAGTGACCGGTGCCAGCAACACGTTCTGCGGCACACCGACCAACACGCCCCATGGCGCGGCTCCGGCAATCGGTGAGAGCGGTTCAAGCACCTTGATTTGCCGGGCATCGACAAACACTTTGGGCTGGCCCTGACGCAGGCTGTCCATCACCTCGGCATTGTCCATCGGCTGACCGAGGCGACCGACGTCCTGGCTGTTGGCAGAAATCACCCCATGGGGGCTGACGATGCTGATCTGGCCGTTGCCGTCGAACAGTTCACGGGCACTGGTTTCGCTGTTCTGCTGCAGGGCGGCGAGGTTGATGTCCAGTCCCACCACGGCAATGACCTTGCCGTTTTCCAGCAGCGGGAAGGCAACACTGGTCACCAGTTTGCGGCTGCCGGAGGCCTCGTCGAAATAGGGTTCCAGCACACAGGCCTGGCCGGTGTCGCGGGCACAGGTGTAGAAGGCGTTGTACGGTGCGCCGCTCGGCCCGGGCTCGGTGTTGGCAAGCAGGCCTTCGTCGCCGATGACCGCTTGCAGCTCGCCGGGTTTGCTCTGTACCCAATAGAGCGCAAAGCGACCGGCTTCGTTGCTGCCCAAGGCGGCCTGGTCGGCGAAGTCGGCGTCGGCACCGTCGAGTCCACCGGGTTCGAAAATGACATAAAGCCCGAGCAGGTCGGGCTTGTCGATCAAGGCTTGGTGAAGCTGGGTGCTGAGTTCCTGGCGCAGTTGCGGGCGAGTCAGGCTGCCCTGATGTTGCAACTGTCGCAGGTACAACAAGTAGCGCGATAACCCCTGGCCGTATTCGTGGGTCTGCATGAAGGTCCGTTGCACTTGCATGGCCTGTACTTTGCCCAGGGCCTGCATGTGTTCCCTGGCCGCATTGGCGAGCATGTCGCCGCTGGCCTCGGCCACTTGCCGGCTGCTCTTGTGGGTCTGATAGAGCGACAAACCCATCAACAAGCCGACGACCAACAGCAGGCAGAGACCGGCGAGCAGGGCGATCTTGCTCTGGATCGTCAGGAATGTTCTGTGCATTGGAAATACCTTTTTCCACGCGGGCAATGGCGTGGCCACTGCCCGCGACCGAGATTAGAAGCCGGTGGCGAACACCACCTGGGCGTAGACGTTCTTGTCGTTGTTACCCAGTTGGGTACCACCGTCTTCGGCGCTCTTGTCCGGTTGGTAGATGCCCACCAGTGGCATCACGGTCAGGTGGTCGTTGATGTGCCATTCGGCGTACAAGTCGACTTCGTGGCCATCGGTGTTGCCCAGGTTGCGGTCGATGGTGTCGAAGTTGAAGTACATCGCGCCGACGGTGAGGTTCTCCAGCGGCGAGACTTTCAGCGTGACGTTCTGGATGCGCGAGTTGCTGTTGAACGGCCCGGCGTAGTTGCCCGCCACTTCACCCTGGAACCAGGTGCCGTAGCCACGGCTGAAACCGTAGAACAGGGTGTCGTAGCCTTCCGAGAAGCGGCTGTAGCGGTAGCTGGCGCTAGGCGTCCAGACCGCGTCGGAGAAGGTCCAGCCGGCTTCCAGGTACCAGGCGTCTTCGCTGGAGGTGTTGGGTTTGTCCTGCTTGGCGTATTCACCGGACAGGAACAGGTCTTTCACCCCGGCGTTGCCCGCCGCACGCAGGCTGTAGGTCTTCATGCCGTCGCGTTCGAGCTGGATCGGCGAGGCGTACTGTTCATCGATATCGGTGGTCTTGATGAAGGTCAGGCCGACCGTGCCGGCCTCGGCCACGTGCTCCAGGGTGCCGACGTACATTTCGGTCTTGGCCTGGGCGCGGTTGTCGGATTTGAGCCACATCAGGTCGCTACGCCAGCCTTCCTTGCCACCCAGACGCAATACGGCGGTTTCGTCGAAGGCCTTGCGTGCCGCCAGGTAGTAGGCGCCGCCGCGGTTGAATTCGCCGTCGGCCAGGCCTTTGCCCATGTTCAACGCGTCGCCGTCGATCAGGAAACCGTCACCGACCACAATGTTCTGACGACCGAAGGACAGGTCGACGCCGTCACTGCCCAGCGCGCCGAACAGATCGGTCGAGCGCCAGCCGAGGTAGGCGTCTTCGAACTTGGTGGTGCGTTCCGAACCATCGGAGAAGCCGGCGGCATCGCCATCGCCCCAGGTGCCGGAGCTGAGCATGTTCGCCGCGCCGTACGCGGTGCCCACACCGCCCAGGCCTTGATCGAAGCTCAAGCCGTATTTGATGTAGCCCTCGCGCCACGACGAGCTGCCTTCATTCAGGCGACCGGACAGGGCGTAGTTTTCCTGGCTGTGGAAAATGCCGAACACGGCTTCGAGGGTAGCGTTCAGATGGCTGTCGTCATCGGCGTAGAGTTCATAGGCACCGGCATTGCCGGCACTGATCATCAGCGCGAGCGTCGAGAGACGAAGCAAGGGGGACTTGAGCATGGTGTGGCATCCGTTCTTGTTCTTGAGCGCAGGTTTGCGGTCTGTCCGGATACTAAGGCGCGGCTATTGTTTGCCCTTTTCCCTGTTTGCCAATTAGTTGGTTGTGCATGCCAGATTGTCTGGTTTGGCAGCCCGGCCAACACAACTGGCACGCAGGGCAAAACCTGCGTGCCGGCGACCACCGACAATCCCTACCAACCTGCCGAAGCACCGTTGCCTCGGCATTTTTAGTGTTGGCGTTCGCCTGCTGGCGGGCGCGTGGATTTTCAAGGTCGTTTTCCTATGTTCACTTCGCTGCGTTTGCCCGTGATCGGTTTGCTGTCTTTCACCCTGGTTCAGGCGGTGTCCGCCGCCGAGTGCGCCCCGGACACGCGCCGTGGTGCCGAAGTGTTTGCCACTGAGTGCAGCGTCTGCCACGCGGTGACCAAGGGCACGACCGGCATGATGGGGCCGAACCTGTTCGGTGTGTATGGACGCAAGTCCGGCTCGCTGGCGGGCTTCAGCTACTCCCAGGCCATGCGCGACAAAGACGTCGACTGGCAGGCCGAGAACATCACGCAATTGATCATCCAGCCCCAGGCTTTCGTGCCGGGCACCTACATGCCCTACATGGGCCTGGCTTCCGCCGACGACCGCCAGGCGGTCGCGTGCTTCCTCAAAGAACAACACTGATCAGGCCGGATTTGCGCCTGAACACATCGTCTGAATGAAAGGTGAATTATGAGCAACGTTGAAATCCTGCCCCAGGTTGCTGCATTCCTCGAACGTCGTCACGGCTGCTTCATTGACGGCCAGTGGGTGCTTGCCGAGGGCGACAGCATCGCCGTGGTCAATCCGGCCACCGGGCAAACCCTGTGCGAAACCCTGGATGCGCCGCTGGAACTCGTCGAGCGTGCGGTGCAGTCGTCCCACAAGGCTTTCAAATCTGGCGTGTGGTCGAGCCTGCGCCCGGCGGACCGTGAACGCATCCTGCTGAACTTCACCCGCCTGGTCGAAGAACACGCCGAAGAACTGGCTCAGTTGGAAACCCTGAGCCAGGGCAAGTCGATCAACATGGCCCGCGCCCTGGACCTCAACGCCACGGTGGAGTTCATGCGCTACATGTCCGGTTGGGCGACCAAGATCGAAGGCCAGACCTTCGACGTGTCGATCCCGTTGCCACCCGGTGCGAAGTTCACCGCCTTCACCAAACGTGAGCCGGTGGGCGTGGTGGTTGGTATCGTGCCGTGGAACTTCCCGCTGCTGATCGCCGCCTGGAAGCTGATGCCAGCCCTGGCCACCGGTTGCACGGTGATCATCAAGCCAGCCATGGAAACCCCGCTGACCGCCATGCGCCTGGCTGAACTGGCGCTGGAAGCCGGCATCCCGGCTGGCGTATTCAACGTGGTCACCGGTGGTGGCGCCTCCGTTGGCGGCGTGCTGACCCAGCATCCTTTGGTGAGCAAAGTGTCGTTCACCGGTTCCACCGCCGTGGGCAAGAGTGTCGGCGTGGCGTGCATGGAAAACATGACGCGCTTCTCCCTGGAACTGGGCGGCAAGAACCCGATGATCGTGCTCGCCGATGCCGACATCGAAAAAGCCGTGCAAGGCGCGATCCTCGGCGGCTTGCTGAACAATGGCCAGGTCTGCGCCGCGGCCTCGCGCTTCTACGTGCACCGTTCGATCCACGACCAATTCGTCGAAGCCCTGGCCGCCGCCGTTTCTTCGATGCCGATTGGCGCTGGCATGAATTGCGACGCGGCAATCAACCCGCTGGTATCGCGCAAGCAACAACAAAGCGTGCTCAAGCACATCGAACTGGCCCGACAGCAAGGTGCGCGGGTGGTGACTGGCGGCGAGTTGCTGGAGGGTGATGGTTTCTTCGTGCAGCCAACCATTCTGGCGGACATCGACCACAGCATGGCCGTGGCCCGCGAAGAAGTGTTCGGCCCGGTTCTGGGCGTGATGCCGTTCGACGACGAAGACGCCGTGATCGAACAGGCCAACGACAACCGCTACGGCCTGGCGGCCAGCCTGTGGACCAATGACCTGGGCAAAGCGATGAACCTGGTGCCTCGCATCGAAGCCGGTACGGTCTGGGTCAACGCCCACGTGCTGCTCGACCCGGCGATGCCGTTCGGTGGCGTCAAGCAATCGGGCATGGGCCGTGAGTTTGGCCGTGCGGTGATCGAGGCTTACACCGAGCTCAAGTCGGTGTGCATCGCACATTGATCAACCTGTAGGAGCGAGCTTGCTCGCGAAAAACGTCAAGATAATGCGGTCTGTCAGTTAGTTCGCGTTATCGTTGGCGACCATCGCGAGCAGGCTCGCCCCCACATCACGCTGCAGGCGGTTTCGCCAGTTCAATCCCGGCGGCCCCCAACCGCTTGAGAATTTCAAACAGCAGCTGGCTCTTGATCGCGCCGACCGTGCGTGGGCTGCCGACATAGCCGGTGATGGTCAATGTGATTCCTTCGGGTTTCAGCTGACTGAAGCGTAAAAACGGCGCTGGTTTATCCAGAATGGATTCATGCTCGGTGTAGGTGTCCATCAGCAGGTTTTGCACCAGCTCCGGATCGATATCCAACGGGAACATCAGCTCGAGTATCACCACGCCCTGGGCGCTGCCGCCGAGGGTGACGTTGCGCAGGTTCTGCGAAATCAGGTGGGAGTTGGGCACGATCATGATCGAGCGGTCGGCCAGTTGTATTTCCGTGGCCCGTACGTTGATCCGGCGGATGTCGCCTTCGACGCCGCTGATGCTGATCAGGTCGCCGACTTTCACCGGGCGCTCGGTCAGCAGGATCAGGCCGGAGATGAAGTTCTTCACGATCTCCTGAAGGCCAAAGCCGATGCCCACCGACAAGGCACTGACAATCCAGGCCAGGTTGGTCCACTTGATCCCCAGCGATGCCAGCGTGAGCAGGACGACGGACACGTAGCCGATGTTGGCGAACAGGGTGCTCAGCGAGGCGCACATGCCCGGGTCCATCTCGGTTTTCGGCAGGAATTCGCGATCCAGCCAGCGGCGCAGGGTACGAATCAGGTAGACACCGATCATCAGTGTCAGGAGGGCATGCATCAAATTGTCCGGGACGATGTTCAGCTTGCGCAGCCCTTCACCGCCGAGTACGGCCACCGTGCCGGTGAACAGTTGCCCGAGTGTCGTACCGATCCCGCCGACAAACAGCGCAATGAGGCCAATCAGTATCAGGATGGCGCGGCCGGCTCCGGATAACACGGTGCAGATCTGTTCCAGGCGCGGATTGCCGATGCCCAGCAGCTGTTTGATGGTCTTGCCGGTGGGTTGCCGGGGCGAAAAAACGTAGTCGCAGGTGTCCTGATAGACCTGTGTGAGCAGGTAGAAACCGGCGCAGATGATGAATATCCAGACCATTTCATAGGTGATGAACCGGGCCATCGTCACGTAGCCGATCAACAGGGCGAACAGGGACACCACCACGGCAGCGCCCGTGAACGTGTAAATCAGGCCGGCGAAGGTGGTGACGCCTTCGGGGGCTTCTCCGGCAACGATCAGGTCTCTGCGCGTCTTGCTGACGCGCAACAGCAGCGCACCGATCACCAGTGCCGCGACCAATGCCACGATGCCCCGACCCAACAACACCACTTCGGCGCTCATGCCGGTGACATTGCTCATCTGCACCAGGGTCACCAGCACCAGCAGCAGGCTGGCCAGCAACCTCGGATAGGGCTCCATCGCCAGCGCCACCGGATCGGCAATATCGGGCAGGCGCCAGGAAGGATGTTTGGTGGACAACAGTGCGCGGCTCAATCCGGTGATCAGTACGCAGGTATAGGCCAGCTTTTCCAGATATTGCGCCAGGTCGGCCAGCAGGGGGGGGTAGGGCAGTTGCCGGGTCCCGGCAAAATGCAGCAGTTGCAGGGCGATGCCAGCGGTCAGCACCGTCGCCATCACCGACGCCAGCGCAAGGGAGCTGCGCCGCAGCCGGCCTGCAGGCATTCGATGAAAGCACAGCCACGCCAGAACCCGGCCGGCGAGGTCTCGACCCACGGTCCATATGAGCAGGGCCAGGATCAACAGGATGGCCGTGATCCCGCGTTGTCCGGGTTGCCAGGCGGCCCGGTGCGTGGCCTCGAGTTGCTCGATGAGGACGCTGAAACGTTGGCGGTCCTCGATCGGAAGAGCGAACAATGGCGACCAGAATCTCGGGCTCAGGATACTGCTGGTCTGCTGAGTCACTTCCGCTTCCAGCAAGCTGCGCCGAATGCTGGCAATCTGGGTGATCAGCTCGGCGGCACTTATTTTAAGCGCGGCCAGGGTTTTGAGTTGGCTGTCGATCTTGTTTTTTTGCTCGCCGAGGGCGTCTCGTTGGGTGGTAATTGCAGATGTCACCTGTGCGTTCTCGTCAAGCGGCACGGGCCCCAGCACGTTCAGTTGCGCCTGCAATTGCGCCTGGCCAGGCAGCAGCGATGTGGACAGGCGTTCAATCTCCTGAATCAGTACTTGCACCTGGTCCTGTGAGCTTTCCAGCTGGGTGTAATTACTGGCCTGGGAAACCTGCTGCTTGAGGCTGTTGAGCTGGTTTTGCACCCCCAGCAATTCGCTGTCGGAGATGCTGATGATCGGGGCTGCGGGGGCAGGGGCGGGGGCAAGAGCAGGAGCGTCGGCCATATCCCCTGCCAACAGCCATCCCGGGCTTGCCACCAGAACCGCGAAGGCGACGTAAATCATTGACTTCAAGACATTGCGCATCGGCGAGCTCGACGGGTTGTTGGTCACTTAGCCAATGAGGTTAGGCCATGACACGTACCCTGGAGCATTGTTTTGTCGCAATGGAACACCGAGAACCTGTGGGAGCGAGCTAGCTCGCGATGGCGGTGTGTCAGACACCGAAAATGTCGACTGACACTCCGTCATCGCGAGCAAGCTCGCTCCCACAGTGGGGGGCGGCGCCTTTGGCGGGTGGTTTCAGCAAAACAAGTCAACCCATGAATCCATGGCCTAAGCTTGTTTGCAGGCCCCGGTCCATCGCACACCTCGATGGGCAAGCGGCACCGATAAAAACAATGCAATCAGGAGATCCCATGTCCGCCTTGATCCGTCGTTTCAGTCGCTGCATGGCCGCCGGTTTGACCGCTGCCGTGCTGGTCGCACCAGCCTTCGCGCTGGATACCGTGAAATTCATGGCCCCGGGTTCGGTGGGCGGTGGTTACGACCAGACCGCACGGGTGCTGGGCAAGGCCATGGTCGAGGCCAATACGGCCAAGTCCGCGACCTTCGAGAACAAGGGCGGGGCGGGCGGGACCCTGGGGCTGGCGCAATTTGCCAACAGCACCAAGGGTGACCCGAACGCATTGCTGGTGGTCGGTGCGATCATGGTCGCGGGGATCGAACAGAACAAACCGCAGATCAGCCTTAAGGATGTGACGCCCATAGCCCGGCTGTTCACCGAGTACAACGTGATTGCCGTGCGCAAGGATTCGCCATACAAGACCCTCGATGACCTGATCAAGGACTTCAAGGAAAAGCCCACCGGCGTCACCTTTGGCGGTGGTTCCAAGGGGTCGATCGACCACATCGGCATCGCCGAGCTGGCTGGCAAACTGGATGTCCCGGTCAACAAGGTCAATTACATCGCCACCGGCGGCGGGGGTGAAATCGTGGCCCAGACCCTGGGCGGCCAGATCAAGGTGCTCACCGGGGGCTACGCCGAACTGGGTCAATACATCAAGAACGGCCAGATCCGGGTGCTGGCCATCGGTGCGCCCGAGCGTGTCCCGGGGATCGATGCGCCGACCCTCAAGGAAAGCGGCTACGACGTGATCATCGGCAATTGGCGCGGTGTCTACGGTGCTGCGAACCTCACAGCCGAGCAGCGTAAAGAAGTGACCGACGCGGTCGTGACCGCCAGCAAAAGCAAAGTCTGGCAAGACAACATTAAAACCAATGCCTGGACCGAGAGCGTGTTGACCGGTGATGACTTCGGCAAGTTCGTCGACGAAGAGCACGTGCGTCTGCGGGCGATGCTGGTCAAGGTCGGGCTGCTTTGAGATGGCCGGGTCACGCGCAATCGTACCGACGCAATTGGCGATCGGCCTTGGACTGATCGCCCTTAGCGCCTTGCTGGCCGTGGGGGCCAACCGCTTTCCACCCGAGATGGGCTTCGTGATTCTGCCGGCTTACGTCTATCCCTGGATCGTCGCCGGCTTTCTCGGCGTGGTGGGCCTGTTGCTCAGTTATCAGGCGCTCACCGGCGGCTTTCGCGAACTGGACAGCGGCAATGGTGCGATCCCTGGCGGTAAATCCGGAGCCGCCTGGGTTACTGGAGGGTTGGTGGGGGTGGCCCTGCTGATCAACTTGATCGGTTTCGTGCTGGCCGCCGGGTTGCTGTTCGCCTGTTCGGCGCGGGGGTTTGGCAGCCGGCATCCCGTGCGGGACCTGGCCATCGGCATTGCCTTGACCTTGCCGATCTTTTGGCTGTTCAACGCCGGGCTGGGGGTTTCCCTGCCGTCGCTGATCAACATTTGGCTTTGAAAGGAGCTCGACACCGTGGACATTCTTTCAAGCCTGGCAATGGGGTTTTCCTCGGCACTGACGCCGATCAATCTGATGTGGGGGTTCATCGGCTGCCTGCTCGGCACCGCCATCGGCGTATTGCCGGGGATCGGTCCGGCGCTGACGGTGGCCCTGCTGTTGCCGATCACCGCCAAGGTCGACCCCACGGGCGCCTTGATCATGTTCGCCGGTATCTATTACGGCGCACAGTTCGGTGGCTCGACCACCTCGATCCTGCTCAACACACCCGGTGAATCGTCCTCCATGGTCACGGCCCTGGAAGGCAACCTGATGGCGCGCAACGGCCGGGCGGGACCTGCGCTGGCAACGGCGGCGATAGGCTCGTTCGTCGCCGGCACCATCGCCACGGTTTTGCTGACCCTGTTCGCACCCGTCGTGGCCAGGCTGGCCCTGAATTTTGGGCCGACCGAATACTTCGCGATCCTGGTGCTGTCGTTCACCACCGTGTCGGCAGTGCTCGGCGCTTCGATGCTGCGCGGGTTCGCTTCGCTCGGCGTCGGGCTGACCATCGGTTTGATCGGGCTGGACTCGACCTCGGGCATTGCCCGCTACACCCTCGGCGTGCCCGAACTGGTGGACGGCATCGAAGTGGTGCTGGTGGCGGTCGGTTTGTTCGCGGTGGGCGAGGCCTTGTACAGCCTGCTCTATCAAGGGGAATCAAACGAAGGACGGCATCGCCTGACTTCGATGTGGATGACCCGCGCGGACTGGAAACGCTCGGTGCCCGCGTGGCTCCGGGGCACGCTGATCGGTTTCCCGTTTGGTTCGATTCCGGCCGGTGGTGCCGAGATTCCAACCTTTTTGTCCTATTCCGCCGAGCGCAAGCTCAGCAAGTACCCCAAGGAGTTTTCCGCCAACAAGGGCGAGGGCGCCATCGAAGGCGTCGCCGGCCCGGAAGCGGCCAACAACGCCAGCGCGACCGGGTCTTTGGTGCCGTTGCTGACCTTGGGCATCCCGACGTCCGCTACCGCGGCGATCCTGCTGGCGGCGTTCCAGAACTACAACCTGCAACCGGGGCCGATGCTGTTCGAAACCTCCGCCGACCTGGTCTGGACATTGGTGGCGTCGCTGTATATCGGCAACGTTATCCTGCTGGTGTTGAACCTGCCGCTGGTGGGGCTGTGGGTCAAACTGCTGCAAATCCCCCGGCCATACCTGAATGCCGGCATCCTGGTGTTCGCCACCATTGGCGTGTATGGCATGCGGCACTCATCCTTCGACCTGATACTGATGTTGGCGATTGGCTGGGGCGGGGTGTTGATGCGGCGTTTCGACTTCCCCGTCGCCCCCGTGATCGTCGGCATGCTGCTGGGGCCGATGGCCGAGAAACAACTGCGTAATGCCTTGTCCATCAGCCAGGGCGACTGGACGGTGTTCGTCACGCAACCGATCTCGGCATTCTTCCTCGCCCTGACGCTGCTGGTGCTGATGGTGCCCTATGTGCTGCATAAACGCGGCATCAAGTTGCATGAGGATGATTGAGTCCTGCGATGCGCAACTCTTGTGGGAGCGAGCTTGCTCGCGATAGCGGTGTGTCAGACACCTGTGATACCGACTGGCACGCCCTCATCGCGAGCAAGCTCGCTCCCACAGATTCTGGGGCTTAGTTGACTGGCGGTGTTGTGGTTTGCGCGGTAAACCATTGCATGACCGGTGCGCAGGCTGGGTGCGATGCCGCCGAGGGTTGCAGGCACAGCGAGTAAATCCCCCGTGTCTTCAACGGCTCCCCGAACGGAATCACCAGTTCGCCCCGTTGAATCGACTCACCCGCCAGGGTCATGTCGGTCATCGCCACGCCCAGGCCCCGGGCGGCGGCATCGAGTGCCAGTTCGTCGAGGTTGAAAGGGATGTGCCGGTAGTCATGCAGCGACATGCCACCATGGGCTGACAGCCAGACCTTCCAGTCATGTTGATCAGAGGAGCGGTGCAGCAACGCGAAACCCGACAGATCTTCTTGCGAAGCCAACGGCCGGTCGTTGGTGCTGAGCCCTGGCGCGCACACGGGCACCAATGCCTCTTCGAACAGGGTCAGGCAATCGGGCGCTGTGGACGGCTCAGGCAGATAGAGAATGTAGGCGTCACTGTCGCTGGCCGGCTCGACCACTTCGGTGGCCACGGTTTCGATTGCCAGGGATACGTCCGGGTGATGCCGGTAGAAATCGCTCAGTTTGGGCAGCAGCCAGCGCACCGCCAGTGACACGTGCATGCGAATGCGGAACGGGCGTTTTTGCGGCGCGAGCCGGTCTTCGAGGGTGCGCAACTGTTCAAGGATGCTGCGGGCGCTGGCCAGTACCTGTTCGCCCTCGGCGGTCAGTTGAAGGCTGCGGCTGCTCCTGACAAACAGCGGCAGGCCAAAGTGGCTCTCCAGTTGCTGAATCTGTCGGCTCACCGCGCTCTGGGTCAGGCAGAGCTTTTGCGCCGCTTGGGTGAAGCTGCCAGACCCGGCAACCTCGACCAAAGCCTGCAAGCCCTGCAGCGAGGGCACGTGGCGAATCTTGTCCATGCGTTTTCAGAATGCCTCGATGATTTAATAACGTTGGTTGCCTGCGTTTTGAGCCTTTAGATTCTAGTCATCGCCACCGTCCTCGAAAACAGCTTATGCAAATTCTGCATGCAGTGCTGTTTTGGATCGAGACGGTTCGCAGAACAAGAACCTGAGGTGACACATGGAAAATATCTGTGGCTGGATTGCGCAAGCGGGGAGTTCCCCCTTGCGCGAGCCGCTCAAAGGCGCGCAGCAAGCCGACTGGCTGGTGATCGGTGCTGGCATCACTGGCCTCAGTGCGGCGCACGCTCTGGCGCAAATACACCCCCAGGCACGTATCGTGGTTGTTGACCGCCAGCGTGCCGCGCAAGGCGCTTCGGCGCGCAACTCCGGTTTTGTGGTGGCTCATGAGCATCCCGCTGCCGGGGAGCTACTGGGTAGCGACGGGTTCGCCGGGTATCAAGCGGATACGGCAATCGGCCGCGCAGCCGCCGACGAAGTCCGCAAGCAGATAACCCGCCATGGCATCGAATGCGACTTCAGGGAGTCGGGCTATTTCTTCGCCGTCAGCGACCCACGCAAGCTGACTCACGTCGAAGCCAAGCTGCAGACCCTGCGTACCGTTGGCGCCAGCGCGCAATTTCTGCAAGGCGAGCCATTGATCGAAAAACTCGGCAGCCGGCACTACCGCGCCGCGATCTGGTGCGGCAACGGCAATGCGCTGCTGCAACCGGCGAAGTACGTTCGGGGCTTGCTCGATGCCCTGCCGTCGACAGTGACGGTCTACGAGAACACCGATATCGCAGGTCTTGAGCGCCTGGGCGACGGCCGGATCCGCGCCCGGGGCCAAAACGGCAGTGTCGAAGCCAAACAGGTTTTGGTCTGCCTGAACGCCTTTATCCCTCGCGCGGGCATCGATGACAGCGGCACCTTCGCAATGGAGCTCAGCGCCAGCCTTACGCGGCCGCTCAGCGATCAAGAGTTTCAAGCCCTTGGTGCGCCAGCGTCCTGGGGCGTGCTGTCGACCCGCCCGTTGGGCGCCACGGTGCGCCTGACCCCGGATCGCCGGGTGATGATCCGCAACACCGCGGAATACCGCTCGCGGGATCTTTCATTGAGCGAATTGTCGATCCGCCGCCAGCACCATGTACTGGGGTTGCAACGACGTTTCCCGATGCTCGGCGAGCAGGACATCGAATACACCTGGACCGGTCATCTCAGCGCTTCGCGTTCCGGGCAGCCGTATTTCGGCAAAGTCGAGGAGGGCGTTTTCGCCGTGGCCGGGTGCAATGGTTCCGGCGTGGCACGGGGCACGCTGTGGGGCCGCTTGCTGGCGGAGCTGGCCTCGGGTCGTGATTCGCCGTTGCTGCAATCGGTCATCGCGCGGGCGCAACCCGGCTGGCTGCCGCCCAAGCCGTTGCTCGACATCGGTGCCATGCTGCGTATGCGCGTGGAAGCGGTCCGGGCCAGAAGCGAAATCTGAAAACACCCGTTTCACAACAAGAACAAAAGCACTTCCCATCGAAGGTGATTCAACATGCGCGTCAATACGCTTTCCCTTGTGGCCCTGATCTCGACCTTTTCCGCCGTGACTCATGCCGACGAAACCGTCAATATTTCCAACTGGAACGGCTACATCGCCGACGACACCCTGGTCAACTTCAACAAGGAAACCGGGATCAAGGCGACCTACGACATCCACGACAGCAACGAAGTGCTGGAATCGAAGCTGATGACCGGCAACACCGGGTATGACGTGGTCAGCCCGTCGAACCACTTCCTGTCGCGCCTGATCAAGGCCGGCGCCATCCAGAAACTCGACCGGAGCCAGTTGCCCAACTGGAAAAACCTCGATCCGGCGTTGATGAAAAAACTTGAGGTCAACGATCCGGGCAACCAGTACGGCTACCCCTACATGTGGGGCACGGCGGGCATCGGTTACAACGTCGAGAAGATCAAGGCGATCTTCGGCAATACCGACGTCACCCGGTCCTGGAGTCTGTTTTTCGACGAGAACAACATCAAGAAACTCAGCGAATGTGGGGTGGCGATCATCGACAACCCGACGCAGATCCTGCCGATCACGCTTAACTATCTGGGCCTGCCGCCCCACAGCCATGAGCCTGCCGACTACAAGAAAGCCGAGCAGGCGCTGCTGAAGATCCGGCCTTACGTCCAGTATTTCCATGCGTCCAAATACATCAGCGACCTGGCCAACGGTAACGTCTGCGCGGTGATCGGTTTCAACGGCGACATAGTGCAGGCCGCCGCCAGTGCCAGGGAGGCGAAAAACGGGATCGATATTGCCTACTCGATCCCGGAGGAGGGTTCCACCTTGTGGCTGGACATGGTCGTCATGCCCAAGAACGCGCCCCATGAGCGCAACGGCTACGCCTACATGAACTACCTGCTGGAGCCGAAGGTGATTGCCAACATCAGCAACAGCATCCATTACGCCAACCCCAACAGTGCGGCGGATGCCTTCGTTGACCCGGCGGTGAAGCAGGACCTGGCGATCTACCCGCCGAAAAACGTGATGGACAAGCTGTTCACCGTCGAGGACTTGCCCGCGGCCATCGCACGGTTGAGCACGAGGTTGTGGACCAAGCTGAAAACCAATACCTGATCGTCTTATGATCGCGATCAATCTGAAGTGACGCTGAACCTGTGGGAGCGAGCTTGCTCGCGATAGCGGTATGTCAGACACCTGTGATACCGACTGGCACGCCCTCATCGCGAGCAAGCTCGCTCCCACAGGTTTCGGTTCGCTCCCACAGGTTTTTTCAGACTGGATTTACGCTAGATGGGCTCAGGCATCGATGGCCGGGAAGTCGATGTCGGTCAGCACTGCGTTGTTCAGGTAGTTGGTCAATGTCTGCGAAGCTACATGGGCGATCACTTCGATGATCTTGCCGTCGTCGATACCGGCGGCACGCGCAGCGGCGATCTGTTCGACCGTCAGGTGGCCACGGCTTTCGGTGATCTGGCGGGCGAGGGTGGCTATGGCGTTTAGTTCACCGTGTCGTGCGCTGAGGATGTCCTGCTTCGACAGCCCGGCCTTGCTGGCGAACAGCGTGTGAGCGGCCAGGCAGTAGTCGCAGCCGTTGACCTGCGAAGTAGCCAGGGACACCGCTTCTTTTTCCGTGGCGCTCAGGGACGTCTTGCCCAGTGCGGCCGAGTTTTGCAGGAACGAGGCCAGCACCGCCGGGGCGTGGGCCAATACCTTGAAGACGTTGGGCAAAAAGCCGATTTTCTTCTGCACGCCTTCCAGCAGCGGGCGGGTGGCGTCGGTGGCGTGTTCCAGACTGATCGGGGTAATGCGGGTCATGGTGATACTCCGTGGTGTGAAGCGCGGAATGCGCTGGGTACGGAGCTGATGTTAGGGAGAACGCCTGGCTTGTTGGGTGCAAATCGTCGAGGATATGCGACAGATCGTCCAGAACTGCCTTCGGGAGCCTTGTCATGGATCGCTTGTCTACGTTGCTCACACACTTTGGCGTCAATGCCGGCACGTTCCATAGCGGCACGTTTTGCGGTACCACCGCCTTCGACGGCCAACAGGTCAGCGGTCATTTGCACCTGCTTCAGGCGGGTGAGTTGCTGCTCAGGTTGGGGGATCAGCCGGATCTGCAACTGACCGAACCGACCCTGATATTTTTCCCCCGACCCTATCGGCATCGCCTGTTCGCTTCAGAAGCGTCCGGCACGCAACTGGTCTGCGCGACCCTGGATTTCGACGGCGGCGCGGGCAATGCCCTGGCGGCGGCACTGCCTGATTACCTGGTGCTCAAGCTCGATGAAATCCCGGCACTGGCCGGGACTCTGGAATGGCTGTTCAACGAGGCGTTTGACGGCACATGCGGGCGTGAAGCCGTAATGGACCGGTTGTTTGAATTGCTGGTGATTCTGTTGCTGCGGCACATTCTGAGTACGGGTGGCCAGCAACCGGGCATGATGGCCGGCCTCGCCGATGCGCGCCTGGCGCGGCCCCTGAGCCTGATGCATGAAACCCCGGCCAAGGCCTGGAGCGTGGCCGAACTCTCGGTCGCCGCCAACATGTCGCGGGCCAGTTTCGCCGAACATTTTCGCCGGGTGGTCGGGCAAACGCCGGTGGATTACCTGGTGAGCTGGCGCATCAGCCTGGCGCAGAAGCGCTTGCGCGAGGGCCGGCCGATTGCGTTGATTGCCGAGGAAGTCGGTAACGAAAGCCCCTCGGCGCTGGCCCGGGCGTTTCGTCGCAAGACCGGGCTCAGCCCGCGGGAATGGAGGGGCACTGATTCACCCGAAAAACCTGTGGGAGCGAGCTTGCTCGCGATTCGGTAGTCCATTCAACATCAATGTCGACTGGCATGACGCTATCGCGAGCAAGCTCGCTCCCACAGGTTAAGGGGTGGTTTTAGCTGTGCATCAGAACTTGTACGCCTGCCGTCCTACCAGCAGCCATTTGCCGTTCTGCTTTTGCCAGATCTGGAAGTTTTCGATTTCGGTGGGCACCACTTCGGTGCCTTTGAGCGCTTGGGCCGAGAAGTGGTGACGGACCAGCGCGACATCGCCCGAGACGGTAATGGTCTGGTTTTGCATCTCAAGGGTCTTGAAGGCGCTTTTGCCGGTTTCGATGTCGGCGATGAACGCCTGCTTGTCCTGGATCTTGCCGCTGGAATGCCCGTAGGTCAGGTTCTCGGCGGTCAAGGCGTTCAGCTCCGGGATGTCTTTGTGCAGCATGGCCTGGGTCAGGTGGTCGACCGCCTGGGCCACGTCCTTGTCCGCGGCGGCCGGGGTGGCGGCGACGTAACCGCTGAACAGGCACAGAAAACCAATCAGCACTGTTGCTTTTTTCATGGGTGTTTCCTTGTTGTTGTAGGGATAGCGCGATGACTGTTCGAGTATTCGTCAGTCATCGTACAACGTAGCATGCGATGGAGGAAAAAAGCGAACTTGCCCGGTGACCGTACCTCGAAGTTAAAAGGGCGATGCCCTGACTTCGAGGTATTGCGCCATGCAGCCTGACCCGCGTTTACGGCACGACCTGACGTTGCTCATGGTGTTTCTGGTGATTGTCGTGGTGTCGGGTTTTGCTCCCCGCAGCCGGGTGGACTGGGCGCTGGAGAACCTGCTGGTGCTGTTGCTGGTGGGGACGCTGGTGGCGGTTTCACGGCGGTTCCGTTTGTCGGCGACGTCTATCACGCTGGTGTTTGCGTTTCTGTGCGTGCATGAACTGGGCGCCCACTACACCTATTCCCTGGTGCCTTACGAACAATGGTCTTCGGCGTGGTTGGGCTTCAGTTTCGACCGGGCGACAGGTGCTCATCGCAATCACTACGACCGCCTGGTACATCTGAGCTATGGGCTGCTGCTGGTTTATCCGGTGCGCGAAGTGCTGTGGCGCCTGACGCCACTGCGCGGGTTCTGGCTGTTTTTCGTGACCCTGAACATCATGCTGTCGACATCGGCCTTGTACGAACTGGTGGAATGGATCGGCGGTGCTTTCCTGGGCAAAGACACGGCGAAGGCCTTCGTCGGTGCGCAAAACGATCCCTGGGACTCGCAAAAGGACATGGCCATCGCGGTTGCCGGTGCGTTTGTCAGCCTGTTGCTGGTGTCTTTGCGGGGCATGGCGCAAAAGCAACCGGTGACGACTGCAAGGTGATCGGGTGGACGGCTTCGGCGGGGCAGCTGTCGCGGTCGGTTGATCGGTTCAGGTTTTGAGGTAGAGGTTGCCTGACAGGACGCCATCGCGAGCAAGCTCGCTCCCACAGGTGATCTTCGGCAAATGGAGATCAACTGTGGGAGCGAGCTTGCTCGCGATGGCAATAGCCCAGAAAACGCAGGACCAGCGACCTAAAGATACTTATCCGTCACAGCCCCCTCCGAAGCACTGGACACCGTCTTCGCATACTTGGCCAGCACCCCGCGCTTGTATTTTGATTCCGGCCGCACCCAGCGCGACTTGCGCTCGGCCAGCACGGCGTCGGAGACATCCACCGTGATCAGCCGGGTTTCAGCATCGATGATGATCCTGTCGCCATTCTCGACCAGTGCAATCGGTCCGCCCTCAAAGGCTTCCGGCGTGATGTGACCGACCACGAAACCGTGGGAACCACCGGAAAAACGCCCGTCGGTGATCAGCGCCACCTCCTTGCCGAGGCCCTTGCCCATGACCGCCGACGTCGGCGAGAGCATTTCGCGCATGCCCGGGCCACCCTTTGGCCCTTCGTAACGGATCACGATCACTTCGCCGGGCTGGACTTCGCCATTGAGAATGCCGGCCAGTGCACCTTCTTCGCCGTGATAGACCCGGGCCGTGCCTTCGAAGCGCAGGCCTTCCTTGCCGGTGATCTTGGCCACGGCGCCGGTGGGCGAGAGGTTGCCGCGCAGAATGACCAGGTGGGAGTCCTTTTTGATCGGCTGGTCGAAAGGCCGGATCACGTCCTGGCCGGCCGGGTAGTCGGGCACGCTGGCCAGGTTTTCCGCCAGGGTCTGGCCGGTGACGGTCAGCACATCGCCGTGCAGCATGCCGGCATCGAGCATGCGCTTCATCAGCGGTTGAATGCCGCCGATGGCCACCAGTTCGCTCATCATGTATTTGCCACTGGGGCGCAGGTCGGCGACCACCGGGGAAACCTTGCCCAGCTCGACGAAGTCATCCAGGGTCAGTTCGACATCCACCGCATTGGCCATGGCCAGCAGATGCAGCACGGCGTTGGTCGAGCCGGCGAGGGCGATCACCACGCGAATGGCGTTCTCGAAGGCTTTGCGGGTCATGATGTCGCGAGGCTTGAGGTCGAGCTTGAGCAACTCCATGACCTGCTGGCCGGCGCGGAAACTGTCCGAGGCCTTGTCGGCCCCGATGGCGTCCTGGGAGCTGGAACCGGGCAGGCTCATGCCCAAGGCTTCAATGGCCGAGGCCATGGTGTTGGCGGTGTACATGCCGCCACAGGAACCGGGGCCGGGAATCGCCACTTCTTCGATCTGCTTGACCTGAATCTCGCTGATGTCGCCCCGCGCGTGTTGGCCCACGGCCTCGAACACGGAAATGATGTCGGTGTGGCCAGCCCCCGGCTGGATGGTGCCGCCATAGACAAAGATCGAAGGTCGGTTCAGCCGCGCCATGCCGATCAGGCATCCCGGCATGTTCTTGTCGCAGCCGCCGATGGTCACCAGACCGTCGAAACCTTCGCAACCGGTGACCACTTCGATGGAGTCGGCGATCACCTCGCGGGACACCAGCGAATACTTCATGCCTTCGGTGCCGTTGGCGATGCCGTCGGAAATGGTGATGGTGTTGAAGATCACGCCCTTGGCACCGGCGGCATTCGCGCCTTTTTCGGCTTCGAGCGCCAGCTTGTCGATGTGCATGTTGCAGGGCGTGACCATGGCCCAGGTCGAGGCGATGCCGATCTGCGGCTTCGTGAAGTCTGCATCGGTAAAGCCCACGGCTCGCAGCATGGCGCGTGCCGGTGCGGCCTCTACGCCGTCGATTACCTGAGAGGAGTACTTGCGCAGATCGTCTTTGTCGCTCATGACTGCTCCTATCGCTGAGGCTGTTGCTCACACACTCGTTGAGAAAAACAGGATGAGTATAGAAGGCCGGGCGCCCGGGCCCGGGCTAACCGGTCGGGAACAGACGCGCGGGTAAGCCTTGTCGTGATATTCTTCGCGACAACTTGGTTTGATCTATTCAGTTTTCCTGTCCTTGAGACGGGCGAGCAGAATCACTGTCGCTCAAGTAGCTGAAGCCAATAAAGATAAAAAGTCAGTTCAGAAGGGACATTAAAGTGGGGTCGATGCGGTTCGTCGGCCTTGTGTGCCCACCCTGCAATCCTTGAGTGCCGCACCCGTGACTGCCGTGAAACACGGGGCTGTGCGCATGAGGATGGAAGGGCGGATGGCGTTTTATCATAGGTGCTACAGATGTTTAAGAAAGTGAACACAGCCCTGCTGGGGCTGGCCTTGTCGTTGGGGATGACGACAGCCCAGGCCGAAGAAGCCAAGAAAGTCGACGTACTGCTGATCGGCGGCGGCATCATGAGCGCGACCCTGGGTGTGTGGCTCAATGAGCTGGAACCCGGCACTTCGATGGAAATGATCGAGCGCCTCGACGGCGTCGCCCAGGAAAGCTCCAACGGCTGGAACAACGCCGGTACCGGTCACTCCGCCCTGGCCGAGCTGAACTACACCCCTGAAGACGAGAACGGCAAGGTTTCGATCCCGAAGGCCGTTGAAATCAACGAAGCGTTCCAGATCTCCCGTCAGTTCTGGGCCTGGCAGGTTCAGCAAGGCGTGCTGAAGAACCCGCGTTCGTTCATCAACTCCACACCGCACATGAGCTTCGTGTGGGGCGATGACAACATCAAGTTCCTGAAAAAACGCTACGAAGCCCTGCAAGCGAGCCCGCTGTTCGCCGGCATGCAGTACTCCGAAGACCCGGCTGTGATCAAGCAGTGGGTGCCGCTGATGATGGAAGGGCGTGACCCGAGCCAGAAGATCGCGGCCACCTGGAGCCCGCTGGGTACCGACGTGAACTTCGGCGAAATCACCCGCCAGTTCGTTGCGCACCTGCAAACCACGCCGAAGTTCGACTTGAAGCTGTCCAGCGAAGTACAGGACATCACCCGGAACGAAGACGGCAGCTGGCGTGTCAGCTACAAAAACCTGAAAGACGGCAGCAAGACTGAAACCGACGCCAAGTTCGTGTTCATCGGCGCCGGCGGCGGTGCCCTGCACCTGCTGCAGAAGTCCGGCATTCCTGAAGCCAAGGAATACGCAGGCTTCCCGGTAGGCGGCTCGTTCCTGGTGACCGAGAACCCGACCATCGCCGAGCAACACCTGGCCAAGGCCTACGGCAAAGCCTCCGTTGGTGCACCGCCGATGTCGGTTCCGCACTTGGACACCCGCGTGTTGGACGGCAAGCGCGTGATCCTGTTTGGCCCGTTCGCGACCTTCAGCACCAAGTTCCTGAAAGAAGGTTCGTACCTGGACCTGCTGACCACCACGACCACCCACAACGTGTGGCCAATGACCAAGGTCGGCATCAAGGAATACCCGCTGGTCGAGTACCTGGCAGGCCAGTTGATGCTGTCTGACGAAGACCGCATGAACGCCCTGAAAGAATACTTCCCGAACGCCAAGGCTGAAGACTGGCGCCTGTGGCAGGCCGGCCAGCGCGTGCAGATCATCAAGCGTGACGAAGCCGCCGGTGGCGTGCTGAAACTGGGCACCGAAATCGTCGCTTCGCAAGACGGCAGCATCGCCGGCCTGCTGGGCGCCTCCCCAGGCGCTTCGACCGCCGCACCGATCATGCTGACCGTGCTGCAGAAAGTGTTCAAGGACAAGGTCGCGACCCCTGAGTGGCAGGCAAAACTGCACCAGATCGTACCGAGCTACGGCACCCAGCTGAACGCCAGCCCTGAGAAGGTTGCTGAAGAATGGGCCTACACTGCCAAGGTGCTGGAACTGACTCCGCCACCAGCGGTGATTGCGCCGGCTGTGAAGCCAGTGACTGTCGATACGGATGCGAAAGCGCCGAAGGCTAATGCTGCGAGTGATATGGCTCTGTAACTAGAAGCTAAATCAAAAAAAGCCCACTGAACCGGCGACGGTCAGTGGGTTTTTTTGCTCTCGGATCCCTCGAAATACCCCTGATTCCCTGTAGGAGCGAGCCTGCTCGCGAAAAACGCCAGGACAACGCGGGCACTCAGGCAGCACGCGGTATCGTTGACGTCCATCGCGAGCAAGCTCGCTCCTACAAGCTGGCGTTTATGCAATATGGACAGACCATTGCCTTGGCGGCAGCAGGCGAGGGCAGTTTTTAGACTGATGTGAAAAAGCCCACTGAACCGGCGACGGTCAGTGGGTTTTTTTGTGGGCGATGGCACAGGCAACGCTTTGAGCTCGGAGCGTCTACGCCGGCCGTAACGGGGGTTCCTGTCATCAATTGTCAAGTCACTGACGCTCAATGAGAAGCAGACAGTTCGGCCCTGACGATACTGGTTTGTTTTCCGACCTCGGTAAGGCGAAACCGTAAGCCTGATACCTCTCCGCCCTGGCGGGAATTTGTAGGAGCGAGCTGGCTCGCGATGGACTCAAGTGCGCCGCGTTTAGTCAGTAAGCACGCGTTTTCGTTAACGATCATCGCGAGCAAGCTCGCTCCCACAGTCAGTTGCATCTCAATAAAACAATCATAGAGAGCGCAGAATGAAGTTCAGTTTTGTAGACAGCAGCCAGCCGAGCCGCCGGCGGGTTTTACGCGATGCTTTCACTTTGGCTTTGGCGACCTCGCCGTTGGCAAGCCTGGCCAGGGCATCCGACGAATCCGCAGCGGCCAGTGAATCCGTCGAAGACGTGACCTTTGCCGCAGGCCCACGACCGCTGGTGCAATACCCGCAAAAACGCCCGTTGACCCTGGTGACCACTCGGCCGCCACATCTGGAGACGCCGTTCCCGGTCTTCAATGAAGGGCCGATCACGCCCAATGACGCCTTTTTCGTGCGTTACCACCTGGCCAATTTCCCGACCAGCATCGATCCGGACAGCTACCGCCTGACGATCAAGGGCTCGGTCGACACGCCGCTGTCGCTTTCCCTTGCCGAGCTCAAGGCCCTTGCCGCACCGGTGGAAGTGGTGGCCGTCAATCAGTGTTCGGGTAACAGCCGTGGCTTTTCGATGCCTCGAGTGTTCGGCGCGCAGTTGGGCAATGGCTCCATGGGCAATGCGCGCTGGGTAGGGGTACCACTCAAGGCGGTATTGGAAAAGGCCGGTGTGAAAGCCGAGGCCCGGCAAGTGACTTTCCGTGGGCTCGATAAGCCGGTGTTGCCAAGCACGCCGGAGTTCATCAAGGCGCTGGATATCAGCCATGCCATGGACGGCGAGCCCATGATCGCGTGGTCGATGAATGGCACCGACCTGCCATTTCTCAACGGATACCCGATTCGTTTGGTGGTGCCAGGCTACTTCGGCACCTACTGGGTCAAGCACCTGAGTGAGATCGAAGTCGTCGACCATACCTACGACGGTTTCTTCATGGCCAAGGGTTACCGGGTTCCGGATAACGATTGCTTCTGTATTGCCCCAGGCACCACGGCGGCGAAAACCCAGCCGATTTCCAGATTGCCGGTCCGCAGTTTCATCACCAGTGTTAAACACGGCGATGTATTGCCGCTGAACAAAAGCGTGGTGCTCAAGGGCATCGCGTTCGACGGTGGCGTTGGGGTCAACAAGGTGGAGGTGTCGATCGACGGCGGAAAAACCTGGCGTGAATCCACGCTCGGGCAGGACCTTGGCCGTTACTCCTTCCGTGAGTGGACACTGCCGATCACCTTTACCGGCAAGGGCGCCACACCATTGATGGTGCGGGCCAGCAACAGTGCTGGCGAGACGCAACCGCTGCAGGCCGACTGGAATCCCGCTGGCTACCGCCGCCACGTCGTCGAAACCACCCACGTGACCGTCGCCTGAGGAGGGCCGCATGAAACTTGTGAAATGCATGACCGCCTTGCTCTGCGCGGCTCAGGTTTGTCTGGCCACCCTGGCTGGCGCCGCGCCGCTGTCCATCACGCTGCCGCCTGAAACGGCTGCGTTCAAGCCCAGCACGATGCCTGGCTACGCTTTGGCGCAGCAGAAGTGTTCCGTCTGCCATTCGGCCGACTACATCAATTTCCAGCCGCCGGGTATGAGCCTGACGCAGTGGACCGCTGAAGCGGGCAAGATGCAGCACGTGTACGGCGCCCCGATCAGCGACCGGGATGTGAGTGTTATCGGCGCTTACCTGGCGGTGACCTACGGCAGTGCGAAGGCCAATGATGCCGATGTTCTGGCGGCCTCGAGCGCCCCGGTGATGGCTGGGGCTGGGGCAAAAGTCGATGCCAAGGTCTTGCTGCAGAACAATGCCTGCCTGTCCTGCCACGCGACCGATCACAAGGTGGTAGGCCCGGCCTACCGCGATGTGGCGGCCAAATATGCCAAGGACCCGCAGGCAATGGACAGGCTTATGTCCAGCATCCAGCACGGTGGCAGCGGGAAGTGGGGGGATGTGCCCATGCCGCCTTTCGCGCAGTTGAGCCCGGACGACCTGAAAAGCCTGGCGACCTTTATCCTGCAACAGTGAGCCAGTATTAGCCTGATGCGAAAAGCCCGCTGAACCGGCGACGGTCAGCGGGCTTTCTTGTGGGCGCTGGTTTATTCAAGACATCGAGGAGTGGGTTGCACTGAAGCGCTTGAGAATGTCCTGGTACATTTTCGTCCGTCGATGACCTTGGCCATATCCGCCCGCGGCAGCGACGGTGCCAGACTGGACGTGGTCCAGGTACTTGAAGATTTTGCCGGGCGAAAGGAACACGACTTTGTAGCCAAGCCTGATCACGCGGTCTTGCAGCTCATAACCGGGCACACGGTCATCGATCTGAAAATGCAAACCCTGCTGCTTCATCAGCCTGCCATTCCATAGCGTGCAAAAGCTTTTCAAGTGGGTTTCCCGGTAGGGTTTCGGCTCCTTCGAGCGCAGGCCGAGCGATTGCTTCAGGCGTCGGCAGTGGTGCTTGATCAGGCGTGAAGTGAAGCGCCAAACGGTCCTTGGCAGTCCGCGGTTGAGTTGCTCCGTGCAACCGACCGCGATGATGTTTTGATCCTTGGTGCAGTGGTCCATCATCATCGCAAAGACGTTTGCATCGAAGACGAACGTGTCGGTGTGCATCAGGAACAGGTAGTCGGTATTGACCCTGGCCAGCGCCATGTCCAGCGCTTTGCCATGGGCGATGTGCCCCGGTTCTTTGGTGGGGGCATCGCGTTCGATCAGGTTGATCCAGTCGAGCGAGCGCAAATACTCGACGCTGGCGTCCGCCGAACCGTTATCGACCACCCAGACCGCAATGCCTGATTTTTGGACATGCTCCTGCAACAGTTCCAGGCAGATCCTGGTGAGCTCCGGGGTTTTGTAATTAACCAGAACGATGCTGAACGGTGGCTTGGCGTTTGTATCGACACGACCCATCTTCGAAATGCTCGACTACCCGAAAGGGTCGAAGACTAAAGGGGCAACCTTAGCCCAAGCTTAATTTCACCTGGGCGACACGACGCTGGCTATCGCTACCTGACGCCTTCGAATGAACCTGTACGCACTTCGCCACTGCGGATGTAGCGGGCGATCAGCACACCCCCGGGTGAGTTGATCGAATTCACCAAGGTGAAGGCAGACGCTTGTGCGTTGTCGTCGAACAGGCGCTTGCCGCGCCCCAGCAGGATGGGATGAATCATCAGCCGCAACTCGTCCACCAGGCCGGCGGCAAGCAGTTGGCGCACCAGATCGCCGCTGCCTTGGGTCAGCAGCTGAGGACCTTCCTGGCGTTTAAGCGCGTTGATCGCGTCGACCAGGTTGCCCTCCAGCGCATGACTGTTGTGCCAGGCCAGCGAGTCGGCGCGATGGGTGGCCACATGCTTGGGGACGGCGTTGAACAGGTCCGCGATGGTGTGATGGGTTGAATCGGCCTGAATGTTCGGCCAATAGGCGGCGAAGATGTCGTAGGTGCGACGCCCCAGCAGCAACTCGAATGGCTGCGAGAACAGGTCCTGTACGGCCTGGCCGGTGGTTTTGTCGGCGTAGGGCACGATCCAGCCACCGAAGCGGAATCCGCTACTGGAATCCTCTTCGGGCCCGCCAGGCGCTTGCATGACGCCGTCCAGACTCACGAATGCGGCAACGGTCAGTGTGCGCATGCTCTTCTCCTGATTCATTCCGGTTTAAGCGTTTAGACAGGGAAGTCTGCAATTCCTTGAGACCGTTCCCTGAAAGGTAGTCGAACCAGACGCTGTGAAATCGACAACAAAGTGCGCGGCCCATATACGACGAAGGTCCTATGGTGGTTTGTGCAGGTGCGTGTTAGCGAGGATTTGTCTTGAAGGTGCAATTGCAAATTTGTATCATTCGGTTTCAATTCAGCGAAGCAGGGAACGCAGCGCCAAAACAATAATAAGGTCAAGGCAATGCTCAAAATGCTTCTCGTGTACGGTCATCTGCTCGCTACGTGTATTGCTCTGGGGAGGGTGTTGCAGGCGGATCACAAGCTTTGGAGTTGGCGCAAGGAAGTACTGGACCAGGCGAGGCTGGAATACCTCGATGAAACTCAGAAGATCGTCAGCCTTGCACTGCTGGCCCTTTGGGCAAGTGGACTGTTGCTGGTGCTTCAGGGTTACCTCAATGAAGGCGACGCGTATCTGCTCAATCAGAAACTCTGGGCCAAGGTGACGGTCGTCGCGCTGCTGAGCCTCAACGGTGCACTCTTGCATCGAGTCGGCTTCCCGCTGCTGCAAAAGGCTCCATTCGTCGCACTGCGCAGTGCAGGCCGCACGCGGCTGGCCTTGTTGGGTGCGCTTTCCATGAGCGGTTGGCTATTCGCCGCTTTCCTGGGCGTGGCTCGAGCCTGGAATCACGTGTTGCCTTACCTGCATGTGATGGGCGCATTCGTCGCATTCTCGTTGCTGGCCTGTTGCGTGGCACTGGCAGTTGCCGGCAGGGCGGGCAGTGTCGATGCGCCAAAATCCTCGGTACCGGGGTAGCGATCAGCACGGCGTATTTCATACCTGTAAATTCGGGTCAGCTTCATTGCGCGGGAAAAGTTCCCGCGCATAAAATTCAGGCGAAACTGTAAGACTGACGAATTGCTCCAAGCTGCTCCCGGATTGCAACGCATATTGCGTTGGCACGTTTCTCGGTAAATTCATGGGATTATTTCCCACATGGCTATACTGGGGTTATCTACCCAGGAATTCGCTGAATGCAATCGTCAACGCTGCCCACCTCGCTCCTCAAAGCCTTGCGACATGTCATGCGGCCGCTGGTGCGCCTGATGCTGCGCAAAGGCGTCACCTACCTGGTGTTTGCCGACCTGCTCAAGGAGGTTTTCGTCGAAGTGGCGGACCGTGAGTTCCGCCTGGGCGAGAAGGCACCGACCGACAGTCGCATCAGTCTGCTCACCGGCGTGCACCGCAAAGACGTACGGCGCTTGCGCAATACCGGTGATCCGGCTGCTTCCACGCTTCCGGAAAACATCACGTTTGGTGCGCAACTGGTCAACGCCTGGGCCAGCGCGCCTTTCTGCAACGACGCCGGCCAGCCACTGCCGTTGCCTCGATTGGCCAGTGTCGGCGGTGACCGCTCCTTTGACGCCTTGGTGGCGAAGGTCAGTACCGATATCAGGGCGCGGGTGGTGTTGGACGAGTGGCTGCGCCTGGGGGTCGTGCGCCTTGACGAACAAGAGCGCGTGCACCTTGAAGCCCAGGCCTTCGTGCCGCAAAAGGGCTTCGATGAGAAAGCGGCTTATCTGGGGCACAATCTGCACGATCATGCCTGCGCTGCGGTTCACAACCTGAGCAGCGAAGCCCCGGCCTTTTTTGAACGCAGCGTCCACTATGACGCACTGGCCCCGATGAGCGTCGAGGCGTTACGCGAAGCCGTGGCCAGCGAGGGAATGCAGGCTCTGTTGAGCTTCAACCGACTCGCCGCCGAACTGGAGTTCCGGGACCTGCCCAGCCTTGAACCGCGCCAGCGCATCACAGTCGGCTTGTACTTCTACACTGAAGCTTCCGATCCCAATTCGCCAACAGCCCCTGAACCATGACCGTCAAATTGCGCCTGATTCGTGCAGTCGCCCTCGTTCTGGGCCTCGGGCTTGCAAGTGTGTTGCAAGCCGCCCCAGCTTGTGTCAGCCAGAATGATGCGGGCACCAGCGAAGTGCCGGTCATCCAGGCACCTGGTGGCACCGGCGGCACGGGCGCAGCACCTGGCGGCATGGGCGGTACCGGCATCGACACCGACAACGGCGGGATCGGTGGTACCGGCGCACCACTGAAAAAGAGCCCTGGCGGCATTGGCGGCACCGGTGCCGTTGCAGGCGGAGTGGGTGGCACGGGCATCAGCAACGATAACGGAGGAATCGGTGGCACCGGCATTGTCGGCACCATCACCGGGTTCGCCTCGATCTGCGTCAATGGTGTGGAAGTGCACTTCAACAAAAACGTTCCTGTCAGCGAGAACGGCATCGCCAGCTCCAGTGCCCGCCTGGCGGTAGGCCAAGTGGTTGCCGTGGAAGCGTTCAATACCCGGCGTGGTCTGGAGGCCGGGCGCATTTCTATCCTGCACGCCTACGAAGGCCCTTTGACAGCCCTGCCGCGCGACTCTATGCCGATGCGCGTCATGGGGCAACCGGTACGCCTGGCCAACGGTGCCCAGGTCGCTGCCGGCCTGCGTCCGGGGGATCCCGTGCGGGTCAGCGGGCTGCGCGATGCTCGTGGCGAAGTGGTGGCCAGCCGCATCGACCGGGCGCCCGGCCTCAAGGAGGCCAGTGCCATCGGCCCGGTGGATCGCAGTGGCTATCTCCAGGGGCTCAAGCTCAGCAATCACCCAGGCCCGGCGCAGGAAATGCTGGTGCGCGGCCATTGGTCCGGCCGCGAGCTGGACGTGAACCAAAGCCGCCCCGATCCGAGCCTGCCTTTCATTGGCCGGGCACACAATGCGGTGATCGAGGGTCTAGTACAGGGCCGGCAGGACCGCCATTTGGTGGTGGGCGGCATTAATGTGACGCTGGCGCACGACACCGTGTTTGTCGGTGTGCAGGCTTCGGAGCTGGCGCTGGATCGACGGGTGCGGATCAACGGCGTGTTCACCGGCGCGCGGGAGGTGCAGGCAACGCGTATTGAATTGCCCCGCGATCGCTCCGACTCACCAGCGAGCAACCGGCACGGACGACATGGCACCAACGAGCAAGACACCGACGACTCAAGTGGCTCGGGCAACTCGATTGACTCAAGCGGCTCCGACAACTCCGGCAACTCTGACAGCTCGGGGAGTTCAGGGAGTTCAGGGAGTTCAGGGAGCTCGGGCGGTGACAGGAGCGGCCGCTCCGAGAGCGAAGGCCGCGTTGTCGACGATGCTCGCCACGGGGGGAGTGACAGTCATGGCGGTGGCGACAAGATTGAACGCGTGGACGTGGACGTGGACGTGGACGTGGATGTGGATGTGGATGTGGACAAGTCCGGCAAGTCAGAGCGAGTCGAGAGGGTCGAGCAATCCGGCAGAATCGAGAAAGTGGAGAGGGTAGAGAAGGTAGAGAAGATAGAGAAGGTAGAGAAAGTCGAACGTCCGGAGAAAGTCGAGAAAGTTGATCGGCCAGAAAAGGTTGAGAAGATAGACAAAGTTGATCGGCCAGAAAAAGTTGAGAAGGTCGAAAAAGTCGAGCCGGTTGAAAAAGTCGATCGCTCCGGCAAGTCGGGTTAAGCAGTGCAGTCATGATGCACTTTCGTCATAAGTAACTAGGCTGGGTAAGTCACGCAACAAAACATGCGTGTGAACTTCGATGACGTCAGACACGAGGTGAACATGGACCCCAAGCGCATCCTGCTCGTCGGTTGGCTTGCCAGCCTGGCCTTGCCGACCTTGGCCGATACCTTTACGACCTCGATCGGAACCGACTACTCACGAGGCGACTATGGCACCGGTACGACTTCCGAAACCTGGTACGTCCCGCTGGTGGGCAGATACGAAACCGGCCCCATGACCTACAAGCTCACCGTGCCCTGGCTACGCATCACCAATCCTTCGGTCGGCCCTGACGGCGAACCGCTGCCCGGCGGTTGCGGCAAGGTGGAAAGCGGTCTGGGCGACACCGTTGCCGGTGCCGGCTATGCCGTGCTGGACGGCAGCGTTGGCGGGCTGTTCGTGGACCTGATCGGCAAGGTCAAGTTGCCCACCGCCGACGAAGACGAGTGCCTGGGCACCGGCAAAACCGACTATTCCGGCCAGGTCGATGTTGCCAAAGCCTTCGGTCCTGTGACCGGGTTTGCGACCCTGGGCTGGAAAAAGTTCGGCGACCCGTCGGGCTCCGACTTCGACAACCCGATATTCGCCGGCCTGGGCTTTGCCATGCCCGTGTTCGTGCGCACCACGGCGGGCGTGTCCTACGACTGGCGGCAGAAGGTCGTTTCCACGGGTGACGAAATCAAGGAGCTGACGCTCTTCCTCACGCACAAGCTCAATCAGGAATGGAAGTTTCAGTTGTATGCCGTCAAGGGTTTTTCCGACGCCAGCCCGGACGGCGAGGCCGGGCTGTTGCTCAGCCATGCTTTCTGATTCCTGGTCGTTGCCTGTCAGGTTACTTCCAGCATTGATGCGTTTCACCGCCTCGACTCAGGTCCTGGCCTCACTTCCGGGCGTTTTGCAGTTCAGTTTTTCTTCTTGATCAGTTTATTGATGTAGTACTTCAGGCTCAAACGATCCTTGGGCCTTGGTTTGTAGTGGGTTTTGTTTCTTTGTGCCGGATCGATCGCCATGGTTCCCGCGGTGTAGTAATAAAGCGCGATAGACCTGCGGGTGATGTGTTCCGGAGTCGTTAAAGGCTCTGGGTGCCCATGATTACTGTCCTTGTCTGTGTTGAAAATGACACAGCGATTGTAAATGGGCAGGACTTTTTTAAGGCAGGTCTTCATGCCGACATCCCAAAGTTCCAGGTTGCCGCCGTACTCCTCTTGCCAGTCTTCATTCAGATAAATGATGATGTTCAGTCTGCGTTCAACATTAAGTTTTTTGTTGAGCCGGAAGTCCGAGTGCACCCCCAGGAAACCACCGCTTTTCGTTTCGTGCAGGCCGCCACCGGTAAAGTAGGGGTCGGGTATCAAACCTTCGATGCCTGTGAGCTTTTCAAGAAACTGCAACATGGGGGCCGAGTTAAAGGCGTTGAAAACAGTCTTCAAATAAGGGTCGCATTCGTTGGGACTGATTTGACGTTTGCGCTGACCTTTATAGCCGCGCTCGTAGAGCATTTCGTTGTTGGTTGGCTCGACCGGGAAATGCGAGCAGATGCTTGCAATCAGGTCTTCGTGCAAGAAGTTGTCGATGACTATGTGCGGAAATGGCGTAGCCTGAACATAGCTATCGGTCAATGAGGCACCAAAGGCGCTGGCGGCATTCTGGTCGAAATCAAGCTCCGGGGACAGGGTGATAGGTAGTGCCTGAGTGATGGGTGCCATTACCGCTCCAATGACCTGATATAAAAACCTGTGGGTGACTTCATGCAGCGTTGAATGCACTGCTCGTTGCGTCTATTCGCAACTCAATTTGTTCTGTCGTCCTTGTTCAGACGCTTAAGGATGTTGTTGTACATTTTGGTTCGTCTATGATTTTTAGCATAGCCGCCAACCGCTGCAACAGTGCCGGACTGAATGTGATCCAGATAGCTGAAAATTTTACGCGGTGATAGCATTTCAACGGCATAACCCAGTTCGGTCATGCGGTCCTGAAGCGTATAGCCTGGCACGCGATCATCCATCGAAAAGTGCATGTTGTGCTGTTTTACAAGTTTGCAGTTCCACAATGTGCAGAAACTTTTCAAGTAGACTTCTTTGTACGGCTTTGGTTCTCTGGAGCGCAATCCCATGGAGATTTTCAGGCGTCTGAAGTGATGCTTGAATAGTCGTGAGCTATAGCGCCAGACAGTTCTGGCGGTGCCGCGGTTAATTTGCTCGACACAACCGACGGCCACGACTTTTGGGTTTTTCAAACATTTATTCAGCATCATCGGAAAAACATTCTTGTCGAAAACAAATGTATCGGTGTGCATCAGGAATAAATAATCGGTGTCAATTCGCTCGAGAACCAGGTCGAGTGCCTTGCCATGGGCAATATGGCCCGCCTCTGGTTCGGAAACAGAGCGTTCAATCAAATTGATCCAGTCAAGCGTTCGTAAGTACTCAGTGCTTTCATCGGCGGAATAGTTGTCAACTACCCATACCGGGACGCTGTTGCTGCCAAAATGCTGGTGTAATAAGTCCAGGCATATCTTGGTGATTTCAGGTGTTTTGTAATTTACTATAACTACGCTGAAGGTTTTGGAGTTTTCAGTCAGTAAATCAGGGTTGTTCATCGTTCAGGTGCTCAATGTTATTCTATTTAATTGTATGAATTAACTTGTATACAATTTTTTCTTGTTCGCCGCGCAAAATCTTGCATGGCCATAGAGCACAATTTGTTAAGTCGCTTTGTCATGCATAATAACCACGGGCTGCTCAGACCCGATGGAGAGCGGTAGAAGCGGACTTCATCGTATAAGGATCTGCTCTGCAGGTAAACATTTTGACTTGATTCGTTACATCAGGAGGCTGGCCGGGCCAGCATCCCGGGACGGTGTGAACTGCTCTTGCGCAAGGCATTCAGGTAATTTGTAACGTCATGTGGTGCGCCAGCACGTTCTGCAATTCACTGCTTGTAGCCAATCTGCCGCAACAGGTTCTTGCGCCAAAGGATGTCTTCATCGCCTTCGATGTCATTGGCACAAAAGCCATCCACTACGCCAAGGATCGCTCGCCCTTGCTGCGTCTCAGCGAGAATCACTTCGGTCGGATTGGCTGTTGCACAAAAAATACGGCATACCTCTGGAACCATTTTGATGGTGTTCAACACGTTCAGCGGATAGAAACCGTCGCCCAGGAAAATGATGAAACTATGGCCGGCGGCGATGGCTTTCGCATTTTTCTGTGCAAGTTCAATCATTGAGCTATCGGTGCCAGACCATCTCACCAGGCATTGACCAGAGGCTTCACAAAAGGCCACGCCAAACTGGATACCTGGCACGGTATTGACCAGCGCTTCGTGGATGTCCTCGACGGACTTGATGAAGTGCGTCTGGCCCAGAATGAAGTTCGTCGCATCCGGCTTTTCGATTTTCAACGTGATGAGTTGCATCTCAAACGCCTCCTTTCACGATGTTGCCAGGAGAGCCTGGCCACAAATCAAGCATAGCTACTCATTGGTTATTGCTGCGTCCTCTGTCTGTTTTTGGCCAATTGCTCAACGCGTGCCTTGGACCTGATATGTGGTCGTTGACACTTGGGCTGAGGGTACTAATCTAAGGTGTGTGGGAATATTTCCCACGCATAGATACCAGCTGGCTTTGAGGGACCGTACGGATACCGCAGTGGCTCGCTATTGCTGCAGATTGATGGCCGTGCCGGTTGGCGGGCCGCTCCAATGGGCGGCCGGGAACTCACTGGACATTGCGTTCGATACGGAGGTGAAAACGCAACTCCAATCGGAGGTGCATCATGCTGCTCAAGAAATGTTTGTTGGCTCTGGCAATAGGCGGGGTACTGTCGGCATCGACTGTCCTGGTGCCCGATTACATCAGTAGTTTCTCCAGCGTGTATGCCAAAGATGGCGGCAGCGGCGGTGGTGGTAGCGGCGGAGGCGGTGGCGGTCACGGCGGTGGCGGCGGTTCCGGAGGCGGTGGTCACGGTGGTGGCGGTGGCTCCGGAGGCGGCGGTCACGGTGGTGGCGGTGGCTCTGGAGGCGGCGGTCACGGTGGTGACGGCGGCGGTGGCGGAGGCGGCCATGGTGGCGGCAGCGGCAGCGGCGGTGGCTCCGGCAGTGGAGGCTCCGGAGGCGGTGGTCACGGTGGTGACGGCGGTGGCGGTCATGGAGGAGAGGGTGGCGGTCATGGTGGTGACGGCCACGACGGTGACGGTCGTGGAGGCCCGGGACGCGGCGACGCTGACCATGGTGGTATAGCCGGGAACAAAGGCCCGGGCAATGCGCGTGACAACGACAACGCCAAAGACAATGATAACGATGCCGCAGATGCTGCCAGGGACGCGGCCAGGGCTGATGCCAATGCAGCCCGGGACGCTGCTCGGGCTGATGCAGATGCAGCCCGGGATGCGGCAAAAGCGACTGCGGACGCCGCCCGTGACGCCGCCAGAGCTGAGGCGGATGCAGCCCGGGATGCCGCAAGAGCTGCTGGCTTATCGCGCGCAGAAGCGGATGCAGCCAGAGACGCTGCCCGGGCCGCTGCGGATGCAGCCAGGGACGCTGCCAAGGCCGAGGCAGATGCAGCCAGAGATGCTGCTCGGGCTACTGCGGATGCCGCCAGGGACGCAGCCAAAGCCGAGGCGAACGCAGCCAGAGAGGCTGCCAAAGCTGAGGCGAGGGATGTAGCGGACGCCCCGGATGCACCGGATGCGCCGGATGCTCCAGACGCACCGGATGCACTGGATGCACCGGATGCTCCAGACGCACCAGATGCACCGGACGCGCCGGATTTCGACACGGCTGAGGTGCAGAACTAGGCCTGCATGTTCGGCATTGAACACTGCAGGCATCCCGTAGATTACGTCCCGGGAGTTTGAAGGACGTATCGGCAATGAGTCGCAAGCCCTGAAGAATCTCGGGGCTTGCGACTTTTTTTCGAAATCTGTTGCAGGTCCGAAACACTGACGAGGATGACGCAAGAGGAGACGGAACTGGGCGGGTAAGCAATTGCCAGCCGTTCAAAATCCCCCGAACCCTCCGTTTTTCCTGAACCAGCCGATTTAACGGGTTAGTCCGGCACGACAATATGTGCCGGACACTTCCACCACCGGAATTTACTTGTTAATCGACACGATCGAGGCGCTGTTACCCTCTAGCCGGAAGGAAAACGATACCCGGTCTCCAGGCGCCAACCCTGACAACTGATCTTGCGTCACGGAAAACGCCATCGTCATCGGTGGCCATTGCAGGGCGGGAACGGCGCCGTGGGAGATGGTCACCGTATGCTTCGCAGTATCGATAGCCTTGATCGTGCCTTCGGCATTGGATACCGGAGCCTGTTTTGTTTCCTGCTTCATCGGCATGCCTTCCATGCCGTCCATTTTCATGCCCGGCATGTCCTGCGCGTGGGCAGAAAGTGAAAGCGCGAATAGGGTGCTTGCGACTGCGGTCAGGGTGAGTTTCATATGACTTTACCTTGAGGTGTGGTGGGTACAGGCAGGAGGTGCCGGCGGCGCATCAATCGATAGGCTGCCGGAATGACAAACAGGGACAGCAAGGGGGCCGTGACCATGCCGCCGACCATGGGCGCGGCGATTCGGCTCATCACCTCACTACCGGTTCCGCTGCCCAACAGAATGGGCAGCAGACCGGCAATGATGACGGCAACGGTCATGGCCTTGGGTCGAACGCGCTGTACAGCGCCTTCACGAATCGCCGCCACCAGCCCGCGTTCAGTGCTGTCACCGAGGTCTTCACGTTCGGCCCAGGCGTTTTTCAGGTAGAGCAACATAATCACGCCGAACTCGGCAGAAACGCCGGCCAAGGCGATGAAGCCGACCCCCGTGGCGACCGACAGGTTGAAGCCCAACAGATAGAGAAACCATGCCCCCCCAGTCAGTGCGAATGGCAGAGTGGCCATGATCAGCAGGGCCTCATCGAATCGGGCAAAAGTCAGGTAGAGCAACACGAAGATGATCAGCAGCGTGGCAGGCACCACCAGTTTGAGTCGTGCGTTGGCTCTTTCGAGAAACTCGAACTGTCCCGAGTAACTGAGGCTCATGCCTGGCTGCAACCTGACCTGTTCATTGACGACCCGACGAAGATCGGCAACCACCGAGGCAATATCCCTGCCTCGAACATCGATGTACACCCAGCCTGAAGGCCGTGCGTTCTCGCTCTTGAGCATCGGTGGGCCGTCACTGACCTTGACCTTCGCCACTGTGCCAAGGGTGATCTGACTACCCAGCGGGGTGTAGATCGGCAGTCGTTCCAGGGCGCCGAGCGAGTCGCGCCACTCCCGTGGGTAACGTACGCTGATCGGGAAACGTGCCAGACCTTCAATAGTCTCCCCGACATTTTCACCACCGATGGCACCGGCCACGATGGACTGCACATCGGCGATGTTCAGCCCGTAACGAGCAGCAGCCTTGCGGTCGATATCCACATCGATGTAGCGGCCGCCAGTCAGCCGCTCGGCCAGGGCCGAACTGACACCGGGCACGTCCTTGGCCACTCGCTCGACCGTCTGGGTGACCGCATCGATTTCCGCGAGATTGGAGCCGGCAACCTTCACACCGATCGGGCTCTTTATACCCGTCGCCAGCATGTCGATACGGTTACGAATCGGCGGTATCCAGATGTTGGTCAAACCGGGAACGCGCACCACGCGATCCAGTTCCTCCACCAGTTTTTCCTGAGTCATGCCTGCACGCCATTGCTCATGTGGCTTGAACTGGATGGTGGTTTCGAACATTTCCAGCGGTGCCGGGTCGGTAGCGGTTTCGGCACGACCGGCTTTACCGAAGACGTGTTCGACCTCTGGTACGGTCTTGATCAACCGGTCGGTCTGTTGCAGCAGTTGCGCCGCTTTCTGCGCCGACAATCCCGACAGGGCAGAAGGCATATAGAGCAGGTCGCCCTCGTCCAGCGGGGGGAGAAACTCGCCACCCAGACGAGACATTGGCCATAGCGCACTGACAAAAACCAACAGCGCGACCAGTAGCGTGATCTTTGGGCGGCGCAAGACCGCGTCCAGGGCCGGCTGATAGATTCGAATCAACCACCGGTTCAACGGATTCTGTTGTTCACTGGGAATTCGCCCCCGAATCCAGTAGCCCATCAGCACCGGCACCAGGGTCACTGACAATCCCGCCGCTGCGGCCATGGCATAGGTCTTGGTGAAGGCCAAAGGGCCGAACAGCCGTCCTTCCTGAGCTTGCAGCGTGAACACCGGAATGAACGACAGGGTGATGATCAGCAAACAGAAGAAAAGCGCCGGGCCTACCTCCACCGCTGCTTCGGTCATTACATGCCAATGACGCTCGCCCTTCAATTCCTCCCCTGGATTGGCTACGTGCCAGGCCTCAATCTTTTTGTGGGCGTTCTCGATCATCACCACGGCGGCATCGACCATGGCGCCGATGGCGATGGCAATCCCGCCCAAGGACATGATGTTGGCGTTGATGCCTTGGTAGCGCATGACGACGAAGGCAGCAAGCACCCCCACCGGCAGCGAAATGATCGCCACCAGCGATGAGCGCAAGTGCCAGAGAAAGATCCCGCAGACCAACGCGACGACGATGAACTCTTCGATGAGCTTGTGGCTGAGGTTTTCCACCGCGCGGTCGATCAGCTTGCTGCGGTCGTAGGTGGTGACGATTTCCACCCCGGCCGGCAGACTGCTTTTCAGTTCGTCGAGTTTGGTCTTGACCGCTGCAATGGTCTCGCGAGCGTTCTTGCCGCTGCGCAAAATCACCACACCGCCGACGGTCTCGCCTTCGCCGTCGAGTTCGGTGATGCCACGGCGCATTTCCGGTCCCGACTGAATCGTGGCGACATCGCCAAGGGTCACCGGAACACGATCCGAACCCAGCTTGAGCGGGATTGCCCGAAAGTCATTGAGCGTTTTCAAGTAGCCGGACGCGCGCACAATGAACTCGGTCTCTGCCATCTCCAGCACCGCGCCACCGGTTTCCTGATTGGCCTTGCCGATAGCGTCGGTCACCTCAGCCTGAGTGATACCGAAGCTGGCCAGTTTCAGCGGGTCCAGCTGCACCTGGTACTGCTTGACCATCCCCCCCACTGTGGCCACTTCCGCCACGTTGGGCAGGGTCTTGAGTTCGAACTTGAGAAACCAGTCCTGAAGCGCGCGCAGTTGCGCCAGGTCGTGTCCACCACTGCGATCCACCAGTGCGTACTGGTAGATCCAGCCCACTCCCGTCGCATCCGGCCCCAACGCTGGCTTGGCGCTGGCCGGCAACCGGCTTTGTACCTGGCTCAGGTACTCCAACACCCGCGAGCGAGCCCAGTACAAGTCCGTGCCGTCTTCGAACAGCACGTAAACGAAGCTGTCGCCGAAGAAGGAGTAACCACGCACGGTTCTGGCGCCCGGCACCGAGAGCATGGTGGTGGCCAACGGATAGGTCACCTGATTCTCGACAATCTGCGGCGCTTGTCCTGCATAAGGGGTGCGGATGATCACCTGCACATCCGAGAGATCTGGCAGTGCATCAATGGGTGTGCTCTGCACCGTCCAGATACCCCAAGCCGTGACGAACAACGTCGCCAGTAGTACCAGGAACCGGTTGGCCACTGACCAACGAATGAGGGCAGCGATCATGGCTGGCCCCCCGATTTGGCCAGGCGCTCGACACGCAAGCCATCGTCGGTCTGGCTCACCGCGACCTGAACCTTGTCACCCGCCTTGAGGCCCTGCATCAGTGCCGGGCTGGCGAGCGGGAAAGTCATCGTCATGCCAGGCATGCCCAGCGTCTTGAAAGGACCGTGGGCGAGCGTAACTTCTTTGTCGTCGATCTCAACGATCTGCCCATCCGCCTCATGCAAACTGGCGGCTGCTCGACTGGCGGGTGACTCTTGCTCGGAGGTAGCAACAATGCCCTTGAGACTGGCCTCGGAATCGAGGAGGAACTGGCCAGACGTAACCACCTTCCGGCCTTCTTCCAGACCTTTCAAAATCTCCGTCTTGCCATCGCTTTCCTGCCCGGGTTGCACCTCCACCGGGCGGTAGCGGCCGGCGTCTTCGGCGAGCATTACCAGGGCGCGTCGCCCAGTGCGGATAACCGCCTCACTAGGCACCCACAACACACTGTGCCCGGTCGAGTGGTTGAGGCGGACCTGCGCTGTCAAACCTGGTCTCAGGCGCCCGTCGGGATTGGGTAACTCGACACGTACGCGAAGGGTGCGGCTGTCCGGATTGGTCTCGGGCAAAATCGCGCTGACCTTGCCATTGAACATTGTCCCCGGGAAGGCAGGCAGTCGCGCTTCGACTGCCTGCCCCACGGTGATGGCTCCGGCATCCGATTCCGGAACGGCCACGGCGAGCCAGACACGGCTCAAGCCATTGACGCGTGCCAGAGTCTCGCCAGCCGCCACGGTCATACCCGCACGTACGTTCAACTCTTGCAGCACGCCGCTGATGGGGCTGCTGATGGTCAGGTTCGGCTGGACTTTGCCACTGCGCTCTACCTGGGTGATCAGCGCCGCCGGCATCCCTGTGAGCCGCAGTCGCTGGCGGGCCGCAGCCAACAGGTCGGCATCAGCGTTGCGCTTGAGGGCAAGGAACTCTGTCTGGGCGGCCGCCCACTCCGGCACCAGGATATCCGCCAGTGCCGCATTGGCTTTGAGCAGGTCGCCTGGAGCATGGGCATAGACTCGCTCCACGAAGCCGGCTGTACGTGCCTGTATCACCGCCACATCACGTTCGTTGAATGCCAGGACACCTGTCACATCGAGGCTGGAGTCAAAGACTCCACGGGTGACGGTCGCAAAACGCAGACCGAGATTCTGGGTCAGACCCGGATCGATGCTCACGGTCGCACGATCCTCGTCACCGCTGGCGTACCGGGGTACCAGTTGCATGTCCATGAAGGGGGACTTGCCCGGTTTATCGAACTTTTGCTGCGGGTACATGGGGTCGTACCAATACAGTGCCTTGCGTTCGTCCGGCGAATTGAGTTTCTGCTCCTGGGCGGTAACAGGTACCGCGCTCATGCGCGTGTGAGCGAACCAGTAGCCACCGGTAACACCCAATGCCAGCGAGATGCCAACCAGCAATGCTCCGTTCCATTTTTCAAGGATCATTGGCCGGACTCCCCATAAGCAAAATACAGACGCGCACTGGTCAGCGCTCGCTGCTCCTCCACGTCGATCTGTTTGAGGCGGGCTTCGATGAGTTCGCGTCGGGCGGCGACAACGGCGTTTAAATCGCCTGTGCCGGCACGGTAGCTGGCCATGCTGAGTTCGACCTTTTCCCTGGCCAGCGGCAGCAGGCTTTCCTGGTTGCGGCTTACCGCACGATTGAGGCGCTCATAGTCAGCCAGTTCGTTTTCCAGTTGCTGAGTGTGCTCCCGTGACAGGGCTTCGCGCTCAGCCTCAAGCTGGCTGAGTTCAGCCTGTTTGGCTGCGATTTTTGGGTTTTGCCGGGAGTCAGGAAACAGTGGCAAGTCCCAGGACAATTGCACGCTGACCATGTCACCGAACTGGCGATCGCGATGTTGATAGTCAAGCTCCCAACTCCAGTCTGACTTTTTCTCCGACTCGGCTTCACGAACCTTGGCTTGCGCTTCGCGGGTCATCGGCGCAAACGCTGCCAACTCGGGATGGTGTTGCAGTTTATGGGCGTAATTTGAGGGATCGACGGGCCATGCAGGCAAGCTGCCCACAGGCTTGTCATTGGCGGCGGAGCCAATCCAGCGTTTGAGGGCCGCTCGGGCCTGCGCTCTCTGGAGCACCAGATCGTCCTGCTGCTCCGCCAGTCGAGCCGCTTCTTGCTTGGGCGTCACCGCATCGGCGGGTTGAGCGCGACCACCGGCAATCCGGGCCAGGACGGTATCGGTCAGCAGGCGGTTTTCTTTGTAGAAGTCCTGGAACAGCGCATCTTTGCGCTCGACCGAGTAGCTGTTGATCCAGGCCAATGCCGTGGACTGGCGTACGTTCAGTCGTGCAACCCGACGCTCGGCGGCAGCGCGATCAACGGCGGCGTTGGCGACCTCGATGCGAGCCTTGCGCTTGTCACCGTTGGGCATCTCTTGCCTGACCCCGACCATTTGCATGGTCATGAAGTCGTCGTTGATGCTCCAGCGATCCGGGCCGCCAATGGGGTAGTTCTGCACACCTGCCAGCAACTTGGGGTCAGGTAATTCACCCGCTGGAATAGCCGCACTGCTGGCAGCCTGAATCTTTGCATCTTGTGCAGCCAGCGACGGCGCATTGTTTTCGGCCAGCCGCAGCGCTTCATCGAGGGTCAGCGTGGCAGCGAAGCTCGGCAATGCCAGTACGCTTGCCGCCAGACCGGCCACGAGGGACCAGCCTGTGCAATAGCACTTGGAGTTCATGTTTACGATTCCTTTGATCATCCACTGCACGCGTCAAAAAGACATGCGCACAGCCAGTCCATCCCGCTAATACGGAATGAGGCTCAATGTTGGACAGGAATCAAACGCGAGGCGGTCGCCATACCCCGGACGGGGTTTGTACGGGCATGGAATCACTGAAGAAGGAAACCACTACAGGGCTGAACACGGTTACAGGAGGCTTGAGGATCGAGACTTGCAGCATACCGCCTGTCTTGCATTCCTGGCCCGGCTTGCAGGGCTTGCCATGCTCTGTCGGGCTTTTCATGTCGTTGCAGCAGTCCATTCCCATGTCATCCATCATCGGCATGCCCATCGTCTTCATCGGGCACGGTTCTGTGGGCGCCTGGACACCCGCCATCCCGCTGAGGGGAAGCACCAGGCTAATCACGAAAATGAGGCAAAACCGCAGGTAGCGTTTCATGGGCTGGAGTGTAGAGGCTGAAATGGACTCTTACAATTGGATGAATGTTCTCACAGCCTGCCGGCAAGAAGCGGGCGCTGGATTTCCATCGCTCACTTTTTCGCTGGTTTACCGCTGGCAGGGATGTGCAGGTACGACATCACGCTTTCAGTCAGTTCGGTTGCCAGTTTGACCGCTTCTTTATTGCGTGCCATCACGCCGGCGACCAAGCCTTCGATCAAGGCCAGTACGGCGATGTTGGAACTGGTCAGCACCGGGTGATCGCAAGGCGCAAACAGCGTGTGCTCGGCAATGCCGGTGAGCGGCGAGGCGGGTGAGTCGGTAATTGCCAGCACTGATGCGCCACGTTCATTGGCGAAGCGTGCCAGTTGCAGGGTGTCGAGGGAGTAGCGTGGCAGGGAGATCGCCAGCAGCACGTCCTGGTCGGTGATGGCGGCCAGACGGTAAGCGGCGTTTTCGTTACCGCCCTCCATGCTGATGGCAGTGGCGTCCGCACAAAAGGGCATCAGGGTCGAGGCGGCGAGACCGGCGAAGTAGACACTGTTGCCAAAGCCCAGAATGTAGATTTTGCGCGCTTTGGTCAGGCGAGTGACGAAGGCTTCAAAGGTGTCGGCGTGGTTGTTGCTCGCCGCGGTGGCCAAGTTGCTGCTGGCGCTCTGGAGTTGCTCATGCAGACCAAACGCGCCGCCCGGGCGATGGGCAAGTTCGTTGCGCAGTTTGTCGACCGGCGACACCATTTGCTGCAACGTTGCGACCAGTTCGGCCTTCATGCCGCTGTAGCCACCGAGATTCAGCGCTTTGGCCAGACGGTTGACGGCGGCGGGTGAGGTCAATGTTTCGTGAGCCATCTCCTCGATGGTCAGCGTCGCGGCTTTGAGCGGGTGACGCAGGATAAAGTCCGCGACCTTGCGCAATGACGGCGGCAGTTCGGAAACGATTTCCGTCAGTTTGCGCATGACCGGCGCGGCATAGACTGTGGTGTCTTTCGATGGGGTGGGCATATCCGGCTCAACATTTCCTGAAGGTGAGAGAAGGGCTGTGCCTGATGCCCTGACAAGATTGGCTGGAGTGTATCCGAAGCCAACCTTGTCAGGGCAGCGCCGAGCAGTCGATGGCTAGGCGGCGGACTTACTTCAAGCTCCCGGCCAGAAACTGCCGGAGGCGTTCGGACTGCGGGTTGACCAGCACTTCGCGCGGGTCGCCGCGCTCTTCGACAACGCCCTTGTGCAGGAACACCAGTTGATTCGAAACCTCGCGGGCAAAGCCCATTTCGTGAGTCACCACCACCATGGTGCGGCCTTCCTGCGCCAGATCCTGCATGACTTTAAGTACTTCGCCGACCAGTTCGGGGTCGAGCGCCGAAGTCGGCTCATCAAACAGCATCACTTGCGGTTCCATCGCCAGTGCGCGGGCAATGGCCACGCGCTGCTGCTCGCCACCGGACATATGCGCCGGCCAGGCGTTCATGCGGTGCGCTACACCGACTTTGTTCAGGTAGTGCTCGGCCTTTTCCCGTGCCTCTTTCTTGCCCAGGCCCAGCACATGCACCGGGGCTTCCATGACGTTTTCCAGAGCGCTCATGTGTGACCAGAGGTTGAAGTGTTGAAATACCATCGATAGCTGCGAACGCATGCGTTGCAACTGCCTGGGTTCGGCCGCCTTCAGCCCGCCAAGCTTGTTGGCCACCAGCTTGAGCGGTTCGCCATTGAGCACGATATTGCCCCCATTGGGTTGCTCCAACAGGTTGATGCAGCGCAGGAACGTACTTTTGCCAGAGCCGCTGGAGCCGATGATGCTGATCACGTCACCGGCCTGTGCTTGCAGGGACACGCCGTTGAGCACCTGGTGCGCGCCGTAACTTTTATGCAGGTCCTGAACTTCAAGTTTGTACATGGTTTGAACTCTCTGGAATCAGTCGCTGAGCAAGCGACCCTGGCGAATGGGGGTAGAACCGGCAACTTTGGCCAGCCACAATCCAGGCTGGGCAAAACGCAGCCGTTCACGGGCATAGAGAATGCCGTCGGTGCTGGCGCTCACCACGCTATGGCGGTCGGTCAGCGGGTCGATGACCTCGAACAGCGGATCGCCGACCTTGACCTGCGCGCCCAGCGGTTGCAGAAAACTCACCACACCGGGATGGGGCGCACAGGCGTACTGCGCGCCGGCGAATGGCACGGCCTGGCAATGGCTCGCCGGTGCCGCTGACCAGTCACCGCTGATCAGGCCTTGTTCGGCGAGATACCCGAGAATGGCTTGGGCACTGTCGACGCATTGCTCGCGTTCGGTGTCTGCCATGCCACGCAATTCGATGGTGGTGGCCACGCACGCCAGGGGAATGTTGGCTTGGGGAAACAGCTCGGCCAGTCGTAGCCATGCAATGGCGCAGGCTTCGTCGAAGGCGCTGCCGCCCGCATTCTCGGCCAATAACGTGACCTCGGCACCGAGGCGAGCGGCCAATGACTGCAGGCGTGGCCAGTTTTGCGGCATCGCATACAACAACATGATCGATTCGAAATCGCAGTGCAGGTCCAGCACCACATCGGCGTCACAGGCATGCTGCAGCAACAGGCGGCGCAGGCCGTCGAGTTCCGAGGTTGGTGCCGGCATGGCGGCGAGGGCATCGCCCATGGCGCGGCGGATGAGTGCGATGTTGGCGTCGGCATCGTTTCCCAATCGGCCCTCCAGCAGCGGTGCAACGGCATCGACCAACTCCGGGAAGTCGCGATTGAAGTTCTTGCCGCTGGAGAACTCGAAGCGCCCCTGATGGGTGGCCTGGAACATCTGGGCGATACCGATCGGATTGGCCATTGGCACCAACTCGATCACCCCGGTCAGGCGGCCTTGTGTTTCCAGTTCCAGAAGACGGCGCTTGAGCTCGACGGCGACGCGCATCCCTGGCAATTCGTCGGCATGCAATGACGCCTGGATGTACGCTTTGCGTGCTCCACTGCCAAAACGAAACAGTGACAGCGTTCGTTCGGTGCCCGAGGCACTCCACGGCAACAGGTATTGAATGTGCTTCATAGCAGCTCCTTAGTGCTTGCGCGGTGCCAGATACGCCAGCCAATGGCGCTCGGCCAGCTTGAACAGGCGCACCAGAATGAAGGTCAGGGCGAGGTAGAAGAGGCCGGCGGTGATAAACGCCTCGAACGGCAGATAGAACCGTGAGCTGACAGTACGCGCGGCCCCGGTGATGTCGACGAGGGTGACGATGGAGGCCAGGCTGGTGGTTTGCAGCATCATCAGCACCTCGTTGCTGTACTGCGGCAATGCCCGGCGCAAGGCCGACGGCATGAGAATGCGGCGATACAGAGTCAGGCGTGACATGCCCATGGCCCTGGCGGCTTCGATCTCGCCATGGGGGGTGGATTTCAAACTGCCGGCCAGCAGCTCTGCGCTATAGGCACTGGTGTTGATCGCGAAGGCCAGGCAGGCGCAAAAGGTGGCGCTGGAGAGGTAAGGCCAGAGTACGCTTTGGCGCACTGCTTCGAACTGCGCCAGGCCGTAATAGATCAGGAACAATTGCACCAGCATCGGCGTGCCGCGAATCACGTAGGTATAGAGCCAGGCCGGGAAGTTGATCAGCGGTGATCGCGACACCCGCATCAACGCCAGTGGAATAGCCAATACCAGGCCCAGGGCCAGGGAAATAAGCAGGACTTTGAGGGTCAACAAGGCGCCATTGAAGTACAGCGGCAGGTTTTCCCAAATCAGGTTGTAGTCGAGAATCATGGGCCGCTCCCCTCACAATTCGGCGGCTTTGATGCCGACCGAGTAGTGTTTTTCCAGATAGCGCAGCACCAGCAATGACAGGCTGGTGAGCATCAGATACAGCGCCGCCACCGCGAGGAAAAACGTGAATGGCTCGTGTGTGGCATCCGCTGCGTTCTTGGCTTTGAACATCATGTCCTGCAAGCCGATCACCGAGATCAGCGCGGTGGATTTGGTCAGTACCAACCAATTGTTGGTGAACCCGGGAATGGCGAAACGAATCATCTGCGGTACCAGAATTCGCCAGAACACCTGCGCACCGCCCATGCCATAGGCCACGCCGGCCTCGGCCTGACCTTTGGGGATCGCCATGAACGCGCCGCGAAAGGTTTCCGAGAGGTAGGCGCCAAAAATGAAGCCCATGGTGCAGACGCCGGCGATAAAGGGGTTGATGTCGATATAGCGGGTGTAACCGAGCGCCAGGGCAATGCGGTTCACCAGATCCTGGCCGCCGTAGAAAATCAGCAGGATCAGCACCAGGTCTGGAATGCCGCGAATCAGGGTGGTGTAACTTTCCCCGAGCAGGGCCAGCCATTTGAGCGGTGACAGGCGAAAGGCCGCGCCGACCAGGCCGAGGGCAATCGCCAGGGACATGGAAGTCAGGGCCAGGTTTATGGTCAGCCAGGCGCCATCGAGAATGCTCGATCCGTAGCCGTGAAGCATGATGAAGTTCCTCAAGCGAGCGCCGCGAGGCGCGCAAGACAAGCCCGAATCGGCGCCTGCAATAGGCCGGCACCGGGGCTATGGGTAAGGCTTACTCGCCGTAGATATCGAACGCGAAGTACCTGGCCATCACTTGCTGGTACTTGCCATTGGCGCGAATGGCGTCGATCGCGGCACTCAGGCGCGCAACGTTGGCACTGTCGCCTTTGCGCACGGCGATCCCGGCGCCACGGCCAAAGTACTTCGGGTCGTTGATGTCGGGCCCTGTGAGTGTGAAGCCCTGGCCAGCCGGTGTTTTGATGAAGCTCTCATCGGTGTTGACGATGTCGGCGAGGGTGGCGTCCAGACGACCCGAGGCAAGATCGAGAAAGGCTTCATTTTGTGAGGAGTAGCGCACCACGACGACGCCGGCTTTTTCCAGTTGCTCGGTGGCAAAACGATCGTAAGTCGAGGAGCGTTGCACGCCGACTTTCTTGCCCTTGAGGTCCACCAAAGGATCATTGATCACGTTGCCGGCCTTCATCGCGAACTTGCCCGGTGTGTGGTAGTACTTTTTGCTGAAGTCCACGGACTTCATCCGGTCTTCGGTGATTGACATCGACGACAGCACGGCATCGATCTTGCGCACTTTGAGCGACGGGATCATGCCGTCGAACTCCTGAATGACCCACTCGCACTTGACCTTCATTTCTTCGCACAAGGCGTTGCCGATGTCGTAATCGAACCCGCTGACGTTGCCCTCTGGTGTCTTGAAGGAGAAGGGTGGGTAGGCGGCTTCGATACCGATACGCAGGCTGTCTTCGTCGGCATGTGCCAGGAAGCTGAAAGCGCATAGCGCCAGAGCACCTAGAAGTTCTGTCTTGTTCATATTGTTGACTCCTTGGAAGGCATTTGGGGGAAACGGGTGCCCGCCATCCAGGTTGGCGTGGTGGATCAGTCCTGTGATCGGCGAGCCTATAAATGACACAATAAAATTCTATATGCAAATAAACTGAAAATAAACATATCAGTTTTGATCGCGACGATGCTCCATTGGGCCCGGTAGACGTTTTTGCTCAACCCATGGGTAAGCCCTGATGCTCATTTTTTGAACTCGGGCTGAAAGCACTTATCCAAAAAATATGGGAATGTTTCCCACGCAACGATGCCAACTGGCTTTCAGGGATCGTGCGGATACCGCAGTAGCTCGTTCATGCTGCAGATTGATGGCCGTGCCGGTTGGTCGGCTGCTCCAACGGGCGGCCGGGAACTCACTGGACATTGCGTTCGATACGGAGATGGGTACGCAACTCCATGCGGAGGTGCATCATGCTGCTCAAGAAATGTTTATTGGCTCTGGCAATCGGCGGAGTCCTGTCGGCTTCGACTGTCCTGGTGCCCGATTACATCGGTAGTTTCTCCAGCGCGTATGCCAAGGATGGCGGCAGCGGTGGAGGCGGTGGAGGTCACGGCGGTGGCGGTGGCGGTGGCTCCGGTGGTGGCGGTCACGGTGCCGGCGGCCATGGAGGAGAGGGTGGCGATCATGGTGCTGCAGGCCATGACGGTGACGGTCATGGAGGTCCGGGGCGCGGCGACGCTGACCATGGTGGTGTAGCCGGGAACAAAGGCCCGGGCAATGCCCATGACAACGATGCCGCCGATGCAGCCAGGGACGCTGCCAGAGCTGATGCCAATGCAGCCCGGGACACCGCCAGAGCGACTGCGGATGCCGCCCGTGATGCGGCAAAAGCCACTGCCGATGCCGCACGGGATGCCGCCAGGGCTGAAGCAGATGCCGCCCGGGATGCCGCAAGAGCGGCTGGCGTACCGCGCGCAGAAGCGGATGCAGCCAGGGACGCTGCCCGGGCCACTGCAGATGCAGCGAGGGACGCCGCCAAGGCTGAAGCAGATGCCGCCAGGGATGCTGCCCGGGCTACCGCGGATGCTGCCAGGGACGCCGCCAAAGCCGAGGCGAACGCAGCCAGAGAAGCTGCCAAAGTTGAGGCGAAAGACGCCCGAGAGGATGTGGCGGATGCCCCGGACGAACCGGATTTCGACGCGGTTGAGGTAGAGAACTAGACCTGCACGTTCGGCAATGAACACGGCAGGCATACCGTAGAAAACGTCCCGGGAGCTTGAGGGACGTATCGGCAAAGAGTCGCAAGCCCCGAAGCATCGTGGGGTTTGCGACTTGTTTCGGCTATCGAGCCAAGGCGAACATTTCTACAGTCAGATCGACCGCTGATTCACGCGCTGACTCAGTTCCTGCGCGGACTCTTTGCGTTCCGAGTACCGGTCAACCAGATCGGGGCGATCCCGTAGCAGCAGGGTAAATTTCACCAGTTCCTCCATGACGTCCACCACCCTGTCGTACAGCGACGAGGGTTTCATGCGATTGGTGTCGTCAAACTCCAGAAAAGCCTTTGGCACGGAGGATTGATTGGGGATGGTGAACATGCGCATCCAGCGCCCCAGCACACGAAGCTGATTCACCACATTGAAGGATTGGGAACCGCCGCAGACTTGCATGACCGCGAGGGTTTTCCCTTGGGTTGGGCGAACCGCCCCCAACGCCAACGGCACCCAGTCGATTTGCGCCTTGAACACCGCAGACATGGAGCCGTGGCGCTCTGGCGAGCACCAGACCTGTCCTTCGGACCATTGCATCAGTTCGAGCAGCTCCTGGACTTTCGGGTGATCGGAGGGCGCGTCGTCCGGTAGCGGCAGGCCTGATGGGTTGAAGATCCGTGTCTCGGCACCGAAGTGTTCGAGCAACCGGGCTGCTTCCTCGACCAGCAGGCGACTGAACGACCGCGCACGAGTCGAACCGTATAGCAACAGGATACGCGGTTTGTGCTGGTCGTCGCGTCCACTGGCGATGGGCTGGGTCAGTGATGTGTCGAGATTGGGCAGGGGATGGGTCATGGGGGCTCCGGTCATAGCGTGCCGATGCGGTCGAGTTCCCGCTTCAGCGCATCGCGGTCGAGTTGTGCAAAAGGCAGGTCGAGGAATGCCCGGCAGCGCGTTTCGATGCGCGCCAGGGTCGAGTGGAACGCCGCCGATACCGTCGCGTCATCTCCCTTTATGTCCGATGGGTCTTCCAGGCCCCAATGAGCTTTCAACGCCGGCCCGAAGTACACGGGGCACGCCTCACCAGCGGCCTTGTCGCAGACCGTGATGACGATGTCCGGCGGGTTGGCTTCGAAAGCCTCATTGCCTTTGCTGCTCAAGCCGTCGATGGCGATGCCGGCTTCTTGCAACGTGCTCAGGCTGCGGGGCAGCACCTGTCCCTTGGGGAAGCTGCCGGCACTGATCGCCTCAAAACCTTGCGGGGCGAGATGGTTGAACATGGCTTCGGACAGGATGCTGCGACAGCTATTGGCGGTACACATAAACAGAACGCGCATGGTGATTCCTCTTTGCAGTCGCACAGGGCTAAACGCTCAGGCGCAGGGCCAGGGCAGACAAGGTGATGAACAGAATCGGCAGCGTCAGGACCACGCCGACCTTGAAGTAGTAACCCCAGGTAATGCGGATGCCCTTGCGCTCCAGCACATGCAGCCAGAGCAAGGTGGCAAGACTGCCGATGGGAGTGATTTTGGGACCGAGGTCAGAACCGATGACATTGGCGTAGATCATGGCTTCACGCACCACACCGGTGGCGTCACTGGCCTGAATCGACAGGGCACCCACCAGCACCGTGGGCATGTTGTTCATGCCCGATGACAGCAACGCCGTGAGCAGGCCAGTGCCCAGCGCGGCACCCCAGATGCCGAATTCGGCCATGTGGTTCAGCGCCATGGTCATGTAGGTGGTCAGTCCGGCGTTTTTCAGCCCGTACACCACCAGGTACATGCCCAGCGAAAAGATCACGACCTGCCAGGGCGCCTCGCGCAGCACCCGTCGCGTTGAAATCACATGCCCACGCGCAGCCACGGCGAACAGCATCGCGGCACAGACCGCTGCAATGGCACTGATGGGAATGCCCAAGGGTTCCAGAGCAAACAGCCCGATCAGCAACAGAGCCAGGACAATCCAGCCGACGCGGAAGGTCAGGGGATCACGCACGGCGCGTCGCGGGTCTATCACGTCATCGAGAGAGTAGTGCCTGGGGATGTCACGCCGGAAAAACCAGTACAGCACCACGAGCGTGGTCGCCACGGCAACGAAATTGACCGGCACCATGATGGCGGCGTACTCGCTGAAGCCCAGGTCGAAGTAGTCGGCCGAAACGATGTTGACGAGGTTGGACACCACCAGGGGCAGGCTCGCCGTGTCGGCAATGAAACCGGCCGCCATGACGAACGCCAGGGTAGACGCTGGCGAAAAACGCAGTGCGAGCAGTATTGAAACAACAATGGGGGTCAGGATCAGGGCTGCACCGTCGTTGGCAAACAGCGCGGATACGCCGGCCCCCAGCAGAATCGTGAAAACGAACAGGCGCCGCCCGTCACCCTTGGCCCAGCGCGCCACATGCAATGCCGCCCACTGGAAAAACCCGGCCTCATCGAGCAGCAGACTGATGATGATGAGCGAGATGAAGGTCGCGGTGGCGTTCCAGACAATGGCCCACACCAGTGGAATATCGTCCAGCGTCACGACGCCTGCCAGCAGGGCCAGGATGGCTCCCAGGGAGGCGCTCCAACCGACGCCCAGGCCCTTGGGTTGCCAGATGACCAACACCATGGTGAGCAGGAAAATGATAAACGCAGTAAACATGCGGAGTCTCGATGAATGAAGGGTCAGCAGCAGGCGGAAGTGTTGAGTGGACGGTCGCCCATCGCGGCAAGACGAGTGCTGTCGTCCGCAAGCCAGTCGGCGTTTGCCAGCAACGTTGTCTCGAGAACGTCGCGAACCCACGCGGGCAGATCGGGATTGAGCCGGTAATACACCCACTGCCCCTGACGGCGGTCGAGAAGCAGGCCACAGCCGCGAAGCTGGGCAAGGTGGCGGGAAATTTTGGGCTGACTGTCGTCCAGGGCGCAGACCAGCTCACACACGCATAACTCGCCTTCACGAGTGATGAGCAAAGTGGCCCGGGCGCGGGTTTCGTCGGACAGACATTTGAATACGGTGGCAGGATTGAGCATTGGCGTGGCTCGATACATATGGTTATTCGAATATACGATTTTCCATATGTATTGTGCAAGCCGCTCGGGCTCGCGAAGGGAAGGCTCGGCCCGACCAGGTTGTTCAGGTATGAGATAGACTCGAGCCGATTCGGCACAAGGCACAGGAGAGGCGGTGAATGGAATCATTTAGCGTACGCGAGCTGAAAATGACTGACGCTCAAGCGTTGCTGGCTTTCGAAATCCAGAACCGTGAATGGTTCGAATCCCATATCGATGCGCGCGACCCTGCTTTTTACTCGTTGCAGGGTGTCGCCGATCATATCGAAAGCTATTTGTCCGATTTCGCCATCGGCGCCTGGCACCCCTTTGTCATCGAGGATTCCAGTCAGAGAATCGTCGGTAGAGCCAATCTGAAAAGCATCGACTCATCGACGGGTTCTGCCGAAGTCGGCTATCGGATCGATCAACGCGTGTGCGGGCAGGGGCTGGCAACACTGGCGCTGAGGCACCTGATCCAGGAGGCCCGGATACGTTGGGGACTTGCGCAACTGGTTGCGTATGCCTTCAGGGAGAACGCCGGCTCCAGAAAGGTCCTGGATCGGTGCGGATTCAAACTTGAGCAACCCTCCTGCAACGACAACACGGGGGGCGAAGATCGATTCGTCCTGTCGATCAGATAACTGCGTTCAACCATTCTGAAGGCTTGTAGCAGGTCATGCCTGCTACTCCTGATCTTCGGGCACCTCTTTCCAGCTGTCATCCGGATCAAAACGTTTCATCGCCAGCGCCAGTTTTTCACCTTCGGGCCCCAGGTCTTTTTCGAATACCTGTCCTTCATGACTGATCATGAAACTCATCACGCCGGTGTCGTTGTATTTTGCCGGCCAGGCGATCAGCGCAAAGCCGCGGCTCATCTTGTCACCGATGAGGTAGCTGTAGGCGCCACCCGGTGCCGAAGGACCCTGGCCATGAAGGATGCGGAAGCGATAGCCATGCCACTCTTCGTCGGCTATGGCTTTGCCGAACGAAGGCCCCAGCGGGCTGATCTGGCCGCTGTCGTCTTCGTCCCAATAGAGTCCATCGTGCATGCCGGGGGTGCTGAAGATTTTCTGCGCATACTCGAGTGCGCCATCATCGTCCCGATCCACTGACGCATAGTCCATCTGGGCGTCGTGATAGGCCAGCACCGATTGCACCGCGGCAAGTTCATTGCGGCCGATTTGACGTGCACGGATCTCTGCACTGCCGGCCTTCATGTCGAACCGCCAACCGTTCTCGTTCTTTGTAAGGGGGATAGGCAGTGTCCAGTTCTCACTGCCGACCGCCAGCACAGCCTTGCGGTCACTGGTGTTTTCAAAGTGGTGTTGCTCGCGGTACTGCTGCAAGAACGCATCCACATCTTTGCGCTGCACGCCTTCGCGGGGGATGTAATTGTGCCAGTCATTGCCCAGCAGTTCGGTCAGGCGTGCCTGGTCGGCGTGTTCCGTGCCCAGTGCTTCGACAAAGGCTTCCGCGGCCTTTTCCGGGGTTGGAAAGGCCTGCTGTGCCGTCGCCATGCACGACCACAACAAGCCGGCGGCTATAACCAGGACATGAGGGAGCAAGCCCGTGAGTCCCTTCAATCGAGGATGGTTGTTCAACGACGGCCCCCCCTTTGACGCGATGGTGGATTGGACGGCCGGCTGACCTGGTGGCCGGCTGATCGCGAAGCACTGGGGCGTTGGGCGGAAACCTGGCTGGCCCGGCCACGATTGGCCTGGACGTTGGCCTGGGACGGTGAGCGTGCGCCGGCGAACGCATTGTTGCGGGCACTGCCGGCACTGGCGGCAGGCCGTTTATTCGTCGCTTGCCGCGTCTGCGCGGAGCCTTCTCTGCGCTGATTCAACTGGGCGCTCTGGTTCCTGGGTTGCTGGGTCTCTCTCCTGGGCTGCTGATTCTCCCGGGTGTTCCTGGCCGTGCCCTGGCTTCTGTCCGCCGCCTTCGGTCTGTCTGCACCGGCCTGTAACCGGTCGCCGCCCGAGGCCCCGGACTGGAGTTTGCGTGTTTGATCACGGGCTTCGCGGTTGCTGGTGGCAGGTCGTTCGATACCGTGCCTGTCCATTGAGGTGCGGGCATTTTCACGGGCCTGGGCGCGTTGGGCATTGTCCCCGCGATAGGCTTCACGCTGGTTGGCACCGTTGAGTTGGCGGCCGTACTGTGCGCGGCTTGCGTTGTCTCGATAGGGCACGCCATTACGATGCACCGGGTTGTGTTGCCATTTGTTGTTGGTGATCCGGTTGTTGGCATTGATGTTGTTGTAGCGATTGACGTCGATGTCGATGTCGTTATTGCCCCAGTCACATTCACCCCACAACGATCCAATGATCGCCACTCCGGCACCAAACGCGAGTCCGGCCATCAGGGCCTGACCAGGGTAATAGGCCGGTGGCGGTGGATAGTACGCGGGCGGCGACGCCGGATAGGGCCAGGTGCCGTAGGTGGTGGTCGGGTTATAGGTGGGGACGTACACCACCTGCGGATCGGCAGGCTGAATGATGATGGTGGAGTTGCTGGCGGGGGCCGATTCAGGGGCTGGAGCCGGTGCCGCAGTCGTGGTCGCCGGAGCCGGAGCCGGAGCCGGTGCCGCGACATTCTGGATCGTCACGTTCTGATATTGGTTGCTCTGCAGATTGCCGGCGGCCTGTGCCTGGCGCCGCAAGCGTTGCGCGCTTTCCATGACATCGTCGGGCTGCGCCAGGAAGGCATCACCCAGGCGCTGGACCCAGACGGGATCCTGTCCCAGCAATGCCAGAACCTGCGGGAAGGCGACCAGTGCCTGCACGCTCGGATCCCATGGCTGGTTCGCCACCTGTTTGACCGCTTCGTCACCCTTGGCGTCCGGGTGCGCTTTGGACCAGTTGACCGCCTCGCCGACTTCCCCGGGGTAGGTGGTGGCCATCAGCACCTGTGCAAACAGTGGGTCCGGGTAAAGCGCAATGGGCGCCAGCATCTGATCCAGTTGTTCCTGGGTGAATACCGGGTCCTTGGCCACCGGGGCGACGGGCGCTGCATTGGCTGTGCTTGCCGGTGCGGGGGCTGCGGCGGGTGCCGGAACCGGGGCCGGTGCGGCAGCGGTCCCCTCCGTACCCAGTGCCAGGCAGGACGATCCGCTCAAGAACAGTACGGCCGACAACGCGTAAAGTAATGGATTGTGCATTGCACCCCCCATGGGGTCAGGCAGGCTTGAAATGAGTGGATCAATCCCTGGCAGGTGAAGCCGACTTTGCAAGCCACAGAGCCTGACCTCGACACCGCTTCCTAATGGTAGCAGTTGATTTTAAAAAGCCAGGTTGACTTTCAAACGGTGTGATCCTGTTCCTGGTCAATGTGCACTGGCATCGCTTTCGTGTTCTTCGGCGAATGCCATGAACACATCCAGGTCCAGCACCTCCAGCTTGATCTGGGCGATGAACGCCGAGAAGGCCAGGTTGGCGGCCAGCAGGCGCAGGTCGCTGGCCCAGGCCGGAAGATAGACCGGCCCCTTGAGCCAGCCAGACTCGAACAGGGGCGCCAGGCGCACGGTGTCAGCCAGGCTGAGGCGCCCTGCAAACAGATGCCCGATCAGTTCCGGCCGGTTGTCGCGGATAGCAATGCGCAGCAGGGTGTGGACGCCGAGCAACCCGGTCAGGTAGGCGGCATCCTTGGTGAACGCCGAACCGCCCCGCAGGTCGGCGCCGCGGAACACCCGTTGGGTTGAGCGGAAGGATTCCTCTTCTGTCTGTCCGGCCGCCAGAAAACCTTCAAACACCTGGATGAAATCCGCACCCTCCAGTGCCTGCTGGACGGCGAGCACGCGCAGGGCCAGGCGCCGCAGGCGGTTGATGTCCATGCTGCCGGTGAACAGTTCGGCCAGGGTGGCAATGCCTTCCTGGGTCTGTGTGGTGCGGGGCGCCCCCAGGCCCAGGCTCGTGAGGTTGGGCTGGCGCGCGCCGTTCTGTGCCGTGGCGACATGCACGAACGCCTCGTGTTGCAACAGCTGATGCTTGTCCAGTTCCGAGAACAGCGCGCTGGCCCGCAGGCGAATGCGGCTCGATCCGGCGATGGCCTTGGCGGCCAGGTTCGGATCGAGCACGACCGTGATTTGTCCGACGCCGAAGAATCGGTCCAGTTCCGGTTGAATCCAGGCGGCGAACGCCTTGGCCGGGATCTCGGCCGGGCAGGGTGGAATCCGCGCACTGCCCAGCAGGGCGTCGGTGGTCTTGAGGAAGAACCGGGCCGCGTCAAGCATGCTCAGTTGCAGGCGTGTGTAATAGAAATCCGGGCGCCGGTACAGCGCGGATGAATACTGCGTAAAGGCGGGAGTACCGATGGCTCCCAGCATGTGCCCGGCCGTGGCATAGCTACGGGCGGTCATGGCCAGGTAATTGCCGGCCGGATGCCCCACATCGCAACGGCGGATAAAGGTTTCCAGGGCGGCGATGTCGGCGCTGTGGTCGCGGGGCTGCAACTGGACCTGGGGTAACTCGGCCCGCCCGCCGCGCCATTTCGCCAGGAAGTCTTCCTCGACGCCGTCCGGCCAGGACAGGGCATCCAGCACGCGGATCTTGCGGGTCAGGCCGGGCAGGGCGGCATCGAGTTCGGACAGGGCGGCGGCGCTCATGGATAGCTCCTTGAGGGACGAAGTGACGTTACAAAAGCTTAGTCGTCGCGCGCGGTTGTGTGTGTTTACGAAGTGAGGTAAACGGCCTCAGAGCAGGCTCCACGACACCCCGATGTACATTGCCATGCCCTCACCGGGGGTGGATCGTGCCGCGTCCAGCCCTTTGTCGTCGTAGCCCGGCGTGACCGTGGCGGCATAGTGCTTGTCGGTCAGGTTGCGCAGGTCCAGCCAGGTCTGCCAGTCGCCCTTGGGCGCGTTGTAGCCCAAGGTCGCGCCGAATATGGCATAGGGATCGGCGTAGTAGCTGTTGGCGTAATCGACGGCCACCTTCGACACCCATTGCGTGTTGACCGCGGCGAAGAAGCCTTGTGGCCAGTCGTAGCGCAGTTCGCCCTGGTAATAGTGCATCGGCAGGCCCGGCAGGCGGTTGTCGCCGAAGCGCTCATCGTCGCGGTAGTGGAAGTCACTGAAGGTATAGCTCTGGCGCAGGCTCAATTGGCCGCCATCGCCCGGCGACCAGAGGGGGCTCAGCAGGCTGGCTTCCACGCCCTGGTGCACGGTCGGGCTGGCGTTGAGCTCGTAGGGCGTGGTGGCGTTGGCGTCCGGCAGCACCGAAAGCAGTTCGTGGCGCACCTGGGCGTAGTACCAGGCCAGGCTCCACTGCCCCAGCGTGCTATCGCCACGGCCGCCGATTTCCAGGGTGGTGGCGGTCTGGTTTTGCAGCGTGACCGGTTCGCGCTGGGCGCCCGTGGCGACGCCACTGCCGGCGGGGAATCGGATGTTCGAGCTATAGATCAGCGACCACGGATGTGGCGCCTCGACCGAGCGGCTGAGATTGCCAAACAGTTGCAGGTCCGGTGTCAGTTGGTAGCGCAAGCCCACGCGCGGGGCGTAGTCCCAGTCGTGCAGGCTGGTCTTGCCACCTTCCTGCGGGTAGGTGACAGCGCTTTCACGGCGGGTATAGATCGCGGCGAGTCCGGTGGTCAGCCACAGGTCGTCGGCGATCTCCAGGTCATTGCCGACATGCAGGACCGTGTCCGAGCCCTGGTAGGTGAAGTTGCGAATCAGCGTGCCCGGTGCGTAACCGGCGGTGTTGCCGGTGGGGATGCGCACGAACTCGCTGGCACCGGCGTTGGGCAGGTGTTTGGTCACTCGCAGACCCAAGGTACTTTGGCTTTCCAGCCCCCAGAGCATGTCGCGACGCTTGTAGTCGAACGTGCCGCTGACATCCGTGTACGCCACCTTCAGGCGGTTGGGGCCCTCGCTCAGGTCCATGGGATAGTCGTGGTAGACAAGGCCGGTCTGGATGCTCGAATCGTCATCGATGTACCAGGTGGTCTTGTTGCCAATAAAGGTGCTACCGGGCTCGTCGCGGTGGTCGTCACGCGCCACGTAGGCCGGGTTGGCCGCCCGTGGGTTGTGCTCGATGGAGTGTTTGGTCACCCGTCCCGCGAGATCGTTGTCGGTCTGGCGGTGACGCAGGTAGAAGCGTGTTTCCAGGTTGGGGTTGAAGCGATAGCCGAAGTTGGCGATGACACCCTGGCTCTCGCTGGCCGTGTGGTCCTGATAGCCGTCGGCGTTGGCGTCGGTCATGGCCACGTAGTAATCGAAGGCGCCGAGCACCTGTCCGGAGCTGACCTGGCGCTGCTGATAGCCGTGACTGCCCGTTGCGTAGCGTACCTGCAACTTCGGCGCGTTGTAGCCGGTATGGCTGACGTAATCGATGGCCCCGCCAAGAGCCAGGGCGCCCCGGTCGAATCCGTTGGCGCCGCGCAGCACTTGCACATGGTCGAGCCACAGCGGTTCCAGCAATTCATAGGGCGTGCCGCCGGGGCCGGTCAGCGGCAGACCGTCGAGCATGGCGTACAGCCCCGAGGCATGGGCGCCCGGTGCACGGTTGATCCCCGATCCGCGGATCGAAATCTTCACCCCTTCGTTGCCCGCCGACTGGGCATAGATCCCCGGCTGGTAAGCGAGCACATCCTGATTGCTGGCCACGCGGCCCTGCAACGGACGGCGCATGTCGACAACGTTGGTGCCGCCGGGCACTTGGGCCAGCCGGGCCCTGGCGTCCTCGATCCCCTGGTCTTCGTCGCTCTGGTCCTCAGCGCCAATCAGCACTTGTCCCAGCTCCAGGCCCTGAGCCTCGGTCATGGCCGGACAAACAAGGGCCAGGCCCAGCAGCGCAGCGGGCAAGGAATGAGGCGAGGGCATTGGGAAAACTCCAGACGTACGGGAACGGGCAATGAACAGTGCGACGCAAGAAGGAACGAAGGGAGCACATGGCAATTTTGTTATTTTCCCGCCAAGGGTTGGCGGCTATCGATTCAGCAGCGGTGCCAGCAATGCGCACATACCGCGCCAGTGCGAGCCCTCCCAGTAAACCCGTTGGCAGGCGTCGCAGCGCAGGAAGTGCGAATAGAGGACGCCAATGCGTGGCGGCACCTGCGTCCGGGCCAGTTCCAGGCTGATCTCGTGCAGCGGCAGGTTGCAATGCAGGCACAGGCTGAATGGCCGCGCACTACGCGCCAGGTCGAGGCGCTCGTACAATTCACGCAGCTGCAGCGACGGTTTCAGGGCATGCACATAACAGCCGTGGCTGATGATTCGCCGCTTGAGCAGTTCGCGGTCGCGGGTCAGCACGATGCGTCCTTGCTGCGCAGCGATCTCGGCGATCTCGCTATCCTCGAAGCCATTGTCGTAGAGGGTGTCGAAGCCGCTCATGCGCAGCAGGCTGGCCAGCCCGCCAAGGTGCGCATCCGCGACGAAACGCAGCACCCGTAAAGGTTGCGCACGAACCTTGAGCAGCGGGCTGATGTCCAGCGCTTCGAACTTGGGATACACCGCCAGCCGGTCATTGTCGAGGATCACCCGCTCCAGGCCCACCGACTCGCCATTGAGCAGCACCAGTTCGACCTCGGTGTGCGGTATCCCGAGCGCCTCGATCATGTGCTTGACCGTCGCCCCTTGCGCGCACTCACAGGTGAAGGGTTGCCGCCGCCGTTCGGCCGGCAGGAAATCGTTGAGCTCCTCGTAGAAGCGGAAAGTTGCACTGGTCATGTTGAACAGTATGGCAGGGCTGCAGTGTGGTTGTTCTGGTGTTGATGCCAGCCGGGTCAGTCCAGTGGCAGCGATATCGTTAATCTCGTTCCTTTGTCCGGTGCGCTGTCGATCGTGAACTCCCCGCCCAGCATGCTGATGCGTTCCTTCATCCCCACCAACCCGAACGAGTTCAGTTTTTTGCGATCCGTCATGCCTACGCCGTTGTCTTTGATCTGCAGGTAAAGCCGGCGACCCTCCCTGGAGAGTTCGATATGCACCTGTGTCGCTTGCGCGTGCCGGGCAATGTTCGACAGCGATTCCTGCACGATGCGGAACAGAGTGGTGGCGGATTTTTCATTCAGATCGCAACGGAAGTTTTCGTCTTTCGCCGACATCGTGCAATCGATCGCGCTGCGCTGCCGGAACTCTTCAAGTTGCCACTCGATCGCTGCCTGCAATCCCAGATCGAGTACGGGTGGCCGAAGATCATTGATGATACTGCGGACACTGCGGATGGCTGTATCGAGGTGATTCAGAGCATCGCTGGCCTTTTCGTTGAGCTTGGGGTGCATGGTACTGGTGCGCGTCTGCAACATGGAGACATCGATTCGCAACGCCAGCAGACTCTGCCCCAGCTCGTCATGGATGTCCCGTGCGATCCGCTTTCGCTCTTCTTCCTTGATGTGCTCCTGATAGGAGGCCAGTTCACGCAGCTGCAGCTTCGATTGCAGCAATTCTTCGGCCTGCATTGTCAGTTTGCGCTGCAAGTAGAACAGGTCGACAAACACCTGGATCTTGGCGCGAAGAACCTCGGCCACAATCGGCGAGAAGATGTAATCGACTGCGCCGGCCGTATAACCGCGGAAACGCTCGGAATCGGTGTCGGCCTCCGCCGTGACGAAGATAATGGGCGTGTGGGCCGACTTCGGGCGGCCGTGAATGAGTGCAGCGGTTTCAAAACCGTCCATCACTGGCATTTTCACGTCGAGCAGAATGACGGCGAAGTCGCGCTGCAATAGCAGGCGCAGCGCCTCGCGTCCGGAAGTCGCCGTGGCAATATCGAGGCCCATGTCGGCAATCACCGCGGCGAGCGCCGTGAGCTTGGCGGGATTGTCATCCACCAGCAACACGGATGCTGGCACGCCATCAGGCGGGAGCGGGTGCCGCACCTGGGTTCTCTCATTGAATACCGGGGGTTCCTGCTGCATATTTATGCCACTTCGGTTTGCGCTAGCGCCTCTTGCCGTTACGGCAACACCGGTAAAGTCGAGCCGGCCTTGCGCACTTTGCCACCTTTGCTGTCGCGCAATGAGCGCGGCACAGAATCATCGATAGAGCCATTTGCGCATCAGTGACAGTAGCTGGTCGGTATCCACCGGCTTGCTGACATAGTCCGAGGCGCCTGCCTCGATGCACTTTTCACGGTCACCCATCATCGCCTTGGCCGTCAGCGCAATCATGGGCAGGGCTTCAAATCTTTTGAATGTACGGATCTGGCGCATGGTTTCAAAGCCATCCATCTCGGGCATCATGATGTCCATCAGCACGATGTCGGTATCGGGCTGCTGCTGCAGCAGTTCTATGGCGGTTCGGCCGTTTTCGGCCGTGGCCACCAGCATTTTGTTGCTCTCAAGCACGCTGGTCAGGGCAAAAATATTGCGCACGTCATCGTCGACCACCAGGGCCTTTTTACCCTCGAGACTGTCCGAACCTTCATAGAGTTTTTCCAGCATTCTGCGCTGGGTCTGCGACAGCCTGGCGACGACACGGTGTAGAAACAGAGCGGTTTCGTCGAGTATGCGCTCGGGGGACTGAACGGCCTTGATGACGCTTTTGCCGAGCAGTGTCCTGAAACGCTCGTGTTCCGGTTTGGTCAGCGTCTCTGCACCATAGACGACGATCGGCAATTCACGCATGGCGTGGTCTTCCTGCAACGCCTCGAGAAACCTGATGCCGGATGCGTCGGGCAGTTTGAGATTGATTGCCATGCAGTCGTAGCGTTTCTTTGCCAGTTTCTTCATGGCGTCAGCGCCGCTGTCGGTCGCTGTGATCTTCACGTCGGTGTTATCGAGCAGATCGAGGATGCGGGCGCGGTTCCCTTCGTCGCCGTCGATGAGCAGCAGGTCCCGGGTCTTGCGCCGAGCGAATGCCACGATGGCGGCCAGCGCATTTTGAATCTCGTCGGCTGTGACCGGCTTGAGCAGATAGTCGAAAGCGCCATAGCGCAGCCCGCGGGTGTGGTCGTCAGCGATCGAGATGATCTGGACCGGGATGTGACGCGTGGCGAAATTGCGCTTCAACTGCTCGAGCAGCGACCAGCCATCGATGTCCGTCAGGCCCGGGTCCAGCGTGATCGCGGCGGGTTTGAAGCGCTCGACAAGCTCCAGCGCATCCGCGCCACGGGTCGTGACGATAGCCCTGAACCCCTTCTGGTGCGCGGCCTCGAGCAGAATGCTGGCGAATCGGGTGTCGCCCTCGAGCATCAGCAGCACTTGATCCCCGGGTTGGACAGACTCGCGGTCGTCCAGTACCTGTGCGGTCGGGTTTGACATGAGGTCGCGCTTGACCTGGCCAGGTACTGCCTCTGTCGCTGATTCGTCTAGCGTCTGACCCTGGGCATCCTGTGTACGCAAGGGCACGTACAGCGCGAAAGTACTGCCCTTGCCGATCTCACCGGGGATCAGTCGCAGCTCACCGCCCAGCCGGTGTGCGAGCTCGCGGCTGATCGACAGGCCGAGGCCGGTGCCGCCGTATTTTCGTGAGGTTCCGGTATCTCCCTGCTGGAACGCTTCGAAGATCAGCTTCTGCTTGCCGGCCGAGACGCCAATGCCGGTGTCGGTGACCACGAAGGCGACCACCGCATCGGCACGATTCAGTTCGCTGTTATCCACGCTCCACCCGGACACAGCGGGCGCGATGCTGATCTTGACGCTGCCTTGCTCAGTGAACTTGAAGGCGTTGGACAGCAGGTTCTTGACCACCTGCAGCAGGCGCTTTTCGTCGGTCCGGATGACGGGGGGCAGGGTAGTCGCCAGTTCAATCGTGAAGGAGAGGCCCCGGCTTTCGGCGACCGGCCGGAAGGTGCGTTCGATCTGGTCGTGCAGATCGGCGAACAGCGCTTCATTCAGATCCAGTGTGACCGTACCCGACTCGATCTTGGACAGATAGAGAATCTCGTCGATCAGCTCCAGCAGGTCTTTGCCCGCGCTACGGATGGTCTTGGCATATTCGACCTGCCTGGGAGTGAGATTGTGTTCCGCGTTGTCGCTGAGCTGGCGGGCCAGGATCAGCAAGCTGTTCAATGGCGTTCTGAGCTCATGGGACATGCTGGAGAGGAATTCGGACTTGTACTTCGAGGTCAGCGTCAGTTGCTCCGCCTTCTCCTCCAGCGATAGCTTGGTGATTTCGACTTCGCGGTTCTTGCGCTCGACTTCGGCTTTCTGCTCCGCCAGCAGTCCAGCCTTGTCCCCCAGTTCCTCGTTGGTCTGTCTCAATTCTTCTTGTTGCTTTTGCAGCTCCTGCGCCAGCGATTGCGACTGCTTGAGCAGTTCTTCGGTACGCATATTGGCTTCGATCGTGTTGAGCACGATACCAATCGATTCAGCAAGCTGATCAAGGAAGGTTTGATGAATGATGCTGTAGCGCGTGAACGAAGCCATTTCGACGACAGCCTTGACCTTGTTCTCGAACAGGATCGGCAACACGATGATGTTCAGCGGGGCGGCCGCGCCCAGTCCGGATGAAATCGCGACGTAATCTGCGGGTACATCGGTCAGCAGGATGCGCCGCTTCTCGTAAGCGCATTGCCCGACCAGGCCCTCGCCGAGCCGCCACTCATCGTTCACATTGATGTTTCCCTTGTACGCATAAGCGGACAGTAGCTTGAGTTTCGCAGGATCGGGCGGGCTCTCGTTCATCATGTAGAACACACCGTGCTGGGCGTTGATCAGCGGAGCCAGTTCAGACAGCACCATCTTGGAGACTGCCGCCAGATCGCGCTGGCCCTGCAGCAGACGGTTGAATTTCGCCAGATTGCTCTTGAGCCAATCCTGCTCCGCGTTTTGCCGCGTGGTTTCCCGCAGGTTGCGGATCATCTCGTTGACGTTGTCCTTGAGCTCCGCCACTTCACCCTTTGCTTCCACCTCCACGTAACGCGTCAGATCGCCCTTGGTCACGGCAGTCGCCACATCGGCAATTGCGCGCACCTGATTGGTCAGGTTGGCCGCCAGACCGTTCACGTTGTCGGTCAGGTCGCGCCAGGTGCCGGCAGCACCCGGCACGTTGGCCTGGCCCCCCAGCTTGCCCTCGACGCCCACTTCACGCGCCACCGAGGTCACCTGATCGGAGAACAGCGCCAGCGTATCGGTCATACCGTTGATGGTATCGGCCAGTTCGGCGATCTCACCCTTGGCTTCCAGTGTCAGTTTCTTCTTCATGTCGCCGTTGGCTACCGCGGTCACCACTTTCGCGATGCCTCGCACCTGACTGGTCAGGTTGGCGGCCATGAAGTTCACGTTTTCGGTCAAATCCCTCCAGGTGCCGGACACGCCTTGCACCTGTGCCTGTCCCCCGAGCTTTCCTTCGGTGCCGACTTCGCGCGCCACCCGCGTCACTTCGGCGGCAAAGCTATTGAGCTGGTCCACCATGGTGTTGATGGTGTTCTTCAGCTCCATGATTTCGCCCTTGGCTTCCACGGTAATCTTGCGTCCCAGGTCGCCTTTGGCCACCGCCGTCGTCACGTCGGCGATGTTGCGCACCTGATTGGTCAGGTTGGCCGCCATGCTGTTGACCGAGTCGGTCAAATCTTTCCAGGTTCCACCGACGCCTGTCACCTTGGCCTGGCCACCGAGCTTGCCGTCAGTCCCCACTTCGCGAGCCATGCGTGTCACTTCGTCGGCAAAGGTCGAGAGCTGGTCCACCATCGTGTTGATGGTTTCCTTGAGTTGGAGAATTTCTCCTTTCGCTTCGGCTGTGATCTTGCGTGACAGGTCGCCGTTGGCCACCGCCGTCGTCACGTCGGCAATGTTGCGCACCTGGGTGGTCAGGTTGGCCGCCATGCCGTTGACCGAATTGGTCAAGTCCTTCCAGGTACCGGACACGCCGGTCACTTCGGCCTGTCCACCCAGTTTGCCTTCGGTACCGACTTCCAGTGCGACGCGTGTCACCTCCGCGGCGAAGCTGGAGAGCTGGTCGACCATCGTGTTGATGGTGTTTTTCAGTTCGAGAATCTCGCCCTTGGCTTCAACCGTAATTTTCTTGCCGAGGTCGCCGCGCGCCACCGCCGTCGTCACCTGTGCGAGGTTGCGCACCTGGGTGGTCAGGTTGGCCGCCATGCCGTTGACCGATTCGGTCAGGTCGCGCCAGGTGCCTGAAACGTCGCGCACTTCCGCCTGACCGCCCAACTTGCCTTCGGTACCGACTTCAAGCGCCACACGGGTCACCTCCGCAGCGAAACTCGAGAGCTGGCCGACCATCGTATTGATGGTGTTCTTCAGCTCGAGAATCTCACCCTTGGCTTCGACGGTAATCGTCTTGCCCAGATCGCCTTTGGCCACCGCAGTCGTCACGTAAGCGATGTTGCGCATCTGGGTGGTCAGATTGGCGGCCATGTCGTTGACGGAGTCGGTCAGGTCTTTCCAGGTGCCGGACACCCCTTTGACATTGGCCTGCCCACCGAGAATCCCTTCAGTGCCGACTTCGCGCGCCACGCGGGTCACCTCGGAGGCGAAGGAGCCCAGTCGCGTCACCATGGTGTTCACGATCTCGGCGGATTTGAGGAACTGACCCCGCAGTCTCAGGCCGTTGAGTACCGGCGGTACCTGCTGGTTCAAATTACCCTCGGCAACCGAACCGACAACGCGAATGATCTCGTTCATCGGGCTGATGAGGTCGCTGGTGAGCGCATTGCTCGAGTTGACGATCTTTTGCCATGAGCCTTTCATCATCGGCAATTCGATACGCTCATCGACCTTGCCCTGCTTGCCGATCAGACGCGCCACGCGTTCGAATTCGGTGGTGGTGTCGGCTGCCATGTCGATGATCTCGTTGAGCGTGTCGGCGATCTTGCCCGGCATGCCGGTCCAGTCTTCCGGCATACGCGTAGTGAAGTCACCTTTGCGCAACGACTTCAGCGCTGCCAGCAACGTCTTCATGTCGAAAGCTTCGATCGGTGTCGTCACTGTGGCCATGCCTCTGTCCAGTCATAATTGATGCCACGGGCAAGGCATTACCCATGGGCGTGCAGACAATCCTAAGAGCTTAGGCGCCGCTAACGCCTGAGGCAAAAGTGCAAGTGTGCTCTGTGCCTGCTAACGTCAAACTCTGCAGTAGATTCCATGGCTTGCTGGCCACTGGCCGCAGGGCTGGTGTGGGAATGCATGGGCGCGCGCCACTGTGCCGGCGGGTTCAACATCATCTGTAGGTCGAGACACGATACGGCCGGGGCCTTGCGGGTGCGAATGGAAAATACAGATGATTGACCACAAAATCAGAGTCTTGCTGGTGGATGATCACAGCATCGTGCGCAGTGGCGTGCGACGCATGCTGGAGACTGCCGGCGAGATCGACGTAACGGGTGAAGCCGAGACGGCACAAGACGCAATGCTCCTGGTCCGGGAGCAGGATTTCGACGTGGCGCTGGTGGATATTCAGCTTCCCGACAAGACCGGCCTCCAACTCCTCAAACTCATGCGTGCGCACAAGCCCAAGCTCGCCGTTCTGATGCTGAGCATGCATTCGGTCGAGGCCTATGCGTTACGCGCAATCAAGCTCGGCGCTGCGGGCTACCTCACCAAAGATATTTCCGCAGCCACCCTGGTTACGGCAGTTCGCAAGGTGGCCTCAGGTGGCAAGCACGTCAGTCCTGAACTGGCGGAAAAACTGGTCAACGCTATCGGCAAAGGCGACGCGGCGCCCCACGAAGCGCTATCCGACCGGGAGCTTGAAGTACTCAAGCTCCTTGCTGCAGGCGAGAGAATTGTCCGCATCGCTCAGATATTGCACTTGAGCCCGAGTACCGTCACGACGTACCGGGCACGTATCCTGGAAAAAACAGGGATGGACAGCAACGCGAAATTGGCCCGCTATGCACTCGAAAACGGCCTGTTGACTTAGATCGCCCTGCCATCCGACGCAGCCGGGCACCAGACTGTTTGTAGTGGAATCGCTACAAGCTCTTGGTCGAAATCTCCACAAAGATGTCCTGCTAACGTCGATAGCGGGAGCCGTTCCAATCAAGCATATTTACCTCTCGACAAATTTTCGTTCGCTCAATGGAGTTGTCTTCGTCAAAGTCTTGTACCGCCATGGCCTTCAGGATATGCATGAGAGCAAGTTTCACGAGTCAGAAAAGACTCCGGAATTGATACTCGCAAGTTGAGCGCGGAGTGCACGCTGCATTCATGTTGAATCAATGTTCAAACTGGAGGGCATCATGATGATAGGTTATTGGTTATGCGCATTGCTGTGGGGAGTGGTGCTGCTGGAGGAGATCCAACTCATACCCCGACAGGAATGGAAAGACGAGGGTCTGAAAAAGGTTCTGTTGCTGCGCCGGACTAGAAACCGGACAGGCTACTTTTTTGCGTTGATCGCGGGCGCCATGTGTCTTTATAGCGAAATCCTGGTGGCGCCGGTCGATCAGAGTGTTTTCAATCCGGAGCTGATACTTGCCCTATGTGGTGTTCTTTGGGGTGCATATCTGTCCGTAGTCTGCATGAAGGGTAAGCGATAGATGCCTGTTTCCATGACTACTGCGGGTAATTGAGATTTCACTATCGTCGCCCGGCGGGGAGACTTTTCCGGTCAGGCGCTCAACTCAAATTTCGCGAACGGCTAACAACGGATTTATTGGCTAAAGCTGAACTTCCTTGTTCAACCTGACTTCACCATCCAGCCAGGGCGGCGTTTCCCAGGGGCCTGGTGTCTTGCTCCAAACGCGCTTCGGTGTCTCTGTCTTTTGCCCAGGCGGTGAGCAGTACCATCGCCCCGAAACCACCGACGATGAGTACCGGATAGGCTGCCAGCAACTCCACCAGCGAGTACTTCCAGGCCAGCGGACGACCAATACCCAGCATGGCGGCATAGAACCATGACACGCCAGAGAGGGCGCCGGAAAACAGCGCCAGCATGCGCAGGCTGAAGGAGAGTTTGAGTAACGAACCGGCTTTTTTCAGTGCCGGCAATACAGCGCTATGCAACAGGATGCCGTTAAAGGTCAACAGCACTACTATGCCGATTTTGGCTTGCAGTTTTGGATTGAGGAAATATTCCATCCCCTTGCCGGCATAATCGATCCCGACAATACCAATGCCCGTAATCCAGAGCGCTACAAGTGCAAGCACTACGGTTTTTTGAAGGCTTTCCATATGCGCGTCATCGTGGTGGCCTGACGCATCTCCCTTCAGGAGTTGCTTGACCATTGCAATGTCGCTGGTCAAGACCAGCCCGATTGCCACACAGCAGGCGATAAGATGAAAATATACAACGCCCAAACGCACATATTCCACGGTGGACGAAGAAAACATACTAAGTTCCATGGTGACCTCTTGGCTTCAATAGTGAATCAACTTGGCTCTCGGCACGGCTTGATTGGAATTTACCGTTGCTGACTGCCATTTAGATCCAGCAATTGTTATCAGTTAATCTTGCGACATTACGCCAGCAAGATAATAGTGAGTTTCTCGAATGAACTTTTAGTCATTCGATCATGTCCATTTTCAGGTAACCAAAAACCTCAATCGCACTGAGTGCATGGGAGGTTTAACTTCCGCTTCTGGGGGGCGGTGAGGCCCGGAACCCGATCGACGAGCGAATCAGGCAATGCTGGTAGGGTCGGCGGGGCTTCCACCCCATTCGAGGAAACGGATCTTGTGAACCTCGCCCTCGCTGTCTTCGTAGACCAGGGTCACCGGTACCACGCCGGTCTTGTCGGATGTATCGGTGCGCTGCAGTACCCGTTTCACATCGATGTCCATCCCGTAGTGGTATTCGACGGCTGAAACATGCGCGCCGGGTTCTTGCAGGCTGCTCTGGTCAAAGACACTGGGTGCGAGACTGGAAATCACGGCACTGACAATCGTGGCCATGCTCATAAGGCTGTACCTCCACTGAAGTTCGCTTGACAAGGACTTAATGTGACACGTGGTGAAAGTGAAGTTCACTTGACCGCGACGAACGCGCCTGCCTGAAAAGCCTGTAGTGGCTGCAAACTCCCGGCAATTCCCCACGCTTGACGCCTCTCGACCGTTCGTCCTTTAACCCCCGTATTTGCTGGAAAAAGTCCGTTTTTTAAGGAGGTCATGACATGTCATGACCGATTGTCACGCGTCGGGTATTGGCCGATTTCTGCCTGTCACCGAGGGCTATATCCGACCCATGGAGGACTCTCGGAGGCAATCTTTGGCATCTCCAAAATCACAATGAAACCAACATGCTCCACGTAGTAAAGCGTGCTATCCGTGATTATATTGCTGCAACAGGTGCATTAATGTCCTGCAATCACCCGTCTTGTTCATCAGTAGGTCAGTTATCACACTGAGGTCACTCATTTGATAACGGCTTCTGACTGAAGGAGAGATGACCATGGTATCTGCGATCCGGTTTAACCAATTCGGCAACCCTGAAGTACTGAACCTGGAGACACTGAGCGAACAAGCGCCCGGCCAGGGTGAGGTATGGCTTGAGCAAGAGGCTGTAGGTGTCAACTTTCTCGACGTGACCCAACGAAAAGGGGCGGTGCCGATTGCTTTGCCATCTGGAATTGGGCTGGAAGGCGCGGGGCGTGTCGCCGCTGTGGGTGTGGGTGTCAGCAACGTGCGAGTAGGGGATCGCGTCGCCTATGCCACCGGCCCCTTGGGTTCCTATGCTTCGGCCCGGCTTTATCCGGCAGAGCGGCTGGTCAGAATTCCGGATTCGCTGTCATTTGACGATGCAGCAGCCGTCATGTTCAAGGGCATCACTGCGCAGTACCTGTTGAAAGCCACCTATCCTGTGGGGCCCGGTACAACCATTCTCCTCTACGGTGTGGCCGGAGGGCTGGGGGAAATCATGGTGCCGTGGGCCAGACACTTGGGTGCCATCGTGATCGGTGTGGTTTCAAAGCAGGCCAGTGTCGAGAAAGCTCTGGCGTCGGGATGCGATGAAGTCCTGGTGTTCGATGCAGACAGCCTGGCTTCCCGGGTCGCTCGTATCACCAAGGGTAAAATGGTCGACGTCGTCTATGACCCGATTGGGCGTGTTTCTTTCCAGGCATCCCTGGATAGCTTGCGACCACGAGGCCTGATGGTATCGTTCGGAGCCTCATCAGGTGCGCCGTCAGCCGTGGAACTGTCGACACTCAATACCAAAGGCTCGCTGTTCCTGACACGTCCTTCGTTGGCAGCCCATACGGCGAGTGTCTCTGAGTACCAGGAACGAGCGCAGGATGTGTTGGCCGCCATAGGTGCAGGTATTATCAAACCTTCGGTCCGGGCAAGTTACTCTCTGGCGGACGCAGCATTGGCGCATGCGGACCTGGAGTCGGGGCGTTCATCGGGGGCGATCATTCTAAAACCATGAATCTTGATGTTCTGAACAATCAGCACAGCGACGAAATCGCTGCGTTTCTGGCCGTGGCCTCGCAAGGCTCGTTTGTCGGGGCAGGCCGGCTATTGCAGCGACACCCAACAGTCGTTTCGAAACGACTCGCCGCAATGGAAAAGCGCCTTGGCGTTCGGCTTGTGGAGCGCTCCACCCGCCAGGTTCGAATTACTGAAACAGGTGCCAGGCTGGAGCAACGGCTTCGCTCAGCCATCGAATTGATGAATGAAGCGCAGCAGCAAGCGTCCGAGGGCGCCAGCGAAATCCGCGGTACTTTGCGCCTTGCATTGCCGGCAGCCATGGGCAGACGTTGGCTTGGCCCGATGCTGCCGGAGTTTCTCAAGGCTCATCCGCATGTCTCGATCATCGCTGACTATAGCGAGCGTCTGGTCGACATCATCGATGAAGGTTTTGACGCGGCGATCCGAATCGGAGAGTTGGACGACAGCCGGCTGATAGCCAAAAAACTGAGTGACCATCGCCGGATACTGTGTGCCTCGCCTGCTTACATCACAAAGCACGGCATGCCCGAAACGCCACAGGACCTGATCAGGCACAATTGCCTTCGCTTCAGTGGCCTTGCGTCTTTTCCTCAGTGGAGACTCCATCGCGGCAATGAACTGCAGACGGTTTCTCCCAAAGGAAACCTGACGGCCAACGACAGCGAATCATTACTTGCAGCGGCCTGCGCCGATGCGGGAATACTGGGGGCAGGTGACTGGTTGATGAGTCGTGATATTGCTGCCGGGGGACTGTTGCAGGTCCTTCCTGACTGGCAATTGGATACCGCCGGTGGGGTCTACCTGGTCAGGCCATCAGCCAAGTTTCCGGGTGCCGTGGTCGTCGCGTTCAAACAATGGATCGAGTCAAAGTTTACCCCCGCGCCCCCATGGACCATCTGACCGGCTGACCTTCGATTCCCCTGACCGACACATGGCTGCCGGTCATGTGTGTTCATAAAATCAGCATTGCATCAAAGCCAATACAGGATAGTAACGGACCACAACCAGCCGATGCAGAGGGTGATGGCAAGGTAGATCGCCACAATCATCAGAGGCTGATTCCACATGACACACCTCCCATAACCGCTTTCTTTACATGGGTGCCTGGTAAAACGGGCGCTCGTCGCATGAGCAATAACTCGTCAGAACACTCCAAGGGTCAATTCCATCGCCAGTACAGCGGACAACGCCAGCGTCATCACCAACGCGATAAACATCAGGCCCAACTCGGCCAGCTGCTTATAAAGGGCCATCGGCCGTTTCGTGATTCGAGCAATTGATCTATCAGTGGAAGCCATCACTCATCCTCACTTTTGCGTGGAACACGCACCACAGGCTTGACTTGGGCAGTAAGGCGATGGAACCGCATGGTGTCGCGCGTTTCATTTCCTACCCCTCGCGTCATGCCGAATCCGGCGAGCCCCGCCGTCTCCATGATGTCCGGGACGACAGCTGTTGCGGGTACCAGGGGTGGTGCAACTAATGAGCCATTTCAATAGGGCGAAGAAAAAACTCAAATTAATTAACAAGCTGTTTGCGAGGGGTTTCAAGCGAGAGAAAGGGGGGAGGGGGGAATATTCCTCAAAGTTGGTGGTAAACGCCTGGTTGGGTGGGTGTAGTACCCCATTTTTGGAGAGAGTAGCGGCCCTGTTTCACCGATTGTTTTTGGTAGGGGCTACTTGTCCCTGAGGCGAGGTGGATTTAACGGGGCGGAAGGGCCGCTTCTAACTGTGGTTTCAACCGGTCGAAGCAACACACTGAATTCTGTTTAATAGACGAGTGAGTTTTCGGCACCGCACATTACCCGAGGAGAAACATCGATGCCGAGAATCACGTAACCGCTACTCAAGCAGCTGATCTATCAACACCGCATTGGTGTAGATCAAACTGCCGTCACTCGCCCGGTGTCCAACCAGATGGAACTGTCCGCGTTCGTGGTGCAAATAGACACGCATCTGACAGTCGGACAAGGGGGCGTATCCCTCGGGCATGATCAGATCCATCGAGTCCATATCGACATTGACCATGGCTTCCGGCTCGTGGGTCTTCTGCAAGCGCTCTTCGGCCTGCTCCAGACGGAGGTGCAGAGGGCCGTCGACGTAGAAATGAACTTCCCCCATCGGGGTGGACTTTTGGGCGCCGCTGGTTTTGCACCAACCTTCGATCGTCAGGGCACTCATGACGAAACCTCCCATGTGGATTGCTGGAATCTGTAGCTATCGTTCCTGCTCGATGCCATCACTTATGTTGGATGACTGCACAAGGGCAGGGTTCGATTTTGGCGCCGCTTCTGGCCGACCCTGCTGTCCGTCATCAGACATTCAGTATAGCCGGTCGCCGGGCCTCGCTTGCCAACCTCACGTACAACCCGATGGGCTCTATACTTCTTACTGACTTTGCCGCCCCGATGGGTGGTATTTGTCTGCCCTGCTTGGACGTCAGAGGCGATGCTTTTGCATAACCAATGAACAACAGGAATAGGATGAAGAGGAAATGGCAATAGCAATTGTCCTGATACTAATCGTTATTGCATCAGTGCTATTCCACATACTGGCGCCTTGGCACGCGACACCGGCAGCTTCCAACTGGGGTTCCATAGACACCACCCTGTTCATCACCCTGATCATTAGCGGAATATTTTTCATTGCCATCACGGTATTCATGGCAGTAGCGGTGATGCGGTATCGTCACAAGGAGGGTGCCAGGGCGGCCTACCAGCCAGAAAATAAAAAGCTGGAACTGTGGTTAATTATCATTACGTCGGTAGGTATTGCCGGGATGCTGGCGCCAGGCCTTGTTGTCTACAACGACTTCATCCGGGTACCGAAAGAGGCTTACGAACTTGAAGTGGTCGCCCAACAGTGGCAGTGGGCCTTTCGTTTTCCCGGCCAGGACGCAAAGCTGGGCAAATCGGATATCAGGTTTATTGATGCCGCCAATCCCTTCGGCCTTGATCCCAAGGATCCTGCAGGGCAGGACGATGTGCTTGTAATGAATAATGAAGTTCGCCTTCCGCTCGACCGGCCGGTGAAAGTCTTGTTGCGCGCTAAAGATGTCCTGCACGATTTCTATGTACCGCAAATTCGCAGCAAGATGGATATGGTGCCAGGAATGGTGTCGTACTTTTGGTTTACGCCAACTAAAACCGGAAAATACGAAGTCCTTTGCGCTGAGTTTTGTGGTGTAGGTCATTACAACATGCGCGGCCATATGATCGTGGAAGAGCAGGGCGTCTTCGATCAATGGCTCAACGGCCAGCCGACTTTTGCGCAGACATTGACGACAACTGCCAAACCCGGTCGCGACAGCGTGCTGGAAAAAGGCCGCCAGTTGGTCGAACAGCTCGGCTGCAAGGCCTGCCATAGCCAGGATGGCAGTGCCAGTCTCGGCCCGGGATGGAAAGGGCTGTACGGCCGCACTGAACAGTTTGCCGATGGCACCAGTGCGGTGGTCGACGAGGCCTACCTGAAAGAGTCGATTCTCGATCCGAAGGCCCGGCTGGTACAGGGCTACCCGCCGGTGATGGTGGCCTATACTCTCAAAGACGATGAACTGGGCGCTGTCATCGCCCTGATCAAATCACTGGGTGCTGCGGGGCAAGACGATGAACCTTCGACCGGCGAAGCGTCGAGCCCGGGTGAAGACCTGGTGGCGCAGGGGCAGCGACTGGCCGGCTCGCTCGGCTGTCTGGCCTGCCACAGTGTCGATGGCAACAAGGGCGTCGGCCCCAGCTGGCAGGGCCTGTATGGCAAGACGCAAACCCTTGCCGACGATACGAGCGTAAAGGTCGACGAGGGCTATATCAAAGAATCGGTTCTGCATCCCAATGCCAAAATCGTCAAGGGCTATGCAGCCGTCATGCCGGCCCTGGCTCCGAGTGACGAGGAGCTCAATGCACTGATCGCTTTTATCAAATCCAAAGCGAATGCTGACGCAGATGCGAGCAAGGCGGAGCCAGGGAAGTAGCCGTAAAACAGCCAGGAATGCACTGAAACTTCGGCAGGAGGATGACGTGATGGCCTATGCGGAGCAAGCCGAGACAGAAGCACTGCACGAGCCCAAGAGTTTCCTGACCAGATATATCTGGAGTCAGGACCACAAGGTCATAGCCATTCAATATTCCTTGACGGCCATCTTCGTGGGTCTTATCGCTCTGGTGTTGTCCAGCTTGATGCGCATGCAGATAGGTTTCCCCGGCAGTTTGGCGTTCATGGACGCCAGTACTTACTATCAGGCGATGACCATGCACGGCATGATCATGGTCATTTACTTGCTCACAGCCTTGTTTCTGGGTGGTTTCGGCAACTATCTGATCCCGCTGATGGTGGGCGCCCGCGACATGGTCTTCCCCTATGTCAACATGCTCAGCTACTGGTTCTACCTGGTGGCGGTACTGGTGTTGCTCAGCAGTTTTTTTGTCCCTGGCGGCCCCACAGGTTCGGGCTGGACGCTCTATCCGCCACAGTCCATTACCCAGGGGACACCGGGGGTCGAGTGGGGCATTGTCCTGATGCTCGTCTCACTGGCGATTTTTATCGTCGCCGCCACCATGGGCGGGTTGAACTACGTCACCACGGTGTTGCAGGCGCGCACGCACGGCATGACCTTGTTTCGCATGCCGCTCTCGGTATGGGGCATCTTCATGGCCTCGATCATGGCCTTGCTGGCCTTCCCGGCGTTGTTTGTCAGTGCGGTCATGATGCTGTTCGACAAGCTGTTGGGCACCAGCTTCTTCATGCCGGCGATGATCTCGCTGGGGCAGCAGCTCGATCACCAGGGTGGCAGCCCGATATTGTTCCAGCACCTGTTCTGGTTCTTCGGCCACCCGGAGGTCTACATCGTCGCTCTCCCTGCGTTTGGTCTGGTCTCCGACTTGATCAGTACCCATGCGCGTAAAAATATCTTCGGCTACCGAATGATGGTGTGGGCCATTATTGCGATTGGCGTACTCAGTTTTGTGGTCTGGGCGCACCACATGTATGTCAGTGGAATGAACCCATACTTCGGCTTTTTCTTCGCAGTCACCACCTTGATCATCGCGGTGCCGACGGCGCTGAAAGTCTATAACTGGGTACTGACCCTGTGGCGCGGCGACATCCACCTGACTGTGCCGATGCTGTTTGCCCTGGCCTTTATCGTCACCTTCCTGGTCGGCGGTCTGACCGGGTTGTTTCTCGGCAATGTGATCGTGGACATCCCGCTCTCGGACACCTATTTCGTCGTGGCCCATTTTCATATGGTCATGGGGGTAGCCCCGGTACTGGTGGTGTTCGGCGGCATTTATCACTGGTACCCGAAAGTCACCGGGCGCATGTTGAACGACACCCTGGGCAAGTTGCATTTCTGGATAACCTTTCTGGGCACCTACGCCATTTTCTTCCCCATGCACTACTTGGGTTTCCAGGGCATGCCACGTCGCTACTACGCCTATGAAAACTACGCGTTCATCCCGCAGTCCGCGCAAGACTTGAATGCCTTCATTACGGTGATCGCATTGACTGTCGGCGTTTCCCAGTTGCTGTTCTTGTTCAACCTGGCCTGGAGTGCATTCAAGGGCAAGCCCGCAGGCAGTAATCCCTGGGGTGCGGCCAGCCTGGAATGGCAAACGCCGGACACCCCGCCGAAACACGGTAACTGGGGAGAGAAGTTGCCGGTCGTGCATCGCTGGGCCTATGACTACAGTGTGCCGGGGATAGAGCAGGATTTCGTGCCGCAAACGGTCTCCGCTGAGGAGCTGGAGCAGATGCGGCAACTCAGTGCCGGAACCAAGGCGGACATCAAGACATGAACAGGCTGCTATTGAGAAACGCCGACGGCGCTGATCCCGGCGGTAGCTGGAGTCGCGACCCTGAGGGTATTCCGGCCGCCGAGGATGCCGATAGAAGGCAAACCGCAAGGGTAGGCCTGCGCTTGTTTCTGGTGGTGGTGAGTTCGTTATTCTTCCTCTTCCTGATCGCCTTTATTGCCCGTTCTCAAATGGCCGACTGGCTACCCCTGACAGAGCCTTTGGCGCCGTTAGGCAATCTCCGGCCGCTCTGGCTGAATTCGGCTTTTCTGGTATTGAGTTGCATCGCACTGCAATGGTCGCGTATGGCCGCCCGAAAGGCTCGGCTGGGCGCAACGGTCATTGGTTTTGCATTGGGGGGTGTGTTTGCCATTGCCTTTCTGGCGGGGCAACTCTGGGTCTGGCAGCAGTTTGTCGCCTGGGGCTACTTTGTCGCCAGCAATCCGGCCAACAGTTTCTTCTACCTGTTGACCGGCCTGCATGGGCTCCACCTGCTGGGCGGGCTGATCGCCTGGTGCTGGATCGTCGCCAGATTTCTGCGTCATGTGCCACTGGCGCAGCTTGGTGCCAGCGTAGAGCTCTGTGCCATCTATTGGCATTACTTGCTGGGCCTTTGGTTCGTGCTTTTCGCGCTGCTGGCCAGCACGCCGCAAACCTATGAAGCCATCGCCAGATTCTGCGGCCTGAGGTGAACAGTCATGGCATTGCACCCACAAGCCCAAGTCGAATCCAGTTCATCCAATCCACCAGGTTCGCCGCCTGCACCGGGATGGCAGGGCATCGCCAGCGATTGGTCCTCGGATAAAGAGGCCTTCAAGCAGGTGCCCTGGGGCAAGGCGATGATGTGGATATTCCTGCTCAGCGACACGTTTATATTCACCTGTTTTCTGACCGGATACATGTCGGTACGCATGACCATCACCAGCGCCTGGCCGAACCCCAGTGAAGTGTTCGCATTGACGATCGGCGGCAAGGAAATCCCGCTTATTCTGATCGCCATCATGACCTTTGTGCTGATCAGTAGCAGCGGCACCATGGCCATGGCCGTCAATTTCGCCTATCGCCGTAATCGCGCGAAAACCGCGGCCCTGATGCTGGCGACCGCTGCCTTGGGTGTGACTTTCGTCAGCATGCAGGCATTTGAATGGAGCAAGCTCATCGCAGAAGGGGTGCGTCCCTGGGGGAACCCCATGGGAGCGGCGCAATTTGGCGCCAGCTTTTTCATGATTACCGGTTTTCACGGACTGCATGTATCAATCGGCGCCCTCTACCTCAGCATTGTGGCGCTGAAGGTATGGCGCGGAGATTATGAGCGCTCCGGCAACTATCAGAACGTCGAGATAGCCGGGCTTTACTGGCACTTCGTGGATCTGGTGTGGGTATTTATTTTTGCATTCTTCTATTTATGGTAGAGGAGCACGGGTGATGGCACATGCTCAGGGTCAGCAACATCCAATCAGTTTGTACCTTAAAATCTGGGGACTGTTATTCGTCCTCAGCACGCTGTCGTACCTTGTCGACTATTTCCACTTCCATGGCTACCTTCGGTGGTCCTTGATCATCACTTTCATGTTGTTGAAGGCAGGTTTGATTGTCTCCATCTTCATGCATATGGCATGGGAGCGCCTGGCATTGGTCTACGCCATACTGGTGCCACCGTTGTGTTTACTGGTGCTTATCGGGCTGATGGCCTCCGAGGCAGACTATATTTTCCTCAGCAGGGGCATTTTCTTTGGCCAGTAGGCAAGCAGCTTTCGGATGGCCTTGAGTCCCCAGGCGCTAACCCGATATCACTCGCTTGAACTGATGCCATTTGTGCTGCCAGGCCACTGTCCAGTGGGGGGCTGCCGTTCCCGTGCCGGCGATCTTCAGCTTCGGATGCTGTTTGATGACCTGGTCCAGTACCGATTCCTGATTCGGTTCAACATCCACGAAGAAGATATGTTTGCCTTCTTTTACTGCCTGTTTGAAATTGCGGAAGTGAGTGTTCGGCACCTGGAACCCAAAAAAACCGCCTTCCCAGATGCAGAAGCCCAATACAACAATGGCAAGGAAGATAAAGGGCATCCAGCCTGCGGCGGATTCGGTCCAGCCCATCCAATAGGCGCCACCCAGGACCAGCGCTGCGAGTGGCACGCCGATCACCGCACCAATCTCACCAGAGTGAACAGCATCCTGTTCCATCAGCGAGCTGATCTCGTGGAGGTGATGTTCTTCTACATCAGCAACTTTTTCACTGAGTACATGAATCTGTTCGGAATTGATGCCGCTGGCTTCCAATTCATATTCAACGTTTTCAAGATCGTTGAGATTGTCACTGATGTAATAGTGTCGGTTCATGCCACACCTCCCATCTCGGGTTTGCTGCAGACCTCCTCTGTCCGGCAGCACTTGGCAGCTGTACTGTGGGGAACGTTGCACACCCGGTGCAATTTGAAAAAAGTATAGCACTCACCATCCTGCGGACCGGTCACTGGCTGATCTGCACAATGACCGGACCTTCCGTCACGATCGGCGGGTTCGCGCGGATATTCGATGCATTTTTCTGAATCCAGTCACGCGCGACTTTCAGGCTCGCATCGCTGCCGGCCTTGTCCGTGCAAACAGTCACCGCTGTACCACCATCACCCGTATTCAACAGTGTGTAGCTGACGAGGCCAGGCACTGTCCGCAGGGTCGCTTCGACGTCGGCATTGCGCTCTTCCAACAACTCGAAAAGCTGCTTTGCTCCAGTACCCAGGTAGGTTCTTATAACCGCATACATAGTCGTCTCCCTTGGGAGTGTCGCCTTGATGCCAATCCAGATCCGTTGATGGCCGCTATTACTCAAGGCTTCAGCTCGCCTTGATTTATTAAGCTTAGCCAAACGTCGGCGACAATCGTAATGCAACGACCACCGGCCATTTTTGGCCGATTGCTGCATGTCGGGAAGGGCTGAAACCGACCCATAGCGGCCCTCCATGAGGGGCAGAAACCGGCCAGGAGCAGCCATTCACGTTTCGTCGGAAAAGTGTCTCTGTGCCAAATTCGGGGGGACAATCGAGAGCGATCTACACATCTCGATCATGTATGCCCTTAGGGCGTGGTCAGGAGGAAACCATGAGCAAACGCGACAAGCGTGGCAATCCTGTTTCCTATGGCTCGCAGGAGGCAATCGATGCTCTGGATAGAGCTTGCGACTTGCTGCATGCCTACCAAGCCGATCCTCTGGCTGCGGCTGACAAAATTATCGCGGAGCACCCGGATTTTGCGCTGGCCTACGCCTTTCGTGCTGGCGCGATTACGACTGCGACCGACAAAGCGTTTGACTCAGAGCTGTTCAAGAGCTTGGACGCGGCAGAGCGGTTGGCACCGAAAGCGAATGATCGCGAGCGACAGCATATCCATGCAGTACGCGCTTGGTTCGGCGGCGACTGGGAGCAAGCAATCGAAATCTGGGGGCGAGTTTCGATCGAGCACCCCCGCGACCTGCTGGCACTGCAATACGCCCATTTGGGCGACTTCTATCTAGGTTACTCCCACATGCTACGTGATCGCGTGGCTCGAGTGATGCCGCGCTGGGATAACGACGTTCCTGGCTTTGGCTTTGTGAAAGGGATGTATGCCTTTGGCATGGAAGAGGCAGGGGATTACCGGCAGGCCGAAGAGCAGGGTCGCGAGGCTGTTGCCTTGAACCCGCAGGATGGTTGGGCAGTGCATGCCGTCACTCATGTCATGGAAATGCAGGGCCGTAGCGAAGAGGGGGCTAAGTACCTTTCATCCAGCGCCAATGCTTGGGCTCCCAATAGCATGTTTGCCTTCCATTTGTGGTGGCACAAAGCACTATTCCTCCTTGAGGCTAATGACGTGGCTGGCGCGCTTCGTCTCTTTGATGAGGACATTTCAGCGGGTGGATTTGGTCAAGCGCTTGAGCTACTTGATGGATCAGCGCTGCTCTGGAGACTCTCCCTGCTTGGTCATGACGTTGGAGATCGGTGGAAAGGACTGGCCACAAAATGGGAGTCTCGTTGTGAAGACGGCTTCTACGCCTTTAACGACGTGAACGCGATGATGTCATTCGTGGGTTCTGGAAACAGTCGCGCACAAGCTCAGCAGTTGGATGCCCTGAAGCGGGCCGCTGCTGGCAGTGGTACCAACGCCATGATGAGTAGAGAGATTGGTGTGCCAGCGTGCGAAGGGTTGGTGGCGTTTGGTCGTGGGGATTACGCCCAAGCTATAGCGTCGTTGATGCCGCTACGCGCCAAAGCTAACCGCTTCGGCGGTAGTCACGCGCAGCGTGATGTCTTCTCATGGACGCTGACCGAAGCAGCTATTCGCCTTGGCAACCGCGCACTTGCCGAGGCACTGGTTGCCGAGCGCCTTGCATTAAAGCCTGAGAGCCCGATCAACCGCGCCTGGAAAATGCGCGCTGGTCAATTACAGTCACTGCATGCGGGATAGCAGGAAGACAATCATCCGCACACTGCGAAGGCTCGTTCGATCTCGTTTGCGACGAGGGATTGGAGGCGCCACATATTGCGATCATGAATTCCGTGCTCTTGAAGCATGGTGACGGTTCGCAGCAGGTATTGTGCAGCCGCCCCCCAGTGCCCCGCAGCGTGGGCGAGTATGTGGGCTAGGTGAAACACCTTAGTGATGAAACTCCTGGCGGCCAGTGTTTAGGCTAGTGCACGCAGTTGAGGCAGCAAGGTGCATCCGTATACCGTCTACTACAGAACGACGCTTACTGATGACCGCTCTGGGTCGAGAGTGTGTAAAAACGCCTATGCGAACACTTGCTATGATTTCTGAGGATTTCATCGCAAGGATCGCCCATGTAGCGCTTTATTCAAGGTGAACAAGGTCAAAGCACCTTACTTCCTGAACGCCTCGACGACCAACCGGCCGTGCGGCCCACGAATGCCTGCTTGAGGGCGTGAGCCAGCTTCTATGCTTGTATACAGCGCCAACCCCCCGCTGGGGTTTTCCCACGTTTCGTTAGCGAGCCTCCAAGCCCTTGTGTATGCGCATTGTAGTGCTGGCCCTGGTCCTCACGCTGTTCGGCTGCGCTACCGCGTCGGACCCGCCGAGGGGCAAGGGTGGCGATTGGCGGTCCTTCTATGTAGTAAATCATGGCCTGCATACCGGGTTGGCAATTGCGCGCCCCGATCTACTTCAGGTGCTTCCCGCACTGGCCGAAGAGTTCGGCGACGGCGACTTCGTTGAGTTCGGCTGGGGTGACGAGGACTTTTACCGAGTCCCACAGGCCACCTTGAGCCTCGCCCTGCGAGCCTTGTTCGGGTCGACGGCAACCGTGCTGCATGCGGTCAAGATTGACGGGGACCCCAGGCGACGTTTCGCCGCAAGCGAGGTCATCGAGGTGCGGGTGACGGAGGACGGCTACCGACGACTGCTCGCGTTCGTGACCGGGACCTTCACCCACTCAGCGACGGGCACCTTGGTGGTGCTCGGGCCTGGCCTGTATGGAGAGAGCCGGTTCTACCAGGCCGAGGGTAGCTATTCGCTGTTTTATACCTGCAATACCTGGGTCGCAGAGGCGCTGGCCGCGAGCAACTGCCCAATGTCGCCTACAGCGGTGATTACGGCGGGGAACGTCATGTCGCAGTTACGCCGGGCGACAGCGGTCGGTGCATCCTGCCTGGCTACCCGCTAACCCGTGCCTGACGGCGGGTGTGTATTCCGGTGATGCTGACATCCAATTCCAGTGAATGTGACCCACCCAAAATCCTGTTTGCGAAATTGCATCCCACGTGACCATCCGTATTCGTTCCCACCGACCAGCCAATTGCATTGGTGCTGACCACCGTTTGCATCAGGCATTGACCAATACCCGCCGAAGAAGCGACCGGCAGAGAACGGCCACAAGCGGGCATTCAACAAGCGCTTCGAAACGCCCCCTTAGAGGGGCTCCCTCCCTTATTCAGCCGAGGCGTATTCGAGTTAAGCCAAAGGACAGCAATATGGATGTCGGAACAGCGAGTTTCTGGAATCGTTAGCGCAGGATCTAGACTTAAGCGGGTGGCCCTTAGCCGCTTTTTCTAGAGTTTGATCTATGCTTCTCTTCGTCTGGAGAGGTTACAGCTAGCGCCCGGGTGAGCCGAGCTAACTCTACTAACGCAGGATTGTACGGCCTGGTTGGCCAAGGAAGATAATATGTGGAAGGCCTTAGGAGTGTTTTTAGTGGGAAGCACAACTCTGTCTGGATGCTCGCTCTGGTGGAAGGCCGAAACGCCAGGAGAGATGTATGGGTGGAACGCCTTAAAACCTCCTAGAGAAAATGCTTTGGGACGACAGTTGTTTGCAGGAGGCAAGGTGGGCGATCCGGTGATAGACCTCACTCCCTCTAACATAGAAATGAGCCCCGCACTTGGTACAGCTAGCAACGAGGTATATTCAAAGTCAAATGCTCAGCTGGAACTTATTGCAAAGGGTGCCTCTGCTAGTTTAGGGTATGATTATGAATCTGCTAAAAAAGTGGAGTCGAATGAGTGGAAAATCCTACAAATAAAGGACTTTGCCTACTATTTACCAGTGGAACAGCGCTTTATCTATCAGTGCCTGACGGCGTCGAAATACAACTTTGAGCTTACAAATAAAAGCGGTGCCAATGCGACTCTTGATGCCGGTCCGTTGGCTAAAATATTTGGCGTAGATGAGGCTAATATTGGCTTTACCTCTAATCCCGACAACCCAGACAAGCTAACGGTCTCCGTGGACAATCCAAATGTTTGTCTCGCCTATGTTTCTGCCTACTTTAGAAACGTAACTAAATGGATGGAGGAAAGCATCTCTGAAAAATATGTTGATATAACAGCAAAAAATGGGTCCGAAAAGTATTCAACCACATTCAGCTTGACTCCCGGGCAAAGAAGTTGGTTTCGAGCCCCTGAATACTCAGGTAAGGAGTCACCTCATAAGCCATGGTATCGCATTGCCTCTATAGTTGATCAATCAGGAAAAGCCGAGCTTGAAATATGCAAGCAAAATAGAACAGGCAGGAGGGACTACAGTTGCAGAACACTAGATAAAAAAAGCGACGGGCAGTGGGATCACCTTTACCACATAGATACTTTTTCGTTTGGCGACAATATGTACAAGGTTATTACTCTCGATATAGATGCCAAAAGGTTAGAGAACAACATTATTCATGTTGAGTACGCTAAATTATCTTTTCCCGAATACGAGCTGATACTTAAGTGATAGCTAGGTTTAGCGAAGTGAATTCGAGTTACGGTCACAAACGCTAAATAACGAAGCGTTCATTTTCACTGCACAACTACACAAAAAACGCCGCATAGCCCGCGTTTCTGGAGCACCTCAAAACAGCATTCAGTTCCGCTCGGATCAACATTCATCACCGCGATTCAGAGCACAGCCCTTACCACCGTTTGCCCGAGGACCTGGAGCGGCCGGCGCCCAATGCACGGTACCGCACATTAAGGGATCTAGAAGACGCGCGGATAATCCTTGCGACTTTGGACCCAAGCCTTGCAGGAGTCCTTTCATCTCATGGCGAAGCTAATAGCCTTCACAGCGTTTCTACTGCTGGGGATTCCTCTCGAACAAGCCGCCGCCGGAAGTGCAGCGCTGAGAATATTCTGGTCAGAAACCATTCCTGGGGGGAGAGACACGCAAGACGCTCTTGCTATTCGAGGAATCTCGCTCGACGCCAGCGGTTCAATAGTGGCGTTAGGAAATAAAGGGGTATCGCAATCGATTCTGTTGCGGCCCAGCGAAGCAGGTCCTGGATCTATCATTGAACTAGCAACTCAAGGGCAGGCCTTACAAATTGTGCAGGGCCCCGCTGAGACTCTTTGGCTTGCCGGTCTAACAAACAGGCGAATGTACGTCCCCGGCGGAACGATGGCAGATGCCTATCTCGGAAGGCTCGATCCACAGGGGCGAATCGTTGCGGAATACTCTTTTAGCTCGATCCGATTTCGCGTCATCAAAAGCGTGACCTCGCTCGACTCAGGCGAATTGGTCGTCGCCGGCCGTGACGGTGCTGAAAATTGGCTGGCGGCTGTATCGACTCAGGGCATGCTCTTGTGGCAACGAAGATTAGGACTCGGAATAGAGGTGGCTGTTTCAGCAGTAGGTGACCAAATCGTAGCGGCCACCATTGCAGGTAGGCGCGAGGACAACAACAAAAAATACTGGAACGATGTGAATGTCCTAAGTGTTGACCGCGCAGGACAGGTAATTGGCTGGCAAACGGTTAGAGCAAACATCAACAGCCATTCTGGAAACCGTTCAGGAACGGTTGCGATGGTAAAGTCACGTACTGCGTTTTATGTACTATCGAGTTGGCACGATACTCAGAGCGCGAAGCCGCTGGAAATCACAAAACTCTCCCTCGACGGTTCTATCTCCTGGCGCAAGGAGCTTTCGCGCTCAATATCGCAGGAGAGGAATAAAACCTGGAGATCCTGCAATCAAGGGCAGATGGCTCTTGAAAATGACGACCTCTTAGTCGTGTGTTCTATCGAAGCGCAGATTCTGGTTTTTCGGCTCGACGCAAAAAATGGTGACGTGACAGTCATGTCCGTACCATTACCCGAATGCCATGAAGGCCGGCCGGCTGCGCTCTTCCTGACGCAAAGGAAGAATGGGGCGATCTGGATTTTTGGTTCGAGGCCGGACAGTAACGTAGGGAAAAGTTGCACGTGGCTTGGAGAGCTATCGCTTCCATGACGATTATCTGCTTGGTTTTGTAGACGCCTCCAAGCCTTAAAGTTAGGCCACCAGGAAGTTAATTGCCCCTGTCTCCCTAGACATAGGAAGATGTCTGACGGACAGCTATGGGTCGGCTTCAGTCGGTCGTGGCAAGCAGCAATCGTCCAGAGGTAGTCACTATGTCAAAGTTGAGTCGCAGTTACGATTTTACGCTACTTTCCCTGATGGCCATGGCCTCTGAAAATCCAATTGATTGTTCGGCGTACTCAAGAGGGATACCTAATTTTTCAGAAATCGGTTTAAAAATTCTGGCTAACTTGCTGCGTGACATTGACTGTATGCCTAAGGGACATTTACCGTTCACACCCACTAAATAGGCTTGATAATGCGAAGCTTTCGGAATACTAACCAACTGTACAATTATCGCTTTAAAATCTCCAACATTGTAAATATCCTTGCGAACTCTATTCTTAACTATTACTGACTGCCTACCCTTATCAATCATCGTGCATGCTGTTCGAGCCAAAATAGCTTCGCGCACCATAATAACCATAACAAACGGCAGCATGGCCATCATCAAACAAGCAATAGATCTAACGAAAACACCATCCTTGCTCATAAAAAGCGCCCAAGACAAAAAAAGTCCGATCAGGGTTAACGGTATCAACACAATCACGAAAAATAGGAGATACAAAAAATTACCACCCGTTATTTTTATTACACCTCTTTGCACAACAACCTTCATAGACTCAAGCCCCGCTGATTATTTGATAACAACGACCGCGATGCGCTGGGTGCGACTGGTGAATACGCTGGACACATCAAGCAGTGGGCCAAGCTCTAGAGGAAGAGTCGCGCCGAGCTCATTTCCTCCAATTATTAATTTCATGCCACTTAACCCACTTATCTTTAACGGATTCTTCAACTGGAAAACACATATCGCCCCTTGACTTTTCTCGGTGTAAAAAAAGCCAAATCCGGAAATAATTTCTGGCGGACGTAAAATACATAAGCAAACATTCCGAGACCTATGACCGAGCCGACAAACATTATAATCGAGCCTGAAATCAACCCTTCCACCTGCCTCCCTGCCGAACCCAATGATAGAATAATGTATGTGTTGTAAGCGCCTGCCAGATGGTTGTAGAACCCCCAGACAAACAAGAGTGGGACGAGTGCGCCCAAACCGCCAATTACCCATCTGGCGTTAGGTCCAATAGTTGACCCTATAATAAAGCCAACTAGAAGAGCGAGTGCAGCTTGGATAAACATTAGTGTAATAAGGGCATTAACCTTGCGATCATGTATATCGCAGAGGTAGGGGTCAGCTGTTGAAGCGATCAAGCGGGCAAGCAACCTGTCCTTGACCCCTTGGCCTGATAGCTGAGCGAACACTTCCGATCTGGGTACTCCGGACGAGAGCAGGTCTTTTACTTTGGCTTTAGCTTCTTTTGTTTTCATATAAGTGACGACTCCGTGGCACAAGGGCAAATTGTGATGACGCCTGAAGAGAGGTGATCACGTTTTCACGAGCCTGCTGGATTGCGATCCCCGGCACTGCGTACAGGTAACTGACCAAGCATAGCCACTAATTTGCCATCGTGATTCACGACAGCAGCCATGGCCGCTTTTTACCTTTCCGGACTGACCGCCATGGGCCGATTTCTGTCAGTCACGAAGGGCAGCTATGGGTCGGTTTCAGCCGGTCGTGGCAGGCTGCAAACGGCCAAAAGGAGTCATTCGGAAGTGAAACTTGGCATAAGCTACCCGATGGTTTTATCAATAACATTCTAGAACCAGGTAGCGCCGGTAAATTACAAATTAAGCATGCTGCTAAAAGTTTATCCGGCTTAGCGGAATGAAGCCTTGTTTCTGCACGGTCACATTACCGTAAAGATATGCGCTTTGAAAGCCAGTACAAGGTACCTTGGACGAATGACTGCTTTTATATATGGATTCAACCGGTGGATGCAACAGATTGACTAAATCGTTCAGCGAACGTTCTTTACCAAAACTGCCCAGCTTACAAAACGAGTCGGAACTGAGCTGCATCGCTCAACATTTCCCAATGTGTAAAGAAGCGTTATGGTAGTGGACAGCAACTAGTACTGGTCTAAAATCTAAAGAGATTCAATAAACCTTGTGCGTCAAACAAAATTTCTAAATCCGTCAGCACATTTGAGGGTGGTGAAGTCAATGGGGCACTATTTTAATGCGAGTAATCAACTCAGGAAAAGAGGAACGTTATGAAGCAGCTAATGGCATTTTTAATAATCGCCAGTGCAGCCCTGAATGGCTGTGTTGGTCCCGCAAGCAACACTACAAAATATATTAAAATCGACAGTAGCCAAGCTGCTAGGGATCCAACACTACCGCCTGAGGACACTCCGTTCCCCAAGCCGTTTTGCCTTCATATCAAATATAGTAATAACTATTTTTATTTTTATAGCGAAAATTACGCGGAGGCTTGGATAACAGATGGAGCATGTAGCCCCGAGGGTAAGAGGCGCAACATTGATTCTATTGGAGTGGTTTGGCGTTATAGCGGACAAGGCACCAACAGTAAGTTATGCAAAGCTACTGATTCGTGTTCGTTTAGTGAACGTAATTATGGTATTGGTAAAACAATCAACTGCGTCTCAGGGACTGGTACACACCGAGGGCTAACAATAAGTACCTCTTCTGATCCTTATGGATGCTGATGGTACTCAAAAACGGCCAAAAAACCCTTCGCCGTCCTTGATTCCGTTAATCTCATATTTACTGGCTTCCTACACTGAACGTAGCAAATGGCGAAGGCGCTGAGGTACCTGAGTTTGGCGTCTAAATAATTTTGTTAATCGGGCTTTTCTATTCAATTGTTTGTATTTCTCGTTTTATTGTTGATGACCAGGGACACCAACACATATTTTGCAGCATGTTACCCCCGATTTCACCGAAATATTTCTCTACATACGTTACATTTGAGTCGCACACCTGCAAGTCAAGAAATCCGATAGTCTCCGAATCAAGGTGTAGTGACCACTTTGGATTGTAAATTGCTCGTGTGGCTATAATGGTTCCGTGCACATGCCTACTTGGACTACTGATATCATTGATTATACTTCTGGTTTCGTTAATTTTGATTCATCAATTAGTTTGAAAACGATCAGTTCAGTGGTTATATCTGAAGTTTCTTGTTCGAAGAAAAAGTATGCCTCTATTGCTTTTATCTAAAATGGCTTTTTAGGGGGTGTTATTTTGATAACAATGAAGTCTTGGATTGCAGTGCGCTTTGTTTGTAAGTGACGTTTTATTTGAACTCATTCATAGAGATATTTTAGCAGTTGGATCTGGTTATCCCCCTGTGTTTCCTTTAAATGCAGAGTTTCCCGAGTGGAAAAATCTTGGATGTCTGTCCGTTGCCTCGCCTACGTCTTAATAAGCACGATTAGTAAACTTTTGAACAACCAAGAACAATAGGTTAGATCATCGTCATGTTCATATGCGAACGTTGTTCTTCATTATTCACCAGAAATACTTAGGTTTGCACGAAAATCTATGGAGTTAACTGCCGCTTCTACTGCGGGGTCTGTAACCTTGAGATGATAAGAAACATCCTTTCCGATAGTATTAGGAAGGTTGATTACTCCGGAGGACTTAAATCCTAACTCAATTTTTCCGGGAATCGCAGAAGCCGTAACATCGCCTAGAGGAAGCTCAAAGCCAATATCACCAAGCGCCCCAAGCATACATTCCCCCTTGGCCTTTACGTCATCAGGGGCGCTCAGACTTATGGAGTACGGAAGTTCAGTTTCTTGCATTGCAAGTGGCCTGAAAGTAGCTGTAATGGTGGTTGGATCTAACTTTAACTTACATTGAATATTGAACCTTCTTCCGAAAATCTCTGCATAAATTCTTGATCGCGCATCAGCAGAGATATTTAATGACAGATTGATTTCTCCAGTTTTTCCATCAAGCAAAATATTTCGTAAATAAATCTGACCCTGTGTGTCGTCGGCAGGCTCGATCCAGGCCTTTCCTACTCGGCGCTTATATTTGATAAGGCCATCCGCTGAGTAACCGATGATGCTAATTTTCAATTGTGGCGTGCTGGTTTCTTTAAGCCATTTGGCAGGAATTAAATACTTAAGTCGACCATGCAGATCGTGAGAGGTGGCAAGTGTTATAGGGGTTTCATTTTTAAGTTGCCTAGATAGTGAGTCGATAGTAGCTCTCTCATTATCAATCTTGCTCTTTAACTCTCGAATTTCACTATTTATTGTACAGCCAGTGGATGTGACGGATAAAATAAAAATGATCAATAGCTTTAGGGAGGTACTCATTTCAAATCTCCGTAAACATGCAAGCCTTTATCCATGAATAAATAGTTTACTACGGTTAACTCTCGCTGGCGCAGCGTGGAGGGGGTGGTAATGTCAAGAGTTAGCGTGGCTCGCTCCTCCGGTTCTTCACCGATTAATATTATGCTCTTTCTGTTTTTTGATTCTGGAGCGCCAAGTTTTAATTCCTGAGATACGGGAAGTTCAATGACGGGCATTTTGTCTGTTAGCTTATTGGCCTCTACGGCGAGAAGAGATTGGACGAATTTTGCCTTGGTAAACTCAAATATCCACCAGCGTACTTTTGGAGAAAAACTCAAAACCTTCATGCGCAGCGCGGGTTTTCCTGAAGATGTGCTCTCAGGAATCAAAATCATCCCTAAAGTAATATCTGCACTTAGGGTTCCATTCGTTGCTGAGGCCTCTGCGTTTAATACAGGAGAAGATCCAATAGCAGACACACGAACGCTCTTGATATTGATTTGTATGTCGGGCTTACCTGGCGCTGGGAATGAGTAATTGTCTATTCGCGCCAAAGCTTGGTTAATCGCAGAGTACGAAAAGAATAAATAAATGTCACTTTGTGGTGGGAGTTTTCCGGAGCGAATGCCGTCCAATGTATTAGTTGTAGCTAGCGATGCAGTTCTGAGGACGTTTAATTGCCCTTCCAACTCCAGCTTTTTTGTCGATTGGCAACCGCCGATAAATAGTGCTAAAAATGTCAATAGCAGAGAGCGATAAAACAATCCTAAACCATGTGGCATCATACGGCCTCCTTGGGCAGCTATCTAAGAATATTAGAAGTCACTCTGCCCGATTCGAATTGAAGGTTTGCTTATTTAATCATAGCTATCGCCTTCCTTACGGATAGACTGACTTTAGCCTCATGTGTATAAAAGTGGAGTTCATTGATGCCGCATTTTTTGGCAGCATTTCCATACTGAGCTATCTCTGCGGAGGTGGCATAGCGGATTTCTCCTGCCATGGGTACAATTTTACCAAGCGTGGCTCCCGTGGATTTCCAGAAATCGAGAGATACTCTATAGTTGTCTGCTGGTATTCCATGCCCAACGGATCCCTTGCTAGTTCGCCAATAGGCTTGAGGAAGAAATACATCTGAGTGGGTAAAAAAAGATTTCCAAGGCAATTTTCCGTAAGCTTTTTTTCCTTGGTAATGTGACGTTATTCCGAGTACTTTAGGCGCTTCAGATTTGGCGATAGCTTTTTTAATTATCTTGCAGAAATCATCAGCAAGCGTATCTAATCCACTTTTATTCCAATCCCAAGCCTTCCCAAAGTCACCCTCAGGATCGATGTAATATCCATCCATCCCTTTCAGAATCAAATCAGCTGCATTGTTCGCTTCTTTTATAGCCGGATCGCGACTAGCTGAAGGCCAGCGCCAACCGTAAACCTTTATTCCTTCCTTGTGAAACTCAGTCAATGCCTTTTCTACATCGTTATCGGTTCTAATAGCTACCGCTGTTGCATTGATTTCTATGGCGCTTCTTAGGAAATCGGAAATACTATTGTAATTTACAACCCAAAGAACTTTTTCGATGGCCATTTTCATGTTCCCTCTGGGTAACAATAGAGACACTAGTAAATAGCCACCATTCTGTCCACTCGCACCAGATTCTTTTTGGCTCAGGGGCTAGGGGCGCTCGTGAATCGCTTATATGGCAAGTAATAGACCGGATCCTTGGCATACTTTTCGCTGGTGGAAGGGACGTCCATCACTAACGACGTTAGGGCTGTTCGTCTGTTTTTGGCCGATTGCGGCCCGTCGCGACTGACAGAGATCGGCCAGAAGCAGACATTTACAGCTGGGAGAATTAGTCTGTACAGATTTCAGGAAAAGCGAGGAATGGAATGATCAACCTGCTATCAATTGCCAGCCATAAATCCAAATACAGCAGCGGCTTCTACCCGACCTTTGCCATTGACGGAGTGCCTCTGGAGGTTTGGCTGCCTAGGCAGAACCCGGCTGCTGAGTTCGACCTCGTAGCTGCTCACTCAGGCTTGTACAGCGATGAAGATAACTTGTTGATATGGGATCGGATATATTCCACTGCGCCTGGTTGGAAGACTCTGGTTCCCCTGCTTGTCTGCTCTGATGACCTAGACTTGACCTGCACAGTTATTGTCGCAGAGCAGTGCGCCCATGAGCATCAAGTTCAGTGGGGCCGATTTGGCTTGCTAAAGGATTCAATTGCGTTGGAAAACACCGATGTTGACTGGTTCGACGCGATGCCCAGCGTGATTTTTGAAAGGTCGAATTATCACAGCGTGCTGGATGAGTTCCGAAAACAAGAAAACATCAAAATGGACTGGGACTAGCTCTTGTTAGCTATTTACATGTGATCAGGCCCTTTCTTTTTTGCAGTACGTTCCTCCGGAAAATTTCACCGTCCGCTTCGGGTCGGTAACTGCCCTTCGCGACAGGCAGAAAACGGCCAGAAGCTGCCTCTCACCAAGGGCAGCCATCAGCCAACAGGGGACGGTGAACATGGAGATGGCAAATGGGTAGCGTCACTGATGCTGCTTTCGTCTCAAGAGGACCGCTGGGCTTGCCGTCATCCATGTTGTGCTTCTCCCTGAGCAATGTCGCATTTGCCTCGACTACGTCTAAGCTAGACGAAGACTTATAGGGCGACTAGTAATGTTATACGACCCGCCATCGCGACAAGAAATGCGACATGGCATGTCGCCTAATAGTAGTTGAGCGCACATGAAGCTCCGGGCCATGTCGAAGGTTGCACCTCGATCCGCCCATTGCTTTCCACATTGGCTGCATGCTGATCTAGCCACGTCGTTGCTATATTGCGGAGAACACACTCATGAGGATTTATCGCGGGCCTAGCAGCAAGCCGTTCTGGCACAGCACCCACGAGTTGGTCTCCACCATCGACTCTGAGGAGCTAGAAGCTTCCATAGCCAATGGCACCGGTATTGGGTTTGATATCAACAAGGATGGCACGGAGCGCAAAGCCGTTTGTACGGTGTGCTTTGATAAAGCTGACATCATCCCAATAATTCGTGGGTTACTTGTTAATCTTGAGGAACAGCAGAAGGCACTACATGAGGTAAAAGGCTTGGTAAAAGACGCAGGCACCAGCAACGAAGAAAAGCTAAGGAAGATAGGTGCTTTGGTTGGACTACCCCCAATACCGTAGACACCCTCGAAGGGTCGCTTCTGGCCGATTGGTGCCCGTCACGACAGGCAGAAACCGACCCGTTGCGGACAGTCAATGTCTACGGAAGACTGGGCAGTTCATTCCAACCTCAGACCAAAATCCCAGGGGAATGTGCTAATTTCTGAAGTTGCCGACACCGCAGCCCAATTGATCTTCACTTGATCGGTGGGGCTTATAAGCACGGCTTCGTCCTTGTCCCAGTGAAAATCACTTTCCAACAGAGGCCCCGGGATGTGCGGACTTAGCACTCCGAAAGCAATGTAGTGCCAAGCCCCTCGCGGACCCTCGCGGCCGCTGATGAGTAGCTCACTGTGTCGGGTCGAATCATTGAACTCTAATGAAAGATGATCCATCTCAAGGTCAGACAGGACCATCTTCCCCAGTGGCGGGCAATCGAAATGAATTGCGGGAAACTCGAAGGTCGTTGTTTTATCTGTGAGTGCTACAGCAAGCGTTAATAGAGAATGGCTTGCGTTGAATGTAAGAGAAACCAGGGAGTCGGAAAATCGGTAGCCCCACCAATTTTCGGCGATCCTATTCGGAGGCCCTAGTTGTTCCTTGATCCATTCCGCAGGGGCTCCCAATTCGATCCCCGTAAAGATATTTTCTGGTGTTTTTCGGGCCTTCAACATAACGGTGGGCCGTGCAAATCTGGATCTCAAGGTTCTTATACCTTGCCATCCCATTGCTAGCCACAGCAGTATAGCGCCGCCGAGGAACCCGCCGACGGCATTGATGGCAATATCAGTTAAGTGCAGAGATTTAGTTAATTCAATAAGTGTATTCATGGAAGTACTTTAGATCAATTGAAGGCTTTAGTGGTAGCCGTCATTGTCTTGTCCCGTAGCCTGCCGAAAGGCCGCTCTTGGCCGATTGCTGCCTGCTACAAGGCGCAGCTATCGGCCCAAGATCCAAAACGCGATCAGCACAACGACTTCTGGTAATAGAACCGGGTATGTCCCGGTGGATAGTCTGCCAGGCGGCCGAATTCGGAGTAACCAAGTTTTCGATAAAACCCGGGTGCCTGAAAGCTGAAAGTCTCCAGCCAGATACCAATACAGTGCTTTTTCTGCGCGACTTCTTCAGCCATGCGCATTAGCCGTTCTCCGATACCCTGGCCACGCATCGACTCGGGAACGCTGACAAGATCGATGAGCAGCCATCGATAAGAGACCTTGCCGTACAGTCCGCCAATGACTTCGTTACTGTCTGGGTCTCGTAGCAACAGAGCAAATGTTTCATGTGCGTCGTCTCCACCGTTGACCTGGTTATGGGCCAGCAACGGGGTCAAAATTCCCAGCCGCTCTGCTTCAGTAGCATTTTCAGAAAGTTGGATTTCTACAGACATGGTGCTCTCCCTGAGCGGTGAGTAACTGGGTCAACAAGGTATCCCATTCCTGTCACCCCATGGCGGACAGTCCGGACACTAGAGTCCGGTGTTGGATTGATGAGCCGCCCAGTGTTTCATCTCTTCTGCAATGAAGTGGTTCACCAGGTCACTGTACATCCTCTCGATTGCATCCGGACTCAGGCCCTCAGCCTCGGCCCACTCGCGTCTTGTCGCCAACATGGCCTTGAATCGCTCCGGAGCACGCACCGAAGTCACTGAGGTCTTGTACTTCGAGGCAGCCAGTACGTAGTGAAAACGCTTGCCCAACAGTTTGATAACAACCTGATCAAGGGCATCGATTTCACGTCGAATATCCTCCATTCCTGCACACTCTTCGGGCTGCAACTGATTGATGACGTCCATGTAGGTGACTCCGTTTTCTGAAAAAATCGTGGGCCTTCGCAAGAAGTATCGGCGTTGGCTAAGGCGGATCGGCGAACTCTTTAGACTGCGTTAATCGATAGGGCGGTGGGCGAGGGTGACTGTGTTTGAGTGACCGCTGATAGTTGCCTGTCACGAATTTTTCATCGAGACAATCAGGACTCGCTGAATTTTCGGCCAGAAAACCGGATTAATCGCTTACTCAAGAGTCCTGCAAACAAGTGTCGGCTGAAGCATTGCCAGTTGCTCACGAATTGCATGTTCATCGGCAGGAACAAGACAGTACGCAAGCCCGATTCGACTGATCAGCGCGATGATGTTCTCAAGCGACGCGACAGACCTGTTGTTGCGTTCGACATAACGACGATAGGGCTCTTCCAGCAAATCACGCCACATTGGTGCGATGTTTTCGAGGATGTAGGTGAACACCTCCAAGGTTGAGTTCTTCGTCAGATAGCTGTGGTGGAAGCCGCCGTTATGACGATCCAGGTAGCGTACGGAGAAACACACGCACTCTATGAGATAGGCCTCGAAGTCATCTTCGAACTCATTCAGGGAGCGTTGCATTTCCTCAAAAAAGGCAGCGTTCTCTGCACTGACGACAGCCTGAATCAGCTCCTTCTTGGAACCAAAATACCGGTACAGGGTGCGTCGCGAGATGTTGGCACCGCGGGCCACGTCATCGATCGAAAAACCTTCGGCGCCCTCGGCAATCATCGCATCGAGGGCGGCACGCAGGATCAGCGACCGGCCATCACTGGCGTTTTCCATCCTGCTGGCATCACCCCAGCGTAATTGTCGACTCATTTGCACCTTCACACGCTCGGGGGGCGGGGCGGGCATTCGTGCCCGGCCCTTGGGAAAAGCAATTGAGTCCGATTTTCACATGGCATGGCACAAAAAGCCATTTCGTGCCAATCTCTGGCACAGATAATAATAAGTGTGACATAGGGTCGGCCATTTAAAAGGAGGCATAGCCATGACCAGTAATCAGCAGGACTCGAACCGGGACGATGAGTTTGATGTGGTGATTGTCGGTTCGGGCGCCGGCGCCTTGACTGCAGCACTGCGAGCGCACGACAACGGCTTGTCGGTACTCGCGATTGAAAAGAGCGATGTCTATGGCGGTACCACGGCGGTATCCGGGGGAGGGATCTGGATTCCGTGTAACGACCAGATTGCCGCACTGGGGGGCAGCGATTCATACGACGAAGCGATCAGCTATCTGCGCGAGGTGGTTGGCGAAGATTTTGATCAGCAGCGCATCGACGCCTATCTCGACAATGGCCCGAAAATGGTTGAGTACCTGGCACGCCAGGCGCGCACGAATTTTCGCGCAGTGCCGCGCTACCCCGACTACTACCCGGACCGTAAAGGTGGCAAGCCCGGCTACCGCACCATGGAGCCGGCCCCGTTCGACGGGGCACGCCTGGGTGAACACTTCGAGCTGTTGCGGGCAGCTTCGCCGGCGACCCTGATTGGCGGACGTATCGCCATGACCCAGGTCGAGGCCCACACCATCCTTGCCAAGGAGCGCGGCTGGTTGCTGCTGACCGCCGGGCTGGCGTTGCGCTACCTGAGTGATTTTCGCTGGCGTCGCCGCAGCCGGCGAGATCGCCGCCTGACCCTAGGTAACGCCTTGGTGGCGAGCCTGCGCGCAGCCTTGGCCGAGCGAGGCATTCCCTTGTGGCTGCAAACCTCGATGCAATCATTGCAACTGGATGAGGGCCGGGTGGTTGGCATCGATGTGCTGCGCGAGGGTCGCATTCAACGCCTGCGGGCGCGGCACGGTGTGGTGCTTGCCTGCGGCGGTTTCGAGTCGAACCAGGCGATGCGCGAACTGTATCTGCCCCGGCCCACACAGGCCCAATGGACGGCGGCGCCGCCGATAAACCATGGCGACGGCATTCGCGCCGGGCTGGAGGCCGGCGGTGCGGTGGCGCTGATGGAACACACCTGGGGCGCTCCGACAGTGAAGGTGCCAGGGGAGTCGAGCCAGCGCGCCCTGTTCGTTGAGCGTGCGGCGCCCCGTTGCGTGATGGTCAATCGACTGGGCCAGCGCTTCGTCAATGAAGCCGCGCCCTACACGGACATCATCTATGCAATGTATGCCGACCATCAACGCACCCAGGCCAATGCACCGGCCTGGCTGGTATTCGATGCCGAGTACCGCAAGCGCTATCCCTGCGGTGTGTTGCTGCCGGGCAGTGTGCAGCCGGACAGCAAGATCCCCGCCGGCTGGCTCGACAACGTGATCTACCGCGCCGAAACACCGGCCGAGCTGGCAACCAAGATCGGCGTCGACGTCGCCGGGCTCGAAGCCACCCTCGTGCAGATGAACCAATACGCCGCCGCTGGCGTTGATCCGCAGTTCGGCAAGGGTGGCAACCTGTTCGACCGCTACTACGGTGACACCACCTGCAAACCCAACCCCTGCCTTGGCCCGATCGATCGCGCGCCGTTCTATGCCTTGCGCATCGATCCGGGCGAGCTGGGTACCAAAGGCGGACTGCGCACCGACGCCTGCGCGCGCGTGCTGCGCCCGGACGGCTCGGCCATTGCCGGTTGCTATGCGGTGGGCAACACCTCGGCTGCACTGATGGGCAAGACCTATCCCGGCCCCGGTTCGACCATTGGCCCGGCGATGACCTTCGCCTTCATCGCCGCCGATCACATCGCCGCCGAATCGGCATCAGCCACCAACAGGACTCAACAATGAACCATGTGATGAAACAGGTACGACTCCACGGCCCTCGAGACCTGCGGGTAGACGAAGTCCCTTTACCATCCCCGGGTGAGACAGATGTGCTGGTCGAAGTCGCCGCGTGCGGTGTTTGCGGGAGTGACCTGGGCTTCTATGAGAGCGGGGGCATTCGCCGCGATGGGGCACCGATGCCATTAGGGCATGAGTTCTCCGGGGTCATCCGCGAGGTGGGCACGGCGGTCGTCCACTACCGGCCCGGCATGCGGGTCGTGGTCAATCCCATGGCCAACGGCGCGATGATCGGCGTGGGCAGCGATGAGGGGGCGCTGGCGAACCTGGTCCGGGTGCGCAACGTAAACAGCGGCCCGATTCTGCATCAACTGCCCGCGAACCTTCCCCTGGAGGTGGCCGCCCTCGTCGAACCGCTGGCGGTGGCCTTGCACGCGGTCAATCGCTCACGGGTGACGGTCGGTGAGTCCGTGCTGGTCCTTGGTGCCGGGGCCATTGGCCTGGGAATCGTCGCGTGCCTGAAGGCCCGGGGCATCAGCCAGATCGCTGTGGCTGACCTGTCTGCCGGGCGCCTGGAGATTGCTGCCGGGCTGGGGGCGAACCTGACGCTCGATCCGACACGAGACGACCTGTGGAGCGAACTCGCACGGGCCCATGGCCGCGTGCCGACTTTCCTGGGGACGCAAGCGCCCGCGACCCAGGTGATCTTCGAGTGTTCAGGGGTGAGTGGCGTGCTGCACGAGGCCATCGCCAGGGCCCGGGATGCCGCCCGCATCACCGTGGCAAGTGTCTACAAGCAACCGCAGGCTTTTGACTTCTCGATCCTGCAGGTCAAGGAACTCGAACTGATCGGCACCCTGTGTTATCCGACGGAGTTCGCGCAGGCACTGGAACTGCTGGCATCCGGCGCATTCGATCCGGAGTCCATGATCAGCCACCGTTTCTCGCTCGATGACGTCGCGCAGGCTTATAAAACGGCGGCTGACCCACAGCGGTCGGCCAAAGTCATCATCAAGCCCTGAACCGTCGCACGGCCGGCAATGCCGGCCGTGCTGTTTATCAGAGGTGCCGGGCCGGGCCTGCGGGTGCAGTGGCCGCCGCATAGATCTCGGAAATAGAGGGATTGCGCCGAAGCGTCTGTCCACCGCTGACATGAATGACCTGACCGGTCACGAAGCTGGACTCGTTGCTGGCCAGCCAGAGTGCCGCATCGGCCACGTCGGCGGATACACCACTGCGCCCGAGGGGGATTTCGCGGTGATAGAGGGCAGCGATAGACGGGCTCAGCAGCCCGCCACCCGACATCGGCGCATCGGCAACACCACCGGGGGCAATGGAGTTGGCCCGGATCCCGTGCTGACCGAATTCGTGAGCGATGCAACGGATGACGTGGTCGATGCCGGCCTTGGTGCCCATGTACGCGGCGTGGTTGTCGAACATGATGCTGGCCGTGACCGACGAGATCTGGATGATTGATCCCCCCGTCGGCATATGACGCAGCAGCGCCTGAAAGTACTGGAACGGGCCGGTGAATTGCACCGCGTTCATTTTCTCCAGGTCTTCGCGGCTGTGTTCCAGGAACGGCTTCAAGAGCCCCCAGCCCGTGGCATTGACGCCGATGTCCAGGCCGTTCAGGCACTGCTTGCTCTGCGCCACCAGATCGTCGACCTCGGCCTGCGAGGTGATATCGCACGCCAGCCAAGGCACCCCAAGTGACTGTGCAACCGCCGCCACTGCATCAGCGCGGCGCCCTGAAACCAGCACGCGCGCCCCTTGTTCGACATAACGTCGAGCCACGGCTTCGCCGACGTTGCCAGGTGCCACACCCAGCACCAATGCCGCTTTACCTTCAAGTCGTTTCGACATGCTGTCCCTTACGCCCCCACATCAATAATGTGAACCGGATCCGTGCCATCCCAGTGCCTGGCGGCTTCAATGCCCTGCTGGATCAACTCGCGCATTCCAATCCCATGGATGATTTCGTAAAGCACTCCAGGCTCCGAATGGTTTTCCAGATAGGCCACGCGGGTCGTCGGATTGCTGGCTTCAAAAACCATCTGCAACCCGGTCGCAGTCAATCGCACAAGGGTCTGGTCGAAGTCGTCGACGACCCAGGCGATATGGTGCATGCCCCGGATTGGATGGCCTTCAGCATCGCGATAGGGCGACTTCGCATCGTTGGTCACCTGGATCAGTTCGATCTGGATATCCCCTTGGTAGGCAAGCCCGACATCGATCGTGACCGTGACCGGCTCACCTCGATACTGGCCTTCGAGGCTGACGTTGCGAAAGAGCGTCCAGGGCCCGACACCGAGATGCTGTCGCCAGCGTTCCATGCTCTGTTCCAGGCTCTCGACCAGATAACCGATCTGGCTGATCGGACCAAGCAATGCACTGCTCATGACGCCTCCTTGGGAGTGATGTCATTGGGAAAAGGCTACTGACGAAGGTTCAGCCCGGGGTTGGGCTCTGTGACGCCAGTGGTGGTTATGGCACAAAAATCAAATTATGCGCCAAGCATAATGGCACAAAATTGTTTATGTGTGTCACGCCGATCGAGGGAGTAGGGTGAGCCTTTCGCCGACGTCTCGCTGGAGGACGGAATGATTTGCCATGCAAGCAACAGCCCTGCTCATGGGCGCGAATGAGTTGGCTATGTTGTTCGCGGGGAACCGAAATCCAGATTGCACTCTTGATTCGGCGTAGGCCTCGGCAGTGGATAGACATTCGAGACGAGCTTGATAGACGGCGCTCGGAGAAAAAGGCTTGAGCCATAACTCGTGTAGCAGAAGTGCGCTTCAGCCAATAGCTGCCGGTGAGAGCCGGCAGAAACCGGTCAGATCAGTCAGGCCGCTTGCTGTTCGACAATTTTTTTGTCCGTAGAAACAAGCTACTTCTAATCCAGCAACTCATCTCGAATGAGGTTGAACAGGGGCAGTAGCTGTTCACCGCACCGAATCACCCAGCGCGCCAGCGTCTGGCGCGGGATAGCTCAGCTTGCGGGTGCGAGCTTCATTCCGAGCCCGAACGGGCAGACTCAAAGACGTGAGCTTCGCTAACGTGACGGCGCAAAAGGAGGTATCTGCGTCATTTAGGTCAAAAGCCTGTTGGCGTAGATTTGTTCCTGAACCCGGTACCCCGCCGGTTAAAGGAAACTGCCATGAACACCCGCATCCACCAAGGTACTGCGCTGGCAACTGGCGCATCTTCTGGTATTGGCGCTGTTTACGCTGACCGGCTTCCCCGTGCTGGCTACGATCTGATCCTGGTTGCGCACCGCGTCGAAAAGCTTCGCGAACTGGCGCGGGCGATTACCACGTGCACTAGCCGCTCAGTTGAGACTATCGCAGCTGATCTCACTGGCGCTGACGATCTGGCCCGTGTTGAGCGCGTACTTCAAACCGATTCCTACATCACCGTGCTCGTCAACAATGTGGGTATCGGCGCGACCGGCCCTTCGAAATAGGGCACACGTTGCCCGAGGAAAACCAGATGTCGAACCGAAACCAACAAGTCGAGCAGTCGCTGACATCCCGTATAGATGTTGTCGGGCTTTGGTTGGCGCCCTTTGGGCTCCGCATTTTGCTCGCATGGGAATTCTTCGAATCCGGACTTGAGAAGCTGCAAGGGGCGAACTGGTTCGCCGACCTTGGCGACAAGTTCCCGATGCCCTTCTCTTTGCTGAGCTCGAGTACGAATTGGACCATGGCAACTTGGTTCGAACTGGTCGGCAGCTTCGCTTTGCTGCTCGGCTTGGGCACCCGTTTTGTCGCATTGTCACTGTGGGTGCTGACAATAGTGGCCACCTACACCATTCACTGGCCGTCAGATTGGTCGAGCTTGAGCGAGCTGTGGCAAGGCTACGCAATCAGCAACGATGGCTACGGCAACTACAAGCTGCCGTTGATCTACCTGGTGATGCTTTTGCCTCTCATCCTCAACGGATCCGGTCGACTAAGCCTCGATCATCTCATCGAAGTCCTCCGAGACTCAGCAAGTAAGAGCTCTGCTGGTCCGAGCGTTTGGGGACTTGTGCTCCTGACGTTGGGGGTGACGGTTTCGCTATTGTTGCCGTGGGTGGGAGGAACGTTGGCGGGCATCGCAGCGATCCTGCTGGTTTTTTCCCGCAGACCTGGCTCCGTTCACATGCCGCTTTCCAAATCTTGACTTGCTACTGCATTTCGCAGTGCTACCCAGCGGCTTCGCCGCACCCCACCTGGAGAAAATGTAATGTCTGATAAAACCATCCGTAACAAGAGTATTGGTCTGATGAGTGTCGCGCTGGCCGGGATCGTACTGAGTGGATCGGCTTTTGCCGTACAACAATTGCCGCAAGGCTACATGCTTGCCGCGTCGCACACCGGAGCTGAAGGGAAGTGCGGTGAAGGTAAGTGCGGTGGCACGGAGACCAAGACACAGGCAAAGACCACCGAAGGGAAGTGCGGTGAGGGCCAGTGCGGTGATGCGATCTTCAACGCGATCGATACTGATGATGATGCGCGAATCTCGCGCGCCGAGTTCCTCGTGGTTGAGCCGAAGGGGCAAGCCGTATTCGCGAAGAAGGACACCAACACAGACGGCTACATTGATGAAATGGAGTCGTACCTGAGCGTCAAGGCGGCCTATAACGAGAACGGCAAGGAACTGCCCAATGGTCTGTTCTCTACCAAGGAGTGAACCATTCACTTCATCGTCATGCGCCTCCGCTTTACGCGGGGGCGTTTTTTTATGTGTACAGCCGTGCCTGCATTTAATTCAGCCGCCGCAAGTTTCTGCCGACGATGTTGACCTTATCTCAACGCGATGTGGATCTTCGTTAGGTCGCTCTGATCCATTGGCGGACGGGCAATGTCCCTAAACGAGGTATATTCGACATTTCGGACTTTGCGCGGTGTGGGTAGATTCAAGTCATGACGGGAGCATCCCTCGTCTCAACCCAACCTACCGTGAGGTTTATATGCTTAAGGGCGATGACACTGGAATATCACCTGACAGGTTCAGCGAACTTGGTGTTGCTGCTGCGGCTGCCGCCATACGTAGAGGCGACATTTCATCAGAATCCTATACTGCGGCGCTACTTCGGCGAGCTCACACTTTCTCTGACCTGGGCGCCTTTATCACGATCGACGAAGCCGCAGTACTTGCCGCGGCGAGAGCCTGTGATACCGCTCGCGCTACTGGTTCTACCGCCCCGTTGTTGGGCGTTCCGGTTGCGGTCAAGGACAGTTATCTAACGCAAGGTTTACGGACAACACTCGGCATCCGCAGTTTGGAGAACTTTGTGCCAGCTCGAGATGCAGAGGTCGTTAGAGCGATCAAGGATGCCGGGGGCATAGTGTTCGGCAAGAACAATCTTGTGGAAATGTCATATGGTTTGACCGGACATAACAGCCACTTCGGCCAGGCGAAAAATCCGCACAATCCTGAACACGTGACCGGAGGCTCTTCGAGTGGCGCGGGAGCATCGGTAGGCGCTCAGATCGTGCCCGCGGCTCTCGGCGGTGACACCGTGGGTTCTATCCGCGTGCCAGCGTCGTTCTGTGGTGTAGTGGGGTTCAAGCCCAGCCCGGGGCGGTGGTCTGGTGATGGGATTGCTCCCATCTCCCATACGCTCGATACAGCGGGTGTATTCGCGCGCACCGTCGAGGATTGCGCACTGATCGACCAGGTCGTCACGAAGACCACATCTACCGTTCATGGTGACTGGACGGGTCTTAGAGGAATCCGGCTAGCCTATGCTCCTCGGCAACATCTTGAGCGTATCAATCATGAAGTTGAGGAGCACTTCAAAGAGACGATTCGTCGGCTGTGTGACGCTGGTGCGGAAGTTGTCGAAGTAGACCTTGGTGAAGATTTTTTCGCCATGACCGAAAGGTCGACGTGGAGTATTTTCTTCCATGAGACGATGGAGTCGGTCGCAGGCTTCCTTCGCAAGAATCGGATACCGAGCTCATTTGAAGATATTTACAATGAATTGAAGCCTGGCTTGAAAGATGCTTGGGGCCATCTTGTATTGCCGAGTGGCGCTGGATTCATTTCCCATGAGACATATCAAACCGCGCTTGATCATGATCGTCCGGAAATCCAGCGCCGATTTAACATGGCATTTTCCAGCAGTGGGGCTCAGGCGCTCATCATGCCAACTACACCCTGTCCTGCACCAACGATTGAGCAACAGACGAAGTTCACCATCGCAGGGCAGGAGGTCGACGACCTGGCTCTCGCGAGGCATACCGTCGCTGGGAGCATCGCAGGGTTGCCGGGCATTAGCATTCCGATGGGAATGTCCAGCAACGGACTTCCTATCGGTCTGGAAATAGACGGCAAGAATGGTGACGACCGAAAGCTCCTTGAACTTGCTCGTCGCGTGGAGGCGGCAGTAGGAGCGGTAGCGCGCTCCGTCTGAACGATAGGGCATGTATCAATTGTGTAACCGTGGTTAACGGAGATACGTCTAGTCATGGCCCGGACTTAACTGGTCCGGGTCGCAAAATTTAATTCAATCCCATAGTGATCAGCATTCCTAAACTTCCGCCAATCGCGCATTGCGTCGCAGAACCTGCGGGGGCTGCCCGAATGCACGCAAGAATGCTCGGCGCATTCGCTCTGTATCGATAAAACCGGTTTCGGAGGCGACTTCGTCTATTGAATGACGGCTTTGCTCTACCATTACCCTCGCTGCCTCTAAACGAAGGTGTTGGACTGCTTTGGCGGGCGATTGTCCGGTTTCGGCTCGAAACGCTCGACTGAACTGCCTTGGGCTCAGATGGGCTGCCATTGCCAGTTCTTCTACTGTAAGTGGGGCGCGCAGGTTCTGGCGGGCGTGTGCCAATGCACGTTGGATGCGATCGGACTTGGCGTCTAACTCCAACAGCGCCGAGTGCTGAGACTGTCCGCCGGCACGTCGATGATAGACGACCAAGTCTTGGGCAACCCTACGGGACAGTTCCGGGCCAAAATCCTTCTCGATCATGCCAAGCGCCAAGTCTATGCTGGCGCTCATCCCGGCGGAGGTCCAGATAGGTCCGTCGATGATGAAAATTCGATCGTCCTCTACATGTGCTTTCGGAAACTGTTTCTGAAGATCGCGCGCATGAAACCAGTGCGTGGTGACTCGTCGACCATCGAGCAATCCTGCTTCACCAAGTATAAAGGCCCCCGTGCAGACCGATGCAGTGCGCCGTGTGGACTCGGATGCCTTACGCAGTTGCGTTATCAAGTCAGACGGAGAGGGTGCCGGATGCATCGAGCCAGTGACGATCAGCGTATCAACCTTGCTGCTCGACAGCGGACTCGTTTCAACAGGGGCACCAAACGAGTTGGGAACAGCGCCACCGCTCTCCGAGAGGAGTCGGATGCCATACAACGGCTCATTCGCCGTGCCGTTAGCGAGTTCGAACGCGGAAACTGCTGCCAATCCCATGATTTGGAAGCCGTGCGGCAAAACAAAGCCAATCGTGATCATAGGACAAACCTCTGTGGCCTGACATGAGCTATACGGGTATTTCAAGCCATGGTCAATCACCTTGCATCCCACTCGGCTCCTGAGAAAATGCCGGTCGATTCCCTTGTTATTCAAAGGTCACGAAGGCGGGCTGTAATGTGAAGGTCGGGGTCTATAAGGAATAGATCGGCGGTAGGGGCATTCGCGCTGCCAGGTGGAGTTTTGGTTTCTGGCCATTGGCTGTGGACTCAACCGATCGACGCAACAGATTGGCTCAATCTTTCAGCGGGTGTTTCGTAGTTCAGAGTTTTCCGAGGGCGGTGATTTATGCCACGGATAGCCCTTCGCGCTGAGTTGAAAGGCGTAATCGAATAAACGCTTCATGTACTCGCCATCGAATTTCTGATTGCGCGGAAAGTAAAAGTCGGAGCCAATGTACGCAAGATTGAAATCCGCTCCATCCTGCTGCGCCATACGGTAAATTCGCTCCAGGTCGCTGATCCCCTGAGTTTGAATCAATGCACTGATGGCTCGACCGCCGATGCTCAATGTACGGCGTTTCGTCCCGGACCACTGCGGCTCCAGTGTCCCATTACGAATGACATAGAAATGCCGTTCGAGTCGCAAAGGTGCTCCGGTGGCTCTGTTCAGCGCCATCTTTGTGCCAGGTGGGTAAAGGAACACCTGAGTGATTACCCCACCGTCCACGTGCATTTCCTGAAACTGTTTGCCGTCAACGTCTACATCGATCATGACGGGTGAGACGGCGCCGGGAATACTCATCGACGCGATCATGATGTTGCGGAAGAGGTCGAGCGCTCCCGGTGCTTCGCTTGCGGCAATAGTGCCCATGTTCCAAGTGACTGGCCGCCCTGAATCAAGGTCGGTTGTGCCGATCAGCAGGATTCGCCCTTTGGCGTATTCCGACGCAATCGCCGCAAGAATTTCCGCGGTGATGTACTTTGTGATGAGCCGCGACAGTGGTTTGCTGTCCGCTATACCGTCGCTGGCAAGACGGGTCAGCACGTTTCGCGAATGAAAAACGTCTTTTGGACCGATGGCGTTGGCGATATACCGAATGACTTCGTCGTACCCGGATCCCAGGTAAGCGAACGGGGCGACCAGGGCGCCCGCGCTAATGCCCGTGACGACCTTGAACATGGGTCGAGTCCCATGCGTGGTCCACCCCGTAATGAGTCCTGCTGCGAATGTGCCTGCGTCACCGCCTCCCGAAACTGCCAGCATATTTGCCAGCGGCAGGATGTTGTTCGGTTTCCCTGCCTTGGCGAGAGCCTCGCTCTCGCGTTTGTTGCCCTCAGTTGCATCCTGAATGAACAGAGTCAGGTCGTGGTCCAACCAATAGCGAGCATTGGGAATGCCAGGGATGACCGCTTTTTCCGTTAACGTTTGCGGCACAGCATCACGGCGTGGCAAGCCCCCTTGCAGGAACATGTTCAGCGTCGAGGCGCCAGGTCTGAGCGCGAATGGTTTCAAAACGCCTCCTCCGGCCCCTGCAGTCGACAGCAAGCGCGCGCTCATCGTACTCGAGAAAGTCCTTACCCATGGTGCCCGAGATGTCTGCACTCCAGCCGACTGCGACACATCATTCGAACGCCAGCCAGCTCATTTTGCGCTCCTTGACATGATAAAAAAACTCATTGGCCCCGTGCTTCAGGTTCACTTGGCCTGCGAGGCTTGCTTCCAGGCTTTGATAGCCTCCAGTCCCTTGTAGATATGGCTCGAACTTTCATCACTTCACGCCATGCACTCACCATAGATGACCTCATGTCATCCATCCCTTGAAAATCCATCCTTTGTCAGGTCCCTGTGTTGCGCTCTCTAATGCCGAAAAGCTGAGTGACCAAGATCACTTGTTTCAACAATAAAAGCTCTTTCAGGAGATTGTATGCACAGTGGTCCCACTCTATTGGTGGTGTTGTTTTCCGCCATCATTCTGATCGTTTTTCTAATCGTCAAAGTGCGTGTCCACGCATTCCTGGCCTTGACCGCAGCGAGCTTTGTGGTGGGCATCGGTTCCGGCATGCCACTGGCGCAAATGGCCTCTTCCTATGAAAAAGGTGTCGGTGGAACACTCGGATTCCTGGCAACGATCATTGGCCTTGGCGGCATACTCGGCAAGATGCTGGAAGAATCCGGTGGCGCGGAGCGCATTGCCCAGACGCTATTGAGCACCCTGGGTAAAGAGCGTGCCTCATGGGCCATGATGCTAGTAGGGTTTATCGCGGGCATCCCGGTGTTCTTCGAGGTTGGATTCGTTCTGCTGATTCCCCTGATCTATGTGGTCGCCAAAGAGACCCGGATCAACCTTCTATACCTGGGCGTGCCCTTGGCCGTGTCGCTGATGGCGGTTCATTGCATGTTGCCCCCGCACCCTGCCGCGATGGCCATCACCGGGCTGCTGGGCGCCGATGTCGGCAAGGTCATTGTGTATGGCCTCATTATCGCGCTGCCTACCGCCATCATCGCCGGGCCGCTGTGGATCAAGCTGGTCTGCAAGAGTGAAGCGCCCGACACTCAAGAAGCTTTTCTGGACGAACATTGCGTTGACAGCGCGACCCGGGACTTGCCAGGCCTTGGCTTGACACTGCTGACCATCCTGCTGCCACTGCTGCTGATGGTCGGTAAAAGTTTTGCGGCCGGACTGCCCCATGACTCCGGGCTCTTCAGCATCGTTTCGTTCCTGGGCACGCCGCTGATAGCACTGTCCATTGCTGTGGTGTTCGCTTACTGGGCGCTGGGTTTGCGCCGCGGCTTATCAATGCCTGACTTGCTCGCGCACACTCAGAAGAGCTTTCCTCCGCTGGCCAGCATTCTGCTGATCATCGGTGCCGGTGGGGCATTCAACGGCATCCTGGTCGACAGCGGCGTGGGTAACGCGCTGTCCGGTTCGTTGACGCAATTGAATATGAATCCCATCGTCCTGGCGTGGTTGGTGGCAGGGCTGATGCACTTCGCCGTCGGTTCAGCGACGGTGGCAATGATCAGCGCCGCCGGCATGGTGATGCCGATGCTGAGCGCTCATCCCACCGTGAGTAAGGAAATTATCTGCATTGCCATCGGTGCCGGCGCCATTGGCTGGACCCATGTGACGGACTCGGCCTTCTGGGTGGTCAAGGAGTACCTGGGAGTCTCGCTCGCCGAAGCGTTGAAGAAATTCACCTCGGCCACCGTACTGGCTTCATTGATCGCGCTGGGGCTGACCCTGCTGCTGTCGCAATTCGTTTGATTCAACCCGTATTTTCCGCCTGATTGTTTAAAGGGAACACGCCATGATTTTGGGCAAGACACTTGAAAGCTGGTACGCCAGTTATCCTTTGATTCGCGATCTGGTCGCGCTGCAAGAAACCACTTGGTTCAACTCTGCCGTGGCCCCGGTCGCGGAATCGATTGGCGATGTGGGGTTGACGGCCGCAGACGTCGCCGATGCCAGCGCGCGACTGACGCGTTTTGCTTCTTACCTGCGGCGCGCGTTTCCGGAGACGGAGTGCAGTGGCGGCATTATCGAATCGGACACTCTGCCCGTACCACACCTGCAGCAATTGCTCGGCGAGCGCTACGGTCAGGCGTTGCAAGGGGCGCTGTGGCTCAAGCGGGACAGCCATCTGCCGATTTCGGGCTCCATCAAGGCGCGTGGTGGTATCTATGAAGTGCTCAAGCATGCCGAAGACCTGGCGTTGGCCGCGAATCTGCTGACGCTTGATGACGACTACGCGGTGCTGGACAGCGATAAGGCGCGTGCCTTTTTCGGCCAATACAAAATAGCCGTTGGCTCGACCGGCAACCTTGGCATGTCCATCGGCATCATGGGGGCGGCATTGGGTTTCCAGGTTACCGTGCATATGTCGGCGGATGCGCGGCAATGGAAGAAAGACAAGTTACGTTCACACGGCGTTACCGTTATTGAGTACTCCTCCGATTACAGCGTGGCCGTCTCGCAAGGCCGTCAACAAGCGGAGTCCGATCCTGCCTGCCATTTTGTGGACGATGAAAACTCGGTCAACCTGTTCCTGGGCTACTCGGTGGCTGCCGAGCGCCTGAAAAAGCAATTGGCAGCGGCTGGCATCACCGTGGATGCGCAACATCCATTGTTTGTTTATCTGCCCTGTGGGGTGGGTGGCGCGCCTGGCGGTGTGGCCTTCGGCCTGAAGCTAGCCTTCGGCGACGCTGTCCATTGCATCTTCGCCGAGCCCACACACTCGCCATGCATGATGCTGGGCGTCTATACCGGCCTGCACGACGAAGTGAGCGTGCAAGACTTCGGCATTGACAACGTGACGGCTGCGGACGGCCTGGCCGTCGGACGCGCTTCAGGTTTTGTCGGCAAGGCCATGCAGCGCTTGCTTGATGGTTTCTACACGGTCAGCGACGAGGAAATGTACAGTTTGCTGGCACTGATGGAGCGCAGCGAAGGTGTGCGCCTCGAGCCATCCGCGCTCGCCGGCGTGCCCGGCATTGCCAGAGTCCAGGCCGACCAGCAGGGCTACCTGGCTCGCGCGCGCCTGGACCGTCAGGCCATGGTGCAAGCCACCCATCTGGTTTGGGCAACGGGCGGCAATATGGTGCCTTGCGACGAGATGGAAGCTTATCTGGCCAAGGGCCGTGAATTGCTCGCCAAAGGTTAATCTGGTCTGAATGGACCCGAATTGCCTGGACTCGACAGAGTTCTCGCTGATTTAAGCCTAAACCGAATGTGGCAAGATCAACGTCTTGCCACATCCGTTACGTTTGCCCGCTGGAAATGCGTACAACGCAAGGCGGCTTTTGGGTTTGAGGGAAAACTGTCGTGCTCAACCTTCCTCCACGTATCAGCTCCAGGCTCAACAGCAGCCAGTTCGCGAACCTTCACACCTTTTTGGTTGCCGCTCGTCATCTGAGCTTCGCCCGTGCGGCAGAGGAGCTGTGTTTGACCGCAAGCGCCGTGAGCCACCGTATAAGTCGTCTGGAAACCGCCTTATCCATGAAGCTGTTCCAGCGCCTGACCCGGCAGGTCAGCCTGACCGACGAAGGCGAGCGTATCTTCGAAATACTCCAGAATGCGATGGGAGAATTATCCGAGGCACTCGAGCAATCGACACAGGCGGAAATTGCCGGCTCGATCGCGCTCTATGTCAGGCCTTCCATTGCCCAATGCTGGCTGGTTCCCAGGCTGGCGGATTTTATCGAGCGATATCCCTTGGTGTCATTGGACCTGCGGGTAGGCAATGACAATGTCGACTTTCGAACCCGTAAAATCGACTTGGCCCTGTACTACGCCAATGGCGAGTTTCCCGGGTTGACGAGCCATCGGTTGATGCGCGAGCGGCTGGCCCCGGTGTGTAGTCCCGAGTATGCGCGACGCCACCGCCTGGAGGAGAACCCGGACAACTTAAGGAACTGCACAATCTTGCATGACTCCCTGGCGTGGGATCATGCGGCCTATGATGCCGAGTGGACGCTTTGGGCAGAGCAACACAACATGCTCGCGGCACTTCCCAAACGTAGCTTGACCTTCGATCGCTCTGATTTATGTGTGACCGCATCCATGAACCACGCCGGCATTGCGATTGGCCGTCAGCAGCTTGTGCAGAAGCGGGTTGATCGCGGCGAGCTCGTCCTGCCGCTCGCTGAGTTCAGCCGCTCAGGCCACTACGATTACTATCTGGTTCACCCGTCGCTCGGCACTATCCCCAAGCGATTGCTGGTTTTCATGAACTGGCTACGAGAATGCGCACATCAATCATCACCTCTGGATGAGAGCGACGACCTGTCCTGATGAGGCAATCAAGCCGGCATCTGTTCGGTAAACAGCGTCACGGCGATGATGATCATGATCGCTCCGGAGAAACGACTGACCCACTGAGCGGCGGCTGGGCGTGCCTTTAGAACAACCTGTGAGCCAAAACCGACCAGGAGATAAATAACGCCACAACTGACGGTGTGGACAAGCCCGAGCGCAATCATCTGCGTCGGTACAGGCCAGGGGGCAGTGGCATCGGCAAACTGGGGCAAGAGCGCCAGGAACAGCAGGAACACTTTCGGATTCAAGCCGCTGACGCAAAGCCCCTTGAGCGCCCAGCGCAACCATGAGCCTGACGCCTGAACTTCATCGGTGTGGGGTGTGGAGGGACGGGTGAGCATGTTGATGCCCAACCAAAGCAGGTAACCCGCCCCGGCCATCGTCAGCACTGACATGACCCCAGGATGGTTGGCGACCAGGGTGCCGACACCAGCGGCTACCACCAATGTGGCAATCAGGTGGCCGGACAGCAGTCCGCCCACAGCCGGTATGACGACGCGATGCTTCAGGCCAGCGGATATCGCGTAGGCCCAATCCGCTCCGGGCGTAACGACGAACAGAAACGACACCGCCCAGAAGGCAACAAAGACACTGAAGGTCATGGCGTCACCCACGCCCGTTTATCAATCATCGCGTTATTCATCATCCCGCCTCTCATAGGCCGCCCCTCTTGTTTCCTGAAGAGGAGTACGGCTGTTAATGGATGGGGGAAGATTAATGAAATATTGTTAGAATTAACTTTCAAAGGTGGTCGTATTTTCGTCGCAATGAGGGAGATTATTCTACGTGGACAGAACTGACCGGAAGATTCTTGCCGAGCTGCAAAAGGATGGCCGTCTTTCGGTCACTGAACTTGCCGAACGCGTCGGCTTGAGCCTTTCACCCTGTCATCGGCGAGTGCGGGCACTGGAGGACTCCGGTGTATTGCTGGGCTACCGTGCGCAGCTTGATCCCGGTGCACTGGGCCTGAATTTTTCCGCGATGGTATTTGCCACGCTCCGCGAGGGTGACCGGCAAGCCGTCGAGGCGTTCGAGGCGGCGCTCATTGAAATACCTCAGGTGGTCGATGCCCAAAGGTTGTTTGGGGAGCCGGACTACCTGCTGCACGTCATTGCCCAGGACTTGCCCGCCTTTCAAAGGCTTTACGATGAGAGCCTCTCGACATTGCCTAATGTGCAACGGCTCACCTCGACCCTGGTCATGAAGCGGGTCATTCAAGACAGACCGCTACCTTTGTGATCGGCGCGGCACATCTTCTGTTTATTTCAGGATTTTGTGGGAGGGGAGGCTGCTTCTGACCGGTTCTGTTGAAAAAGTGGTTCCCCTGTCTGTCAGTACAGGTGCTTCTCGGGCATGCGAAAAATGGGTATGACCGTTGAATCCACAGCAAGCAGACGTTTATCGCCGCATCACTCAGGCAAATGCAGCTTCTACAAATGCCTCTAGCGCCTTGTCTTCCAGGATTTCGATAGAGAAGTGCCCGAAGCGCTTGGGCAACCAGATAATGCGTGTCCCGGACGGGGATTGCAGGTTCGCGCGGGCCAATGGCTTTCCGTTTTCGTCTTCTGGCTGAACACCGGCGACCATCAGTTCGTCATAGGCCTTCTCGATGTCCGGCGTCGAATAGCAGTGGCGATAAATCATCCCTTCACCCGAGGAGTCCAATAGCTCCCTCAGGTTCCCGGCCAACGGCTGTACTAACATGAAACGCTCTTGACCGATCAGCGCAATCGCGTAGCGCACGTGCAGACCACCTCGCTCCCAGACGAGCGTTTTGGAGATCCTGGCGTTCAGTATCTGTACGTAGTAAGCACAGGCTTCGTCGAGATTCTTGACCAATACATCGATGTGACTGAACTTCAGTTCCATTGCATGCCTCCTGCCGACCCTGCGTCCTATTGACCTTGGATGAGAAATGGGTACCGATCTTGAGAGTGCTCAATCACAGACCGAGGTCAGCATGCCATTAACCGCTCTCTTGCGTTGCAGTGATCTTGTCGACACCGGTAATTACTACCGTGAAACTCAGTGAGTCAGAAGCAAGGGTGGGTGACAATGCAGGCAAGAAAAGTAGGGCCGAGTGATCTGGATCATTTGTGTAAGTCATTAAGCCAGGCAGGGCTGCCCTTCAGTGATGTCAGTGAACCAGATCGACAGTTTTACCGGTTCGAAGTGGATGGGGAGTGGGTGGCTTATGGGGGGCTCGAGGGTGCGGGTTCCGATCTGTTGCTTCGCTCAATAGTCGTTTGTGAGACGCATCGTGGAGAGGGGCTGGGTAAAGCGGTGTTGTCTGAACTGGAACGCTATGCGGTCTCTCAAGGCGCAGTCCGATTGCACCTGTTGACTCAAGGCGCTGCTGGTTTTTTCTCTGCCAATGGATACGAACTGCTTGGCAGGGACGAGGCGCCTGCGGCTATCACCCAGACAGTTCAATTCAAGCATTTGTGCCCTGCATCGGCGAAGTATCTGCGCAAGTTGCTTAACGGTCCCCCTTGTACTGATTAGTCATTGATGTGCATCAGCACTCCGAGTGATTGAAGCTGGCCTGATGGACGGGCTGTCGTAAAACTGTAATGTTGCGGTCATAGAATTGAAATGACTACTTAGATTTTCCTTCAGTTGGCCTTAGGCCACTTTCATGGATGAGCAAGCCCGATGCGTCGTGTCGTATTCAATCAGAAAGGTGGTGTTGGAAAATCCAGCATTGCCTGCAATCTTGCCGCTGTAAGTGCTGCCGAAGGTTACCGAACGCTGCTGGTTGACCTCGATCCCCAGGCAAACTCGACTCACTACCTCACGGGACTACTCAACGAGCGCATTCCCGCAGGCATAGCCGATTTCTTCAAACAGACACTGTCCAGCGGCTTCGAAGGCAGAAGGAATCGAGTGGCCATAACCGAGACCCTTTACGACAACCTTCACCTGGTGGCTGCCAGCCCTGAACTCTCAGACATTCAGGCAAAACTTGAGAGCAAGTTCAAGATCAACAAGCTACGCAAGTTATTGGTTGAGCTGTCCGGGGATTATGAACGCATCTATATCGACACACCTGCGTCGCTGAATTTCTACACATTCAGTGCACTGGTGGCTGCCGATCGAATACTGATTCCATTCGATTGCGACAGCTTTTCTCGTCAGGCGCTGTATCGCGTTCTCGCGCAGGTAGAAGATCTACGTTGTGATCACAACGAATCACTGGAAGTGGAAGGGGTGGTGGTTAACCAGTTCACTGAGCGCACTGGCATGCACCAAGGTCTCATTGATGAGCTGTTGGCAGAGGGGTTACCTCTGCTACCGGTTTACCTGAGCAGCTCCGTCAAGATGCGTGAATCTCACGAAGTTTCAGTCCCTCTCGTCCATTTGGCTCCTCGCCACAGGCTTTCGCTGGAGTTTGTTGGCTTGCTGGATGCCCTGGAGCGGGCCGCTTAGCTTCATCACTGATGGATTGAAGCGTAATCGCCCCCCGGCTAGCGTCGACTCAGCCGGAGTCGGCGATTCAGAACCCGTTCGTGCAGCTGAAACACTGGCGAAACATTCCAGCCTTATGATTCGCGTCACTGAAACCTGGGGGGTTGGAGATGAATCGGCCATCAAGAAGCATGCGCAAACTGCTCGACTCCGTCGCAACCAATAATGAGGTAGCGGCGCTTGATGTGATGCGCGCAGCAGAACAGCTCCAGGACGAGGTGCTTCGTCAGCGGTTGCTCAACATGATTCACCAGCTCAACCGCGATGCCAATGACTTGCGGATGGCGCGCGACGATATCCAGGGCGGCACCATAAAGCTCGCATGAGCAGTCATCTCTTCTGGATTCAGCCGGTGGATCCCGCCACCACCGCAGCGAAGTTGTTCATTGTGGATTAGCGGATTGAGGTGTTGAACCGCATAGCGCGCCCACCCGATTTGTTTGTAGCCAGCACGGTCGCGTACTGGGGGTCGAAACATATTGCCGCATCATTGAGCGTGGCTCAGGCCGTCCCGAGCCACTTATCACTCAGGCGGGGAATTGGGCAATCCAGTGCCTGGCAATCTCTTCACGCCTACAGATCCACACCGCGTCGTGGCCTTGCACGTAATCCAGAAAACGCGCCAGCGCCATCGCACGACCAGGATGGCCACTGATCCGCCCATGCAGGCCGACGCTCATCATCTTCGGGTGGTGCGCGCCCTCCTGCCACAGCAGGTCGAAAGCATCCTTGAGCAGCCGGAAGAAGTCTTCACCGCAGGCGAAACCATTCGCCAGCAGATAGCGGGCGTCGTTGTTGACCAGCGTGTAAGGGATCACCAGGTGGGCGGGCGAGCCCGGGAGCCAATAGGGCAGGTCATCGTTGTAAGCGTCCGAGCTATAGAGAAACCCACCTTCCTCACGCAACAGGCGGCGGGTGTTCTGGCTGACCCTTCCTGTGTACCAACCTGTGGGGCGTTTACCGCAGATCTGCTCGATCACGTCGAGGGTGAGGCGGATATGGCGCCGCTCCTGGTCTTCAGGCATGTCGCGATAGTCCAGCCAACGGTAGCCATGCCCGGCAATCTCATGTCCGGCAGCGCAGAGCGCATGGCCAATCGCCGGGGTGAGTTCCAGTGCCCGGCCGACGGCGAACGCGGTCAGCGGCAAGCCTCGGGCGCTGAACAGCTCCAGAATGCGCCACACACCTGCGCGCGATCCGTATTCGTACATGCCCTCTACGCTCAAGTCCGGTTCCCCCACACGCGGCGGACGGCCCGGTAGCTCGTGAAGCCAGGCCTCCGACTGTGCATCGCCATTGAGGATGCATGACTCCGCGCCCTCTTCGATGTTGAGTACGAACTGGACCGCGACGCGCGCCTCACCGGGCCAGCGCGGGTGGGGTGGGCAGCCGCCATAACCGATGAGGTCGCGAGCGGACATCAGCCCAGCTCGAAAGTCGTGACGCCGAACACACGTTCGTGCGCGATCGCCGGAGGAGGGCCGAGGTACATGCGTGCGCAGCCGAAAACTTCGATCATGCCCTGTTGGTGCACGAGCGCCATCGCGGCGGGGTTATTCTGCGGGGCATCGAGAAACAGCGGGCCACCTTGCGCAAATTCCGCCAGGCGCGCGTAGAGGGCATTGGCTGCCAGGGCGTCATCGGCGAACAAGGGGCCGATCTTGCAGCCTTCCCGGCAGCGCCTGACTACGCCATAGCCGCTTAGCCTGCCGTCGCGCCGGCAACCCACGGCGAGTGCATCGGCTTGGGCTATCCACCCGCTCAGGAAGGTTGCGCGCGCGGCGGGGAAGCAGGTGCGGTCGTAATCGACAACCTGATCGAGCGGGAAAGTGGCCAGCGGGACGATGTCCTGGTCGTCTATTTGCGAGGTCGCCGGGCGTTCGGTGATCTCGGCACGAAAACGCATGTTGCGATGGGAGAAGACGAAACCACCCTTGGCGTAGTAGTCCTGCATCGCGAAGACGCCGTCCATGCCGATGCTCGCGCCTGGGCGCAGGCGGGCGAGGAGTCGCTCGCGGCGTGCGTGCCAGAGGGTATTGCCCAGACCTTGACCGCGATATTCAGGCCGGACGATGAAAAAGCCCATGAAACCGAATTCGCCATCGTAGGAGGTGATGGCACCGCCGCCGATCAATTCGCCGCCCCGGGACGCCGCGATGAAGGCGGCAGGGTCCGTCGCCCAGAACAGCTCGGCATCGTGAAGACCGGGATTCCAACCCTCACGGGCAGCCCAATCGACGAGCTCGTCCAGCTCGGGACGGGCCATGTTGCGTATGGCCAGCTGATTCGACACCGCGAAGTTCTCCTCAGTCGCTAATCGAGCGTGTGGTCCATCCCCACTCTGAACCCTTTCGGTATAGCTTCAACCCGAGTTTTGATCCAGTTCGTCACGTCATCTGCAGAATATGTTCGGTCCCATTGAATTGTCCTGAGCGCGAGGCCCGGTTGTTTTCTGCTGCGGAAACCATGGTCGACTGTTTTCAACCGAGTCGGCCGAAAGCGGTCCTTGGATGAACGTCCGGTCTTGGCCGGTTCCCTTCGATACCGGCCGATCTATCCCTGCCGACCGGGTCTCTGGCAACGTTTGATAGCCCGCACCCGGCAACCCAATCCTGGGAGCGACCTGCCAACAGCGCCACACCTCAACTTCGCAAAACCCTCAAAGCAACCGTTCAATGGCAGAATCCCCTCAACTTGATCGTTTTGGAGAACACCATGCTTCGTGCGTTTGAACGAAGGCTCGACCCCTTTCCTCCTGACGAGGTACCACCGCCACCCGATGGCCTGGCTCGCTTTCTGTGGGCCTGTACGCGGGGCGCCCGCGGTTACATCCTTGCACTTGCGCTACTAAGTGCCGGTGTGTCGATTTACGAAGCCTGGCTGTTTTCCTTCCTCGGGCAGGTCGTGGACCTGCTCTCGACCTGGCAGGCAGGCGGTGAAGCGGCTGCGCAGGAAAGTCGCGTGTTGTGGGGCATGGGCATCGTAATGGTGACCAGTGTCGGGCTGGTGGCGTTGCGCACCATGGTGCAGCACCAGATATTGGCGATTAACTTGCCGTTGCGGCTGCGCTGGGACTTCCATCGCCTGATGCTGCGACAAAGCCTTTCTTTTTTTTCCGATGAGTTTTCCGGCCGAGTCACTACCAAGGTGATGCAGACTGCGCTAGCGGTGCGCGACGTGCTATTCACCCTTATCGAGATCGCACCCGGGATCGGGGTGTATTTCATTGCGATCATCGCACTGGCCGGTGGCTTCGCTTTGAAACTGATGCTGCCTTTCGTTGCCTGGGTCGTGTTGTTCGGCCTGGCCATGCTGTACTTCGTGCCCCGTCTGGGGAAAGTCGGGCAGGAACAGGCTAATGCGCGGTCGATGATGACCGGGCGTATCTCTGACGCCTACACGAACATCACTACGGTGAAGCTGTTCTCCCACTCCAATCGTGAAGCGCACTTCGCGCGCGCAGCAATGGAGGACTTCAAGCACACCGGCTTTCGCCAGATGCGCCTGGTAAGCCAGTTCGAAATCGTCAACCAGGCATTGGTGGTGGCGTTGATCATGGCAGCGGGTGGTTATGCCCTGTGGCTATGGCACCAGGGTGAGGTCGGCGCAGGTGCCGTGGCGGCAATCACCGCCATGGCGTTGCGTATCAATGGCATGTCGAACTGGATCATGTGGCAAATGACCTCGCTGTTCGAGAGCATCGGCACCGTGCAGGATGGCATGGCAACGCTGACCCAGGGCACCAAGGTGCAGGACGCGCCGGGTGCCGGCGTGCTGGTGACCTCCGGCGGCGCGGTAACCTTCGATAAGGTGAGCTTCAATTACAATGGTGAACGCCAGGTGCTCGATGGCCTGAGCCTGAGCATCCGCCCGGGCGAAAAAATCGGCTTGGTTGGCCGCTCTGGCGCCGGCAAGTCCACGCTTATCAACTTGCTGCTGCGTTTCTATGACGTCGACAGCGGGGAGATTCGCATCGACGGCCAAAACATCGCGCAAGTGACGCAAGACAGCCTGCGCGGCTGCATCGGTATGGTCACGCAGGATACCTCCCTGCTGCACCGTTCCATTCGCGACAACATCGCCTACGGCCGTCCCGATGCGACCGATGCGCAAATCCGCAGCGCCGCGGCCAATGCCCAGGCCGATGAATTCATAAGCCAATTGAGCGACCGGCAAGGCCATACCGGCTACGACACCCTTGTGGGGGAGCGGGGCATCAAGCTGTCGGGCGGCCAGCGCCAACGCGTCGCGATTGCCCGGGTGATGCTCAAGAACGCCCCGATCCTGCTTCTTGACGAGGCCACCAGCGCGCTGGACTCGGAAGTCGAAGTGGCCATTCAGGAAAGCCTCGATGAAATGATGCAGGGCAAGACGGTGATCGCCATCGCCCATCGGCTGTCCACGATTGCAGCCATGGATCGGCTCATCGTCATGGATGACGGACGCATCATCGAACAGGGCACCCACACCGAATTGCTCGGGAAGAATGGCGTCTATGCGCGGCTTTGGCAGCATCAAAGCGGCGGGTTCCTGGGGGAGGATAAGGGCGTGGTAGAAGAAGAGGCTATGGATCAGGCGTGAGTGTGAAGGGTACGCAGCAGGGGGAGGGGCGCCGACTGGCCGATAGCTGCCTGACGCGATGGGCAGCTACCGACCGGTTGAATCCACAACCCAAAGCTGACGGTCGGCTTGGCTCAGATTCAGATTGAGCAAGCCGGTCTCTCACCCAACCGCTCTACCAACCTTACGAGATAACCGTCGGGATCCTGGACGATGAATTCGCGCTGGCCTACTTCTACATTGTCCGCCCGATACCAGGTGTCTTTGCATTCTCGATAGAGAGGGAATCCAACCTGATCAAGTTTTTGGATGATGGGTGCGACAGCCTCAACATCAATCTGCAGGTTGATGCCTCTTCCAAACGGCTTAGTCAACGGCGCAGTCAGCCATTGACCCGCGTCCGAATCAATCTGTTCAAGCATTACTTGAGCACCATTCAAATCAAGGTATGCAAATCCATCCTCCGGGCGTTGATAAGCTACTTTGAACTCCAGGCAAGAAACCCAAAAAGCCAGGCTGCTATCCAGGTTGCTCACCATTAACTCCGGAACCAGTTTGTTACGTTCGAACATGAGATGACTTCCATTTCAAAAGGCTCATTTTTGCGGGCGGGCAGGTTCTGCACTTATGGCTTCGATTCTTCCTTTCCGAAAATCGTGCAGGAATTTACCCCTTGTGGCAGGTGACGGAAAAATTGAGTCCATCAGGCTGATCAGGGCCTGACCCGAAAGCTCAGAGCACCCCGGGCACCACCAGGGTCAACCAGGCAACACAGGGTCCCACCAGGGCAACCACCGCGCTATAGATCAGCAGACTGCGCAACACTTTTTCTCGCTCCAGCGGGGGGGTATTGGCAACCACCAGCGCACCATTGGTGGAGAACGGGCTGGTGTCGACGATGGTGGTGGAAATGGCGATAGCCGCGACCACGCCGACCGCACTGATGTGGCCCTGGCTCAAGAATGGCACGGCCAGGGGAATGATCACCCCTAGCAACGCCGTGGACGAAGCGAAGGACGAGATAATTGCGGCAGTGAAGCACAGCAGCAAAGCGACCAGCAGCGGTTCACCCAAGCCGGAGATGCCATGGGCGACATAGTCGATGGTACCGATGGTCTGCATCACTCCGATGTAGGTGATGATCCCGGTGATCAGCAGAACAGTCGACCAACTGACCTTGTCAATGGCCGCCTTCTGCGCCTTAGGTGCGAACATGGCCAGGACTACCGCGACCGTCATGGCCACCAACCCGATATTGAACTTGAACACTAATGCCGAGATCGCCAGGGCCAACAGCCCGACCAGCGTCGACAGCTTGGCCCCGTCCAAGCCGCTGAGGGTATGTAGCGGCGCACCGGCACCCGTCAGGTCAGTACGATGATAAGCAGGGGACGCCGGCGTACCACCGTGGCCAAGAATGGCCAGCGATGCGCCGGCAGCATGCAATTCGGGACCGGACGGGACCACCACCAATGACAGGCGAGCGCTACGTAAACCACCGAAGACTACGAATACCACCATGGCAATCCCCAGGTTGAACAGCAGGCTGGCGATGAACAGAGTGAACGGTGCATAAGGCAGCCCGGAGGACGCAACGATCTGATTGGTTATGCCACCGAAAATACTCACAGGGGAAAAACTGCCGCCTTGAGCGCCGTGAATCACCATCAGTCCCATGAGCACGGGGTTGATGCGGTACTGCACGGCGAAGTTGAGAGCAATAGGCGCGAGGATGGCTGCCACCGCAGGGCTCAGCGCACCGAAACCGGTGAGCAGCGCCGCCACCACGAACATCACCCAGGGTATCCAGGCGACATGGCCACGCACCATCAACACTGCCCGTTCGATCAGCCAGTCGATGGTGCCGTTGTTCTGGGCGATGCCGAATAAATAGGTGACACCGACCAAAGTCAGGAACAGGTCACTGGGAAAGCCGGCGAAGATGGTCGCCGGTGTCATGTCCATTATCACCGAACCGACGATAAAGACCGCCGCGAACGCCAGCGCGCCCATATTGATGGGCAACACGCTGGCGATGCCGAAAATGACCACTAGCACTAAAATCGACAGAATTTCATTATTCATTTCAATCTGACTCCCCGCATTCGGACGGTCCCGCAGGTACCGTCCTTGTTGTTATTGTCTCGGGATGTTTAGCAATCGACTCGCGTCGGGCCGAGCGTGACGAAACGAGGAAGCGTGGCTTGCCTGCGAAGTCGATCGTACAAACACAGAAGCTTTCAACGATGTCGTGCTAATTGCCATTAAATGCTGCTGGCCGGCGCTCGGCAAAGGCTGCCAGTCCTTCGCCAAAGTCAGCGCTTTCGCAGGCTTGTCGGCGCAGTTCGGCAATCTGCTCCATCGCCTGCACCGGAATCGGTTGCAAGTCTTCGAGGATACGCAGCTGTTCCTTGACCGCCGCAACGGCTAGCGGCGCTTTGCAGGCGATGCCGTGTGCCAGTTCCAGCGCGGTCGCTTCCAGCACATCAGTGTCGACCAGTCGGTTGACCAGACCAAACCGTTCCGCCCGCACCGCATCGAGCTTTTGTGCAGTGAAAAACATTTCCTTCAACACGTGAATCGGCAAATTGTTGAAGAAGCGCAGCAATCCACTGGTGGTGTAGGGCAATCCAATGTTCACCGGAGTCATGGCAAAGCTTGCGCTGCGGTCCGCGACGACCATGTCGCAGCTCATTACCAGATCCACCGCGCCGCCCCACACCGAGCCGGACACCAGGGCAACCACCACGCCGGGATAGGCGCGGATGCGGCGCAATACCTGTTCGAGCGGTTTGCCATAGGCAATCGGGTCGCGGTCGTGTTGCAGTTCGCGGATATCGTGGCCGGCACTCCACACGGATTGGCCGACTTCGCTGCCGAGGATCACCACCGGGATGCGTTGTGACGCCAGTGCGATGAGACTTTCGTCGAGCGCCGTCAGCAGTTGCGCGCTGAGTGCATTGCGGTGTGTGGGGTTGCTGAAGACCAGCCGCGCGATGCGTTCATCGACCCGGTTGACGGTCACTGTTGTGGAAGAGGCTGAATTCATTGTGCGGCTCCTGTCGATTGCGCGCCGGTCATGTCATCGGAGTTCTGGAACACTATTTTAGCGGCGAGCAGTGCGTTGATTGATGCAGCGTCGAAACCGGCTTCGCGCAATACTTCGACGGTGTGTTCGCCAAGCAGCGGCGGTGGGCGGCTGACAACGCTGTCATTGGCGCAGAACACCGGGGTCACTACCTGACGCAGTGCACCAAGGGTCGGGTGCGTGAGTGTCTCGGTCAGTTGGCTGTGCAGTACCTGCGGGTCGTCGAAGACCTCATCGAGTGTGTTGATCGGGCCGGCGGGCAATCCTGCGTCGACGAACAGCGAGGTCCACTCGCGTTTGCTGCGGGTTTTCAAACGACTTTCCAGAATCTCTCTCAATTCGTCACGACGTTCGACCCTCGCTTCATTGGTGGCGAAGCGCGAATCGTCCGGCAGCTCGGGCAAATCGAGCAGTATGCACAAACGCCCCCACATGGCCGAGGTGATCGGCGCCAGATTGAGCGGGCCATCCTTTGTCTGGAACACGCCGTAAGGTGCAATCACCGAATGGGCGTTACCGGTGCGGCGCGGTACATCCCCCAGGCTGAGGTAGCGTTGGCCGTGCACACTCAGCAACCCGACCAGACTGGCCAGCAGCGACGTGCTGACATGTTGGCCACGCCCGGTGCGCTCGCGCTCGAGCAGCGCGGCCAGCACCGCTGTCACCAGCCACATGCCCGAAGTCAAATCGCCGATGGCGGTGCCGGTGCGTGTCGGGTCGCCATCGACGAAACCGGTCAGGCTCATCAGCCCCGAGTAGCCTTGGGCGATCTGGTCGAAGCCCGGCCAACTGCTCATCGGCCCGTCGGCGCCAAAGGCGTTAATGCTGCCCAATACCAGTCGCGGATTGCGGGCGCTGAGCACCTCATAACCGAGGCCCATGCTTTCCAGCGTGCCAGGTTTGAAGTTCTCGATGACGACGTCGGCGTCATCGATCAACTGCTCGATGGTGGTCAACCCTTCGGGGGTGCGCAAGTCAATGCACATGCCGCGCTTGTTGCGGTTACACGATAAATAGTAGGTGCTCACGCCCCGGTCGAAGGGGCCCCAGGTGCGGCTCATATCGCCAGTCGGGCCGGGCTCGATCTTGATCACATCGGCACCGAGGTCTGCCAGCACCATGGTGCAGAACGGCCCGGACAGTGCGCGACTCAGGTCGACGATTTTCACGCCTTGCAAAGCTTGCATAGGATTCTCCATTGAAGGGTTGAATACCGGCCATTGCACCAAGGCCTTTGAAGCGCCATTCGCCTGTGACGACCGTTAGCGCTTCGTGTTGTGAGACGAGTCTAGGCGCCGTATCTCATAACCTTCAAATATGATATTCCTCTAAACTCATCGGAAAATCATATGGCTTGGGAGGTACACATGGACCTGCGCCAGTTGCGGTATTTCATCAAGGTGGTCGAGTGCGGGAACATCACCCGCGCCAGTGAAACGCTACATATCGCGCAGCCAGCCATCAGCCAGCAGATGCGCAACCTGGAACAGGACATGGGCATGCAACTGCTCGAGCGCAGCGTGCATGGCGTTGTTCCCACGGCGGCTGGGCAAACGCTTTATCGGCATGCCATCGAACTGCTGCGCCAGGCCGACGGCACCCACGAACTGCTGCGCCAGGACGCCGAATTCCCGCAAGGCAAAGTCTCGGTCGGCATGCCGTCGAGTACGGCGCGCATGCTGGCAATTCCGCTCGCACGCACGATTCGCAGCCGTTATCCGGGTATCAAGTTGGAATTGATTGATTCTCCGAGCGCCGAACTCGGACGTCTGATCACGGTAGGGCGAGTGGCACTGGCGGTGAATGTCGATGTGGTCGAAACCCGGGGCATGGCTTTCCGGCGGCTGTTAACCGAAACGCTGTACTTGGTGGCGTGGCCGGAGTTTTCATTACCGGATGAACCGGTGTCGATTGAGGCATTGGCGAAGATGCCGCTGGTGCTGCCCTGTGCTCCGAACACCATTCGCAGTCGGGTCGAATTTGCACTGCAGGAGGCCGGCCTGAAATGCGAGGTTGAATTCGAAGCCAATTCCACCGACCTGTTGTTCTCAGCCGTCAAGGCGCAGCTCGGTGTCACGATCCTGCCGTGGGCCGCGGCCCATGTTGAGCTTGTGCAACACAGGCTCAAGCTGGCCAGGATCGATCATCGACTGTTCAAGCGGGATCTTTCGCTGTGCTGGCATGACACGGTTGTAGAGAGCAATGCCGTGCAGAAGGTCAAGTCGACCATTTTCGAGCTGTTCGAGGCGTTCGAGCGGCAGCCGGGGTGGGCAGATGAACCTGTTAAAGGAAGGAACCTCCAAGACTACTGACAGGCTTTATTGGGTCGGAAGTAGTCGTTCGTGAGTGGCTGCTTTTTGCTGTGGATTCAACCGGTCGAAGCCCAGGTTCAGGCAAAAGCTCAAGGTGCGGGTAAACCGGAATTTGAATGTCGGATTCTCTGAACGTTTCGCTCAGGACGGTGTAGTGGGCAAGCTCAGCGTCTTTGCTTCGAGCATTTACCCACCTGTCGTATCTTTTGCCACCTCGTCACTCAGAGAAGTTTGCACAGGAGCAAATTGAGCTTCGTTGTTGTCGATTGAACAGCGGGCAAGGTTTAGTGATAACAAAAGCACACCTTCGCCGCGCAATTTCATTCAGGTTGAGAGGTGAAAATCATGAACAGCATCATCTACATTGTCGGATTAGTAGTGGTGGTCGCGGTTGTCCTGTCGTTCCTGGGATTTGCATAACTTGTGCGTTAATCCCTCAACGTTATGTCCATTTTTTGTCGTGGACGTTCACCTCATTATGCTTTCCGTTGATGAATGGGCGTCCCGTCTTAGGTCCCATTTGCGCAACCGAAAGACCTGGCTGTGGCACGCCGGTCTGTATGTTGTTCGTGGGTGTCATCATCAATCCTTCTGACTGGGAAATGCCACACGTCTTCCTTGGTGAACATTCCGCTGCTCGCATGGCTCTATCGCAACAAGGGCTTTGGGAGTCGTAATCATGTACGAAGACCGAAAAGCGCAAGCGCTTGAGACATGGCAATCAATGCTGGCTATGCCCGAAATTCGAGCGACTGCTCAAGAGCAATACGAAGAATTACTTCGGCTTGCCGAGGACTATTCAATCAAAGGTTTCATCAATCGTGACGAGCGAAAGGGCTTGGGTATGGAGGCCACGAAGCGATATGCCCATTCGGTGGAAGATGTCCATAAAGGAGCATGAAGGCTAAAAATTTTCGCCTCGTCGTAATAGCTTCTGGTCGAGCACGCCCGGTTCTCAATCGTCAACTTTTGGCCAATTGATGCCTATCACGAGGGGCAGAGTACACCCCAAGCCACCAAGCGATTAGCAGCCGATCATGAAGGGCTGCTTCTGGCCGATTGCTGCCCGTCGCGAAGGGCTGCCATCGACCAAAAAACCATTTTTACGCATCAACCAGCGATTAGCTGCGTTCAGGTTTTCCTGCGTTTTTTATCCAGGTATCAAGCTCCGTAACCATTTTACTGACCTCGCTATCTTCCCGTTCCGAGGGGCGAACGATTGCGTTCCAGGCGATATCCAGGCCGTCATTCAGGGCCGCCCACGCAAGCTCCCCACGCTCCAGGCTGGGGGTTACCAAATCCCGTTGCAATATGCTGATTCCGTATCCTGAGCGGACCAGTTCAACGATGGCTTCGATCAACTCCACCGTGATCATGCGGCGCGGCAAGATGCTGGCGGGGGCGAAGAAGCGGTCATACTCCCAGCCACTGGCGCGATCGGTCGAATACGTCACCAGGTTGTAAGTCTTGAAGTCTTCCGCATAGATATTTTTCCTTCCCGCAAGGGGATGATCGGTTGCCATGATTGCAATCAAATCGTCCCGAAAAAGTGGCAACTTCGCGACACCGCTAGGCACCATGCCGTCATCGATAATGGACACATCCAGTCTGCCTTGCATCAGGCTCGCGTAAACGTCGTTACGGGGCACGGTCACCAGTGTGATTTCGATGTCCGGCCGAAGACTTGAGTAGTGCTTGATGAATTTTGGAATCCAGCGAAATGGGCCGTAGGAGGTGACACCCATACGGACAAACGCTGTGACGCCACCAGCCATGGACCGGGCCTCGGACTCAGCCTCATTGAGTATGGCGATGATGTCTTTGGCGGCCCGTTCCAGGCGCACGCCGGCAGGGCTGAGTCTGAGCTTTCCTCCTGATCTTTCCGTCAGGCTCACGCCTAGCCGCCGCTCCGCTTCGCGTATGCGGTGACTGACGGCTGAAGGTGTCAGCCATAAACGTTCGGCCACCGCGGTGATCGAATCGACTTCCGATAAGGTTTGCAACATCACCAAGTGATCCAGCGTCAGTCTCATGGGTATACGACCTGAAAATAATTCACAAAATTGCGTAAAATTATGAGCGTGACTTGTTTTTGGTGCCGATGCAATCTGAATCCAGCAGAGCCAACGGAGACCAACAACAATGACTACCCTGCCTTTCACACCTGCGCTAACCCTGGGCGATCTCGTCGATCTCGAGCGTTACCCAATCACCGATCGCACCAGCCCCGCTTATCTCGCACTGGTCACTCACAGTCAGTCGTTGCTGGCACAAGAGGGCGTTGCGATCTTTCCGGGTTTTGTTCGCAATCCATCGGTTGTCGCGATGGCGCAGCAGACACTTGCACTGCACTCGCGCATGTTTCATTTTCGGGAAAGCCACACGGTTTATTTCAAACCTCAGGACGAAAGCGTTGATCCGGAACACCCGCTACGACGCTTGATGAACACGGCAAAAGACACTGTTGCCTATGCCGATATTCCTGCCGACCATTTGATCCGGCAGATCTATGGATCGGACGAAGTCCTTGCTTTCATCAAAGATGTTTTGGCTCTGGACACGCTCTATCGTCATGCCGATCCATTGGCCGCCCTTAACTTGCAGGGCTTCACGGCAGGGCAGGAGTTGGGGTGGCACTTTGATCGTTCCGACTTCAGCGTCACGCTGTCGCTTCAGGCTGCAAGCGCCGGTGGGGATTTCGAGTATGTGCGGATGCTGCGCAATGAAAGCGACGATTGCTATGACGCGGTCAGGCAATTCCTCGATGACTCGCAAACACAGCAGGTAGAGGTTCTGCCTCAAGTGCCAGGCACCCTGACATTGTTCCGCGGCCGCTATTCATTGCACCGGGTCACGCCGGTGGAAGGGGACAGGCTGAGGCTCAACGCGGTGTTTGCGTACGTGGACCAGCCCGATGTCGAGTTCAGTGCCTATGCGCGCCAGTTGTTCTACGGGCGTACTTCTGTTGATCCATTAGCTTGAGCTTCGCCAATAACAATAAATGCAATTGATTCACGCCTTTGTTTCACGTGTTTGCGCACGCACTTGTCCATGCTAAATCTGATGGACTCGTTTGCTCCTGTGTCGCACACAACAGTTCGCTGCCCCCAATAATAATGATTCGGAGCGTCTGATCATGAAAAACAGGAAGAGTTTGTTGGCCTCTTTGCTCACCCTTGGCTTGCTTGTCGGTAGTGCTTCAAGCCAGGCCTCAGGGTGGTGTGAATCGGGCAAGTCGGTGAAATTTGCCGGATTGAACTGGGAGAGCGGGATGCTCCTCACCGACATCATGATGATCGTGCTCAAGGATGGTTATGGCTGTACAACGGATCAGTTGGTGGGTAACACCATCATTCTCGAGACCGCACTGGCCGGCAACGACATTCAGGTGTTTGGCGAAGAGTGGATGGAGCGCAGCGAAGTCTGGAAAAAGGCGGTGGCGGCCGGAAAGGTTGTCGGGGTTGGCGCTCCGATCATTGGTGCGACTCAGGGCTGGTATGTGCCGCGTTACGTCGTTGAAGGGGACGCTAAACGTAACCGGCCAGCGCAGGCGCCCGACCTCAGGACAGTCGCGGACCTGAGCAAGTACGCGAGTGTTTTTCGCGATTCGGAAGAACCGTCCAAAGGCCGTTTCTACAACTGTCCTGCGGGTTGGATCTGTGAGCAGGACAATACCGAGATGTTGAAAGAGTATGGTCTTGAAAACACGTTCACAAACTTTCGTCCAGGTACCGGTGCGGCATTGGATGCGGCTGTCCTGTCCAGTTACAAACGCGGTGAGCCGGTGCTGTTCTACTACTGGTCACCGACGCCGCTGATGGGGCAGATCGATGCGATAAGGCTGGAGGAAAAGACCGGCGCCAACAAAGACGTCATCACCATGGTGGGACTCTCCAAGGCATTTCATGAACAGGCTCCTGAACTGGTCGCAGTACTGGAGAAGGTCAACATTCCGATCGACTTGTTGAATCAGAACCTGGCGAGGATGACCCGGGAACGCATCGAATCGCCGAAGCTGGCCAGGATGTTCCTCAAGGAACACCCGGAAATCTGGCATGCCTGGGTCGACGAAGCCGCAGCAAAGAAGATCGAGGCATCGCTCTAATCTGTCTCAAGGGCAAGGACGCCCGTCCTCTGTAACACCCCTCTGAACACAATCTCTTGACTGTTTCTACACAGGAACGGCGCCTCTTTGCGTCCGGGAAATCACGAACATGATCAAATCACGAGCGGCCGTCGCCTTCGCGGCGAACCAGCCTCTGCAAATTGTCGAAGTCGATGTAGCGCCGCCGCAAGCCGGTGAGGTGCTGGTACGCATTGTTGCGACAGGTGTCTGCCATACCGATGCGTTTACGTTATCCGGCGCCGATCCCGAAGGGATCTTCCCCGTTATTCTTGGCCACGAAGGTGGCGGTATCGTCGAAGCGGTTGGCGAGGGGGTAACTTCACTGGCGGTGGGCGACCATGTGATCCCGCTCTACACCCCGGAATGTGGCGAGTGCAAATTCTGCACCTCCGGCAAGACCAATCTTTGTCAGAAAATCCGTGCCACTCAAGGCAAAGGTTTGATGCCAGATGGCACCAGCCGATTCTCTTACGAAGGGCAGCCTGTCTTTCACTACATGGGCACCTCGACGTTCTCCGAATACACCGTGCTTCCCGAAATTTCCCTGGCCAAAATCCCCAAGGATGCGCCACTGGAGAAGGTCTGCCTGCTCGGTTGCGGTGTGACCACCGGCATTGGCGCGGTGCTCAACACCGCGAACGTGGAGGAGGGAGCCAGTGTGGCGATCTTCGGTCTGGGCGGCATCGGCCTGGCAGCCATTATCGGTGCGACCATGGCCAAGGCCGGCCGGATCATCGCGATTGATATCAACCCGGCCAAGTTCGAGATTGCCAGGCAACTGGGCGCTACCGACTTCATCAACCCCAAGGATTATGACAGGCCGATCCAGGACGTGATCATCGAGATGACCGAGGGCGGTGTGGACTATTCCTTCGAATGCATTGGCAACGTCCATCTGATGCGCGCCGCCCTGGAGTGCTGCCACAAGGGCTGGGGTGAGTCGGTGATCATTGGCGTCGCTGGCGCCGGTCAGGAAATCAGTACCCGTCCTTTCCAGCTGGTGACCGGGCGCGTCTGGCGCGGCTCGGCATTTGGCGGTGTGAAAGGACGTAGCGAGCTACCCAGCTATGTCGAGAACGCGCAAAAGGGCGACATTCCGCTGGACAGTTTCATTACCCACACCATGGGGTTGGAGGAGATCAACAGAGCCTTCGACTTGATGCACAAAGGCGAAAGCATCCGCACCGTTATCCATTTCGATCGCTGACTCAACAGATTGGCGAAGCCCGTCAGGGCCAGTCAAAGGCGCGAAAACCTGCAACATCAACCCAGCATATCTACACCAAAGAGAGCACAAAGATGACCATTTTCACTCATGTGACCGTCGGTACCAACGACCTGCAAAAAGCGCGCAGCTTCTATGACAATGTCCTGGGTACCCTGGGCCAAAAACGCATCGCTGATCTGGACGAGAATGGTTCGATCTGGGGTGAGAGCGCTCCATCCTTCTTCGTGCTGAAACCGGCGAACGGCGCCCCGGCCAGTGTGGGTAATGGTGTCACCATCAGCTTCGAGGCGCCGAATCGTGCCGCCATTGACGCTTTCCACGCCGCGGCGCTGGCCAGTGGCGGCACCGACGAAGGTGCACCGGGTCCGCGAGGCTGGGCACCTGACGCCTATGCGGCTTACGCGCGGGATCTCGATGGGAACAAGCTGGCCGCGTACTGTTTCAAGCCAGCCTAAGCTTCAAGACGAGGCATCATTAGATGCTTCGTCATTAGCCCTTTCTCGCAAGGATTAGTAATCCGTAAGGTTGCAATGGTGGCTTGAACAAGCCCGTTTAACCTTGGTGTTCGAACGACAGCTTCTGGCCGATTTCTGCCTGTCACGAGGGGCAGCAATATGCAATTACCCAGCTGATTGAATCGTTGCTCAAGGCTTTCTTTTGCAATGCGACTTGGGCGCACCGTATCCCCAAGTGATTATGGTCTCGGCCTGATGCTCCCAAAGCATTTCATTGCGCCCAAGGTACTTTATGCCACTGCCACTTGGCTGCTGGTACATCAGCGATACGCTGTCGCCACGCTCGGCGATTAATGTCGGCGGATCGGTTTTGAAGAACATGACAGTCACCTCTCTAGCAGGGTTGCCGTCGCATTCGTAATAGACAGGCCCAGTGCCCGATACCAGTCGGTACCGTGCTTGCAACTCGGCGATGCGGCGCTGGTATTCCATGCGCAAGCATGCACCGACGTCATCACTCTTCCAGCACTCGTCGCGTCCCTTGATCCATCCACGTTGTTCTGCTTTTAGCCGGGGAGGATGCTCGTTGCCGGCCTTAATACTCGCACTGGCATAAACTGCCGACAGATTGCGATCGAGCGCGGATAACGCCTTGTCCTCACATATCATCGCTTCGATACCGCCAGGCTCCACTCTGGCGCAATCGTATGAAGGGCCAGGTGTCACATTGGCAGTCGACGATTTTTCCGTGCCGCCCCCGGTCGGCTGCATTGCATTGATATGCTGATCAATGTACTGGCACCACTGTTCGGAGCTTCGTTCAGGGACGTTTGCTCCATCGCGAACCCCTAACTTGAATTCGATCACCGATTTCCATTCGTCGGAGCCTATATCTGGCCCGTGCCCTTGCGCATCGGCTGTGTGCAGTATCTTATCGATCGATTGATACCATGGGTAAGTGCATATGGATTGCGCCTGAGCAACGCCTGTGGCGCCAGCCAATAACAAAACCAAATATTTGCTCATGCGCGGTCCCTTTTGATTTATGCAGTCGCCAAGCACCGAGCGACCAAGGCGGACGTTCACGGGGACAGCGCTCTGACCGCAGGCAACGGCCGTACTATAATTAATTTCTGTCAATGTTTGCGTGACGAGCGCTCCAAAGCGAATCAGGTATCCATAGCGTTCACCTGACAGGCAGAGGGCGACACAGCAAATGGGATGGACGGTACGTCTGATTACGCGACAGAGGGTTCAGCCATGAAAATTCACTCCTTCCAGCATTACTCCCATGGTCTGGAAATGGCCGTTCACGATGCATGGATTACCGCCAAGGTGAAGTCGGCCCTGGCATTTTCCGATCCGACCCTTAGCCTGCATATCAATGTCAAAACCCATGCGGGCATAGTGGGGTTAAGCGGCCGCGTCAACACTCATAGACAGTGTGAACAGGCCATTGTTCTGGCTCGTTCGGTTCATGGTGTCGCCGAAGTCGATGCCAGCGACTTGCAGACCCATGTGTTCACGCCAGGGAGTTTTCCAGAAGCGCCCAACGCCGAAGAGAGCACTGAGCGCCGGCCACAATCGTCAACAAAGATGGACGACAAATGATAATGGCAACATTGTAGGCGCCGCGCTCCCGGTCGGGAACCGAGGGCGGAGGGAAGCTGAATGCCAATGTGCCCCAGAGTGAATCGCCCATGGTTTCGTGGACATTTCCGACTGGCTGCTTATGGCCGGTTTCTGCCGGTCACCACCGGCGAGACGTGTGAACTGGTCAAGCGGCGTTCCAACAGACCATCCGTCTCACCAGGGTCTGTTGACGTTTTGCTGCGAACCGCCGCGATCAGGGAAACATGACTGCCGCCACGAGGTACAGCAGCAACGCCAGCAGCAACACCACGGTGAAACCCAGGTGGATCGCCAGCAGGGTCGCCAGCACGGCCGCCACCACCGATACGCTGGCGTTGACGCCCCAGGCGATCGGCACCAGTGCTTCAGCGCACGCGGAGACGCGCCCGAGTCCGAGCGGAAACGGCATGCCCATGGCGAACGCCAGCGGCGCTACCAGCGCGGCGCAGATGCCGAACCTGGCGAGGGTCCCCACCGGCGCCAGCAGCTGGAACAACGGGGGCAGGGCGATCAGGTAGAGCAGGGCGATCGCGCAGATCGCCAGGACTGGCCGCGCGAGCGGATGACGAGGCCCCACACCCATTCCAATGTCCCCCCGCCGCCGGCCGGAGTAACGGCTGCCGAGGCCAGCGAAGATCAGGAACGCGCTGAGCGTTACCGCCACCGAATACAACGGGTGGCTGAGGAACAGGGTGAACTTCTGGATGAAGGCGATTTCCACGAACATGAAGGCAAAGCCAATGGCGGCGAAGTAGGACACGACCCGAAGTTCGAACCTGGCCAAAGCCGCATTCCGAGAGCGTCGCTGGCGCCGCCGAGCCACCCATAGCGGCGCCAGGATCAGCAGCACGGCGGCCAGGCCGGACTGCAGCAGCGTGGCGATCAGCACCGGATAGCCCCACTCCAACATTGACAGGCCGCCCTGCGCCTTCAGCGCCAACAGTTCCGGCAGCGAGCGCCACTTGAAGAAGTGGAAGAAATACGGCCGATCATCCGTAGTCGGACGCACGTCGAACTTGTAGCGCGCCAGGAACTCCGCGCGCTCGCCGGACAGCAGGGCCTGCGCCGCTTCGAAGAACCAGGGCCGGTCGAGCAGGTTGTAGCGGTTCGCCTCGGCCACGGTCATCCCGGGGTAGTAGGCCAGGTCGAAGGAGCGCGCCCGGCAGAATTCCCGCAACGCGGCGATGCCGGCGTCGTCGAAATCCCTGTTGCTGACCAGCAGCGTCGCGGTCTTCCAGCCGCGGATCATGACGATGCGGCGCGCCGCGCTGGCCTGCCCGTCGCGCTCGATGGCCGCGGCCGCGGTGGCCAGCAGCCTGGGAACATCGCGCGGCGGCAGGGCGACCCAGCGGGTGATGGCCAGCATGCCGCCGGGCGCGAGATGGCGCAGGTACTCGGCGAAGGCATCCACCGTGTACAGGTAGTTCTCGGACAGCGCATGCAGGCCGCCCGAGGCAGTGCCGAAGGAGTCCAGCAGGGCGATCTGGATCAGGTCGTAAGGCTCGCCGCGCGAAGCCACCAGGCCGCGCGCCTCGCCGATCAGCACACGGACGTTGGGCGCGCTGTACGGCTTGCCGGAGAAGTCGGCGAAGCGGCGCTGGACCAGATCGATCACCTGCGGGTTCAGTTCGATGGCATCCACCGCGCTGGCGTCGTGGTAGATCGCCTGCAGCACATCGGCGCCGGCGCCGCTGCCCAGCACCAGCACGCGGGGTTGGCGCAGCAAGTGATAGGGCAGAGCTGAGGTCAGGTAGTCCAGGTAGGCGAGCGGCTCGCGGCGCCCGTCATAGCGGTTCAGCACGGAAAGGCCGTCGCCGTCGGTAAAGATGGCCAGTTGTGCGGGCGGTTCCTGTGTCGCGTTGAGGCTCAGGCCAGGCGCGTAGCGCAGGGGAATGGTCGGGCTGTCGACGACCGTGAGCAGACCCAGCGGACTCCAGGTCTGGGCGATTGCGCGCGCATCCTTGATACGCTGCGTCTGGCTCAGTTCCTTGTACTCGGAGGGCGACAGGGCGATCCAGCGCCCGGGCACGCCGGCCGGCACCGCGACTGCCGCCGCCAGCAGCAACGGCGCGAGCCAGTGCCTATGCCCCGTGCAAGCCATTCCGGCCAGCGCCCCGGCGGCGATGCCGGTGCCGCCCAGCAGCCGCAGCGCATCGACGGGCGTCAGGGCGAACAGCGCGGCGACAATCGCCAGGCTGCCCACGCCGGCGCCGAGAATGTCGAAGGCGTAGATCCGGTGAATCTGTTCCTGAAAGCAGGTGAAGGTCAGGCAGATGCACACCGCCGCGCAGAAGAACGGCACGAACAGCAGCAGGTAGATCATCAGCAGGCGTGCCGACTGCCGCGCGTCCCAGAGGATCTCGAGGGGATTGAACGGAACCTGCTGGGCCAGGCTGAAGCAGGCGATGGCGCTCAGCCCGAACAACACCGCGCCGCCAATGAACACGCCGTGGAAGCGCGGCGCCAGCACAGGCCGTGCCAGCGCCACGGCGGTGCCGGCAGCGCCGTAGCCGAGCAGCGCGACGCTGATCATCATGTAGGCGAAATGGTGCCACTGGATGATCGAAAGCAGTCGCAGCAGCAGCACCTCATAGCCGAGCGCGGAGGCAGACAGCAGTGCCAGGGCGAGCAAGGGCGGCGAATGCATGCTCAACCGCCTCCGACCAGCGGCACGAAGCTCACAGGCAGCACCTGCCGGGTGGACACACTGCCATCGCCGGCCTTCTCGATCAGCAGCAGGTACTGGATCATGAACGGCGCGCCGACCGGGATTACCATCCGTCCGCCGGCCTTGAGCTGGGCGATCAGTGGCGGCGGCACATGGCTGGCGGCGGCGGTGACGAGGATGGCGTCGTAAGGCCCGTGCTCGGGCCAGCCGTGGTAGCCATCGCCCAGCCGGGCCTGCACCTTCGCATATCCCAGACGGCCCAAGCGCTCCCCGGCCTGCACTGCCAGCGGCTCGATGATCTCCATCGTATAGACCGCCTGCGTCAGCTCGGCGAGGATCGCCGCTTGGTAGCCCGAGCCAGTGCCGATCTCGAGTACCACGTCGCCGGGCCCGACCTGCGTCAGGTCGGTCATCAAGGCGACGATGTACGGCTGGGAGATGGTCTGGCCGTAGCCGATCGGCAGCGGACGATTTTCGTAGGCGTAGGGCACCTCGTCGGGCGGGACGAACTTATGGCGTGGCACCTTGGCCATCGCGGCCATCACCGGCGCGGCAAACTCGACTCTGCCGGTTTCGTCGCGGGTGACGGACGACATGTTGGCGATCTCCCGCACCATGGCATCGCGCAACGGCGCGAACGGGTCGTCGGCATGCAGACCGGCAGATGCCAACGCCAGAGCGATGGCAGGCGCCAGGATGCGCGTCAGGAGCATCACCGGCTTCACAATGACTCCTCCGCCTGAGGAATAGTCGAATCGTATGGCCGGCGGGCTGACTCGGCAAGCCGGGGGGCCGGCGACCAAATCAGGCTGCGGCGACTGCCCGAGAAAACATCGCAACCCGTAACTGCACTGATAGCACCCAGCCAGTTCAAGCGGTGATACAAAAGTGAATGCGATTGTCAGCCGATTGCTGCCTATAAGGAGCCCTTCGCACTGACCTCAAACACTCCTCCGACACTAACCTCCAACCCCTGGAATGACCAGAAGCGCCGCCAAGCCGATCAGTGCCGTGCCAATGAGTCTGTCGATAACCTGCTGCTTTTCCAGCATTCGCCGGCGCAACGCTTCAGCGGAGAAAAACAGTGCCACGAAACTGAACCACGCCCAATGGGTGAACGACATAAACAGGCCGTACGCAAAGTTTGCGGTTAGCGAACTGCCTGTGTGCACCACTTGGCTATATGTCGCCACCACGAACAACATGGTTTTAGGGTTGAGCGCGTTAGTGAAAAAGCCAGTACGAAATGCTTCCCAGGATGAAGGGGCTGAGGCGTTGGCGCCACCAAATGTCAACGAAGAAGTACTGGTCAGGGACTTGATACCCAGATAAATGAGGTATCCGGCGCCCAGCAACTTCATTGCCATGAACAGCAAGGGTGATTGAGTGAAGATCACTGCAGCGCCGAACACTGTGTAGAAAACGTGAATCTGGACGCCACAGGCGATACCCAGTGCGGCCATCAAACCGCTGCGTCGTCCATATGCATAACTGTTGCGGGTGACCATGGCGAAGTCAGAGCCGGGGCTGATAACTGCCAGGATGGAAATGGCAGCAACTAGAAGCAATTCGTTCATGAAGACTCTCCGGCGCAATGGATGCCCATGCCGCGAACGACAGTAATTGCATTTGCGCTACGTTTTTGCACAGATTGAGGGTGGGTGGCAGCTTCACTTGCTCGCGGCACTTACATCACCCAGTGGTATTTGGCTTCGCATGGCATTCATGCAATGCCTCTAATCATTGATAGTTGTGCGTGCAGATGGGACGAGTGGAGGTCATGATGGAGAATTGCCACCGATAAAAAAAACGATTTATAGTCGTCGAAACCTGTGAGTAATCATCGTCAATATGAATTTGCCTCCTTTGGCTGCGTTTCGTTTTTTCAACGTTGCGGCCCAGACTCAAAGCTTCGTGAGAGCCGCTCAGCAGTTGCACGTCACCCATGGCGCAGTCAGCCGCCAGGTTCGATTGTTGGAGGAGGCAATAGGGGTCGAACTTTTTGATCGGCGCAACCGTGCGATCTTTCTCAACCGTGCTGGCCGCCTTCTGTACGACGTTACCGGGCCCATGTTCGAACAATTGGAAAGTGCTGTTTACCGGTTGCAGGGAGAAGTCCGTGAGGACGTACTCGTACTATCGTGTGAACCTACAATCGCAATGAAATGGCTGATCCCGCGACTGCCTGACTTCCATGCCGCTCACCCGCACCTTCAAGTCCAACTGTTGGCGGCCGGTGGTCCTATAGACTTCGCGCGCTCAGGTGCGGATCTGGCCATCCGACGTGATGATTTTCACTTGGATCAATCAATCCACAGCGTGACGATTTGTGAGGAATGGATTGGACCTGTGTGCACCCCGTCCAATAGTCCCGATAAAAGGAAATTGCAAGGAGTGCGCTTGCTACGTAGCCAGACACGCCCGTTGGCCTGGGACAACTGGCTGCGCCTTTCGGAAATGGCTATGCCTAATGCTGGCTCGGTCGACTATGAGCATTTCTATCTGTGTATTCAGGCAGCAACTGCGGGGTTGGGGATCAGTGTGGTGTCCTTTCTCATGGTTCAGGATGAACTCAGGTCCGGACAACTGATCGCACCGTTTGGCTTTATCCAGGACGGGTCGGCCTATTGCCTACTGTCACCCAGGCCTTTTGAGGAAAGTGCCAAGTGCACCGCTTTCAGGGATTGGGTCACAAAGCAGATGGGCCTATGCACAAAACAGATCAAGAGTGATTTGGGCCGAGCGTGAGTAGTGCGAGCGTCTTTTTTGCACGCGGCTACGTCACTGGGCCCTGAATCTTCTGCGCAAAACACGGATTGCAATCACAGGCGCGAACTTTTCTGCGGTGGAAACCGAAGCTGACTTTCTCTACAGAATCGACCCAAATCCGACACTCATAAAATACTCCTTCTGCTCCGAGAAGCAGCCAATCACGTCAGGCAACGATCCAATAACTGCCTGCAGGAAGTGTCTATAGAGTTTGGGTCAATTCAGCGAGCCAGCGACAACGCGCAGAAAGTCTGTCGTAGTTCAGCACATGATCATGCCTTTGCAAACAGGGTGGTTGCTAACAAGCTCCGTTCAACTTCACTTGCAAGTCTGAGGATGGTTTCCTCGTCACCAAATTTGCCAACTATCTGCATCCCGATTGGAAGGCCGTTCTCCATGATCCCGACGGGGATACTGATGGCCGGCTGGCCGGTCAAGTTGAAAACTTCGGTGAAGGGAGAAAATGCGTAAGCGTTTTTATACCACTCGTCCAGATGCCTTTCCCCTGTGGCGACAAAACCACCAATCAGTGGTGGAGCAAGCGCTACCGTTGGCGTGATGAGGACGTCGATATCGGTGAAGCTATCGGCCATGTCGTGGCTTACTTTGTTCTGGGTGGCCCGTGCATGGTGTACATCCAGTGCCGTTCTCTGAGTCGAGCATTTGTAAAACTCATAGGTAATCCATTCAACATCTTTTGCCGAGATCGGATAACCGCGAGTTTGGGCTTTGTGTTCCATCAGGGCCTCAATTTCCATCTGCCAGAATAATGCAGCAGCTGCACCGGCTTTGGTCATGTCTGGCCAATTGAACGGGCGTAATTCATGGCCGTCTTTACTTAAAAAATCCACAGCATTCAATATGGCTTTGTGGATGGTCTCATCGATACTCGAGCCATCTGGACGGGCGCAGGCAAAGGCGATTTTGAGTCGTGGCGACCTCGTCTTCAGGCATTCGAGCCAAGAGGGAGGGGCGGGGGGAGCAGCATAAGGCGCGCCTGGTTCATAGCCAGACAGGACATCCAGCAGCAATGCGCTGTCGCGGACGGTCCTGGTCAGTACATGCTCGGAATCAAGGCCACCAACAAACTCACCGACATGAGGACCTACAGGGGTGCGTCCCCTGCTTGGCTTCAGTCCAACCACACCACAAACGGAAGCCGGAACCCTGATCGACCCGCCACAGTCGGTGCCGTGTGCAACGGGCACCATGCCTGCGCCCACGGCGCAGGCGGACCCTCCACTTGATCCACCAGAAGCGTACTGCGGATTCCTGGGGTTTCGACAAGGGCCTTGCCATTCAGGCTCTGTCACAAAGTCTCCTGCAAACTCAGGTGTTTTGGTTTTCCCGAGAATGATTGCCCCGGCCTTGCGCAATCGACTCACAAACTCACTGTCGACCTGAGCGGGGGCGGCATCTTCGTACAATCGCGAACCGTGCCTGGTTGCAAAGCCTTTTACATCGATATTGGTGTCCTTTATCAGGATCGGTATACCTGCGAGTGGTCCTGCCTTGGGATCTAGCGCCGCTCGTTGCGCGCCTTCGATATCGATTGCAACGACCGCGCCCAAGGCAGGGTCCTGGATTTCAATTTCTCTGGCTGCCAGGTTGACCAGCTCCAGCGGAGTGACTTCACCGGACTTCAACCGTTGAACGAGGCCCACGGCATCAAGACTTTTAAACTCTTCAGGTGTCATTTCTACGCCTCCAGATCATAACCAAGTACGTTGTTGAGGAACTCGTAAGCCAAACGACGCGAATCATCGATCGTGTCCGGGTTGCAATCGACCGCAGCCCTCAACCATAAGCCGTCGATGAAGATCGCGATCATTTGCGCCTTGGAATGGGCTATTGCCTTGTCCATGCTTTTTGACAAGGCATGGAAAAGTAAGGAGTGGCTCCTGCGCGCAACGATGTTCTGTACCCGCTGCAGTTTGGGGGACTGCGGTACCTGGGCCCAGAAAGCGAGCCAGGCCGCGACATTGTCTCGCGTCAGGTTCAAGGCACTGACGTTCCCGTCCACAAACGCGAGAACACGCTCAGCGGGTGTTGCGGACTTTCGCAGGCGCGCAAAGATCTCGGCATTTATGCGTTTGTTCAGCTCTCTCAAGGTGGCTTCAAGCAAAGCATTCTTGTCCGAGAAATAGTGGTGGACGATGCCGTTGGCCAACCCCGCACGGGCGCTGACCTGAGCCATGCTCGTCCCCGCCATGCCTTGCTCACCAATGAGGGTGAGCGTCGCCTCAACGAGCTGCTTCCTTCTGATTTCCTGCATTCCGACCTTTGGCATGGGGGGTTCTCTTTTTTCATTGGACACTCAATGAAAAAAAAGTTATCACTAGATTCTCCAAAAAACAAGAGAACGCAAGGGGATCCGGTATGAAAAGCAGTGCTATCGGTTGTGCCGTGCTGTTGATGACATTCCAGGGGATTGCCGGCGCCGCGGACCCTGTGGGGTGTCGCGCGCCTCAGTTCGCAGAGGTGGGATGGACCGACATCACGTTGACGACGTCTTTGACCACAGCAGTATTGGAAGGACTGGGCTACGCCCCAAAAGTCATAACGTTATCGACGGGAATTGCCTACAAGGCGATGGAAGGCAAGAGTATCGACGTGTTCCTCGGAACATGGGATCCCGCATTGATCGAGGCGGCTCAGCCTTACTACAACAACAAGTCGATTCAGACAGTGCGAGTGAACCTCACGGGCGCAAAATTTACCTTGGCGGTTCCGCGATACGTCTATGAGTATGGTGTAAAAAGCTATGCTGACCTGGACACTTACAAGTCAAAGTTTGGCGGGAAAATCTATGGAGTAGAGCCAGGCGGAAACAAACCGATCCAGAACCTCATCGCGGATAACGCGTATAACCTGGGTAGCTGGAGCCTGGTTGAGTCCAGTGAGAAGGGCATGCTGACACAAGTCGGCAGGCAAATCAGAAAGAACGACTGGATTGTGTTTCTGGGCTGGGCACCTCACCCAATGAACAAGAATATTGAACTGGAATATTTGTCAGGCGGTGACAAGTACTACGGAGCAAATTTCGGCGCATCGTCGGTGCGGACCGACGTGCGTACGGGATATCTGGAGGAATGCCCTAACGTGGGCCAACTCCTGAAAAATCTGGAGTTTTCCATCGATGCCGAAAACACCATGATGGACTACGTGATCAATGGTGGCCTTGACCCACGCTCTGCGGTAAAAAAATGGCTGAGTGCCCATCCCGAATGGCTTGATAGAACGTTGCTTGATGTTCAAACAGTGGAAGGTCAACCTGGGCTCGCGGCGGTAAAGTCTTATATGGATACTGCGTCCAAATAGTCGACACTTCTCAACAAATTGAATCTCCCCGGGCTCTATAGACCGGGAGCATCCTTATCGGCGCAGCGCCTAGGCCCCATGTGCTAGGCGCGAGCGGCGTATCGATCCGGCTACCGCCCAACCGCAATGTCCAAAAATGAATTCCCCTTGGGGTTTCAAACACTTTTGAACCTTTAAGCCCCCCTTCCCACAACTCAGCAGCGACCTGCCAGCCGCTCGACAGAAGTCGCAATTCAATCCCGAGCAATCTTGTCATTTGCCAAGGCTTAGGGCAGGGTCGATACCACTGAGATCCCTGCCAAAGGAGTCACCCATGTCAAAGCTCTATCCCAGTATCGATCCCGAGGGGCTGGTCGAGTACTCAGTGGTCTACACCGACCGCTCGCTCAACCACATGTCGCAGTCATTTCAAGGCGTGATGAAGAACATTTCCAAGACCCTGAAACAGGTCTACAACGCCCAGGCTGTTGCGGTGGTGCCGGGCAGCGGCACATTCGGCATGGAAGCGGTGGCGCGACAGTTTGCCACCGACCAGCAATGCCTGGTGATACGCAACGGCTGGTTCAGTTATCGCTGGAGCCAGATCCTTGAGATGGGCAACATCCCGGCGGCCACCATGGTGCTCAAAGCCCGACCGGTCGACACGGGTCGCCAGGCTGCCTACGCTCCACCCCCTCTGGACGAAGTGCTGGCAGCCATTGCGGCGCAGAAACCGCAGATTGTCTTCGCCCCCCACGTTGAAACCTCATCAGGGATTATCCTGCCCGACGAGTACCTGCGGGCCGTCGGCGACGCGGTGCATGCGGTGGGTGGCCTGTTCGTGCTGGACTGCATCGCCTCAGGCACGATTTGGGTTGATATGCACAAATGCGCAGTCGACCTGCTGATCAGCGCACCGCAGAAAGGCTGGAGCGCCTCCCCGTGCTGCGCCCTGGTGATGCTCAGTGCTTTGGCCCTCGAGCGCATCGAACAGACGCAGAGCAGCAGCTTCGCCTGCGACCTGAAAAAGTGGCTTCAGATCATGCAGGCCTACGAACAGGGCGGACATGCCTACCATGCGACCATGCCCAGCGATTCCCTCGCGCGATTCAACGAAGTGATGAAAGAGACGCAAGCCTACGGTTTCGACAAGGTCCGCGGCGAACAACAGGCTCTGGGCGATCGGGTGCGCGCAATGTTGACCGGCAAAGGCATCAAAAGCGTGGCCGCAGCCGGCTTTCAGGCTCCTGGCGTAGTGGTGAGCTACACCGATGATGCCGACATCAAGAACGGTAAGAAATTTGCCAGCCTCGGCCTGCAGATCGCCGCCGGAGTGCCGTTGCAATGCGACGAGCCGGCCGATTTCCAGACCTTTCGCATCGGTCTGTTCGGACTCGAAAAGCTGCACAATATCGAGCGCACGGTCAGCACCCTCGAGAAGGCACTGGACGAGGTGATGGATAACTAAGCGCTCATCTCGGCGTCATCAATGTCGTATTTAAACGCTACAGTGATGTTGCCAGAAAGTAGTCAGGCGTATTAGTTGGAGGAGTGGCAATGACAATAATCGATGTGAAATCCCGATTCGAAGCAAAGCTTCTTCGTCCGGCAAAGCCCGGTAATGATACGTCCTGGGCGTTCGCAGTACTGCCAAGAGACGCGAGTGAACCGCTTCCGAGGCGGGGAAGGACGACAGTTGAAGGCACAATCAATGGGCACCATTTCCAGGCAACCCTTGAGCCCGATGGTCAGCTGAGCCATTGGCTGAAGGTAAGTAGCGAGTTACTCGACGCCGCAGGTGTGGCCGTTGGGGATATCGTTACACTCGAGCTAACCCCTGTGAAAAAGGAACCCGAGCCTGACATCCCGGCAGATTTTGAGGAAGCACTGGCAGCCACTCCTGAGGCCCGTAAAGTTTGGAATAATACAACGACCATCGCACGAGTAGACTGGATCCACTGGATTACTTCAGCCAAGCAACTCAAGACGCGCGAAAAGCGAATTGGTGATGCCTGCGATATGCTTGCAACCGGCAAGAAGCAGGTTTGCTGTTTCGACCAGTCCGGCTATTACAGTAAGGCCTTCCGTGCGCCCGAGGCAGAAAACTCTTAAATGGAATGTTCCGTTGAATACGCCTGACGATTTTTGGTTGACTGACTTCCTCAGGACGTGAAGCGGTCATCCGGCGAATCATGAGGTCGACGCCAAAAGGACTTAGCCGTCGTCAGCCACCGCGCATAACTTGCATCAGCTGTTTCACCGCGATGGCTTCGACGGCACCTTCACTGGCACCCGCTTCAAAAACAGCGCCACAAGCCGATGCGTCGCCGTCGCGGATACGGTAGACAGCAATGGCACTGCCTGGCCCGCAGCCGGTGTGCCCGCATAGGGAATGTCCGCCGTCAATCGACCCTTGCATCACACCTAAGCCATAGCCCGGAATGATCCATGGGCGCCCGGGAATCGGGGCGCCCAATGTTCGTGCTGTCTGCATTTCCTGGAGCAAGCCCGTGGAGAGCAGTTCACCGCAGAGGAGTCGATCCAGAAATAGCGCTGCTTGGGAAATTGGGCCGATCAGCAAGCCATGATAGACCCACGCGGGGTCATAATTCGAGGTGCTTCCAAGATGGGTCTTTTGTAAGTCTGCTCGCGTTTTAGCAAAGCGAACGTTCGACAGGCCCAGAGGAGTAAGTGCACGTTGAGTCACCGCATCATCAAGCGTCAGATCAGTTAGCCGTTCAATAAGCCTGCCGATGAGCAAGTAGCCAACATTCGAGTAATGCCAATCGGTTCCGGGATTGCATCGAAGTCGAGCACCGTCAAGGCGTTGCATCATTTCATCTGCCGACCAGGCTGGCTCACTGTTCGTAACAGCGGCGTGGTACTCCGCAAGTTCACCGTAATCGGCCAGGCCTGCTTCATGCCGCAGTAGCTGGCGTAACGTGAAAGGCTGATCAGAAATTGGGTCGTCCAGTCCGATGAGCCCGTCACGTACCAACGACAGGGCTGTCGCAGCCAGGACTGTTTTCGTAAAACTCCACCAGGGGGCCATCAGTTCTAACCGGTCAGGCGTTTGTGGCTGACCATTTGATACGAGTGAACTGAGCATTGGCTTCCTTGGAATGTTGAGCGGATCGACAGCTCGACAAGATATCTTATTCACTCTTCTTCGCCAGAGTGAAAAGTCAGCCGTTTGTACTGTCCTGAACGACTGCTCTTGGCCGTTTTGCGCCCTGCGTGAAGAACAGCAACAGATCGTGCCTGGATGTTGGGGGTGGTAAAAAATGGTACTGGTCGCAACGGTCGTTGCAGCAGGAACTTCAGGGTATTGGCCAGGTCAATAGCGGCCCTGTATCGCAAATGCCGAGCAGCGTTGTGGTCTGTTTTACGGCAGTGCCGTTTGAATTCAGTCGAGTCCGCCCCCTGATGCCAACCAAGAGTTTTCTGCCGGGCCTCATCCTGGTGTTCTGCGCTGTCCCGTCGCTTTGTTCGGTTGCTGCCGAACGAAGCGCGCCGGCGCGGAGTAACAGCGCATCAACCACCCTGATCGAAACCGCCTCGCGCCAGTATGAAAATGGCCAACTGGACCAGGCCGCCGCCACGCTGGAGCGTGCCCTGCATATCCAGCCGAACAATCCCGCGACGTTGCATTACCTGGGTGTGTTGCGCCTTCAGCAGGGGCAGTACCAGCAGGCTGAAACCCTGGCGGCGCGCTCGAACATACGGGTTGGTCGCAACGTCGAGCTCCGCAACCGCAACTTCCAATTGATCCAGGCGGCGCAGCAGGCCCAATCTTCGGGTACCCCACCCAATGCAAAAGAGGGCGTGGTCGCAGTACAGAAGGGGCTGGAGGAGGAGGCCCAAAGGCGTCGCGAAGCGGAAGTGGCCGTTGCTGAGCAATCCACTCCGGACACTGGGAACGACGCTGGCAACTTGGCTCGCGCAGAGGCATATCGGGGGCTGGATGCGCCGTCGGCTGGCAGAGCCGGGCCCGAAGGAAAATTACAAATGACTAATGCCGAGCCAGAGCGGGCGTACGCTGAGGTCGAGATTCCCCGCGGCCATATGCCGCGTCCGGGCAAATGCCGAATCTGGTTTCCTGATCGCCCGGCAGGGCATCAGCCCGCACCCGGCAAATGCAAGAAGCTGCGACATCGGGTTCCCCCGGGGGCCTACCTGGTGCGCGGTTGAGTTTATGCAGACAGCTACCCCAACGACGCCACGCTATTGAGCAAGGTCTTGACCAGTTGCGCCTGGCGCGTGGCGCCAGTCTTGGCGAATACACCGCGCAAGTGAGCGCGCACGGTGTTGCGCGAAACCCCGAGTGACTCGGCTGTCTCATCGAGGGTCTGGCCGTCCATGACCAGCATGGCCACTTCGGTTTCCGTGCGGGTCAGTTGGAACAGGCTACGCAGCAGGTCACGCGAGGCTTGTGGCGAGTCGGCGGGATCGCGGATGAACACCACCACTGCCGGGCGTTGGGCGCTGTTGTGGGTCTGGTAGTTCATGGCAATCGGGCGCAGCAGCAGGTTCAGCGGCATCTCACCGCTGGGCCGCGACAGGGTCAGGACTTGCAGGTCGTCGAGGCCGCGGGGGCGTTGTTTCAACACGGCCTGGATGGCCTGCTGCAGTGTGCGGTTCTCATGGTTGGCGAAGGCACAGAGCTTGTCGTGCTTGCACTCCAGACCGTCATGGCTGTCGAACAGGCGCTGGGCGGCACGGTTGCAGCGCATCATCCGGCCGTTCTCGTCGAGGATGGCCGTGCCCACCATCAGGCGGTCGATGGTTGCCGCGTAGAGCTGGCGTTCGGCATCCAGTTGATCCACCGCCGAGTGCAGGTCCACCGCCTGTTGCAGGTGCGGCAGCAACAGGCGGATCAGGTTGATCTGCGCCGGGGTGAACGCTTCGCTGGCGTGGTCGCGACAGGCGAACAGCGCGCAGTGCATGCCGGCGGCGGTGCGCATGTTGGCCACCAGCACATCGCGCAGGTCCAGGGGGTGCAGGTAGTTGCGGTAGAAATCATGGGCCAGCCAGGCCTCCGTGCCCAGCACCTGGTCGGCACTGGCCACCTGGTCCGCGGGCCAGTCGAGGAACGGGCAGATCGAATAGAAGTGTTCGCTGTAAGAGGGCTCGCCGGGCAACAGTGCGCCATGCACCGAGGCATTGACGATCAGCCCGGGGCGTTCATGGTCGGGGTTGCGCAGCACCAGGGTGAAGAAGCTGGCGGCGAATCGCTGGCGCAGAGCTTCCAGCAAACTGGCCCAGGGGGTGGGCTCCAGCGTGCCGTGGTAGACCAGCCCGAGCAGGCTGCTGAGCTCGGCAGAGGGGATGTCGATGCTGGCGTGCAGGTCCGGGCAGGTGGAAAAGGGCAGGGTCATGCACGCCTCTTTGGCTGCGTGTTGTCATGGGCGAGTATCGACCGGGGTCACGGCGGCAAAATCGTCCGTTTGGCCTAGGCACTGACGGGCGCAGCGCATGCCCAAGGGGCAGGCTGCGCCCGGTAGCTCTTACAGCGCCAGCAGGGCTTCGACTATGCGTTCGGCGGCGGCCTCGGCAGACTCGTGCCGGGTGTCGATATGGATATCCGGCGCCACTGGCGGCTGGTAGGGCGAGTCGATGCCGGTGAAGTTCTTCAGCTCACCACGCCGGGCCTTGAGGTACAGGCCCTTGGGGTCGCGCTGCTCGGCCAGGGCCAGCGGCGCATCGATGAAGATCTCGAGGAAGTTGCCGTCACCGGCCAGGCTGCGGGCCATGTCACGCTCGGCCCGGAACGGCGAGATGAACGAGACCAGGGTGATCAGTCCGGCATCGAGCATCAGCCTGGCCACCTCAGCGACCCGGCGGATATTTTCCACCCGGTCGGCTTCGGTAAAGCCCAGGTCGCGGTTCAGGCCGTGGCGCACGTTGTCGCCGTCGAGCAGATAGGTGTGCCGGCCCAGGGCATGCAGCTTGCGCTCGACCAGGTTGGCGATGGTCGATTTACCCGCGCCGGACAAACCGGTAAACCACAGCACCCGTGGCGACTGGCCCTTGAGCGCGGCGTGAGCCTCGCGGTTGACGTCGATGGCCTGCCAGTGCACGTTCTGCGCACGACGCAAGGCGAAGTGCAGCATGCCGGCACCGACCGTGCGATTGCTCAGGCGGTCGATAACGATAAAGCCCCCGGTATCGCGGTTGTCGGCATAAGCATCGAAGGCGATCGGCCGGTCCAGGTGCAGGTTGCATACGCCAATGCCGTTCAGCTCCAGGGTCTTGGCCGCCAGGTGCTCGAGGCTATTCACATCGACCCGGTGCTTGAGGTTGGCGCAGCTCATGCCGACGGTGCGGCAACCGATCTTCATCAGGTACGGGCGCCCCGGCAGCAGGGGTTGTTCGTCCATCCATACCAGGGTCGCTTCGAACTGGTCGGCCACCGCCGGCGGGGTGTCGGCCAGCGCGATCAGGTCGCCGCGGCTGATATCGATCTCGTCCTTGAGGGTCAGGGTCACGGCCTGGCCGCACAGGGCTTGCTGCTGCTCCCCGGCGCTGCCAAGGATGCCGCTGATCTCGCTCTGCTGGCCCGAGGGCAGCACCCGGATGCGCTCGCCGACGCGCACGCTGCCGGCCACGACGTTGCCGCAATAGCCACGAAAATCCAGGTTCGGCCGGTTCACCCACTGCACCGGCAGACGGAACGCCGCCTGGCTCTGCCGGTCCTGCTCCAGCGGTACGTCTTCAAGGTAGGCAAGCAGGCTCGGGCCCTGGTACCAGGGCGTGTTGGGGCTGGCCTGGAGCATGTTGTCGCCGCGCAGCGCCGACAGCGGGATGCACTGGATATCCTGCAGGCCGATCTGTGCGGCGAAGGCGCGATACTCGGCTTCGATGCGCTCGAACACCGCCTGGGAGTAGTCCACCAGGTCGAGCTTGTTGATCGCCACCACCACCTTGCGGATGCCCAGCAGCGACACCAGGTAACTGTGCCGGCGGGTCTGGGTCAGCAAGCCCTGGCGGGCGTCGATGAGGATCACCGCCAGGTCGGCGGTGGACGCGCCGGTGACCATGTTGCGGGTGTACTGTTCGTGGCCGGGGGTGTCGGCGACGATGAACTTGCGCTTGTCGGTGGCAAAGAAGCGATAAGCCACATCGATGGTGATGCCTTGCTCGCGCTCGGCGCTCAGGCCGTCGACCAGCAGGGCGAAATCCAGTTCGTCACCCTGGGTGCCGAGCTTTTTCGAGTCGGCTTCGAGCTGGCCAAGCTGGTCCTCGAATAACACCTTGGATTCATACAGCAGTCGGCCGATCAGGGTGCTCTTGCCGTCGTCGACACTGCCACAGGTGATGAAGCGCAGCAGCTGCTTGTTCTGCTGTTGTTGCAGGTAGGGCGTCAGGTCGCCATTGCGTGCGTCGGTGATTGCGTTCATCAGAAATACCCCTCTTGTTTTTTCTTCTCCATGGAGCCCGCCGAGTCGCTGTCGATCAGGCGGCCTTGGCGTTCCGAGGTGCGGCTGACCAGCATTTCGCCGATGATCGCCGGCAGGTTGTCGGCGTCACTGTCGATGGCGCCGGTCAACGGGTAGCAGCCCAGGGTGCGGAAGCGCACCTTGCGCAGTTCCGGGGTTTCTCCCGGCAGCAGCGGCAGGCGCTCGTCGTCGACCATGATCAGCGTGCCGTCACGGCGTACCACCGGGCGCTCCTTGGCGAAGTACAAGGGCACGATGGGGATCTGTTCCAGGTAGATGTATTGCCAGATATCCAGCTCGGTCCAGTTCGACAGCGGGAACACCCGCAGGCTTTCACCCTTGCGCTTGCGGGTGTTGTACAGGTGCCAGAGCTCCGGGCGCTGCTGCTTGGGGTCCCAGCGGTGCTGCTCGGAGCGCAGCGAAAACACCCGCTCCTTGGCCCGCGACTTTTCCTCGTCGCGCCGGGCGCCGCCGAACGCGGCATCGAAACCGTAGTGGTCCAGGGCCTGCTTCAGGCCCTGGGTCTTCCACACATCGGTGTGCAAGGCCGAGCCGTGGATGAAAGGGTCGATGGCCTTTTCCACGCCTTCGGGGTTGATGTGCACCAGCAGTTCCAGGCCCAGGCGTTCGGCGGTCTGGTCGCGAAAGGCGATCATTTCGCGAAACTTCCAGGTGGTGTCCACGTGCAGCAGGGGGAAGGGCGGCTTGCCCGGGGCGAAGGCTTTCATCGCCAAGTGCAGCATGACCGCGCTGTCCTTGCCGATGGAGTAGAGCATCACCGGGTTTTCACACTCGGCCACCACTTCACGGATGATCTGGATGCTTTCCGCTTCCAGCCATTGCAGATGAGTCAACATCGAATACCTCCTCGAGTTCTGCCGGGATTGGCGCCGGCTGAACACCACGGTAGGTAAAGCACCGCCGGCACTTCTTCGTCTGCTTGGACGAAGAGGCGCCGGCAGCTGCAGGTCACGCGACGGACGCGTACAGCGTCTCGGCACGGATCTTGAGGGCGTGGGCAACGGCATCGAACCCTTGTTTGACCCAAGCGCCATGATCGGTCATGACCTGGTCGGCGGTGGCGCCGAGGAACTGGTCGGTGGTGTGGTAGCGGCAACTGGCCGCGCCGGTGGGCTCGATGTGCTGCTCGCGACGGGCAGCGTCGGGATTGTCGGCGTTGGCATACATCTCCCAGGCGAGTAACCGGTGGGGTTCGAAGTCAGCCAGGTACTCGATCACGTGCAGCAGTTCACCAGGTCGTCCCGGATCGGGCAGAAACAGATTGACCGGTTCGCCCAGTCGCAAGCTGGACTCGACCTTGACGGTGTAGGGGTTCCACTGCGGATAACGCACCAGGTCGATCAGTACCGACCAGACAAATTCGGCCGGTGCGGCGATGTCCACGGTCACTGAACGGACCAGATTTTTCTCTGCGGTCATGGGTAACTCCTCTGGGGATGACTGCGCGCCACGAACTGCGGCGGGAAGTAAGCCATGGGCTCAGGCGCGATCCTCGCCGCTCACGGCGCACGGCTCCTCGTCCGTGCGGACTAGCAGGCGATTTAGTCCGCTTGGACGAAGAATCGGCAAGGGGGTGCTCCCTAAGGTCACTGGCAGCGGCGGGCTTTCCGCCAACAGAGGAGACCGACATGGTTACAGACAGGATCGATCAGGAGGTGCTCAGCGGCGAAAGCTGGAACCTCTTCTGCGAGCAACTGCGGCGCAGCGGCGAGCAAATATTGCGCGCCGAGGCTCCGGCCGATGTGCAGACCCGCGCCGAAGGATTTCGCTATCTCACGCGCTTGCTGCGCATTGCATTGGAAATGCACCTGGAATTTGCCGATCCGGACTTCCCGGGCTTCATCACTCCCTCCCATGAAACCGCGAAAATTGGCGCCGACAACCCCGATAATCTGTATAGCTATGCGCGTCTCAACGGCGCGCACGAGTATCGGGTCAGCGGCCAGCGCGGCAGTGTTGCCTACCTCAGTTTCGGTTCCCAGAAGGGGGGCTACGAAACGGATGGCAAGATGATCCAGACCGGCTTTCTCGATGCAGGCATGTTGCAGTCGGATGCCGAGGGCAACTTCGAAATCATCCTCAGCCAGCATCCACCCGGCATCGGTAACTGGCTGCGGCTCGAACCGCAGAGCAATGCCTTGATTGTCCGCCAAACCTTTCTGGACCGTAGCAGCGAGCAGCCGGCGCAACTGCGCATTGAACGCCTCAATGCCCGCCAGACACCCGAACCGCTGAATGCGCCGCGCTTGCAACAAAGCCTGCAGCGGGTGGGAAGTTTCGTCGAGAACACCGCGCGGTTATTCGCCGACTGGGCTCAGGGTTATCAGAAGCACACCAATCAACTGCCCGCCGCCGACCAGGCACTGTGCCAGTCGGTGGGGGGCGACCCGAACATTTTCTATTACCACTCCTACTGGGCTCTGGCTGATGACGAGGCATTGCTGATCGAGGTCGATCAGGTGCCTGACTGCGATTTCTGGAATGTGCAGATCAACAACTACTGGATGGAGTCGCTCGACTACCGCTACCACCGCATCTGTCTGAACAAACAGTCGGCGCAACTGGAGGCGAATGGCCGCTTGCGCATGGTCCTCTGCTGCGTTGACCCCGGTCTGGCGAACTGGCTGGAAACTGCCGGCCATCCCCATGGCACCCTCTGCCTGCGATGGGTGGGAGCAAAGCAGCCGGTGCATCCAACGACACGCGTGGTCAAACTCAATGATCTGAAGGAGCTTGTGCGATGAGTGCCAATGACTTCGCCCTGGATACCTTGCTGGCTGAAGCTTGCGCACGTGCGGGCGGCCTCGACGATTTCGGCCCCGGCGATTTTCGCCAGGGCCTGGTGGTGCTGGCTGACGCCCTGGAAAAAGAAGCGCGGCTATCCGTGTCGGGGCGCGGACTGTTGCGTGAGAAACTGTTGGCGCAACTGGTCAACCGTTTGATCATCGAGGATCACTGTCGGCGTTACCCACAAATCCTCGAGCTGGAAATCAACGACCCACTGGTGATCGTCGGCCTGCCACGTACCGGCACCACGCTGCTGCAACGCACCCTGGCGGTGGACCCGCAGTTCAGCAAGGCGCAGTGGTGGGAAACCCGCTACCCGGCGCCCCTCGACGGGGAGACCCTGGAGCAGCCGTTGCAGCGCCTCGGCCGGGCGCGTGCCGAAGTGGCGGCGATGGTCGAGTTCCTTCCGCAACTGCTGGCCATTCACCCACTGGACGCCGAGCAGCCCGACGAAGAGTTCATGCTGATGGAGCACTCGTTCCTCTGCGCCATGGACTCCTACGTCAACGTCCCCAGCTACACCGCCTGGCTCGACCGTCAGGACCAGACCCAGGTCTACCGTTACCTCAAGCGCTCCCTGCAGTTCCTGCAATGGCAGCAGGCACGCCGTGGCATCGCCCCCGGCCGGCGCTGGTTGCTCAAGAGCCCGCAGCACCTGCATACCCTGGAGCTGTTGTTCGAAGTGTTCCCCGGTGCGCAGGTGGTGCTCACCCATCGCGAACCGGCCAGGACCATTCCCTCTCTGGCCAGCTTCATCCATACCCTGTGGCAGTTGTACAGCGACCAGGCCGATGCCCAAGCCGTCGGCGAACAGTGGAACCGGCGCATGGCGCGGGCCTTGCGCCATGCCATGGCGGTGCGCGAGTGCATGCCGGCCGGGCGCTTTCTCGATGTGCAGTTCGAAGACACCCTGGCCGCGCCCCAGGCCGTGGTCGAGCGCATCTATCGCTTCGCCGGCCTTGAATGCACGGCAAAGGTTCAGGCAGAGATGGGCCAATGGTTGTCCGTCAATGGCCGGGAAAAACGCGCTGCCCATCACTACAGCCCTGATCAGTTCGGCCTCAGCGATGCGCTGCTGCAGCGTGACTACGCCGAGTACCGCGCCCGGCATCTGAGCGCCTGAGCCTGCCCCATAACAATAAGAGGATTCATCCCATGCTGCTTAAAGACAAAGTCGTGATGGTCTCGGGCGTCGGCCCCGGGCTGGGTATCAAACTGGCCCTGGAGGCCGCGCGCGAAGGGGCGCGGGCCGTGGCCATCGGCGCCCGCGACAAGGGCCGACTGCTTGAGGCGCAACAGCGCATCAAGGCGGTCGCCGGGCATTGCGAAGTGCTGTGCGTGGCCACCGATATCACCGATGTGCAGGCCTGCAATCGTTTCGCCGAAGCCACCCTCGAGCAATTCGGCCGTATCGATGCGCTGATCAACAGCGCCTTTTCCCATGGCGGTTTCCAGGCGGTGGACGAGGCGGACAACGACCCGCTGCGCGAGGCCCTGGAGGTCAACCTGCTGGGCTCGCTGAACATGAGCCGCGCGGTGCTGGCGCCAATGCGCGCGCAGGGCGCGGGGGCGATCGTCATGATCAACACCCTGGGTGTGCGCAAACCGTATCAGGGTGGCGCGGCCTATGCCGCGTCGAAAAGCGCGCTGGCGGCCAGTGTGCGCTACCTGGCCAGCGAGCAGGCGGCCCACGGTTTGCGGGTCAACGCTCTGGCCTGTGGCTGGATGTGGGGCGAGCCGGTGCAGGCCCTGGTACGACAGAGTGCTGTCGCCCGGGGTGTCAGCGAAGAACAGGTGCGCGCCGAGTTCAGTGCCGGCATCCCTGGCGGACGCATGCGCAGCGACGAGGAGTGCGCCCGCGCTGCGTTGTTTCTGGCATCGGACTACGCCAGTGCGATCAATGGCGCGCAGCTCGATGCCAACGGCGGCGAAGTCATGTACTGAGGAGCAGGGCAGATGAACACAATCGATCACTGCGCTTTCAACGGCGATGCCGACGGTCTGTGCGCCCTGCAGCAGTTGCGCCTGGCGGGTGAACTGGATCCGCAGGTGCGCCTGGTCAGCGGGGTCAAGCGCGACATCGAGTTGTTGCGTCGGGTCCAGGCCGGGCCCGGCGAGCGGGTCACGGTGCTGGACGTGGCCCACGAGCAGAACCGCGAGGCCACCCGGCGCCTGCTCGACGCCGGCGCCCGGGTACGCTACTTCGACCACCACTTTGCCGGTGAACTGCCGCAGCATCCGGCATTCGAATCCTTCATCGACACGGCCGCCCAGGTGTGTACCAGCCTGCTGGTCAACACCTACCTGGACGGGCGTCATCACCGCTGGGCGGTGGCGGCTGCCTTTGGTGACGGCCTGGCCGGCCCGGCCCGGGTGCTGGCGGCGCAGCATGGCCTGGCCAGCAACGAGGTGCACGCCCTGGAGGAACTGGGCCTGCTGCTCAACTACAACGCCTATGGCGACAGCCTGTCGGACTTGCACTTCGAGCCGCTGGCGCTGGCCGCCGAGCTGCTGCCTTACCACGACCCGCTGGACTTCATCCGCCACAGCACAAGCTTCACCACTCTGCGCACCGGCCACGCCGCCGACATGGCTGCAGCCGCAGGCCTTGAACCCTGGCACGAGGGCCGGGGCGCGCAGCTGTACCGCCTGCCCGCGCAACCCTGGGCGCGGCGGGTCAGTGGTGTGCTGGCCAACCAACTGGCGGCCGGTGCGCCACGTAAGGCGATCGGCTTGCTCAGCGCCAGGGCGGACGGTGACTGGGCGTTCAGCCTGCGGGTACCGGAAGAGGCCGGGCTGACGGCGGATGCCTTCTGCCGGCAGTTTCCCACGGGGGGCGGGCGCAAGCGTGCTGCCGGGATCAACCGTCTGGCCGACGCGCAATTGAAGGAAGTCGCCGCACGCCTGCTCGATTGCTATCGCTGAGCAAAGGGCAACGCCCGGACCGGATCTGTCGGGGTGTTGCTTGCCACCAAGAGTCAGCGGTTCAAGCACCTGAACCGCTTCATCCAATATAGCTTGAACGCAGTCTTATATTCCATAAAGCTAGTACAAACTATTTTTATAGTGCGTTTTAATCTATTCAGTTTCTTGAATCGATTGGAGCACTTGTCTGTGAAAACTAAGGCGCTTTTACCTTTTGGCTTGGCATTACTGGCTACCTGCTCGACGGCTTTGGCGGGCCCCACTCTGGATCGCATAACCAGGAGCGGGGAGCTGACCGGCGTTCTGATGGAAAGCTATCCGCCATTCTCCTTTCTCAATGAACAGAACCAACTGGACGGGTTTGACGTCGATGTCGCCAAGGCCGTTGCGCAACGGCTAGGGGTGAAGCTGAAGCTGCAGACACCGTCTTGGGATGTCATCGCTGCCGGCCGCTGGAACGGACGATATGACATCTGCGTCTGCTCGATGACCCCGAGCAAGGCACGGGCCGAAGTGTTCGACTTTCCGGTGGCGTATTACCAGTCACCGGCCGTGATCGTGGTCAATGCCAAAGACAAGAACATTGTCACGGGCAAGGATCTGTCAGGTAAAAAAGTCGGCGTGATCAGTGCGTCGACCTATGAAGCCTATTTGAACAAGGATCTGGTGATTGAGGGCGCCGAGGACAAGCCGTTGAGCTATCCATTCGAAAGCGTCCAGATCGCGCCATACGACAACGAAACGGTAGCTTTCCAGGATCTGGCCTTGGGCACGGGCGTGCGCCTGGATGCCATGGTCACCAACCTCATCACTGCTCGCGAACGCATCGCCCAGGATCCTCGCTTTAAAATTGCCGGCGACACGCTGTATGCGGAGCCCAACGTGGTAGCGATAGAAAAGGGTGATCCGCAATGGAATGCCAAAGTCACTGAGGTCGTGACCCAGCTCAAGGCCGACGGCACATTAAGCAAGATTTCACAGAAGTGGATCGGTGCCGATATCAGCCAATGACAGCCCTCAATCCACACCCGGCCAAGACGGCTGTCGCCCCTGAAACCGAGACGCGTCGTTTCAGCCCGATACCTGGTTTTCGCACTCGCCTGTATTTGACCTGGGCAGTGCTGTTTGGCCTGTGCGTCATGTTTTTCATGAGCTTCGATCTGAAGTTCTCGATCATTGTGCAGAAGCTGCCCAATCTGGTCGGCCTGCATTTGGGGCCTGACGGTTTCTTGCAAGGCGCCGCGCTGACACTGTTCCTGTGCTTGTGTTCGATCTGGCTTTCGTTGCTCCTTGGCTTCGTGACGGCACTGGCGCGCCTGTCTCGCAGTGCAGTGGCTTTCGGCGTTGCCAGTTTCTATGCGTCTTTCTTTCGCGGTACTCCACTGTTGATCCAGATCCTGCTGATCTACCTGGGTCTGCCGCAGTTGGGTGTCGTGCCGGGCGCCATCAGCGCGGGAATCATTGCGCTGTCGCTCAATTACGGTGCCTACCTCAGTGAGATTTTTCGTGCCGGCATCATGGCTGTAGCACCCGGACAGCGCGAAGCGGCGATGGCTCTGGGGCTGGGGCCGGCGGCAACGTTCCTGCACATCGTCCTGCCGCAAGCCATGCGCACGATCATTCCCCCGACAACCAGTCAGTTCATTTCAATGCTCAAGGACTCATCGTTGATATCGGTGATGGGTGTCTGGGAAGTGATGTTCCTGGCGCAGTCGTACGGTCGCTCGTCTTACCGCTACATCGAAATGCTCACCACCGCAGCCGTTATCTATTGGCTCCTGTCCATTGGACTGGAGTTGATACAGAACCGTCTTGAACGCCACTACGGCAAAGGTTTCAAGCATCAGCGCTGACCCGTCCGTTAAATGACTTTTTACAGGTACTACGATGTCCGATCCAAAACCTCTGTTGTTTGCGTTATACGAGCAAGCCAGTGTCGGCTGTGGCGGCGCGCCGAGCCTCTGGACGCACCCGGCTGACCAGCGACTGACCATCAACTCGCTGGGCTACTGGTCGAACCTGGCACGCATCGCCGACCAGGCTCATCTCGACATGTTGTTTTTTGGTGATGTGCTGGGTTTCTACGATGTGTTTGGCGGTAATGCCGACGCGGCCATGAAGTGGGCGGTGGAAGCACCGGCCAACGACCCGTTGATGATCATCCCGGCATTGGCCGCCGTGACGGAAAACCTCGCCTTCGGCGTCACTGTCACCACCAGTTACGAGCATCCTTTCACCCACGCCCGGCGCTTCAGCACGCTGGACCACCTGACCAATGGCCGGGTCGGCTGGAACATCGTCACCTCCTACTTGACCAGCGCCGCTCGCAACTTCGGCCTGGAGCAGATGATCAAGCACGATGATCGCTATGAACGCGCAGATGAATTTCTCGATGTGGTCTACAAACTCTGGGAAGGCAGCTGGGCAAACGATGCCGTGGTTGCCGACAAGTCTCGCCAGGTGTATGCCAAGGGCGATCGCGTGCGACCGATCAATCATGTTGGCGAGCATTACCGGGTGGCCGGGCCGCATTTGACGTCCCCGTCACCGCAACGCACACCCTTGCTGATCCAGGCCGGTTGGTCAGGCCGCGGCCGCGAGTTTGCGGCCAAGCACGCTGAACTGATTTTCATCGCCAAGTCCAACCCGCTGGAGATTCGCCAGGGATTGGAAGATATATGGACGCAGGCCAGGGCACGGGGGCGTCACGCCGGGGATGTCAAATCACTGACGGTACTTCGCATCGTCACAGCCAGGACCGAGATCGAAGCCCAACGCAAATATGACGAACTGCAAAGCAACTATCACTTGCAGGCGCAACTGGTGAGTTATGCCGGTGATACCGGTATCGACATCAGCCGCTACGCGGACAGCGACGCGTTGTCCACTCACACCGAAGGCATGACTTCCTATGTGATGCGCCCTGATGGCAGTGGCAAGCCCTTGACCGCCGGCGATGTCAAACAGCGCTTTGCCAATGTCACCCGGGGCAGTGATCTGATTCTGGTGGGAACGCCGCAACAAGTGGCCGATCGGATCGAAGAGCACGCCCGTATTTCCGGCACCAGCGGCTACATGCTCAACCCGCTGATCAGCCCGGGCAGCCTTGAGGACTTCGTTGAACTGATCATTCCTGAACTGCAAAAACGCGGCTTGTATCGTACCCAGCCACAGAGCGGTACTTTCCGTTCGCGGTTACGGGACGATGGCGCCAGCCATTTACCGGACTCTGCCTACGGCGCCTCATTCCGCTTTGATAAAGGTTTTTAGGGCGCGACAGTCCTGAAAAAAAAGCGGCTCTCCAGAGGCTAATGCCAGTCAGCTAATCCCGGGACACTGTGGGAGCGGGCTTGCCCGCGAAGAGGCCGGCACATCCAACAGAGATACTGGCTGACCCACCGCTATCGCGAGCAAGCCCGCTCCCGCAGTATTGATCTTCAGTGAACACCAATCCTGCGGCTGGCCACAATCCCTGTGGGAGCGGGCTTGCCCGCGAAGAGGCCGGCACATCCAACAGAGATACTGGCTGACCCACCGCTATCGCGAGCAA
>NZ_JBXAQZ010000007.1:197315-254753 GCF_058807755.1 Pseudomonas sp. GW821-FHT12A04
GATCTTCAGTGAACACCAATCCTGCGGCTGGCCACAATCCCTGTGGGAGCGGGCTTGCCCGCGAAGAGGCCGGCACATTCAACAGAGATATTGACTGACCCACTTCTATCGCGAGCAAGCTGGCTCCCACCGTGTGACCTGTTTACTTCAAGTACCACCCCCAAGGCTGGTCGCTGACGTACTCGGTTACCTGTTTGACCTCCAGGTAATTGTGTAACCCCCATTGGCCCAGTTCGCGGCCGATGCCGCTGTGTTTCATGCCGCCCCAGGGGGCTTCGACGAAGGTCGGTTGCGAGCAGTTGACCCAGACGATCCCTGCACGCAACTGGTTGGCGACCCGGGCGGTGCGCTGCAAGTCCGCGCTCATCACGGCAGCGGCCAGGCCGAAGCGACTGGCGTTGGCCATCTGCAGCGCTTGCTCTTCGGTCTTGAAGCGCTTGATGCACAGCACCGGGCCGAACACTTCTTCGCGCCACAAAATACTGCTGTGGCCAGGCTCGTCGAAAATCGCTGGCTCGACGAAGTAACCTTCGCGCAAGTGCGCCGGTCGCCGTCCGCCCGTGAGCAAACGGGCGCCACTGGCCAGTCCCTGGTCGATGAAGCCGAGCACCTTGTCGTACTGGCCCTGGCTGACCAGCGGACCGAGCAGCACGCCGGGCTGCATGCCTGGGCCAATGCTGATCTTGCGGGTTTCCTCCACCAGCCGTTCGATCAGGCGCGCAGCGATGGTTTCCTGCACCAGCAGACGAGACGTGGCGCTGCACACCTGGCCCTGGTTCCAGAAAATCCCGAACAAAATCCACTCCACGGCGGCTTCGACATCGGCGTCATCGAACACGATAAAGGCAGACTTGCCGCCCAGTTCCAGGCTGATGTTCTTGATGTCGCGGGCCGCCGCCGACATGATTTTCGCGCCGGTGGGCACGCTGCCGGTGAAGGCCAGTTTGTCCACCCCCGGATGCTCGGTGAGCGGGCTGCCGGCATCGGCGCCTAGGCCGGTGACCAGGTTCAAGACCCCGGCGGGCAAGCCGATACGATCGGCGGCAGCGGCCAGTTCCAGGGCGGTCAGCGGCGTCAGTTCCGACGGCTTCAACACCACAGTGGCCCCGGCTGCCAAAGCCGGCGCAACCTTCCACGCGGCCATCAGCAGCGGGTAGTTCCAGGGAATGATCTGCCCGGCCACGCCAATCGGCTCGTGGCGGATGCGGCAGCAGAAACGCGCGTCCGGCAAGGCCAGCGGCTGATCCTGTTGCTGATCCAGTTCGCGGGCCAACCCGGCGTAGTAGCGAAAACAGGCGATGGCGTCACCAATGTCCCACTGCGCTTCGGGCAAGGGTTTGCCGTTGTCGCGCACTTCCAGTTCCGCCAGCGCCTGCTGGCCACTTTCCAGTTCATCGGCCAGCGCCTCCAGCCATTGCCCGCGCTCGGCGCCGCTGGTCTGGCCCCAGCCATTGTCGAAGGCACGCCGGGCCGCACGCACGGCATGATCGACGTCTTCTTCGGTGCCCGCCGCCACGCGGTGGAAGGCCTGTTCGGTAGCCGGATCAATCACGTCCAGATAGCCGCCCAGGTCCGGGCTGACCCATTCGCCGTTGATATAGAGCTGATCACGCATGGTGCGACTCCTGGACGCCGGTGCGGCGGTTTTGCAGATGGCGGGAAGTGAACAGCAGGGCCAGCGACACGCAGATGATTACCGTGGAAATTGCGTTGATCTCCGGCGTCACGCCACGGCGGATGGAGGAAAAGATGTAGATCGGCAACGTCGTTTCGGAACCGGCAACGAAGAACGCGATGATGAAATCGTCGAAGCTGAAGGTGAACGCCAACAGGAACCCGGCCATGATCGCGGGGCTGATCTGCGGCAGGGTCACCCGCCAGAAGGTGTCCATCGGTGGCGCGTACAGGTCCGCGGAGGCTTCCAGCAAGGCCTTGTCCAGGGAATCGACGCGGCTGCGCACGATCACCATCACCAGTGCCATGGTGAAAAGCGAATGCGCGGCGATCACGGTGAAGAACCCCATGTTCAACTTCGGTACCGTCGGCAACCAGGTCGCCAGCAACGGGTTGATCAGGTCGAACAGGCTGATGAAGGCAATCAGCGTCGAGATGCCGATGACGATGCCCGGCACGATGATCGCGCAATAGGTCAGCGCATCGAACAGCATCCGTACCTTGGCGCCGCAGCGCTGCAAGCCGAACACCGCCAGGGTGCCGAACAGCGTGGCGATCACCGCCGAACTGAACGCGATCAGCGCGCTGTTGCCCAGGGCTTCCATGATGAACGGGTTGCCGAACGCGGTGCCGAACCATTGCACCGAGCAGCACTGGAACGCCAGGCCACTGCGCCCGGCGTTGAAGCTGAACAGCACGATCAAGGCAATCGGCGCGTAGAGAAACAGGTACAGCGAGGTTGAATAGCTGCGCAGCCACATGTCACAGGCCTCCGTCGGCAGGGCGGCCGCCGTAGCGCGCCACCAGTTTCAGATACACGCCGATGATCAGCAGCATCATCGCCACCAACGTCATGGCCAGCGCACTGCCGAACGGCCAGTTGCGCGATTGCAGGAACAGGTCGACCAGCGCGTTGCCGACAAAGAACACCTTGCCGCCACCGAGAATGGCCGGGATCAGGAACTCGCCCATCAACAGGATGAACACCAGCATCACCCCGGTGATGATCCCCGGCGCGGACAAGGGCAGGGTGATGCGCCGGAAACTTTCGAAGGCGCTGGCACCGAGGTCCGCCGAGGCTTCGAGCAGGCGCTTGTCGAGTTTTTCCAGGCTGACGTAGATCGGGAACACCATCAGTGGCAGGTAGCCGTAGACGATGCCGATCAGCACCGCCCACGGCGTGTTGATCAACCGCACATCCTCTAGGCCCAGGCTGGCCAGCAGCGCCGGGATGCCCTTGCCGCTGAGGATGAAAATCCACGCATAGGTGCGGATCAGGAAACTGGTCCAGAACGGCACGATCACCAGGGTCAGCAACAGCGAGCGGTTCCTTGTGACCTTGACCGCAAGGAAGTACGCCAATGGATAAGCCGCCACCAGGCACACCAGGGTGCCCAGCGGCGCCAGCATCAGCGTGTTGCTGAACGCCGCGCCGCGAGAACCGAGGTTCAGGTAGTTGGCCAGTGTGAAGCCACCGGCGTAACCGCCCACGGCGCTGCGCTCGCCGAAACTGAAGACCAGGATGATCACCAGCGGCATCAACAACTGCAGCAGGAACCACAGGGTCGAAGGCAAGAGCATCAGCAGGGTAATGCGCCGGCCGAGGCTGCGCCGTTGGCGAACCTCGACCGACAGGGCATGGCCCGGCTGCACCGTTTGCGGGTGGGCGGCGGCATTCATGGGTGACTCCTCATTGGCCATGGTCAAGCGATCAGGCGGACTTGAATCGCGCCATCAGTTCGGCGCGCGCCGGGCTGGTCAGCGTCGCGGCGGCACCGAACTCCAGCGGGCTCAGGGCCTCGGCGGCCGGGTACATGATCGGATCGTCGAGCATCGCCACAGGCAGCAGCGCGTCGACACGTTTGTCGCCGCTCGGGTAGCCGTGGCTCAGCACTTCCAGCTTGTTGTGCTGCGGATCGAGCAGGTAGTTGATGAACGCGTAGGCGGCATCCTTGTGCTCCGAGCTTTTGGGAATCGCGAAGAAGTCGCTCCACAACTCGCCGCCTTCCTTGCCCAGTTCGAACTGCATTTGCGCATTGTCGCGGTGCAGTTGCGAAGCATCTCCGGTCCAGGACATCGCCAGCCAGGCATCGCCGCTGCGCATCGACGGCTGGATGTCGGAGTTGATCGCGAACAGGTGTGGCTTGACCTCGATCAGCAGCTTTTCGGCATCGGCCAGTTCTTTCGGGTCCAGGGAGTTGAAGCTGTAGCCGAAGCTTTTCAGAGCGTTGCCGATGGCGGTCAACTGGTAGTCGTGGACCATCGTCCGGCCACTGGCCGGGCCTTGGGCGGCGGTCCAGAATTCCTTCCAGCTGGCTGGGCCGTTCTTCAGTTTGCCGGCGTCGTAGAGCATGCCGGTGGTGCCCCAGTTTTTCGGTACCGCGTAGACCTTGCCGTCCACCGTGCCCTGGGCCATGAACTTTTGCTGGAACGCCGAGGCGTCGAAGTTGGGGATGCGCGACAGGTCCAGCGGCTCGATCAGGCCCAGGCCGACGTAGGTGCTGATGGTGTAGTTGGTCGGCACCAGCACGTCCCAGCCGCTGCCGCCGGCCTGCAATTTGGCGAGCATTTCCTCGTTGGAACCAAACACGCTCATCGACACCCGGGCGCCTGTGGTCTTGCCGAAGGCGTCGAGGTTTTCCTGGCTGTGGTAGTTCGGCCAGGTCGCCAGCGACAGGCGATCACCGAGCTTGGTTTGCTCGGCGGCTTCTGCGGTGGAGGTCAGCAGGCCGGGCATGTTGGTCGCGACCACGGCGGCGGCGATCCCAAGGCCCGTGCGGCCAAGGAACTCACGGCGGCTGATCGAGCCGTTCTGCCAGCTGCGCAGGGTTTTTATAAAAGTCTTCTGGTCCATAGCACGCTCCACATCCGGTTGATGAAACGAATCGATGATTTACAACGCCATGGCCAGGCCATTGGCGTGATCCCAGCCGACGCGCACTGCCGCGCCGTGTTCGAATGCATTGGCGCCGTGATCCTGCTGGCGCGGAACCCGTACGCAAACCACGCCAAAGGCCTGAGTGCGCACGCGGTACTCGGTGGAATTGCCCAGGTAAATGCGATCTTCGACGCAGCCCGACAGCTTCACTTCCCGGGTCATCTCGGCGTTGGCCCCGGCGATGCTGATCAGCTCCGGGCGCACCGCAATGCAACCGGCGGTGTTGGCGCTCAGGGCTTTGCCGGTGGGGGTGAGGGGGCTGGTCAGTTCCAGCCCTTGCTCGGTGCGCAGCACCACGGAGTTGCCGTTGAGCTGGCGCACGGTGCCGTCGAACAGATTGGACTCACCGATAAAATCCGCCACGTAGCGGCTGGCCGGGGCTTCATAGAGTTGTTCCGGAGTGGCGGTCTGGATGATCGAACCGTTGTGCATCACGCTGATGCTGTCACTCATCGACAGGGCTTCTTCCTGGTCGTGGGTGACCAGCACGAAGGTGATGCCGACCTCGCGTTGCAAGCGCAGCAATTCCGATTGCATCTCCTTGCGCAGCTTGCGGTCCAGCGCGGCCAGTGGCTCGTCGAGCAGCAACACCGTCGGCTTGTTGACCAAGGCGCGGGCGAGGGCGACACGCTGCTGCTGGCCGCCGGAAAGCTCGCTCGGCTTGCGCTGGCCGAAGCCGCTCAGGCGTACCATCTCCAGCGCCTCATCGGCCATGCGCAGTTGCTGTTTTTTGTCAGGGCGCGGGGTGCGATAGCGCAGGCCGTAGGCAATGTTCTGCGCCACGGTCAGGTGCGGGAACAGCGCGTAATGCTGGAACACCATGTTCACCGGTCGCTCGAAGGCCGGCACGCCGGCAACGCTCTTGCCGGCCAAGCGGACCTCGCCGCTGGTGGGCTGTTCGAAGCCGGCGATCATGCGCAGGGTGGTGGTCTTGCCGCAGCCCGAGCCGCCGAGGAAGGAATGAAACGAGCCACGGCGCACCGCGAAATTCAGACCGCCGACGGCCTGCACCTCGCCATAGCGTTTGACCACATTGCAGAATTCGATATCGCTTGGCGGGGTGTTGTTCACGAGACGGGCTCCCTTGCAGTGATGAATCAGTGCGTTGGGGGCCAAACTAGCAATCGGGGTTTTGCGGTGTATATATCCCTTGGGGGATAGAAGCGGATTGTCGTAGGAGCGAGCTTGCTCGCGATGGACCCAAGAGCACTGCGTTCAGCCAGTCATCACGCGTATTCGTTAACGACCATCGCGAGCAGGCTCGCTCCTACAGGGATTTGAGGTGAATACAAATTTTGTTTACACCGCCGACCATTGTGGGAGCGAGCTTGCTCGCGATGGCGGTGTGTCAGACACATGGATGTTGAATGTAAGGCCGCAATCGCGAGCAAGCTCGCTCCCACAGGGGGGCTGCTAGCCGACAGGGATCAGGCTTGCAGCTTGAGGCCGGGGGCCTGCAACGGATCCTCCGTCAGCTCTCGAATAAACAACCCCAGCAACTCCGACTGGCTGCCGATGCCCAGCTTGGCGTAGATGTTCTTGCGGTGAATCTTCACCGTGCCGGGGCTGATGTTCAGTTGTTCGGCCACCGAGGTGCTGGAGTGGCCGCGCAGCAACAGTTGAACGATTTCCTGCTCGCGTCCGGTAAGGATGTGCGCACCGAACTGGTCGAAGGCTTCGCGGATCTTGAAGTCCAGGTCCTGCGCCGGTCGCGGTTCCTGAGCCTGACGCAAGCGCCAGGCCTCATTGATGACCTGCTCGACCACCGCTTGCGCGCACTCGACCAGTTGCATTTCGTCCCGGCTGAATGCACGGCTGGCGCTGGAGCGCATCAGCGACAACACCGCCATGGCGCCACCGCCGAGGTCGACGAAGAACGCCACTTCCTCGGCCAGTCCGGTTTGCTGGTAATAGGTCAGGAAGTACTCGCCGAGGTAGAAGTGGTCGGGGGCGAACTGGCGCAGACGCCACAACCCCGGCGCCTGCCCGCGTGTACAAGCCAGGTAGAAGGGATCCAGCAGGTAAGGCCCGCACTGATAGTCGTCGACATACACCGCCCGCTTGTCCGCCGAGAACGTATCGAACAACGCCAGTGGCCGGTGATTGCCTTCGTAGACAAACAACACGAAATGATCGACCGGGCAGATTTGCCGAAGCCAATGGCTCAGCCCCGACAACCGCCCATGCCCGGCAGGCAGGTCGAGCAGGTGGGCGACACCGGTGGTCCAGAGTTTCAGTTCCTTGGGGCGCATGGCGGCTACAGGCAGAAGAGGATGGCCTTTGGATGCACAAAGTACGCCATGGCGGTATTGCCCGTGTGAAGCGCGGCGGTTGGCGGTGCGTCGTGGCGAAGACGCACCGCAACAGGGCTTGGTGTTACCGAGTGCTACAGGGCAGGTATCAAAAATGATCGGCTGAATCCTTTAGAGAGCACTCCGGGTCGAAGGCAACAGGATCGTCAGAATCCCCAGCAACGGCAGGAACGAACACAGCGTGTACACGTACTCGATGCCATGGATGTCCGCCAGGTGCCCCAGCAGCGCGGCACCGATCCCGCCGAAACCGAACATCAGGCCGAAGAACACCCCGGCGATCATGCCGACGTTGCCGGGCACCAGTTCCTGGGCGAAGACCACGATGGCCGAGAACGCCGAGGCGAGGATGAAGCCGATGAGCATACTCAGCACGCCGGTCCAGAACAGGTCGACGTAGGGCAGGGCGAGGGTGAACGGCGCGGCGCCGAGGATGGAAAACCAGATCACCTGCTTGCGGCCGATCCGGTCGCCGATCGGGCCACCAAAGAACGTGCCCGCCGCGACGGCGCCAAGAAACAGGAACAGGTACAGCTGCGAACTGGCCACCGACAGGTCGAACTTCTCGATCAGGTAGAAGGTGAAGTAACTGGTGAAGCTGGCCATGTAGAAGTATTTGGAAAACACCAGCAGCGCCAACACCACCAGGGCGAACGTCACCCGCCGCTTTGACAGGCCATGGGTGGCCTTGCTGCCTTGCTTGAGCTTGAACAGGTTCAGGTGATTGCGGTACCAGCGGCTCAGGCCGTATTGCACGAGGATGGCAAACACCGCGAACAGGCCGAACCAGGCGACGTTGCCCTGGCCGTACGGAATGATGATCGCGGCGGCCAGCAATGGGCCGAAGGCGCTACCGGCGTTGCCACCGACCTGGAAGGTCGACTGCGCCAGGCCGTAGCGACCGCCCGAAGCCAGGCGCGCCACCCGCGAGGTCTCCGGGTGAAAGGTCGACGAACCTACGCCCACCAGCGCCGAGGCCACGAGAATGGCCGGGAAGCTGCCGACCATCGACAGCATCAGAATACCGATCAGGGTGCAGACCATGCCGGCCGGCAACAGCCACGGTTTGGGATGACGGTCGGTGTAGAAACCGATCCACGGTTGCAGCAGCGAGGCGGTGAGCTGGAAGGTCAGGGTGATCAGGCCGACCTGGGTGAAACTCAGGCCATAACTGGCCTTGAGCATCGGGTAGATCGACGGCAGCACGGCCTGGATCAGGTCGTTGATCAGGTGCGCCAGCGCACAGGCGCCGATGACGCGCATGACCAGGGGGCTGGCCTGGCTAGCCACCGAAGCGGTGGGTGAGGGAGAGCTCAGGGTAGTGGTCGACATGGGCGAGTTTCCGGATAAAAACGCGAACTGCGAACGCAAGGCGCAGCCAATTTCAGGGTTCGGCGTTATCCTAGGGGCCTCAACGGCGCCCGTCTCGCGCAACTCGGGCGTGGACCATCGCAAAAAGGGCGTCATGATCAAACCATTGCAGACATTTCTCGCGGAGATCGACCAGGGCGGCTGGAGCGTACGCAGCAGTGCGACCGACTACCCGGAAAACTGGTTCATCCCGCCGCACTCCCATGAAAAGCATCAACTGATCTATGCCATCGAAGGCGTGATGGTGGTGCACGCCGCCACCAGCCAATGGACGGTGCCGCCGAGCCGTGGCATCTGGATGCCGAGCGGTGAAGTGCACTCGATTCGTTGTGTGGGGGCGATCAAGATGCGCAGCGTTTTCGTGCGCCCTGACCCGAGCCTGGATCTGCCCGCCGAAACCCGGGCGGTGAGTGTTTCCGCGTTGCTGAGCGAGCTGATCAAGGTCTCGGTCGATTTCGACTTCGCCTGCAATCCGGACTCGCGGGAAGCCCGGGTGCTGCGGCTGATCCTGGATGAGCTGACGATCCTGCCGACCTTGCCATTGAACCTGCCGCAGCCCGCCGACCAACGTATCAACCTGATCTGTAATGCGTTGCAGCGTGACCCTGGGGATGGCTCGACGTTGTCGGACTGGAGCGCCCGGTTGAGCCTCGACGCCAAAACCATCCAGCGCAGGTTTCGCAAGGAAACCGGCATGACTTTCGGCCAATGGCGCCAGCAAGCGCGACTGCTGTTGGCGCTGGAACGGATAGCCGTCGGGGAGAAGATCATCGACATCGCCGGGGAGCTGGGATACGACAGCCCAAGCGCATTCACGACCATGTTCAAGAAGCAGTTCGGCAAGACGCCGAGCGATTTTTTCAAGTGATGGAAAGGGTGTTCTCTTGCACAAGAGAACACCCTTGGGTCACCGGCACCGCGTCAAACAAAAAGCCGCAACAGTATCGTCGCCAGAATCACCGTCGAGGCACCGCCAATGCGCGTGGAGATCTGCGCGAACGGCATCAGCGACATGCGGTTGGAAGCCGACAGGATCGCCACGTCTCCGGTGCCGCCCAGGCCGCTGTGACAGCAGGTCACGATGGCCGATTCGATGGGGTACATCTTCATCAGGTTGCCGATGAAGAAGCCGGCTACGGTCATCGACACCACCACCGAGACGCATACCAGCACGTAGCCGACCGAGAACACTTTCACCACACTGTCCAGCGGCACGTAGAGCATGCCCAGGCCGATCATCACCGGCCAGATGAACGCCGATGACACCAGTTTGTAAAAGCTGTTGGCGCCTTTCTCGAGTTTTTCCGGCAGCACCCGAAGGTACTTAAACAGCACCGCCGCGAGGATCATCATCACCGGGCCGGGAATGCCCACGACTTTTTCCAGTAGGCCGCCGAGGACGAAGAACGCGCAGATTACCAGCACCCCTGCACCCATGACGCGGAAGTCGACAATAGTGCCTGTGTCTTCCTTGACCAGGAATTGGTCATTCTCGTCCTTGGCGCGAATCAGCGAGCCTTCGCCATTGATGGTCGGGCGCTTGAGGGCCAGGCGCGCCAGGTAACCGGCACAGATGATCGCCACGATGTTGCCGACCACGGCGGCGGGCGCCAGTTGAGCCACGTAGATATCCGGGGTGCCGCCGAGGATTGCCGAGTAGGCCAGCGACAGGGGCAGTATCCCTTCGCCGATCCCGCCGCCAATGATTGGCACGATGATGAAAAAGAACGTGTGGTGGAAGCTGTAGCCGACCAACTTGCCAACGATCAACCCGCTGGCAACGGCGGCCAGGGTGCCGACGAGCAAGGGAATGAACATCCGCAGCATGCCCTGAACCAGAATGAAACGGCTCATGCCCAGAATGCTGCCGACCACCAGGCTGGCGATCACGAAGTAAAGGAAGTTGGCTTCCTTCATCAGCATTTTGGTGGCGTCGATCGTCGCCGGTCCGAAGAAGCCGTAGAACACCAGGATCGATGGCAGCATCAGGCACAGGATGGCACCGCCGCCGATTTCCTTGAGGATCGGCAGGCGCGAGCCCATTTGGCCGAAAAACACGCCCATGGTCATGATGACGGCGAGCCCGCCGATTATGTTCTTGGGCAGGAAGCCCAGATGTGCCGAGAGATAAACGATGACCGCGATGCCGAGAAAGATCGGCAGCGGGATGACGCCGATTTCGTAGGCGCACAGGCTGCGCAGGCGTTGCACAAATCCGCCGTCGGAGGCGGTTTCGATTTTCAGGGATTGTTCATAGGGCTTGTTCATGTCGCGCTTTCCTCATGTTGTTTTTATCGAGGATTCAGAAACCACGGTTGGCCGGGGATGGATTGCCACTCGGTAGATCGATGGTATCCTTCGCTAATAACGCAATAAACAGCGAAAGTATGAGGCGTATGAACACGAATCGTGATCAATTTCCCTTGCCTGAAGACCTCAAGGTGTTCCTCACCGTCGTTCGAAAAAACGGCTTCGCCAGCGCTGCCGAGGAGCTGGGGTATTCCCCGGCGTACATCAGCAAACGCATCTCCGTGCTGGAAACCACGCTCTCGACTCGGCTGCTGCACCGCACCACACGGCGCATCGCGCTGACTGACGACGGCGAGCGGGTGCGGGTGTGGGCGGAGAAGTTGCTGGGTGACTTCGATGACTTCGTCGGCGAAATATCCCAGGCGCGGCAACAGCCGATGGGTTCGCTGCACATCTGCAGCAGCTTCGGTTTCGGGCGCAACCATGTGGCACCGGCGATCTGCGAGCTGTCGCAAACCTATCCCAGGCTTGAATTGCGCCTGGACGTGTTTGATCGCGTGGTCGACATCGTCGGCGAGGGCTTCGATCTGGAAATCCGCGTGGGTGATGACCTGCCGGGCCAGCACCTGGGACGCAAACTGGTGAGCAACCGGCGGGTGCTGTGTGCGACGCCCGAATACCTGGAGCGCAGGGGTGTGCCGCAATCGCTGGCGGACTTGAAAGACCACGATTGCCTGGTGCTCAAGGAACGCAACAACGCGTTCGGCGTGTGGAGCCTGACGAAGGACGGGCAGGAAGAATCGGTACGCGTCAGCGGGCCGTTATCGTCCAACAACGGTGAGATCGTGTTGCAGTGGGCCCTGAGTGGCGGCGGGATCCTGTTGCGCTCGATGTGGGATGTGAAGCCGATGCTGGAGCAGGGGCGACTGGTGCAGGTGCTGCACGATTACACCCAGAGCGCCAACGTCTGGGCGGTGTACCCGACGCGGTTGAGCCAGTCGGCCAAGCTGCGGGTTTGCGTCGAGTTTCTCGAGGAATACTTTCGTCATCTTTCGGTTGAATAAACCACCGGCATCTCTGTAGGAGCGAGCTCGCTCGCGATGGTCGTTAACGATAACGCGTGTTTACTGGTTAAACGCGGTGCCGTTGAGTCCATCGCGAGCGAGCTCGCTCCTACAGAGCATTAGATCCGCCGCCGGGGTTTTGCATCAGCCCAACCAGGGATTTTCCGCCAGATGCCGGGCCTCGAAACGGCGAATCTGTTCGGCGCGTTGCAACGTGGTTCCAATGGCATCCAGCCCCAGCAGCAATGATTGCTTGCGCAGTTCATCGATCCCGAACGGGATCACGTTGCCGTCTGCCAGTTCGATGGTTTGTTCCGGCAGATTGACGCTGATTCGAGCCGTTGCCGGGTTGCTGGTCAACGCGGCAATCTGATTGAGTTGAACCTCGGTCAGCTGGATTGCCAACACGCCATTGCGTTGGCAATTGTCGTAGAAAATACCGGCGAAGCTGGTGCCGATCAGGGCGCGTATGCCGACCTGTTTCAGCCCCCAGACCGCATGTTCGCGGCTCGAACCACAGCCGAAATTGGGACCCACCACCAGGAACGCAGCCTCGCTCCAGGCCGGTTGGTTGAGGATGAACCCGGGATCGGGTTCGCCGGACTCAAGGAACCTCAAGTCAAAGAACAGACCCTTGTCCAGCCCCTTGCGATCAATCCCTTTGAGGAACTGCTTGGGCATGATCACGTCGGTGTCGATGTTGGAGGCCAGGAGCGGGGCGGCGCTGCCGCTGACGAAATCGAAAGATTGCATGGTTCAAGCCTCCAGCGCGAAGGTGCGCACGTCGGTCAGGTGCCCGGTAATCGCTGCGGCGGCGACCATGGCCGGGCTCATCAAATGGGTGCGCGCACCGGCGCCTTGGCGGCCTTCGAAGTTGCGGTTGGTGCTTGAGGCGCAGCGATCACCGGGGGCGAGCACGTCGTCATTCATCGCCAGGCACATCGAACAGCCCGACTGGCGCCATTCAAACCCGGCGTCGAGGAAGATCTGCGCCAGCCCTTCGTCTTCGGCCTGATCACGCACCAGGGTCGAACCGGGAACAATCATGGCCCGCACGTGGGCTGCCACCCGTTTGCCGCGCACGACGCGGGCGACATCGCGCAAGTCTTCGATGCGCGCGTTGGTGCATGAGCCGATGAAGGCGTGGCTGATCACCACGTCGCTGAGCGGCATGCCCGGTGTCAGGCCCATGTAGTTCAGGGCGCGTTGCATGCCCTGACGCAGGATCAAGTCAGGTTGCGCGGCCGGGTCCGGCACATGCCCGCCCACCGATGCGGCCTGATCGGGGCTGGTGCCCCAGGTGACCATGGGTTCGAGCGCCGCGACATCCAGGGTGACTTCGCGATCGAACACCGCACCTTCGTCGCTGTGCAGGCCGCGCCATTTTGCGACGGCCTGTTCCCACAGTTGGCCTTGGGGGGCACGGGGTTTGTGTTGCAGATACGCAAAGACCTTGTCATCCGGTGCCATGAACGCGCCTCGGGCGCCCGCTTCGACGGCCATGTTGCAGATGGTCATGCGCGCTTCGACGCTGAGGTCGCTGATCGCCGGGCCGGCGAACTCGATGGCATAGCCGGTGGCACCGGAAGCGCCGATTTTTTCGATCAGGGCCATGATGATGTCCTTGGACGTCACGCCCGTACCGAGTACACCGTTAACCGTCACGCGCATTGTCTTCAGGCGCTTGTAGACCAGGGTTTGCGAGGCCAGCAGGTGTTCGATTTCCGAAGTGCCAATGCCGAAACCGAAGGCACCGAGGGCACCGTAGGTAGTGGTGTGGCTGTCGCCGGCGGCAACGACCATGCCGGGCAGGATAAAGCCTTGTTCGGGGGCCACGACGTGCTCGATGCCCTGGCGCTTGTCCAGCACGTCGAACAGTTCGATACCGAAGTCGCGGCAGTTTTCTTCGAAGTAAGACACCTGACGAGCGCCGCCAGCGTCCGGCATGGCGGCAGTGCGTGTCGGTGCCGTGGGATTGACGTGGTCGACGACCGCCAGGGTCGCGCCCGGGCGCCAGGCTTTGCGACCGGCTTCGCGCATGCCACTGAAGGCTTGCGGGCTGGTGTATTCGTTGGCGACCTGGCGGTCGATGTACAAAAGCACGTGGCCCTGATCGTCGAGGGCGCATACGGTGTGGCTGTCGATGTGTTTTTGGTAGAGCGTTCTGGGGCTGTGCATGGAGTGGGCTCTTGTTGTCATGCGAGATCACGGAGATGTACCCACAGCATATTCGTCGCCATTCCTGCATCAAGCGCCATTAAGTGAAGGCATTGAACACGATCTGTGAATTACCGGGCGCTGCTCAACGTAAAGAAACTACCTAGAACACTGCGGCAAATACCTTTGCCTATGGGGTTCGTCTCAATATCCCGCTGGTGGCGGCTGCCCTAGGCTGTGTGCTTTTGGCAAACCGGTGGGCGGAGTTGTTATGCGTTTATTTGAACTGATCACTTTTACCGTGCGGGTGCGCACGGTTGCGCAAGCGTTGGCGCAGATCGAGGCGGCGCTGGACGACCCGAAAGTCGGCGGCACGTTGATAGGCTGCTGGGCTTCGGAGATCGGCCAGTTGAACCAGATCGCCGTGCTGCGTGGCTACGCCGACGAACACCTGAGGCAAGCCGAGCGCGAGCGTTTCCTGCTGGGGGGTGGGGCGTTTGGCATCAACGAATTCATCTGCGATCTGCGCATCGAAAACTACACGCTGTTTCCCTTCCTCGAACCCTTGAGCGCAGGCCAGTACGGTCCGTTCTATGAGTTACGCGTCTACGACCTGATCAGCAGCGGCTTGCAGCCCACCCTCGACGGCTGGAGCAAAGCCATCGAAGCGCGGACCGCCGAGCAGTATTCGCCAGTGTACGCGGCGTTTTACGCCACCGACGGTGCGCTGCCGCGCTATCTGCACATCTGGCCATGGACCACCCTTGAACAACGCTTGCAGGTGCGCACCCAGGCGGTTGCCGACGGCGTCTGGCCGCCGGAAAATTCCGGCCCGCAACTGCGCGACATGCGCTCGACGATCTACCTGCCTGCAACGTTCTCGCCCTTGCAATGACCAAAGTACGGTTTGACTGGCCGGATGCCCGCCTCAATGCAACGCCTGCTCGTCCAGGTACTCGTTCAGGCACTCGATGAACGCCTGATGCTTGCGCGTGTGGCGTCGGTGCGCTGGGTAAATCACATGGATTTTCCGGCCGAACTGCTCAGGGTCGAGGTCGGCGTCCGGTAGCAGTTGCACCAGTTCGCCGCGCCTGAGGTAGGGCGCGGCGCTCCACTGCGGGCAGAACTGCAAACCCCGGCCGGCCAGCAGGGCGCCGAACAGGAAGTCATAGTTGTCGCTGCTCAGCCGGGGTATCGGCTGGGGGATTCGTTTGCGTTCGCCTTCGTGCTCCAACCACCAGTAATGCGGGTTGAGGGCGGGATGACGAAACAGCAGCCAATCATGTTGATTGAACGTGTGGGGTTGAACCTCCAGCGGGTTGCGTTGCAAGTAGCGGGGGCTGGCGCACAAGAGGATGCGGTTGGCGGTCAGTGGGCGGGTGATCAGGTCGGGCAGTTCCACCGGGCCGTCTCGCACCGCCAGGTCGAACCGGCCTTCGACCAGGTCGACGAACTCATCGCTCAGCACCACGTCCAGGCGCATCTGCGGGTAGCGCTCGAGAAATCGACAGCACACCGCATTGAGAAAGGCCGGCGCGAAGGAGGGTGGGGCGGTCACGCGCAGCAGGCCATACATTTCCCGCTGCAACTGGTCGATGTCCTCTCGGGCTTGCTGCAGTTGCGTGAGCACTTGCCGCGAACTGGCGAGGAAAATCTCCCCGGCCTCGGTCAGCGCGATGCGTCGCGTGGAACGCTCGAACAGGCGCGTGCCCAATTCCTCCTCCAGGTGGGTGATGGCCCGGGTCAGGGCCGAGGTGGTCTTGCCCAATTGCGAGGCGGCGCGGGTGAAACTGCCCTGGTCGGCGGTTTCGACAAACATCGCGATGGCGCTGAGTTGGTCCATGCAGTGTTTCCTGTTTGGAAAGTATGTGTTGCGTGGGCCGAGTATTCTTTACTGCCGCCCGGTTCGCTAGTCTCTCGGCATTCTTACAAGAAAAAGGTGCGGGACGATGAAGCGAATACTCCAGTCGGCATTGGCCATGGCTATTGGTCTTTCCTCTATGGAAAGCATGGCGACCGCCGATCTGATTTTGCATAACGGCAAAGTCTTTACCGCCGAGCAAGGCAAGGCCCTGCAACAGGCAGTGGCCGTGGAGGACGGAAAAGTCGTCAAGGTCGGCAGCGACGCCGAGGTGCTGGCCCTCAAGGACCCCGGCACGCAAGTCATCGACTTGCAGGGCAAGGTGTTGATGCCCGGCCTTATTGACACCCACAGCCACGCGGTGTTTGGTGGGATGAAGCTCAAGTCCGCCGACCTTGAGACACAAATGCTGCCGTTCGACGAACTGGAGCAGCGCTTGCGCGAGTGGCGCGACAACGGCAAGGCACGGCATGGCGACATCCTGGTCGTCGGTGGAACACCCTCGACCTACTGGAGTCAGGTGGCGGAGTTTGAAAAGCGCTTCAACCAGGGCGAGTGGGCAGGCACGCCGATATTGTTCGTCGGTTGGGATTACCACACCGGTTGGGCCAACAAGGCCCTGCTCAAACGCGCCGGTATCGATGCCGAGCGGGTCAAGGCACTCACTGGCGAAGCGGTGGCGACCATCGGCCACCATGACGACAACACTCCCAATGGCTTCGTCGCCGATGCCGGTCTGTCGGCGGTGATGTCGCAGCTGCCGCCCGCCAGCCTTGAGCAATTGATCGGCGCAGCCGAAGCTGCCCGCGATCTTTACCACAGCCTGGGCGTGACGGCCCTGATGGACCCTGCGGCCAACGCGGTGCCCGGGGATGCGTTGTTCGACTTCAAGCCCACGGTGAAAAATGTCGGGGTGCTGCCGGCCTACAAGGCGTTGGCGGACAAGGGCGAACTGCGTATGCACGTGGCGGCCTTGATGGTCGTCAACCCCAAGAGCAAACCCGCCGACCTTGAGGTCATGGAGCAGGTCCGCCAGCAGTTTGCCGATGTCGACAATCTAAGCCTACCCGGCATCAAGGTGTTTGCCGATGGTGTGGCCGAGTTTCCGGCACAAACCGCCTCGTTGCTGTCGCCCTACAAGAACTCGCTCAAGGGCGGCGAATTGCTGATCGACCCGGCGCACTTCGGCGAATTGGTGGGCGCTGCCGATGCCCGCGGCTGGCTGGTGCATGTGCATGCCATCGGTGATCGTGCGGTGCGTGAATCCCTCAATGGCATCGAGCAGGCGCGTCGCGAAGGGCACAACAACGTGGCCCACTCCGTCACCCACTTGCAGATGGTCAACCCCAAGGAATTCACCCGGTTCAAGCCGCTCAACGTCATCGCATCGATGCAGCTTTACTGGGCATCGGCAGACGAGCTGAGCATCGACTTGCTGCAGCCTTACATCAATGCCATGCAATTTCAGTTCATGTACCCGGCGCGTTCGTTGCTCAAGAACGGCGCGACCATTTCCGGGGCCAGCGACTGGCCGGTGTCGACACCGGATCCGTGGAAAGCGATCGGGCAAGCCATCAGCCGTAAAGGCCCCAAGGGTGTGCTGAACCAGGCAGAAGCCATCGACCGCGAAACCATGTTCAACGCCTACACCCGCAACGCCGCGAAAACCATTGGCCTGGAGCAGCAGATCGGTACGCTGACCCCTGGCAAGCAAGCCGACATGATCGTTGTCGATCGCGATGTGTTCAGTGCGCCGGAAACGCAACTGGCCGACACCCAAGTGCTCAAGACTTACTTCGCCGGCCGCGAAGTCTACAGCCGCCCGTAACTCCCCTCTGTTCGCCCACCCTTTGCCCAGTCGGCAAGGGGAGGGCGAAGCCTTGCCAACTCAATAATAAGAAAGGACCTGAAACATGCATCGCCCTGCATTGACCCTGTTTGTCGCCTGCACTTTTTTGCCGCTGGCCGCCCACGCCATTACGCTGAACGATGACTTTCAACTGATGCTCAAACCGGCGGTGGTCAGCGACTACCGCAGCCGTGGCTTGTCGCTGACTCTGGGCGACCCGGCGGCGCAACTGGACGCCACACTGCTGCACAGCAGCGGCGCCTACGCCGGGGTCTGGACCTCCAATGTCGATTTCGGCCTGAACTATAAAACCCGGTTGGAGCAGGATTTCTACGCGGGCTTCTTCAAGCAGATCACCGATGACGTCAGTCTCGACCTGGGCTACCTCAAGTACACCTACGCCAGGCAATCGGACTTCAACCAGAGCGAGGTCTACGCCATCGTCAAAGCCTATGGCTTCAAGTTCGCCAGTTACTACTCCAACGATTTGCAGACTTTCGTGGGCAAGGACCAGGACACCCTCTACACCTGGCTGGGCTACAGCTACGCGCTACCGGCGGACACGGGACTGGAGGTGCGCTATGGCCGATTCGATTTCAAGGATGACGTGTTCATTGCCGGTAACGGCGATGCCCGCGGCGACTATCACGAGTGGGAGGCTCGGCTGACCCATAGCGCCGTGGGCGTCGACTGGGCGGTGGCCTACATCGACACCGGTCTTTCCGCGCACGAGTGCACTAGCTACTACGGCTATGGCGACGTGTGCACCGCCACCGTTGTGGTCAGCGCCAGCAAGACCTTCTGATCGAGGTGCGCTAGCGTCCTGATCAGAAGGTTTTCGGTGGGTTCATTCAGAAACGATCCAGCCTGTACGGCGCAGTCGCCGGCAGGCTGTGGGGCTGGGTGCCAGTCAAGGGCGAGGCCATTTGCGCGATCATTTCCGCCGTGACCGCCGCCTGGGTCAACCCCAGATGCTGATGACCGAAGGCGAGCAGGACCCTGCCGTCGCACACCCGGTCGATGATCGGCAGGGAGTCGGGCAAGGACGGCCGGAAACCCATCCACGGCGTGGCGGCTTCGGCACTCAGGTCGCGTTTGAACAGGCCTTTGCTCAGGCGGTGCAACTGCCAGGCGCGTTCCATGGTCGGTGGGCAGTCGAGACCGGCGAACTCGACGGTGCCGGCCAGGCGCAGCCCGTCTGCCATCGGCGTCATGATGAACTTGCGCTCCAGTGAAGTGACGGCAAACGGCAAGCGTTCGTGCTCGTGGGGCAGCATCAGGTGATAGCCGCGCTCGGTGTCCAGCGGCACCTTCTTGCCGGTCAATGCAGCGGTGAGCTTGGCGGAATGGGCGCCACAGGCAACCAGCACGTGTCGACTGCTGACGCGTCCTCGATTGGTGATCAACGACACGCCGCTTTCATTCAATTGCCCACCCTCGACCCGCTGCTTGAGGAACTGCACGCCGCTGCTTTTGGCCGCGTGCACCAGTTCACCGACCACCTGGAAGGGATCGAGAAAATGCCCGGTGCGCGGGAAGAACAATCCGCCCCGGAGCTGCTCGCTGAGTTGCGGCGCCGCATCGCGTACCGCCTTGGCCCGCCAGAAATCCACCGGCACTTGCTGCTGGCGCATGCGCGCCTGTAGCGCTTCGATGGCCTGTTGCGAGTCGGCGCGCTCGAACACCAGCAACGAGCCGTCTTCCTTCAGCAACTGGGGACGTTCGATGGTCTCCAGCAACCGGTGCCAGGCCCCCAGGCTGCTTTCATTGAGCGCGCGGATGCCGGCCACGGTGCGCTGGAACGGCGCCGGTCGCAGGTTGAGCAACAGGCGTGCGAACCAGGGCAGGGCCCGGGGCATGTATTTCCAGTCCAGGCGCAGCGGGCCCATCGGGTCCATGAGCATGGCGGGCAGGCGTTTGAGGATCGATAGGTCGGCGATGGGGAACACCTGCTCGGTGGCCAGGTGCCCGGCATTGCCGAACGAGGCGCCACGACCGGGCTCCTGCTGATCGATGACCACCACCCGCCGGCCCTGGCGCGCCAGGCGCAGGGCGCAGGCGACGCCGATGATCCCGGCGCCGATCACGGCAACGTCCGACACTGTATTGGGGCTGTTGAAAAGGGAGTCGTTGGACATGGCCTAGGCTTCTCTCTGGCCGTCGAGCAGGCGACGCAACTGCAATGGGTTGCCGTGCTTGAGCGCGGCCGGCAACAGGGCGTCGGGGAAGTCCTGATAGCAGACCGGGCGCAGGAAACGCAGGATGGCGGCGGTGCCGACCGAGGTGGTGCGCGCATCGGACGTCGCCGGGAACGGGCCGCCATGGACCATGGCATCGCACACCTCGACCCCGGTCGGCCAGCCATTGACCAACAGGCGCCCGGCCTTGCGCTCGAGGATCGGCAACAACGCCCTGGCGCTTTCCACGTCGGCATCGTCCAGGTGCAGGGTGGCGGTCAACTGGCCTTCCAGGTGTTCGATGACCTGGCGGATTTGCTCGTCGTTGGCGCATTGCACGATCAGCGACGCGGCGCCGAACATTTCTGCCTGCAACGCCGGGTCGACGAGAAATTCACTGGCCTGGGTGACGAACAGGTGGGCCTGGCACTGGTTCGGGGTTTCGCCCTTCAAGCCGACGGCCACTGTATCAGCGTGGGCATGCTCGGCCAGCGCGCCGACGCCGGCCTCGTAGGCCTTGAAAATGCCGGGGGTGAGCATGGTCTGCGCCGGGCTGCGCTGTAGCAGTTGCGCGGCCGACTGGATGAAGCGCTCTAGGTCCGGGCCCTGGCGGGCAATCACCAGACCTGGGTTGGTGCAGAACTGGCCGGCGCCTTGGGTGAGGGACGCGACGAAGCCTTGCGCCAGGGCTTCGGCTCGCGATTGCAGGGCTGCCGGGAACAGCAAGACCGGGTTGATCGAGCTCATTTCCGCATACACCGGGATCGGCTCGGGACGCGCCTGGGCCGCGTTGCACAAGGCGATGCCACCGCTGCGCGAGCCGGTGAAACCCACGGCCTTGATGCGCGGATCGGTGACCAGGGCGATGCCCACTTCGCGGCCGGAGCCGAACAACAGCGAAAACACGCCTTCGTGCAGCCCGCACAGTTTGACCGCACGGGCCAGGGCTCGGCCCACCAACTCGCTGGTGCCGGGGTGCGCGCCATGGGCCTTGACGATCACCGGGCAACCGGCGGCCAGCGCCGACGCGGTGTCACCGCCGGCGACGGAGAAGGCCAGGGGAAAGTTGCTGGCGCCGAACACCGCCACCGGGCCGAGCGGCACCTGACGCTGACGCAGGTCCGGGCGGGGCAGGGGCTGACGCTGCGGCAGCGCGCTGTCGACCCGTACATCCAGCCACTCACCGGCACGCACGGTGCGGGCAAAGGTGCGCAGCTGCTGGCAAGTGCGGCCCCGTTCACCCTGGATACGCGGGCGTGGCAGGCCGGTCTCGGCCACGGCGCGGTCGATCAATTCATCGCCGAGGGCTTCGATTTCGCTGGCGATGGTTTCGAGGAATTCGGCGCGGGCCTCCAGGGACGTCGCGCGGTAGCTGTCCAGGGCACTCCACGCCAGGGCGCAGGCCTGTTCGACGTGTTCGCCGCTGCCACCGTGATAGGCCGGTTCAAGGGGGAGATCCGTGGCGGGATCGATGCCGCGGATCGCTTCGCGGTTGCCGGGGATGGCCTGCTGGCCGATCAACATGTTGCCTGTCAGAGTCATGGTCTTTCCTGAAACAAAGAGGGGGGGCGTTGCGAAAAAAACGCCGTACCGCCGTGGGCGAAAATAAAGGCGGCGCACCTTGGCACGCCGCTGTACAGGCTGAATATCAGGCGAAGTTCTGCTCGGCCGACCACTGCTCGTACCACTGGCGGAACAGCGCGTACTGGTTCTCGGCATAACGACGCTGGGCATCGCTGAGCGCATCGGTCTCGTTGAAGTGCAGGGTGTATTCCTTGTCGCCATTGAGCACCATCAGGTGCTTGTAGTAGAGCACCAGGTCGCAACCCTCATCGAAGGACGACAGCACCGCCAGTGCCGATTCCAGTTCCCGCGCCTGACGACGCGCCTTGGCATCGCCCTTGGCCGCTTGTTTGCTCAAGGCCACCAGGCGCAACACTTCGCGCGGCAGCGCGTTGCCGATGCCGGTGATGGCGCCGGTGGCGTTGCAGTTGACGAAGCCATGGACCACCTGGGTGTCGACACCGACCATCAGGGTCACGTCATCGTCCTTGGAGGTGATGTGTTCGGCGGCGTAGCGCAGGTCGGCGGCACCGCCGAACTCCTTGAAGCCGATTAGGTTCGGGTACTCGCGGCGCAGTTCGAAGAACAGGTCGGCACGGGTGGCGAAGCCGTAGTAAGGGCTGTTGTAGATCACCGCCGGCAGGCCTGGAGCGGCTTTGAGGATCGCGGCGAAATGGGCTTTTTGCGCGGTGGCCGAAGCGCCGCGAGACAGCACGCGAGGGATGACCATCAAGCCATGGGCACCGACTTTGGCCGCGTGTGCCGCATGGGACACCGCTTCGCGGCTGTTGACGGCACCGGTGCCGACGATGGTCGGAACACCGGCGGCCACCAGGCGCGCCACGCCTTCCTGACGCTCGGCTTCGGTCAGCAGCGGCCAGTCGCCCATGGAACCGCAATACACCACGGCGCTCATGCCAATGTCGATCAGCTCGCGACCCTTGGCCACCAGCGCGTCGAAGTCCGGCTTGCGCTCGGCGGTGCATGGGGTCATCAGTGCAGGGATGCAGCCAGTGAAAATGTTGTCGCTCATTTTGTTGTCACTCCTTGAGGCGTTCATTCAGGTTTGGTCAGGGAAAAGGCGTGGGGCTCAAATGCCCCACGCAAAGGGGTCCTGTTCGTCGATCAGCAAGGTGCTGTCGGCGGTCATGTAGGCGCGGCCGGTGATGAAAGGGATGATGTGTTCGCCTTCCCGTTCGTAGCTGCCGACAAATTGGCTGGCGGTGATGCTGGCCTGGACCCAGCGTTCACCGGCGGCCAGTTTCCCGTCGGCCGCCAGGCACGCCAGTTTTGCGCTGGTACCGGTCCCGCAGGGCGAGCGGTCGTAGGCCTTGCCCGGGCACATGACGAAGTTGCGGCTGTCGGCGTGATCGTCGTCGGCAAACAGTTCGATGTGGTCGATCAGCGCGCCGTCTTCACCGTGGATGCCCTGGGCCTCGAGGGCCTTGAGCATTGCCCAGGTGTACTCGGTGAGGAACTCGACGTTGTCCATCTGCAAGGCCTGACCGTGATCGGACACCAGGAAAAACCAGTTGCCGCCCCAGGCGATGTCGCCGTACACGCGGCCATGCCCCGGCACTTCGACCGGCACCTGTTGGCGGTAGCGGTAGGCGGGCACATTGCGCAGGGTGACGTTGCCGTCCTCATGCAGCGTGGCGCTGACGGGGCCGACCGGCGTATCGATCTTGTGCTCGCCGGGCTGGATATGCCCCAGGTAATGCAGCGAGTTGACCAGGCCGATGGTGCCGTGACCGCACATGCCGAGGTAGCCGGCGTTGTTGAAGAAGATCACACCGCAAGTGGCATCCGGCGACACCGGTTCGCAATACAGCGCCCCCACCAGAACATCGTTGCCACGGGGCTCCAGCAGGCAGGCGCGACGCCATTGGTCATGCTGCTCGCGCAGGGCATCGCGCTTCTCGGCCATGGTCCGGCCGGGCAACTGGGGCAGGCCCGACATCACCAGGCGAGTCGGCTCGCCGCCGGTGTGGGAATCAATGACATGTACTTTTTTCATAAACCTTTCCATTTGAGGAACACGCAGGCTTTGCTGGCCTGAATTTCAGCGAGAGGTCTGGGCGGATACACCAATCGGACGCTGGCCTGTGGTCGTGCCGGTGTGAGCAGGATCGGCTTGGCTTTCTCCGTCCTCGTCTTCCAGGCGAACCAGATGCGCCGGCACCCCAGTGGCCGCGCCCCAGTAGTAGATGCCCATCGCGCAGGCCGCCACGACCACTGTGTCGAAGGGATGGGTGAGTACGCCCATGCCGCCGAAGCTGCCGAGCCAGGACAGCACGATGGTCACGGCATAGAAGCCGATCAGCCACGCCGAAGAACGCACTTGTTGGGCCAGGCTCAGGTGTTGGGTCGGCACGAAACGTCCGCACAGCAGGTACACCACGAACATCAGGATTTGCAGGCCGAGCAACCAGGACACAGTGCTCCAGCCAGACCAGTAGACGATCAGCGCGGCGATGATGAACGACACCGGGCCGAGGACACCCATGCGCTTGACCTTGAACGGGCGCGGCATGTCGGGCGCATTGCGGCGCAGGGCAGCCACGGACACCGGGGCGACGGCGTAGCTCAATACCAGCGCGGCGGAGACCACGTTGATCAGCGCTTCCCAGGAGGGGAAGGGCAGGGTCCAGAACACCGACAGGGCGAAGGTCAGCCACAGCGCCGGACGCGGGATGCCGGACTTTTCGTCAATGCGGGTGAAGACCTTGAAGAAGGTGCCGGTCTGCGCCCAGCCGTAGATCACTCGCGGTGTCGCGTTCATGTAGATGTTGCCGCAACCGCTGGGAGAGATCACCGCGTCGGCCACCACCAGATAAGCCAACCAGCCCACACCCAATGCCAGGGCGATGTCGCGGTAGGGCAGGGCCAGTTCCTTGGCCACGCCGGCCCAACCGTTGGCGAGCATTTCGGTGGGCACGCCGCCGAGGAACGCCACTTGCAACAACACATAGATGGCGGTGGACAGCAGTACGGAGAGGATCAGTGCAATCGGGATGGTGCGTTGTGGATTCTTCACTTCGCTGGCCACCGAGATGATCGGTGTCAGCCCCAGGTAGGCGAAGATAATGCCACCGGCGGACACCGCCATCTCGACACCTGACAGCCCGAACGGCATGAAACCCTGGGACTGGAAGTTCTCCGGTTTGAAGAAGGTGAACAGCACGCCGATCACCAGCAGCGGTACGATGAACTTGAACATGCTGATCAAGTTGTTGGCCTTGGCGAACGTTTTCACGCTGTAGTAGTTGAGCATGAAGAACAGGCACAGCAGGCCGAACTGGACCAGCCAGCCAATCGCCGTTGGATTGCTGGAACCGGACTGGGTCAATGCGGGAAACCACGCAGCGGCATACTGGCGCGCGGCGACCACCTCGATGGCCACCAGGCTGGAAAACGCGATCAGCGTGATGAAGCCCATCAGGTAACCCAGCAACGGGCCGTGGGAGTAAACCGGGTAGCGAACCACACCGCCGGCCCGGGGCAGCGCTGCGCCAAGTTCACAGTAGACGATGCCCAGCAGCAGCACCGCAAAACCGCCCAGCAGCCAGGAAAAGATCCCCGCCGGCCCCGCGATGGCGGACACGTGACTGGCTGCGAACAACCAGCCGGAACCGAAGATGGCCCCCAGTCCGATAAACGTAAGGTCTATCAACGAAAGTTGTTTTTTGAACTTGCCTTGGCCTGACATGGCATCGCCTTCTTGTGAGTTATTGGATAGGCAGGTGTGCACTTCAAGACGCCCCGGTCGGTTTTGCCGAGGAGGGCGGTGGCCATAGAGTGAACTTGGCGGCGTGCCCGCGATTGATGTTTTCCTTGGGTGTCGATGACGAAATCAGCACAATGGGAAATGTCTGATTTTTGCGAGGGACCGGTTGATGACTCAGGATGCGTTTGCGCTGTTGTGCCAGGGCGACGACTCGAACCGCCCCGAATCCATCGAGCAACTGCTGGCAGGTGTCGCGCTTTTGCTGCCCATGCTGGATGTCATTCCGAATGCGGCGATCTTTATCAAGGATGTCCAGGCGCGCTATGTCATGGCCAACCGCACGCTGGTGCAGCGCTGTGGTTTGAAGCAGCTAAAACCGCTGCTGGGGAAAACCAGCGCCGAGGTATTCCCGGAGCAACTGGGGCCTGGTTACACCGAGCAGGACCGGCGGGTGCTGGAGCAGGGGCTGGTGCTGGAAGACCAGCTGGAGCTGCATCTGTACGGCAGCCGGGAACCCGGCTGGTGCCTGACCCATAAACGACCGTTGTATAACCGCCGCAATGAAATCATCGGTCTGGCGGGCATCTCGGTCGACCTGCAATCGGCCAGTGACACGCACCCGGCGTACCAGCGCCTGGCGGCAGTGGACGAGCACATTCGCGCGCATTTCAACCGTCGCGTCACCCTGGGCGAGTTGACGCGCATCGCCGGTATTTCCGTGGCGCAACTGGAACGCTACTGCAAGCGCGTGTTTCACCTGACGCCACGGCAGATGATCCAGAAGGTTCGCCTGGAACACGCGCATCGACTGCTCCACACCGATATGCCGATCACCGAGGTCGCCCTGCAATGCGGCTATACCGACCACAGTGCGTTCACCCGGCAGTTCAAGGCATTGACCGGTTTCACCCCGCGCCAGTACCGGCAGGCCACCGGTCACCAGCAGCCGTCCGGTCTGGATTAGCGACGCGCCGCCAATGGCCCTGTAAACTGGCCGCGCAAAAGGCGCCTGCCTCACCACCTCAAGCAAGAGAGTCCTCATGGCAAACCACGACCTGACCTTCACCCCTGATCCCGATGCGGATTCGATTTCCTCCGACGTTGTCGGTTTCGGCGGCGTGCTGGTCTCCACCCAGATCCCCACCCGCGCCGACGGCAGCCTGGAACTGGGCGACATCACCCTGCAAAGCGAATGCACCCTGCAAGCGCTGAAGGTCGCGCTGGAGCGAGCCGGCAGTTCCATGGACCGCGTGATGCACCTGACCATCTACCTCACCGACATGGCCGACCGCGCCGCGTTCAACGAGGTCTACAAGCGCTACTTCGCCAAACCCTGGCCAGTGCGCGCTGCTGTCGGGGTTGCCTCGTTGGCGGTGGAAGGCATGCGCGTGGAAGTGACCGCGATGGCGGCCAAGGCCTGATCTCAGTCAGACATACACAAAACCCTGTGGGAGCGGGCTTGCTCGCGAAGACGGCGTGTCAGCTGGCACAAGTGTTGACTGACCCAGCGCTTTCGCGAGCAAGCCCGCTCCCACAGGGGATGAGGCATGCCAGGCCTGCTCGAAGCACCACCCGGCAGCATACGGGTGCCGGTCAGGCGTTTCGCCGCTACAATGCACGCCTCGACCGTGACAAGCCTGACTAAAAAAACTATGTCTTTGCCCAAACATCACCTGGAATTGCTCAGCCCTGCCCGCGATGTCGCCATCGCCCGCGAGGCCATCCTGCATGGCGCCGATGCCATCTACATCGGTGGCCCGAGCTTCGGCGCCCGCCACAATGCCTGCAACGAAGTGAGTGATATCGCCCAATTGGTGGAGTTCGCCCGTCGCTACCACGCCCGGGTGTTCACCACCATCAATACCATCCTGCACGACAACGAACTGGAACCGGCCCGCAAGCTGATCCATCAGTTGTACGACGCCGGCGTCGATGCGCTGATCGTCCAGGACCTGGGGGTGATGGAGCTGGACATTCCGCCGATCGAGCTGCACGCCAGTACCCAGACTGACATCCGCACCCTGGAGCGAGCGAAGTTCCTCGATCAGGCCGGTTTCTCGCAACTGGTGCTGGCCCGCGAGCTGAATCTCCAGGAGATCCGCGCCATCGCCGACGAAACCGACGCAGCCATCGAGTTCTTTATCCATGGTGCGTTGTGCGTGGCGTTTTCCGGCCAGTGCAACATTTCCCACGCGCAAACCGGGCGCAGCGCCAACCGTGGCGACTGCTCCCAGGCCTGCCGTCTGCCGTACACCCTCAAGGACGAAAAGGGTGGGGTGATCGCCTACGAAAAGCACCTGCTGTCGATGAAGGACAACAACCAGAGCGCCAACATCCGCGCCCTGGTCGAGGCCGGCGTGCGCTCGTTCAAGATTGAAGGCCGCTACAAGGACATGGGCTATGTGAAAAACATCACCGCCTACTATCGTCAGCGCCTCGACGCCGTGCTCGAAGACCGCCCGGACCTGGCCCGTGCCTCCAGCGGCCGCACCGCGCACTTCTTCCTGCCCGACCCGGAAAAAACCTTCCACCGTGGCAGCACCGATTATTTCGTCACTGACCGCAAGATCGACATTGGCGCCTTTGATTCGCCGACCTTCACCGGTCTGCCGGTGGGTGTGGTCGAGAAAGTCGCCAAGCGTGACATGCAGGTCGTGACGCACGAGCCGCTGTCCAACGGCGACGGCCTCAACGTGCTGGTCAAGCGGGAAGTGGTGGGTTTCCGCGCCAACATCGCCGAACCCAAAGGCGAATTCGAGGAGGACGGCGAGAAACGTTATCGCTATCGCGTCGAGCCCAACGAGATGCCGGAGGGGATGTACAAGCTGCGCCCCAATCATCCGCTGAATCGCAACCTTGATCACAACTGGCAACAGGCGCTGCAAAAGACCTCCGCCGAGCGTCGCATTGCCCTGAACTGGGTCGCTCGCCTGCGTGAAGAGCAGCTGGAACTGACCGCTACCAGCGAAGAGGGCATCAGCGCCAGCGTCACCCTGGCTGGCCCGTTCGGTGCCGCCAACAAGCCGGAGCAGGCGCTGGAGCAATTGCAGGATCTGCTCGGCCAACTGGGTACCACGCAGTACCACGCCATCGACATCAAGCTCGACGCGCCGCAGGCGTACTTCATCCCCAACTCGCAGCTCAAGGCCCTGCGCCGTGAAGTGATCGACGCCTTGACCGAAGCGCGGATCGCCGCCCACCCGCGTGGCAGCCGTAAGGCCGAGACCACGCCGCCGCCGGTGTACCCGGAGTCGCACCTGTCCTTCCTGGCCAACGTCTACAACCAGAAGGCCCGCGACTTCTATCACCGCCACGGCGTCAAGCTGATCGACGCGGCCTACGAGGCCCACGAGGAAACCGGCGAGGTGCCGGTGATGATCACCAAGCACTGCCTGCGTTTCTCCTTCAACCTGTGCCCGAAACAGGCCAAGGGCGTGACTGGCGTGCGCACCAAAGTTGCACCGATGCAGCTGATACACGGCGATGAAGTGCTGACGTTGAAGTTCGACTGCAAGCCTTGTGAAATGCACATCATCGGCAAGATGAAAGGCCACATCCTCAACCTGCCGCAACCGGGCAGCGTGGTGGGGCACATCAGCCCCGAAGACCTGCTCAAGACCATCCCGCGCGCACCGCACTGAGTGACCGGTGAGTGCGCCGCAACGGCGCGCTCACCTGTTCCAGCCTGAAACCTCTTTTGCTGAATTCCAGACGCTGACGATAAACCTGGAGCTGGCGGTCGACACTATTTACAGGTATCGGCGACGGCCTTTTCAGCTCGTTTGAATTCCTGTTTGACGTCGGTCGGGATGCGTTGCCTTTTCAGTTCCTGACCGAGGAAGGGTTGTTCGCCTCGGGACTGGACCTCAGCCTCCTCGGCCGTTATCTGCGCCTCGATGGCAGCGGCGTGCTTGTCGATGACGGCATCGACCTCGGCTTCATTCCTGGCGGTATCGAGTGCCAGGACCAACTGGCCGGCCTCGGCTTTTTCGGCTTCGGCATAGGCTTCGACCGTCAACCCGGAGGCCAAGGCTCGCGCTTGGGTTTCCAGGTCATTCAGGTGCTCCCGGGCGGCCTTGCAGACCGCTTCCTGTCGCTGGTTCTGGATGTGTTCCCAGGTGTTCAACCCATAAACCGCGGTCCCGAGTACCAGAAGGGTTGCAGCGGCCCCCATTAATTTGCCTTTCACTTTTGGCGCCCTCAAATGGCAAGGGAAGGGTGTTGCATAAACGATTCCCGATTCAATTCGAGTAAAGAAAAGCGTAGCAGAGCTGTTCGGGCTGAATGTGCGCCGATAAATCCCCGAGATCCGGCTCAACACTAAGCGCCTGTTTTAATGAACAATTTTTTTTGTTTGGGCTTCCCAGACGAGGAAAAAGTTGGTAAATTTGCGCCCACTCTTGCAGCGGCCCTCAGGGAACCAGCCGCGAGAGCAGGCAACAGGTCTTGTTGCCACTCAAGAAAGCGAGTGCCAGGCACTCATCGCAACAGATACAGGGGCGTCGCCAAGCGGTAAGGCAGCAGGTTTTGATCCTGCCATGCGTTGGTTCGAATCCAGCCGCCCCTGCCATTTTTTTATTCCTGCATAATCAGATAACACTCGACCGACGGTTATTATTCGTCGACTCGTCGATTCGTTGGTTTTTGCCTCCCGTTCCCCGGTCGCGCTGGCGTCACTACCGAAAGCGCTCCGGGATGGCCTCGGCAAACGGGTACCAGGAAAAATACGGCCTTGCCTCGTCGATGACCCGCTTGACCGAGGACCTTTGGGTCAACCTGTCGAAATAAGCACTCAAGTGGCGATGATCGCCGGGAAAGGGTACGAGGGTGCTGGCGTAGAACAGTGCCGGGGCGGCGGCACAGTCGGCCATGCTGAACGCGGGGCTGGCGACCCAGGTTCTTGCCGCCAGCTGACGTTCAAGCATGCCGTACGCCGTCATTAGCGCGGCGCGTTCGCGGGTCAGGTCGCCGTTTGCGGCATTGATTCTGTCAGCGACGATCTTCTGCATCGGCACCTGGATGTGCAGGTCGAAAAAACGATCCCACAGACGCACCTCCAGCGCGGTTTCCCAGTCGTCCGGAACCAGATGCACCTGGCCGGGATGAAGCCGGTCCAGGTACTCAATGATCACACTCGACTCCGGCACATCCTTTTGCCGGGCGTGATCGCGCAGCACCGGAAACTTGCCGATCGGCCACAGCGCTTGAAGCTCGGCCCGGTCAGCCTCGTTGCCCAGGTCTATGACCCTTTTTTCAAACTCGATTCCCAGTTCATAGAGAGCGATCAGCGCTTTGTGGCAGAACGACGAGAGCGGATGGAAATAAAGAGTCAGTGACATCCTGCAATTCCTCGGTGAGATGGAAGCCACCTGATTATCCGTCGCTATCGGCCAATGCGCGAGGTGCTCCGCCCTGATGCCCGGCGCCTGCTGTTCGGGTTAGAGTACAAGTCTTCTGGCCTGAACATCAGGCATGCCACGTTTAGGGTCATATCGCCATGCACCAGATCGGACTCATTGTTTACCCCGGCTTCCAGGTTCTGGGCCTGGCCATGTGTGCCGCCTTCGAGTTGGCCAATAGCGCCGGCGACGAGCCGTTGTACCGCATTGCATTGCTGTCCGAGCCGGGTGGCCTGGTGCAAACGTCCGCCGGTTTTGCAGTGCAGACCGAAGCGTTCGACCAGCGCGCGTTCGATACGCTGCTGGTCCTGGGCGACAATCTGATCCGCCCGACCACGCCGGGCATGTTGGAGTTTCTGCGCCGCGCCAGCCACGGCACCCGGCGTCTGGGTTCGATTTGCACGGGGGCGATTGCCTTGGCCCAGGCCGGTTTGCTTGATGGTCGGCGGGCGACCACCCACTGGGCGCATGTGTCGGCGTTTCGCAAGGCGTACCCGAACGTGAAGGTCGAGGAAGACCGGATCTTCATCAACGACGGCAACGTCTGGACGGCTGCCGGCATGAGCGCATGCGTCGATCTGGCGCTGGCCCTGGTGGAGAACGATCTGGGCGTCGACGTTGCACGCAAGGTAGCGCGGCAATTGGTGGTGTATCACCGGCGTTCCGGCGGGCAGTCGCAGTTTTCGGTGATGCTGGAGCTGGCCCCCAAGACCGATCGCATACAGGCCGCGCTGAATTACGCCAGGCAGAATCTCAAGTCCGCGCTGTCGGTCGAGGAGCTGGCCAGTGCGGCCAATCTCAGCCCTCGGCAATTCAGCCGGGTGTTTCATGCCGAAACCGGCCAGTCTCCGGCCAAGGCCATCGAAAACCTGAGGGTGGAGTCGGCCCGGTTGATGATGGAAACCGGACGGCACTCTATCGATGCGGTAGCGACGGACACCGGCTTTGGTGACCGGGAGCGGATGCGCCGCGCTTTTATTCGTGCGTTCGGGCAGCCGCCGCAGGTGATTCAGCGTGCCAGTCGGGGCTGAATCGTGATGTCCTGAAAGGTGGTGTATACGACATTCAGGTCTTAATATTATTTACGTAATATTTATCTCGTTGAAACCTTTTCCTCAATGAGATCACCGCCATGACCCTCGTCAAAGCCGCCGCCGTACAAATCAGCCCTGTTCTTTACAGCCGAGAAGGCACCGTCGACAAAGTGGTGCAGAAGATTCTCGAACTCGGCGAGCAGGGTGTGCAATTCGCCGTATTCCCGGAAACCGTGGTGCCGTACTACCCGTACTTTTCCTACGTGCAGTCGCCATTCGAAATGGCCGCCGAACACCTCAAGCTGCTGGACCAGGCGGTCACCGTGCCTTCGCACGCCACCGATGCCATCGGCGCTGCGGCCAGGCAAGCGGGGATGGTCGTGTCCATCGGCGTCAACGAGCGCGATGGTGGCACGTTGTACAACACGCAGTTGCTGTTCGATGCCGACGGCTCGCTGATCCAGCGTCGCCGCAAGATTTCCCCGACCTACCACGAGCGCATGATCTGGGGCATGGGCGACGGTTCCGGCCTGCGGGCCGTCGACAGCGCGGTAGGGCGCATCGGGCAACTGGCCTGCTGGGAGCATTTCAACCCGCTGGCCCGTTATGCCTTGATGGCCGATGGCGAACAGATCCATGCGGCCATGTACCCGGGGTCGTTTGCAGGTCCGCTGTTCGCCTCGCAAATGGAAGTCAGCATTCGTCAGCATGCTCTGGAGGCCGCGTGCTTTGTGGTCAACTCCACGGCGTGGCTGTACCCCGAGCAACAGGCGCAGATCATGGCCGACACCGGTTGCGCCATCGGTCCGATCTCCGGCGGTTGCTACACCGCGATCATCAGCCCGGATGGCTCGGTGCTGGGTTCGTTGCATGAAGGTGAGGGCGAGGTGATCGCCGACCTCGACATGGGCCTGATCGACAAGCGCAAGCGCATGATGGATTCCCGTGGACACTACAGCCGCCCGGAACTGCTGAGCTTGCTGATTGACCGCACGCCGCAATCCCATGTGCATGAGCGCAGCGCGCATCCAGAGCTGGCGGAACAGACCGGGCTGGAAGAGGTGATGGGTTAGTTCCGGGGAAAAAAACAGGGGACTTCATGGAAGTCCCCTTTTTGTTTGTCGGCGTTGCAGCTGTCGTTTCAGCGTCGCCAGAAGCAACGCGCCAGCAGCGCATCGATGCCGAGCTTACCGCCACCCGACAGCAACAGCGGCGTGAGGGCCACAAGATAGATCAAAGGCAGCTTGAAGTTGCCGTAACCCTTGTTGCTGATGGCATAGCCTTGGGCGAGTTCACTGAGACTGTGCCAGTCGGCGGGCCAATGGACAGCGGCGGTTGCGACGAGGGTCACCACCATCAGGCTCAGCGCCGAAAAACGTGTGCCCAGGCCCACCAGCAAGGTCAGGGCGAAGATCAGTTCGGCCCACATCGACAGTTCCCAGTTCAGCGTCGCTGGAAGGTGGTCGAACGGAAACGGGAAGCGCTCCTGGATATCGGCGAACCAGTTCTGGCCGTTGAATTTTTCCAGGCCGGACTCGAAGAATTCCCAGGCGAGGAACACCCGCAGCGCCAGGGGGGCAACCCAGTCGCCGGCGCGGTCGAGGTTAAGGTGCAGGCCTTTGACAGCCGAAGAAACGGAGGTGTTCATGGGCGTAGTTCTCTTTCAGGTCAGGGCGGCGGGGCAACGGCATACCCCCGAGAGTTGAGCGCTTTGATCGGCTTGGCCAATCGACAGGCGTATTTCATCAAAGGGGTGTATCTGCGGTGTGTCGTTGTGGCGGGGTTTTGAGTGCGGGGTGTGTCTGGGGTGGGGCTGTATACACTGAGATACGTAAACGGCCATCGCTTACCCCCTGTGGGAGCGAGCAGGCTCGCTCCCACAGGGAAATTGCTATACATTTTCTGGCCGCCCCCTGCATGGTGAAACCGCTTCATGTCTCTTGCGCTCGAACGTCTAGTCGCTGGCACGCCAATCCCTTTCGCCGGTAATCGTGTCACTGTCGTCAGCCCCGAACTGGCGCAACGCTTCCAGCCCGGTGACCACCTGCTGGTGGAGCAGGTCAGCGGCGAGTTGCTGCTGATTCCCGTGGCGGACCAGCAAGCGGCCAACGTCGCGATCGAGCGCGCCCAGGCGGCATTCACCGCGCTGTCGGCAGTGTCCGATCAAGCCATCAGCGCCTTCTTCGACCTGTTTGCCCAACGCCTGGAAACCGCGCAATGCTGGGCCTTGATCGAAGCCGCCAACCTGGCCGACATCGAGCGGGCCAAGGCGCGCGGTCGTTCGACCACCCGGTTGCTGGCCGATGAGCGCATGCGTCGCGACATGATCGCCGGCCTGCGCGCCTGGCGCGATGCACCGGCCAGCCGTGGCAAGGTGATCAGTTGCGTCGAGCACGATGGCTGGAAAGTCGAGCAAGTGGTCTCGCCGCTGGGCATCGTCGCGTTCGTCTTCGAAGGCCGGCCGAATGTGTTTGCCGACGCGGCCGGTGTGTTGCGCACCGGCAACACCGCCGTGCTGCGCATCGGCAGTGATGCGTTGGGCACCGCCCAGGCGATCGTCACCCATGCACTGAACCCTGCGCTGAGCGACGCCGGTTTGCCGGCCGGTGCCGTGTCGCTGGTAGAAAGTGTCAACCACGCCGCCGGTTGGGCGATGTTCGCTGACCGACGCCTGTCATTGGCAGTGGCCCGTGGTTCGGGTCGCGCCGTCAGCCAGTTGGGGAGCATCGCGCAGCAGGCTGGCACGGCGGTCAGCCTGCACGGCACCGGTGGCGCCTGGTTGATCGCCAACACCGATGCCGACGCCCCGCGCTTTGCCGCCGTGGTGCGCAACTCCCTGGACCGCAAGGTCTGCAACACCCTGAACGTCTGCCTGATTCACCGCGACCGCGCCGCTGAACTGGTGCCGCTGTTCCTCGACGCACTCAAGCAGGCCGGCACCGCACGGGGCCAGGGCTGCAAGCTGCATATCGTTGAAGGCAGCGAGTCGCACCTGCCGCAAGACTGGCTGGCTGCAACGGTCCAGGTATACCGTGCCGAAGGCTATCAGAGCGAGGCGCAGGCCGAGCCGTTGCCGGAAGATCAATTGGGCCGTGAATGGGAGTGGGAAGAAACCCCGGAAATCAGCTTGAAGATCGTCGACAACCTGGACGATGCCATTACCTTGTTTAATCGCTACAGCCCGCAATTCACCGTGTCATTGATCAGTGAAAGTGCCGAGGCTCAGGAGCGTTTCTACAACGCGGTCAACGCGCCTTTTGTCGGCAACGGCATCACCCGCTGGGTCGACGGCCAGTACGCGTTGAACAAGCCGGAACTGGGGCTTTCGAACTGGGAGAGCGGGCGCCTGTTTGCTCGCAGTGCGATTCTCTCGGGTGATGGAGTGTTTACCATTCGTAGTCGCATGACCCAAATCGATCTGGGCGTCAAACGCTGAGATGGCGGAACTTGTTACCGCTGCAAGCCCGCTCCCACAGTTGATGTTTATTCCAACATAAAAAAGCCTGCTCCTTATCGGGAGCAGGCCTTGTTTATCAATAAGTCAGTTATGACTCATCTTAATCAGTAGAACCGGTCAATCACCCGAACTTCGTTCTGGTTCTGCATCGAGGCCCAGGCCTGTTTCAGGGTTTGCAGAACATTACCGATGAAGTCCTTGTCGGCAGCGGCCTTCTTGCCGACATAGCCCTGGCCGCGACGGTACATCTTCAGTCGGGCGAGCAGGTTCTGGTTGTTCTGGTCGAACTCTGCTTCATGGGCGTGCGGCGACAGGCAGTCGATATGAACCTGGCCACACTTGCTGATCCAGAGAATATGGTTGTCGTGGCTGTCTTTCTTTGCAGCGAAGATACGAGCCAGTTCATCGATAGTTGGTTGATTGTTCAGATTCATCATAAAGCCCCTTGACCAATTGGTGATCTTTCAAAGTTGATTCGCTAATACAGGTAGCCCATCGGTTAGTTGATCCCTGGCACCGAAACCAGGACGTCAGCGTTCGACCGCCTTATCGGGCGGGGTCCTGCGTCTGTTGCATGTAGTCGTGTTGAATAACTGCTACGCAATAGCGTCACAACGAAGAGAAGCGGCGAAAACCTTAAGGCCACTGCCGACATTTTCAGGGTCGGCCACAAGCTTCATGAGGATTGCTCGCCAAGACTTCTCGCCCTTGTACTGGACGTTCAGGCCAGGTCAGCTTCTTCAATCTGCCTTGTGGGCAGCGTGTATCCGGGAAAAACAGCTCGGCGGTCAGACGAGCTTGCTCAAACGTGTTGCCTGTACTCCCGATCGGGGAGACGTCTGCATCATGCAAGGGCAAATCGGAGGCGTCAACGGTTTTGTAGTGAATATTTTTAGTCACTACATATTGTCGGACAAAGCTGTTGGGAATTAGCGGGTGGAGTCGAAGGTGTGTCGGTCAGGACGACAAAGGCGGACACTCAAAGCGGTAAAAAGTGCTGGGATAGCGGTCAACCACCTGCTGGTGCAAGGTGAGCCCGGTAACGTTGAGCCCCGGCATCACGGCGGCCCAGAACAGGCGCGCCGGTTGATTCGCCTCGATGTGGAAAATCTGCCATTGACCGGGGAATTGACTCAAGAGGGTGGAAACGACAAATCGCGCGACACCCTGGCCACGGAAACGTCGACCGACAAACAGATAGCCGATGTTGTAGTCGGCGCCGGGTAGATGGACTTGGTTATCCACGGTCACGAAGCCGGCCAATTCACCGTCGACCTTGATCAGGAATGGTCGGGTAGCCGGGTTTCGCCAGTAGTCGGGCATGGGCAGGATGTTGAAGAAACCGTATTCGCCGAGTTTCAGCGGTAACCATTCGCTGAAGTCGTAGGTATAGAACTGCATCAGGTTCTCGATGGTTTCCAGTTCATCGCGTTGGGCGGCGTGCAGTTCTATCGAAGGCATACGGGTTGGCTCCAGTTACGTCGGGGCAGATACACCCTTCATTATGGTTGGCCACAAGATTCGGTGTCGGGTTCAGGTTTTGCTTGCCGGCTTTGCCCCGCGCCTGGTACCACTCGATGGTTTGCGCGGGGCGCTCTTGCGCTTTTTCTTCCATGGAGTTGCGGCGCGCCCGCCGGGCGGTGGACCGCTGATGGTCAGGCTCAGGCCGGCACAGCGACTGACCTGCTTGCTCATCCACGCCGCCTGTTTGGTGACGAACTCCTCCAGGCTCATTTCCCCGCTTTGCACCATGTCCAACGCCTGCTCCCAGATCGCCGTGGTGCCCGGATCGGCGATGGCCCGGGGTACGGCGTCGATCAGGCTGAACGCGGCCGGCGTGGCGGCCAGGGCCTTGCCGTTCTTGACCAGATAACCACGGTCGAGCAGGCCCTGAATGATCGACGCACGCGTCGCTTCGGTGCCGATGCCGGTGGTGTCCTTGAGCTTTTGCTTGAGCAGCGGGTCTTGCACCAGTTTGGCGACATTCTTCATGGCCTTGATCAGGTCGCCTTCCGTAAACGGCTTTGGCGGTTGCGTCCAGAGGTCCTTGAATTGCACGCCGGCCACTGCGCAGTCGATGCCTTCGGCCAGGTTGGGCAGAGTCTGCGGTGCCGGGGCTTCGCGCCCCTTGGCCGGAGCCAGTGCTTCGGGCAGGGCGCGTTTCCAGCCCGGCTCGATGATCTGCTTGCCGACAGCGCGCAAGGCCTCGCCGGCGCAGTCGAAATCGGCCTGGGTGCGGTCGTATTCGTGATTGGGCAGGAACTGCGCCAGGTATCGGGCGCGGATCAGGGTGTAGACCGCACGCTGTTTGCCCGCCAGACGTTCGAGGTTCTTCGCCGCAGCCGTGGGGATGATGCCGTGGTGAGCGCTGACCTTGGCATCGTTCCAGGCCCGTGAGCGCCGTTGCGGATCAAGGTGATCGTGCAAGGCGTTCAACGCCGGATCGGCCTGACGCAATGCCGCCAGAATGGCCGTTGCCTCGCTGTGCTGACTCAGGGGCAAGTAGCCGCAATCACTGCGCGGATAGGTAATGACTTTGTGGGTCTCGTACAGCGCCTGGGCAATGTCGAGGGTTTCCTGGGCGCCGAGGCCGAGTTTCTTTGAGCAGACCTCCTGCAGGGTACCCAGGTCGAACGGCAGCGGGGCCACTTCGCGCATCCGTTCGGTGCGCAGTTTGATCACCCGCGCACTGGCCGCGCCGCTCATGGCGGCCGCAGCTTGTTGCGCCAATGCCTGATTCAGACAGCGGTCCTGGTCGTCGCAAAGCTCGGATGCCGCGCGCCATTGCGCCGTGAACGCGGTGCCGTTGTGCAGCAGTTGCACGTCGATGGCCCAATAGGGGACGGGCACAAAGTCGGCGATGCTGCGATCGCGATCCACCACCAGGCGCAAGGTCGGCGTTTGCACCCGGCCGACCGGCAACACACCTTGATAGCCAGACTGGCGCCCCAGCAGGGTGAACAGCCGACTCATGTTCATGCCGATCAGCCAGTCGGCCCGGGAACGCCCCAGGGCCGAGTGATAGAGGCTGAAGGTCTCGTTCCCCGGTTTGAGGGCCGCGAGGGCCTTGCGGATGGACGCATCGTCCAGCGCCGACAACCAGAGCCGGCGGATCGGCCCGCGATAGCGGCAATGCTCCACCAGTTCCCGGGCGATCATCTCGCCCTCGCGGTCGGCGTCCGTGGCAATGATCAGTTCGGACGCTTCACCGAGCAGGCGCTTGACCGCCTTGTACTGGCTGGCGGTGCGCGGCTTGACGGTCATTTTCCATTTTTCGGGAATGATCGGCAGGTCGGCCAGCACCCAGCGCTTGTAGCGCGCGTCGTAGGCATCCGGCGGTGCGGTTTCCAGCAAGTGGCCGATGCACCAGGTCACCGTGACGTCCGTTCCCAGCCAACAGCCATCGCCCCGGCGCCGGGCGCCGAGCACTGCTGCAATGTCTTTGGCCTGGGAAGGTTTTTCACAGAGGTACAGCCGCATAACCACCATCGTCGATCAATGTGCCAGAGATGCACAGAATGGCGCTTGATGAACGATGGAGCAATCTTTATCTGTATGGATGTACAGGTTTGTGTGTCGCTCCCGTTCGGCTGCGAAGCAGTCGCGAGGGTAAAACTTGGGTTATACCTGATAAATCGTGGTTTCAGGTTTTGGGGCTGCTGCGCAGCCCATCGCGGGCAAGCCACGCTGCCACATCGATTTGCAGGTCCATTACCGTCATGAGGAACGTTTTCCATGAAAAGCTCCGGTCCTAGCCCTGTCATCACCATCGCCGAGCAGCCTGGCTGTCTGTTGGTAAAGTTTCACGGCATTCAAGTGGCCGCCTCGGCGCGGGCCCTGGTGTTGCTGGAGGCCAACTACCCGCCGGTGTACTACGTGCCGCGAGAGGACATCGACGAGAAGTATTTCGCCCGCACCGACCACACCAGTTATTGCCCCTACAAGGGCGATGCCAGCTATTTCAGCCTGCAGGTGCCGGGGCATGAAAGCGCCAACGCGGTGTGGAGTTACGAAAACCCCAAGATATCTGTCGAACAGATTCGAGAGTACGTGGCGTTCTACCCGGATCAAGTGAAGTTCGAGCTGCTTGATGCCGAGGTTTGATTGTCGTTTTCAAGCGATAAGACAGTCACGATTCAACGGTTATCCCCCTGATCGGCAAATTCCGGAATGTCCTTCTACTCACTTGGACATTCTGGATTGCCCCCCATGGCTATTGCCAATCAGCTGTTACAAATATGACAATGCGAGTCATTATCACTCGCGAATTATTCCACTCTCATGTCCGCCAATGATTTATCCCTGCGCAGCGCCGTCAACGACCTGTATTGCGACCATCACGGTTGGCTCCATGGCTGGCTGCGCAAGCGTCTGGGGAACGCGTTCGATGCCGCGGACCTGGCGCAGGACACCTTTGTCCGGGTGATCAAGGCACGCAGCGCACTGGAGATCCGCGAGCCGCGGCCTTATCTGTCGATGATCGCCAAGGGGTTGTTGATTGATCTGTTTCGCCGCCGCTCGCTGGAGCAATCCTATCTTGAAGCGTTGGCCGCCACTCCCGAACGGCAACAGCCATCGCTGGAGGAACAGGCGATTTTGCTGCAAGCACTGATGGAGATTGATCGGTTGCTGCAAGGACTGGGGCCGAAGATCAAGCAGAGTTTCATCCTCTCGCAGTTCGATGGCCTGACCTACCCACAGATCGCCGAGCGCCTGGGCGTCAGCGTGCGTACGGTAAACAACCACATGGCCAAGGCCATGGAGCATTGCTGTCTGATGCAAATCCAGTTGCAGCTCGCATGAGCCTGTCGCCCGCCGAACTGCAAGCGATCAGCAGCGCCGCGCAGTGGTACGCGCGGCTTCACTCCGGTGTTGCAACGGATGCCGATCAGGTGGCCTGGCGCGCCTGGCTGACGGCTGATCCTGGGCATCACCAGGCCTGGCAGCGCATGACCGAGGTCGGTGAGCAGATGGCTCGGGTTCCGGGTGCACTGGCTGCGCCGGCCTTGCGCGGAGCCGATCGGTCCCGTCGCCAGGTGCTGCGCAGTGTGCTGGTGCTGGCGTCGGCGGGCTCCCTCGGGTGGTTGGGCTGGCGCAGTGAGGTAACCCGGGACCTGTTCGCCGACTACCGCACAGCTGTCGGCGAGCGCCGGGAATTTCGCCTGGCCGATGGCAGCTCGCTGCTGCTCAACACCCAGACGTCGGTCAACCTGCGTTTCGATGGCCGGCAGCGGGTGCTGGAGTTGCTGGCGGGGGAAATTCTCGTTTCGACCGCCGTCGACCCGGCGCAGCGGCCGTTCAAGGTTGTCACTCGAGATGGCGAGGTCCGGGCGTTGGGCACGCGGTTTATCGTCCGCTCCCAGGCACGCGGCAGCGAAGTGGCGGTGCTGGAAAAGGCCGTAGAGGTGAGCGTGTCACCATCGAAGGCACGGCTGGAGGCTGGTCAACGCATGGCCTTCGGTCCTGCCGGGTTGGGTGCAATGCAATCGAGCGATGCCTCGGTCGGGGCGTGGCGCCAGGGCAGCATTATCGCGATCAATCGCCCCTTGGTCGAGTTGCTGGCCGATCTTTCGCGCTATCGCAGGGGTGTTCTGCGCTGCGATTCGAGCATCGCCGACCTGAAGGTTTCCGGTTCTTTTCCGATTGACGACACAGACGTGGCGCTGGCAGCGCTGGAGAGTGGTTTGTCGTTGCGTGTCACCCGCTACAGCCGCTATTGGGTCAATGTTTCCGGTGGTGCTACGGGCTAATCCGCGACGCCGATAAAAATAATTTCTGCACCATTGCACTATTCATGCGCATCGTTCGGCTCATCCCCCAATGAGTTTTTATTGATCGTTTGGGGGAGGGTAAGCATGTTTCGGGTGTACCAGTCTGGTCGTCTGGCGACCGCGGTGAAGTTTGGATTATTGGCGGCTACGACAACCGGTTCATGGTCTGCTGCAACATACGCCGCGCCGGTGCCGGCGCAACAACAGCGTTCGGTTCAATCCTTCGATATCGCCGGCGGCAGCCTGACTGAAGTCCTCAGTCGTTTTGCCAGCGCGGCAGGCGCGGCCATTTCGTTCGATGCGCGGCAAACCGACGGTTTCAGTTCCCCCGGGCTGAAAGGCTCTTTCGGTGTCAGTGAAGGCTTTGCACGCATACTCGGTGGCAGCGGCCTGCAAGCCGAGCCCCAGGGCAACGGTACTTACATCCTGCGGGCAGCGCCTGTGTCCGGTTCGGCGCTGGAACTGGGCGCCACCAACATCAATGGACAGGAACTGGGCGCGACGACCGAGAACAGCGGGTCGTACACCACCGGGGCGATCACTATCGGCAAAGGCGAACACTCCCTGCGGGAAACACCGCAATCGGTGACGGTGATGACCCGCAAGATGCTCGATGACCAGAACCTCAACACCATCGATCAAGTGATGGAGAAGACCCCGGGCATCACCGTCTACGACTCGACCATGGGCGGCAAATACTTTTACTCGCGCGGTTTCCGCATGTCCGGCCAGTACCAGTACGACGGCGTGCCACTGGACATGGGCAACCTCTACGTTCAGGCCGACAGTTTCAGCGGGGACATGGCGTATTACGACCGGGTAGAAATCCTGCGCGGTGCCGCCGGCATGATGAAAGGCGCGGGCGGCACGGCGGGCGGTGTGAACTTCGTGCGCAAACGCGGGCAAGCGACGCCTCACACCGAGATCACCTTGTCGGGCGGCAGTTACGACAACTATCGCGCACAGGTCGACACCGGCGGCCCACTGAACGATTCGGGCACCCTGCGCGGCCGCGCCGTGATTGCGGAGCAGAGCCGGCATTACTTTATCGACGATGCCAGTCGCAAGGACCAGGTGTATTACGGCGCGCTCGATGTCGACTTGAGCCCGGACACCACGCTCGGGGTGGGCCTGGCCTATGAAGATGTCGACGCCAACCCGTGCTGGGGCGGGTTGCCGCGCTACAAGGATGGCAGCGACCTCAAGCTCAGTCGTTCAACCTGCCTCGATCCGTCGTGGAACACCTGGCGCAGTAAACGCACCACGGTCTTCAGCGATCTCAAACACCAGATCAACGAAGACTGGGCATTGAAAGTCGCCAGCGTTTACACAAAAAACACCCAGGACATCAAATACGCGTTCGCCTCCGGGGCGGTAACGCCTGGCGTGGATACCACCGGTGTGCTGGGCAGCATGTACGACTACGATCAAGTCGACTACGGCCTCGACGCCTACGTGGATGGCAAGTTCGATGGGTTCGGCCTGCAACACGAACTGGTGGTGGGTTTCAATGCCAGTCGTTCGAACAAGGACGACTTCTACTCGGTGGCGTTTCTGCCGCAACGGCAAAATGTGTTCAATCCCGACAAACATATTCCGGAGCCGGACGACAGTTTCTTCATCGACAACTCGTCTCGTGGCGGTCCGGTCGATAGCGTGACCAAACAGAAGGGGGCTTACTCGACCTTGCGCCTGAAACTGGCGGAACCGTTGACCTTCGTCGTTGGCAGCCGCGTGAGCTGGTACAGCTCCAATACCGATTCGGTGTTCATCAGGTCGGGTACGTCCGAACACGCCAGCACCAAGGAAACGGGGCAGGTCACACCTTTTGCCGGGCTGTTGCTTGACCTCAATGAAAACCTCACGGCCTATACCAGCTATGCGGAAATCTTCACGCCCCAGGGTAACTTGCGGGCCGAAGACGGCTCGACCCTCAAGCCTCTGGTGGGCCAGAGCTATGAACTGGGGATCAAGGGGGCGTGGTTCGACGGTCGCTTGAACAGCTCTTTCAATCTGTTTCGCACGATCCAGAAAGACCAGGCGCAAACCGACTACAACTCGTCTTGCCCATCCTCTGACGGCTATTGCTACGTCAATGCCGGCAAGGTCAGGGCCCAGGGCTTCGAGGCGGAAATCAGCGGTGAAGTCATTGAGCGATTGCAATTGCTGGCGGGTTACACCTACACCCAGACCAAGACCCTGGATGACATCGACACGAGTCTGAACGGCGCTGCGTTCAACAGCTATGTGCCTCGGCATGTATTGCGCATGTGGGGCGACTACACCCTGAGCGGGTCTCTTGAAAGGTTCAGCATTGGTGCCGGCGTCAACGCGCAGAGCGATAACTTTCGGGTTTCACCCAACAGTGCAAAAAAGATCAGCCAGTCGGGTTATGCCGTCTGGAACGGTCGCATAGGCTATCGCATCGACGACACCTGGTCTGTTGCGCTCAACGGCAACAACCTGTTCGACAAGCGTTACTACGCCACCATTGGTACCGAGACGTTTGGTAATTACTACGGTGATCCACGCAACTTCATGGTATCGGTCAAGGCCCGTTTCTGACGCTGCAAAACCCCTGCAGGAGCGAGCCTGCCCGCGATGGTCGTTAACGAAAACGCGTGTTTAGTGGTTAAACGCGGCGCTTTCGAGTCCATCGCGAGCAGGCTCGCTCCTACAATGACAGGTCAGGTCAGTTTTTATCGAGATCGACGTTGCGCGTCTCACGCAGGCAAATCATCCCCACCACCAGGCTCACCCCGGTGATCACCACCGGATACCACAGCCCGTAGAAGATGTCCCCGGTGTACACCACCAACGCGAACGACACGGTCGGCAGGAAGCCGCCGAACCAGCCGTTGCCGATGTGGTAGGGCAGGGACATCGAGGTGTAGCGGATGCGGGTCGGGAACAGTTCGACCATCAACGCCGCCAGCGGGCCGTAGCACATCGCGGAGATGATGATCAGCGCGACGATCAGCGCCACGATCATCGGCTTGTTGATCTGCTGCATGTCCGCCTGTTGCGGGTAACCGGCGAGGGTCACGGCACCGCGCAGGGCGGCTTCGTCGAACCCGTCGATCTTCACGTCACCGACGCTCACCTGCACGTCACTGCCGGCCGGTGCGACAGCACTCTGGTACGGCAGGCCCTGCTTGACCAGGAAGGTCTTGACCTTGTCGCACGGGCTGTCGAATTTTGCCTTGCCCACCGGGTCGAACTGGAAGGTGCAGGTGGCCGGGTCGGCCATCACGGTGATCGGTGCCTGGCGGCTGGCCTGGTCGATGGCCGGGTTGGCGTAGTGGGCCAGGGTCTTGAAGATCGGGAAGTACAGGGCGGTGGCCAGCAGCAGGCCGATCATCAGCACCGGTTTACGCCCAACCTTGTCCGACAGCCAGCCAAAGAAAATGAAGAAAGGGGCGCCAATGGTCACGCTGACGATCAGCAGACCGTTGGCCACGGCCGGGTCCATTTTCAGGAACTGGGTGAGGAAGAACAGCACATAGAATTGCGCGGCGTAGAAGGTCACCGCTTGCCCGGCATTGATGCTGAACAGGGCGATCAACACCACCTTGAGGTTTTCCCACTTGCCGAAGGAGTCGCGAATCGGCTGTTTGCACAACTTGCCTTCTTCTTTCATTTTCACGAAGGCCGGCGATTCATGCAGGCTCAGGCGAATCCAGGTCGAGATGCCCAGCAGCACGATGGAAAACAGGAACGGAATGCGCCAGCCCCAGACTTCGAACTGATCGCCGGTGAAGTAACGGCAGCCCAGCACCACCAGCAGCGACAGCAGCAGGCCCAGGGTCGCGGTGGATTGAATCCAGCTGGTGTGGAAGCCGCGCTTGCCGATGGGCGCGTGCTCGGCGACGTAGGTCGCGGCGCCGCCGTATTCACCGCCCAAGGCCAGGCCCTGGAGCATGCGCAGCACCACCAGGATGATCGGCGCGGCGATGCCGATGCTGGCGTAGGTCGGCAGCAGCCCGACGCAGAACGTCGCCAGGCCCATGAGGACGATGGTGGCGAGGAAGGTGTACTTGCGCCCGATCATGTCCCCCAACCGACCGAACACCAGCGCGCCGAACGGCCGCACGATGAAGCCGGCGGCGAAGGCCATCAGCGCAAAGATAAACGCCGTGGTGTCGTTGACTCCGGCGAAAAACTGCTTGCTGATCACCGCCGCGAGGGCGCCATAGAGGAAAAAGTCGTACCACTCGAAGACTGTCCCGAGGGACGAGGCAAAGATGACTTTCTGGGTTTCCTGACTGGTGCCCGCGCTACGCACGGCTTCCAGGGTTTGAACGTTCTCTGACATACCGGTATCCCTCACAGTGATTGTTTTTGTTGTTCCACTGCCGGCACCGGCCTTGTGGGCTGGTGCCGCTACTGCGATGTATCGGGTGTATCCGTTACTTGTAGGAGCGCGCCTGCTCGAGATGGTCGTCAACGATAACGCTGCAAACCTGACACCCACGTGCGCTCTCAGGTTCTTCGCGAGCGAGCTCGCTCCTACAGGGGGGGCGCGTAAGGATTCAGGGGTGTGCGATCAGTTCCATTGTCGGTGTGATGCTCCTTGTGGCGGGGTTGAGGATCAATTGTGCAGCCTTCTCGGCAATCATCAGCGTCGGCGAGCAGGTGTTGCCGGAGGTGATGCGCGGCATGATCGAGGCATCGGCAATGCGCAGGCCGGGAATGCCATGGACCTTGAGTTGCGCATCGACCACGGCGTCGGCGTCATTGCCCATGCGGCAGGTGCCCACCGGATGGAAAATCGTGGTGCCGATCCGCGCGGCGGCTTCGTGCAACTGTTCTTCGCTTTGCAGGCTGTCGCCGGGCAGGTACTCCACCGGATTGAAGGCACGCAGGGCCGGGGCGGCGACGATGCGCCGGGTCAGGCGAATGGCATCGGCGGCGACCCGCAGGTCTTGCGGGTGGCTGAGGTAATTGGGTTGGATCAGCGGAGCTTCTTGCGGATCGGCCGAGCGGATTTCCACCCGGCCACGGCTTTGCGGACGTAGATCGCAGACCGACGCGGTGAACGCCGGGAAGGCATGCAACGGTTCGCCAAAGCGTTCCAGCGACAGCGGCTGCACGTGGTATTCGAGGTTGGCTGAAGTCTGCTCCGGCCCCGAGCGGGCAAAGGCGCCCAACTGGCTCGGCGCCATGGACAGCGGGCCGCTGCGGTCATACAGGTAGCGCAGGCCCATGCCCATCTTGCCCCACAGGCTGCCGGCGATCTGGTTCAGGGTACGGGCATTTTCCAGCTTGTAGATCAGCCGCAGTTGCAGGTGATCTTGCAGGTTGCCACCGACGCCGGGTAACTCATGGGCGACGCCAATGCCCAGCCGCTCAAGCAGTGGACGCGGGCCGATGCCGGAGCGTTGCAGGATGCTGGGCGAACCGATCGAGCCGGCACACAGGACGATCTCCTTGCGCGCCTTGAAGGTTTTTGCCTGGCCTTGCCAGCGGGCGCTGACCGCCGAGGCGCGGCCATTGTCCAGCAGCACGCGGTCGACTTCGACCCCGGTCAGCACGGTGAGATTGGGACGTTGGCCAATGGGATTGAGAAAGGCCTTGGACGCGTTCCAGCGGATGCCGGCCTTCTGATTGACCTGGAAATAACCGCAACCTTCGTTATCGCCCTGGTTGAAGTCATCGATGCTGGCGATGCCGCTTTGCTCGGCGGCACTGCGGAACGCATCGAGAATCGGCCATGACAGGCGCTGACGTTCGACCCGCCATTCGCCCGCGGCGCCGTGAAACTCGGCGGCGCCGGCAAAGTGATTTTCACTCTGCTTGAACAGTGGCAATACGTCTCGCCAGCTCCAGCCAGGATTGCCGTCGGCGGCCCAGCCGTCGTAGTCGCCGGCCTGGCCGCGCATGTAGATCATGCCGTTGATGGAGGAGCAGCCCCCCAGCACCTTGCCGCGCGGGTAGCTCAGGGCGCGACCTTGCAGGCCCGGTTGCGCTTCGGTCTTGAAGCACCAGTCGGTGCGCGGGTTGCCGATACAGAACAGGTAACCCACGGGGATGTGAATCCACGCATAGTTGTCGCGGCCGCCGGCCTCGAGCAGCAACACGCGATGTTGCGCATCGGCCGACAGTCGATTGGCCAGCAGACACCCGGCCGGCCCGGCCCCGACCACGATGTAATCGAATTCATCTAGGGAAGCCTGCATCCCTGACCTCGTGTTGTTGTTCTTGTTGTCTGTCATCCTAGTTGTTAGCTTTCGTCAAAAGAATGTTAGTTTTTGCGCAGCTGCTGTGCGTTTTTAAACAGCATCCCGAACGGCAACGAACAAGGACGATTCATGTTCGACTGGAATGACCTGCGGTTTTTTCTCGAGTTGCAGCGCAGCGGGCGTTTGCTCACGGCTGCCCGTCGCTTGAACACCACCCATGCCACCGTGGCGCGGCACATCGAGGCCATCGAAAAAAGCCTCGGTACGGCGTTGTTCGTCCAGTATGCCCAGGGTTACGAGATGACCCCGGCCGGCGAGGCGTTGCTTAAACACGCCGAGGCGATGGAGAACGTGGCGCTGCTGGCACAGGAGGAAATCACCCAATCCACCGCGCCGCTGGGCAAGATCCGCGTCGGCGTGACGGAGGGGCTGGGCATCATGTTCCTGGCCAGTCGCATGAACGGTTTGTTCGAGCGCTATCCGGGGCTGGAGGTGGAACTGGTGGCGGTGCCGCGTTTTGTCAGCATCCTCAACCGCGAGGCGGAAATCAGCATCCACCTCGAACGCCCGGCCGCCGACATGCTGGTCACCCGCAAACTCACTGACTATCGCCTGGCGTTGTATGCCAGCCAGGACTATCTCGATCGCTCACCGCCGTTGCGCAGTCGGGAGGACCTGGGGCGTCATGCGTGGATTGGCTATGTCGATGATTTGCTGTTCAGCCAGGAACTGATGTTCCTCAACAGCTTCTGCCGCAACCCTCGGGTGGTGTTTCACAGCACCAGCGTGATCGCCCAGCAACAGGCGGCGCGCTCAGGCCTGGGGATCGCCGTGCTGCCGTGCTATATGGCCAGCGCCGACCCGGACCTGGTGCCGCTGCTGCCGGACGAAAGCATCCAGCGCAGCTACTGGATCAGCACCCGCCGGGAGCTGCACAAATCGGTGCGGCTGCGGGTGCTTTGGGATTATGTGGTGGAGTTGTGTGAGCGGGAGCAAGGGTTGTTGCTCGGGCCAACCTCCTACGGTGCCTGAACGGACGCGATCGCGAGCAAGCTCGCTCCCACAGGGTGCTGTGTTGTCACACATTTTGCGAACGAAGCTAAACCAATGTGGGAGCGAGCTTGCTCGCGATGGCGGCAGCACATCCAATATCCATCTTGGGGCTCAAGCAAGAATCTCGAACGCCGTGCTGGCCAGCCGTTCACCATTGACCATGATGTGCACCGCATGGCGCCCCGCATAATGCCGGCGGGTGGTGAGTTCTTTGATCTGCTGACCACGGCTGACGGCTTCGACGGCGTTGCCCGGCAGCGTCAGCGCCTTGAGCTTGAACACCTTCGCCGAGGTGCTGCCGTTAGCCTTGACGTAATCGATGGCGTAGTCGATTACCAGGCGCTGGCTGCTTTGAACGGTGGATTTGACGGCAAACGACAGGGTGATTTTTTCTCCGAGGCCAATCACCGGCGGTTCGACTTTTACATCAACGATCTCGACTTCAGGCTTGCCGCCCGCGCCGATGATCGCCAGTGCCCGCCGGTTGCCCTGTTTGATCAGGCTGCGCAGGGCGTGTTTGGCGATCCATGCGGTGTGCCGGTTGTCCAGCGACCAGCCTTCGATCAGGTCCAGCACCCAGTCGGGATGATCCTTGGTGATGTCGTTGAGGTGGTTGGCCACGGATTTGCGTACGTACAGGCTCGTGTCGGCCTTGAGGTTGTCGAGGATGTTCGCGGCCAGTGTCGGATCGGCCTGGATGGGCTCCAGCCGGAATGACCAGGGCAGGCGTGGCCGGCATCCTTCACTGGCCAGGCGCCGCACATGTTCGTTGTCATCCAGCGACCAGGCATGCATCAGCTTGAGCGAGCGCTCGAGGTCACTGCGCAGAAAGTGACGGATTGCGAACTCCGAAGAGCCAAAAGCGGTGAAGTACTTCAGTGCGTCCATCGACTGATCGAACGCATTGGCTCCGTAGCTGGCGACAAAGTGCGGCAGGCACATGCTGACGAAGCCGCTGTTCAGGCGCGGGGCGAGGGCGCGCAGCACCTGCAGCGACGCTTCATAGTCCAGCGGCAACACCGCGTGCAGGCATTCGCTGACCCGGGCCATGCGTTGCATGACACTGAGGTCTGCCAGCCCGGATCGGGCCAGCTTCAGGAAACGTCTGGCCTCGAATTCCGGATACACCGCCGTTATTTCGGTGGCGATGTGCTGGAGACGCTCGCTGTTGAAGATTTCCTTGAGGGCGGGGGCAGGTTGGTCAGTCATGGTGGATTCCTTTGAAATGATTGTTTATCCAATGCACCGCGTTATCGTTCTTCGCGAGCAAGCCCGCTCCCACAAGGGGGCTCTGTCAGGCTCAATATTTGTGAACACCCAAGATCCAATGTGGGAGCGGGCTTGCTCCGGGCGGCGTTCCGACGAAGGGGCCCTCAAATCCACCTCAATTCTTGCCTGCTTGCTCTTGCAGGTGATCCGACTCGAATAACCTGGCCAGTTCCGCCCGCGCTTCCTGCGCCGTCTGCATCACTTTCACCGCGTCGTCATACACCGCATGCTGGGCTTCGAGCACCACTTCGTCGTGCTGCTTGAAGCGCTTGATCCGCGCATCCGCCTGAGCCTGGGTCAATCCCAGCCCGATCAGGGTTTGCCGGCTCATTTCCAGGCTCGAATAAAAGGTTTCGCGCACGGCGTGTGCGCCGACGTCCATCAGCCGGTGCACATGCTGACGGTTACGGGCGCGGGCGATGATTTTCATATGCGGATAGAGCTTGCGCACCAGCTCGGCGGTCTTGATGTTGGTGTCCGGGTCGTCGGTGGCGATCACGAAGTACTCGGCTTCCCCGACCTTGGCCGCGTTGAGGATTTCCGGGCGCATCGGGTCGCCGTAGAACACCGGCACGCCACCAAAACTGCGAGACAGTTCGATGGTTTCCACCGAGGTGTCGAGGGCCACGAACTTGATGTTCTGCGCGCGCAGAATCCGCGCAACGATCTGGCCCATGCGCCCCATGCCGGCGATCACCACCCGTGGCGCGTCGGCGTCGATTTCGCGGAACTTCTCCGGCACTTCCACCGGTTGCACTTTCGGGCTGACCAACCGTGCGCAGAGCAGCAGCAACAAGGGTGTCACGGCCATGGACAGGGTGATGGTCAGCACCAGCAAGTCATACAGTTCTGCCGCGAACAGCCCATGATCTCGCCCGATCTTGAACACCACAAAGGCAAATTCACCACCGGCCGCCAGCACGATACCCAAGCGGATCGCGCTGACGTTCTTCAAGCCTCCGGCCAATCGACCGACAATAAACAGCAGCGGCAGTTTGATCGCGATCAGCAACAGGGTCAGGCCCAGCACAGCCATCGGCATGCTCAGCAGCAAACTCAGGTTCGCCCCCATGCCGACACTGATGAAAAACAGCCCGAGTAACAGGCCCTTGAACGGTTCGATCTGGGCTTCCAGTTCATGGCGATACTCGGAGTCCGCCAGCAACAGACCGGCGAGGAAGGCCCCCAGGGCCATGGAAATCCCGACCAGCTCCATCAGCCATGCTGTGCCAATCACCACCAGCAACGCCGTGGCGGTGGAGACCTCTGGCAACGCGGTTTTGGTCACCACGCGAAACACCGGTCGCAGCAGATAGCGCCCGCCGATCACCACGACGGCGATGCTGGCCAGCACTTGCAGGCCGTGGTTCAGGTTTTCGCTGGCGGTGGTGCTGTGATCGCCACCGGCCAGCAACGGCACCATGGCGATCAAGGGGATCGCGGCGATGTCCTGAAACAACAGGATCGCGAACGCCAGCCGCCCGTGGGGGCTGGTCAGTTCCTTGCGTTCAGCCAGGCTTTGCAGGCCGAACGCCGTGGACGACAGCGCCAGGCCCAGACCCAGGACGATCGCGGTGTTCAATGGCTGGCCAAACAGCCACAGCGCCACCACGCCGATCACCGAACCCGTCAGCAGCACTTGGGCCAAGCCCCCGCCGAACACTGATTTGCGCATCACCCACAAGCGTCGCGGTGACAGTTCCAGGCCGATGATGAACAGCAGCAACACCACGCCGAGTTCGGAAATGTTCGCGACGCTTTGCGGGTTGTCGATCAGGCCCAGCACCGACGGGCCGATGATCACCCCGGCAAACAGATAACCCAGAACCGCCCCCAGTTGCAGGCGCTTGGCTAATGGAACGATGAGTACGGCCGCCATCAGAAATACGACAGCGGCTTGTAGCAGGTTGCCTTCATGGGGCATGGGCGAAACTCCAGGACTCGGGACAGCGGGGGGCGTCAAGGATAAAGGCTGGGTTCCGTGAAGATCCACTGCGGCAGTGGTCTGTCACGCAGATTGATGGCGAATCTTGCCGGTCTCGCAGGAGATGGGTGGGGTAGATCGGATTTTCGATCAATCTGGAAGGAATCGGCTCAGTCGCCTGTGGAAAGCCCATGCTTGTGTGCATAGGCGTACAGATCTACGCGATTCGTCAGGCCCAGCTTGCTGTAGATCGATGTCAAATGGTTGCGCAGCGTGTGTTCGCTGATGTGCAGTTTCTCGGCCACCAACTTGCCAGGGGCAGAGGGGTCGCGGGCCAGCGATGCAATGGTTTGCTGCTCGCGGCGCGTTAGCTTGGCGATTTTTTGTTGCTCCGGGTCTATATCGCGCTCGACTTTCTTGCGCGCCAGTTCAAGGAATATACGGCTGGTCGCATTGCGGTCAATCCAGAGCTCGCCGTCATGCACTTTTTCTATAGCTTTGAGCAATGTCGATGCGGATGCCGACTCCCGCTTATCCACCACGCCACGTGCGCCCGCCAGCACCGCACTGTCATGCAGCGTCACGTCGCTCGACCCTGTCACGACCAGAATCCTGGCTTTGGTCTGTCTGTGCAATTCGGCCAGTGACTCGATACAGCCCTCGCTGTCCAGGTCCAGCACCACCACATCCGGCGCGTATTGGTGCAGCGAAAGCAGGTATTGCGCCACCGACGCCACCGAACCCGCCAGCGCCAACCTTGGTTGAGCGCTTTCCACCAGACGCTCAAGGCCCCAGGCCACGAGCGGTAGAGCGACTAACAGGACTTGAATTGGCATTCGGGTCGCTGCCTCTTTAGGCGGGTTGTGTTAGCTGATCATGATAGCAATCGTTGCAGCCTGTAGCTTTTTTCTATAGCGCTTCAGTCCCCCCCTCCCATGACATTTGTCCCATAAAACACTGTTTTTATGGGTGATTGACTCCCAGAAAAAAAGGGATAGCGCACTCATGTAATAAACAGCGGCCGTTTTTAGACTGCAGTCATGAGAGACGCACACCGAATTGAGCCCCGTGAACAAGTCACCCTGTCGCTGCAACTGATCGGCGGGGGCCAGGGTGTCATCCGTGACATCAGCGCCTCCGGTTTGTATTTCGAAACCGATAGCGAGCAGCAGGTGGGTAGCTTGATTGACTTCGAGATCGAACTCGACACGCCCGGCGGCCCCATGAAGTTCAAGGCGCAAGGACAAATCGTGCGCATTGAACCGCTGGGCGGCAGGGCCGGGGTGGGCGTGAAGCTACTGGCCAGCCGGCTGGTACCGGTGGAGTGAAGTGTTCGTGGGTTGAGGAAGAATCGGCTTGCGGCTGTTGGTGGCCCACAGCGGTTTTTTGCTCAGGGTGACATTCTTGGGAGAAAGACATGGCTAGCACTACAACTACAAGCGGCGGAACCGTTACCTCGTTTTCCAACACGCCGCAGGCGAAGGATGATGTCCTTAACACCACTGAAAATCTGCTGGGGGTCATGTATTGGGACGTCATGTCCAATGACCTTGGCGGCAACGCGAAGACACTCTGGTCACTCGACAACGCGGACAGTTTTTCTACTGCCACCAAGGCTTATGCTCCGGCCGACCTCCTGACCCAGGATACGGCGAGGGCTGAGGCGACGAGTTCTGACACCAGTAAGAATGGTGCAAAGATCTGGATCACCTCGGACGGGAAGGTCGGCTACGACGCCGCTACTTTCTCCTCTGCTTTCAAGGCACAACTCCAGGCACTTGCTGTTGGCGAGCTCCTGACGGACAGCTTTACCTATGCGATGCGCCTCGGCAACGGAACGCTCAGTTGGGCCACCGCGACGGTGCAGTTTTCGGGCGTGAATGATGGTGTGACGATCAGCCTCGGCGAGCAGGCCGGCACGGTAACCGAAGACGCCGACACCACTGCGAGCACGACCGACTCGCTGACGGCCAGCGGCACGATTGTCTTTAACGACGTCGACCTCAATGACACGCACATGGCGACGTTCGCGCCGGCGGGGGGCAACGCTACTCATCTTGGTACGTTCATGCTCTCGCCGGTAAGCGAAGCTGCGAACGCGGCCAACGGTTCGGTGCAATGGACGTACAACCTGGACAATGCGGCGGCGCAGTACCTGGCCCAGGGACAGACAGTAACCGAAACTTACCTGGTCACCATCAGCGATGGTCAGGGTTCGTCGGTAACGCAGAATGTGACCATCACTATCACCGGCACCAACGACGCGCCGACGGTGACGGCGGCAGAAATCGAAAGCGGGGCGGTGACCGAAGACGGCACCACGGTGGCCAGCGGCAGCTTCGCCTTTGGCGACGTGGACCTGGCCGATGACGCCCATGTGGCCAGCGTGAGCGCGCCGTCCGGTGCGCTGGGTACGCTGGTGGCCATTGTCAGCGACGAGAGCACGGGCGACGCGGCGGGCAGCGTGGGCTGGACCTATACGCTGAACAACAACGCGGCGCAGTACCTGGCCGAGGGCCAGACCAAGACCGAAGTGTTCACGGTGACGCTGACCGACGACTTCGGGGCGACGGTGACCAAGGATGTGACGATCACCCTGACCGGCACCAACGACCAGCCGACGCTGACCATCGACGACACGACCGGGGCGATGAACGAAGGCAACGGCGCGGCCACGCTGAGCGACAGCGGAGCGCTGAGCTTCGCCGATCTGGACAGCAACGACGTCGTGACTGTCAGCCAGACCGCCAACAACGACCTCGTCTGGAGCGGCGGCACCCTCGGCGCGGCGCAGGCCGCCGCGCTGGTCGCCGGTTTCTCGGTGGATCAGGCCGGCTGGAACTACAGCAGCAGCCAGAACCTGGACTTCCTGAGCGCCGGTGAAACCATCAGCTTCTCCTACACCGTGGTAGCCAGCGACGACAGCGGTACGGACAACGCTGCTTCGGCACCGCAGACGGTGACGATTACCCTGACCGGCACCAACGACGCACCGGTGCTCAGCTTCGCGACCGGCCATGATGCCGGCGCGGTGCAGGAAGACACCACGTTCAGCGTGAGTGGCCAGTTCAGCTCGGCCGACATCGACCACGATGCCACCGCCACCTGGAGTATTGCCGGGTCAAATACCGGCGCCTACGGCTCGATCGCCGTGAACAGCACCGGCCAGTGGACCTACACCCTGGCCAATGGCACCAATGGTGTCGCCAGTGCGGTGCAGTCGCTGAAGGCGGGCGAGAGTCACAACGAAGTGTTCAGCGTGCAAGTCAGCGATGGCCTCGGTGGCGTCGACACCCAGTTGGTGACCATCACCGTCACCGGTAATAACGACGCACCGGTGCTCAGTTTCGCGACGGGCCATGATGCAGGCACGGTGCAGGAAGACAGCACGCTCAGCGTCAGCGGCCAGTTCAGTTCGACCGACATCGACCACGATGCCACGGCGACCTGGAGCATCGATGGCTCGCCAGCCGGCGCCTACGGCTCGATCGCCGTGGACAACAATGGCCAGTGGACCTACACCCTGGCCAATGGCACCAATGGTGTCGCCAGTGCGGTGCAGTCACTGAAGGCGGGCGAGAGTCACAACGAAGTGTTCAGCGTGCAGGTCAGCGACGGCCTCGGCGGCGTGGACACCCAGCTGGTGACCGTCACCGTCACCGGCAGCAACGACGCGCCAGTGCTCAGCTTCGCGACCGGCCATGATGCGGGCGCGGTGCAGGAAGACAGCACGTTCAGCGTCAGCGGCCAGTTCAGCTCGGTCGACATCGACCACGATGCCACCGCCACTTGGAGTATTGCCGGGTCAAACACCGGCACCTTTGGCTCGATCGCCGTGGACAACAGCGGCCAGTGGACCTACACCCTGGCCAACGGCACCAATGGTGTCGCCAGTGCGGTGCAGTCGCTGAAGGCGGGCGAGAGTCACAACGAAGTGTTCAGCGTGCAAGTCAGCGACGGCCTGGGCGGCGTCGACACCCAGCTGGTGACCGTCACCGTCACCGGCAACAACGATGCGCCAGTGCTCAGTTTCGCGACCGGCCATGATGCGGGCGCGGTACAGGAAGACAGCATCCTCAGCGTCAGCGGCCAGTTCAGTTCGGCCGACATCGACCACGATGCCACGGCGACCTGGACCATCAATGGCTCGCCAGCCGGCACTTACGGCTCGATCGCCGTGGACAGCACCGGCCAGTGGACCTACACCCTGGCCAATGGCACTAATGGTGTCGCCAGTGCGGTGCAGTCGCTGAAGGCGGGCGAGAGTCATGATGACGTGTTTACGGTGCAGGTCAGCGATGGCCTCGGTGGCGTCGACACCCAGTTGGTGACCATCACCGTCACCGGCAGCAACGACGCACCGGTGCTCAGCTTCGCGACCGGCCATGATGCGGGCGCAGTGCAGGAAGACACCACCCTCAGCGTCAGCGGCCAGTTTAGCTCGACCGACATCGACCACGATGCCACGAGCAGCTGGAGCATCAATGGCTCGCCAACTGGAACCTATGGCTCGATCGCCGTGGACAGCACCGGTCAGTGGACGTACACCCTGGCCAATGGCACCAATGGTGTCGCCAGTGCGGTGCAGTCACTGAAGGCGGGCGAGAGTCATGATGACGTGTTTACGGTGCAAGTCAGCGATGGCCTCGGTGGCGTCGACACCCAGCTGGTGACTATCACCATCACCGGCAACAACGACGCACCGGTGCTCAGTTTCGCGACCGGCCATGATGCCGGCGCGGTGCAGGAAGACACCACACTCAGCGTCAGTGGCCAGTTCAGCTCGGCCGACATCGATCACGATGCCACCGCCACTTGGAGTATTGCCGGGTCAAATGCCGGCACCTACGGCTCGATCGCCGTGGACAACAGCGGCCAGTGGACCTACACGCTGGCCAATGGCGCCAATGGTGTCGCCAGTGCAGTGCAGTCGCTGAAGGCGGGCGAGAGTCACAACGAAGTGTTCAGCGTGCAGGTCAGCGATGGCCTCGGCGGCGTCGACACCCAGCTGGTGACCGTCACCGTCACCGGCAGCAATGACGCGCCAGTTCTCAGCTTCGCGACCGGCCATGATGCGGGCGCGGTGCAGGAAGACAGCACGCTCAGCGTCAGCGGCCAGTTCAGCTCGGTCGACATCGACCACGATGCCACCGCCACCTGGAGTATTGCCGGGTCAAATACCGGCACCTATGGCTCGATCGCCGTGGACAACAGCGGCCAGTGGACCTACACCCTGGCCAACGGCACCAATGGTGTCGCCAGTGCGGTGCAGTCGCTGAAGGCGGGCGAGAGTCACAACGAAGTGTTCAGCGTGCAGGTTAGCGACGGCCTCGGCGGCGTCGACACCCAGCTGGTGACCGTCACCGTCACTGGCAGCAACGACGCCGCCGTGCTGTCCTCGGCCAGCGTTACGCTAAGCGAAACCAATGCTCCGCTGACCACCGGCGGCAGCCTGACCATTAGCGATATCGACAGCCCGGAAAGCTTCCAGGCGCAAACCAACACCGCCGGCAGCTACGGCCAGTTCTCCATCGGCACCGGCGGTGCCTGGACCTACGTCGCCAGCTCCGCCCACAACGAGTTCGCCGCTGGCACCACCTACACCGACACCTTCGCAGTGAGCAGTGCCGATGGCACCCTCACTTCGGTCACCGTGCATATCCTTGGCACCAACGATGCGGCCGTGCTGTCCGCCGACATCGCCAACCTCACCGAGACCAATGCCGCCGTCGACATTTCCACCGCCGGCACCCTGACCATCAGCGACGTCGACAGCGCCGCAACCTTCGTCGCGCAAACCAACACCGCCGGCAGCTACGGCCAGTTCTCCGTCGGCACCGGCGGCGCCTGGACCTACGTCGCCAGCTCCGCCCACAACGAGTTCGCCGCCGGTACCACCTACACCGACACCTTTGCGGTGAGCAGTGCCGACGGCACCCTCACTTCGGTCACGGTGCATATCCTCGGCACCAACGATGCGGCCGTGCTGTCCGCCGACATCGCCAACCTCACCGAGACCAATGCCGCCACCGACATCTCCACCAGCGGCACCCTGACCATCAGCGACGTCGACAGCGCCGCAACCTTCGTCGCCCAAACCAACACCGCCGGCAGCTACGGCCAGTTCTCCGTCGGCACCGGCGGTGCCTGGACCTACGTCGCCAGCTCCGCCCACAACGAGTTCGCCGCCGGCACCACCTACACCGACACCTTTGCGGTGAGCAGTGCCGACGGCACCCTCACTTCGGTCACCGTGCACATCCTCGGCACCAACGATGCGGCCGTACTGTCCGCCGACATCGCCAACCTGACCGAGACCAATGCCGCCGCCGACATCTCCACCAGCGGCACCCTGACCATCAGCGACGTCGACAGCGCCGCAACCTTCGTCGCCCAAACCAACACC
>NZ_JBXAQZ010000007.1:254853-300645 GCF_058807755.1 Pseudomonas sp. GW821-FHT12A04
GCCGGCAGCTACGGCCAGTTCTCCATCGGCACCGGCGGTGCCTGGACCTACGTCGCCAGTTCCGCCCACAACGAGTTCGCCGCCGGTACGACCTACACCGACACCTTTGCGGTGAGCAGTGCCGATGGCACCCTCACTTCGGTCACCGTGCATATCCTCGGCACCAACGATGCGGCCGTGCTGTCCGCCGACATCGCCAACCTCACCGAGACCAATGCCGCCGCCGACATCTCTACCAGCGGCACCCTGACCATCAGCGACGTCGACAGCGCCGCAACCTTCGTCGCGCAAACCAACACCGCCGGCAGCTACGGTCAGTTCTCCATCGGCACCGGCGGTGCCTGGACCTACGTCGCCAGCTCCGCCCACAACGAGTTCGCCGCTGGCACCACCTACACCGACACCTTTGCGGTGAGCAGTGCCGATGGCACCCTCACTTCGGTCACCGTGCATATCGCCGGCAGCAACGACTCACCGACGATCACCTCCAACGGCGGTGGTGCGACGGCTTCGATCAACGTGGCGGAGAACACCACGGCGGTCACGACAGTGCTGGCGACCGATGCTGATCTACCAGCGCAGACGCTGAGCTACTCGCTCCTGAATACGGCCGGGACGGACTTCAGCAAGTTCTCGATCAGTTCGAGCGGGGTGCTGACGTTCAATTCGGCGCCCGATTACGAGAGTCCCCAGGATGTCGGTGGTACCGATGGCGACAACGCCTACGTTGTGGATGTTCAGGTGGCCGACGCCAGTGGCGGAATCGATACGCAGACGATTACGGTAAACGTGCAGAACGTCGTTGAAACTCCGATTGATACAACACCGCCAGCGTCACCGACTGGGCTGACTTACAACAACTCCGGTACAAACCATAAGCTTTCAGGGAGCGCCGAAGCTAATTCATTCATTAAGGTTTACCTGGACAATGGCAATGGCGTGTTTGGCGCCGGCGACACAGAAATTGGGACCGGAACGACCAATACCGGCGGTCAATTCGCCAATATTGATTTGACTGGCAAGTTTTCGGGTACCAAGACGCTATTTGTCACGGCTATGGACGCGGCAGGCAACGTTAGTGCTGCAACAAGCATTAGCCTGACTTACCCTGCGGGAGTGTCCGGAGAAGCAATAAACCTTGCGATTGCTGATCCATCGGCAGGCCTGAGCGATAGCTTTGTTGTCACAATTGCCGACGTTCCGTCAAATTGGACTCTGAACGCCGGAATCAACAACGGCGACGGCACCTGGACCGTGCAGACCAGCGATCCCGGAGCATTGACCGTGACAACACCAGAAGGCTTCGCGGGCGCTGCGGTACTCCACATCAACATGACCTGGACTAACGCCGACGGCAGTGTGGGCAGTTCCTATGTATTCAATAACGTCGAGGCCTTTGCCCCCGGCGCACCGATCTTCGCCTTGTCCGCTGACGACAACCTGACCGGTTCGTCCGGTACCGACACCTTCGTCTTCGCCCAGCCGATCGGCAACAATCAGATCTACAGTTTCGATGCCACGGCAGACAAGATCGACATGATCGGCTTCACGGGCGTCACCGGCTTTGCTGACTTGAGTATCACTAACGACGCCAATGGCAATGCATTGGTCAGCATAAGCTCGGGCCAGACGGTCACCCTGAAAGGTGTCGATGCCGCGGACTTGAGCGAAGCGAACTTCCAGTTCGATGTCGATCCGCTCACCAACAACGCCGGCACCCTCACCATTGCCGACGGCGCGATCATGCCGTTCGGTGGCAGCATCCATAACAGCGGCACCATCGAGCTCGGCTCCACCGGCAACGAGACTAGCCTTGAGATTCTGTTCCGTGGCGCGACCTTGACCGGTGGCGGCCAGGTGCTGCTATCCGACAATGCGCAAAACGTGATTTTCGGCGGCAGCGCCGACACGGTGCTCACCAATGCCGACAACACCATCTCGGGTGCCGGTCAGTTGGGGGCGGGGCAGATGATGGTGGTCAACTCAGGCCTGATTCATGCCAGCGGCGTCAATGCGCTGGTGATCGATACCGGTAACAGCGCCGTCACCAACACGGGGGTGCTGCAAGCCAGCGGCAGCGGCGGATTGGTGATTGAAAGTGCGCTGGTCAACAGCGGCAGCCTGTGGGCGAACGATGGCAATATCACCATCCACGGAGATGCCCAAGGCGGGGGAAGTGCGACTATCAGCGGTTCGGCGATGCTGGAATTCGGTGCTGCCTCCGATCAGCATGTGACGTTTGACAGCGGCGCGGCAGGCACGCTGAAGCTTGATGTGTCGACGGCGTTCAGTGGCAGCGTCAGCGGTTTTGCCTCGGGTGACACGCTGGACTTTGGCGATGTTGCGTTCGGCGCCAATACGCAGATCACTTATGCAGCGAATGACACTGGCACCGGCGGCCTGCTGATCGTGAACGACGGCGCGCATGCGGCTCAGGTCGCGCTGAATGGCCAATACGCGGCGGCGGGTTTGCAGGCGAACGCCGAGGGCAGCGGCAGTGAACTGGCCTACGATGCAGCGGCGGCAAACCACAGGATGCTGGGCGGCCTGGCCAACGACACTCTGGTCGGCGGTGCGGGTGACGATCTGTTCCTCGGCGGGCTGGGCAACGACACGCTCAACGGCGGCTTCGGCAACGATACCTTCGCGTTTGCTGCCGCAGGCTTCGGCAACGACTTGATCCAGGACTTCGACGTCAATCCGGCCGCAGGGCAGGACCTGCTCAATATCGCGGGGCTGGGGATCAGCAGCGAGACGTTCGCTGCCAACGTGAGCATTGCGGCTGACGGGGCGGACACGCTGATCGGGATCGGAGTGGACTCTATTCGCCTTGTCGGTGTCAGCAGTGCAGGTATCGATCAGGCGGACTTTATCCTGGCGGTATGATGCTTCTACTGGCCGAACGTTGCTACGCGGTTGCAGGCCCCATCGCGGATAAATCCACGATGGGGCCTGTGCGAGGTATTCTCAAGAGCCTCGATTTTGGTTGACTGACTTCCTCAGCGCGTGAGGCGGTCATCCCATCGAAGTCAGCAAACGGGTTTCGATACCCATCTCACTCTACGTGCACTGGTTCTGGATAGATGCTCATGTTGACTGGCTTGAATCATTTGACGTTGGCGGTTGTGAACCTCTCTCGCAGTATTGAGTTTTATGTGGCTCTACCCGGCTTTAGATTGGCTGCCCGCTGGGAGACGGGGGCTTATCTTTCCCTCGGTGATCTCTGGCTTTGTCTGTCTCTCGATGAGACACGTCTGGCGGAAAAACAGCCTGATTACACCCACTATGCGTTTTCGGTGGGGCAGGAAGATTTTGAAGAAGTCACCGCTTACTTGCGGCTTCGTAACGTTATTGAGTGGAAGTCCAATTCGAGCGAAGGTAACTCGTTTTATTTTTCGGATCCCGATGGACATCGCCTGGAAGTGCATGTGGGCAGCCTGGCTTCAAGGCTTGAGCAATGCCGGCGCCAGCCGTATGCAGGCATGGAGTTCTTTGACTGACCGTTTTCGTCTGATCATTTTGAAGAAATAGCTCTGCTATCTGGCCTGCGGCAAAGTATCTGCATTGGCCAGCAGGGAAGCACGTAGCATGATCGGACAGTTATCGAGTGGGCAGGAGAGACTGTTTTACTCGTTCAACCTTGAAGAACACATCCCCGCCAATCACCTTCTTTCTGGAGAGTTGACATCCAGGTAAGTTGTCAGTTTTTTTAGCGATGAGGGCCCCAATGAGGCCCTCATCGCTAAAGCCAGGTTGTACTCAGTTCGCTTTTATCGGCACCGTCACGGTTTTGCCGAAGGCCGATTTGATGGTCGCCGTCGGGCTAGGCGACGGGCCACTGCCGGCGGTGGTCACTGCTATGTTCCAGCGCGCGCCTGTGGCCGTAGGCGTCAGGACGGCAGCGCCAAGGTTCACCGTACCGGTTGTGGTGGTGGCCGTTGCCGTGATGGTATTGCCCGTGCCACGGGAGGTGGTGCCGGACAGGACCCAATACCAGCGGCTGTTGCTGCGGGCGGTGACGGTGGCGCTGGTGACGATCAGGCTCTCGTTGACCGGTGCCGAGACCGCCACGGACACCGTCGCCGGTGCCGACTCGGCGCCCTTGGCATCGGCGGCCCTATAGGTAAAGGTCGCGGTGAACGGCGCGGGGACCGTGGCCGGTGGTGTGTAGGTCACACGCAGGCCATCGGTGCTGACCTCGCCCTTGCCGGAGTCCGGTTGCTCCAGCCCCACCACTTTAAGTGGCACGTTACCGTCAGGGTCGCTGTCGTTGGCCAGGACGTTGATGATCACCGGTTGGCCGGTGTTACTGATGGCGCTGTCGGGGTTGGCAATCGGTTTTTGGTTATCGGGGTCCTCGACACGTGTATCGCCAGTGCGGAAGGTCGGCAGCGCGGCGGAATTGACGTAGGTGACGCCGTCCCAGCCGGGCAGGGGGGTTGGCATCAACTGGAACTGGCCGGGGTGCTCGACATCCCAGCGCAGCAGCATGGACGTGTCCTCGTGCTGGGTATTGTGGCAGTGCTCCATGTAGGTCCCGGCGAATTCACGGAAGCGGATCGCCATTTCCACGTCCTGCGAGCTGTCGATGCCCTCGCCGATACGATAGATGTCCTTGCGGGCCCATTTTTCCCATTCCGGTGGTGCCTTGCCGTCGCGGTTGAGGACGATCCCTTCTTCGAAGTGCACGTGCACCGGGTGGTTCCAGCCGTTGCCGCCGTTCCTGATTTTCCACACTTCCAGGGTGCCGTCGCCGGAGAACCCGGCAGCGGTCGGACCGTTGGCCAGTTGCGGAGCGGCGCTGATGATCCGAGGGTCCATCTGGAAGCCTAAACCGCCATCAGTCTTGATGGTCCAGGGGGCTTCGTCGGTGCCATCGGAGCGGCCGAAGATGAACTCGCGATGGCGCGCCAGTTTCAGTTTGGTCTGCACCGTCGGGTCGTCACGGTTGAGGGTCAGCGGAAGCATGGTTTTACCCATCGCCTTGCCCGGCTTGGCGGGTTCGTAGTCAGCGGGGTTCATGCTCACGTCCTGGCCGGCATAAGGCTGGACCAGCAGTTGCAGGAACTTGCCCACCACCGGGTCGCCGGCGTCCCATTCCAGCCCTTTGCTGCCCAGCTTGAGCACCGCCTTGTACCTGCCGGACAGGACATCGGCCAGGCTCGGCGGTAAAGCCTCCGGCCCCTTGCCGTCGTGGTGCTCCATCAGGTTGACGAAATACAGCTTGTCGCCGGTGCTGATCCCGTTTTTCGCGAAGTTGACGATGATGTCGTAACGCTCGGCGATGCCCATGGTGGGCAGGATGGCGTTGTGGTCCTGCAGGTCGCCGTCAGCGTCCAGGTCCATGCTGCCGTCGAACGGCACGGCGTGTTCCATGAGGTTGCCGTCGTTGGCGATCAAGTGGAACGGCACGCGGGTATAGGACAGGCCGGAACCTGTCGGGCCGGGGAATTCGCCACCGGTACCGGCGATCTCACGCACCAGCGCGATCTTGAAGTAGCGCGACACCGAGCCGTTGAGGATGCGGAAACGATAGCTGCGCGCCCGTACCTTCAGGCGCGGCTGGTACTGCCAGTTGACCAGGAGCTGGTCGCCGAGAAAACCATCGGTGTTGAACGGGTTGAACCACAGCTGGCCATTGGCGTCCCAGGCCTTGTCGGCCAGCAGCAGGTTGACGTCATAGTCGCGGTTGCCCCAGGGCAACGCCGAACCGCTGGGCAGGCGCAGGTTGACGCCGTCTACAAACGCTTCGTTACCGCGATCCAGGGCGCTGTAGTAGTTCATCATCACCGCGTTGCCCTTGTAGACGTTCTGCGCGGTGAAATCGAGCATGTGGTCGTGGAACCAGTGGGTGCTCATGGTTTCGTGCCAGTCGCCACGGATCTTGATGCTGCCGTTGTTGCAGGTCTTGAGGCCCGGCGTGGCATCGTTGACGAACAGGGTTTCGCCCGGGGCGCAGGGGAACGCCGCGCGCGGATCCTGAGCGCTGGTGTTGATGGTGTCGTAACCGGCCAACTGGATCGGCCAGCGATAGTCGTAGTACTGCCCCGGAAAGAAAAACGCATTGGAAAATCCGTCGCTTTCCGCCGGGGAGTGGCCATTGTGTTCGTGGGTGCTGAGGGTGTGCAGGCCGAACCCCATGTTGGCCGACGGATCGATCGGCAGGGCGTTGTAGTGACGCATCAGCACCGGTTGGCCGTACCGCACCATCAGCAGTTTTGGCGGAAAGGTGCCGTCGAAGGTCCAGAGCGCCTTGTGGTTCTGAATCGGCATGTTGGGGTGAAAGCGGGTGTCGATGCCTTTGGTGGTGCCTGTTATGACCGGGGTGTCCGAGGTCTGGTTGTAGAGCCCGCCCGGCCCGAACTCACCGACGGCGTAGTTGTGCAACTGCCGGCGGTCGCGCATGCCGCCGTTGAGCTTGGCGCCGGCTTGAGTGGTCTTGAAGGCGACCTGTGGGTAGAACTCGTTCCAGCGCTGGTGCGACCAGCCTTTTCCTGGCGGACGACCTTCGGCCGGCGAGCTGACCGGATGGCGGTTGAGGAAGGCTTCGATCTGCGCTTTCCACGGGTTGCGGTCCAGCACGTTGGAATACTGCGCCGGAAACGGGTACAGCCCCGGCTGGCGCATGAAGGCTTCCAGCGCGGCGGCCGAAGGGCCGCTGCGGGCGATGTTGTTCGGGTCCTGCGTGGGCGCCGGACCGACGATCGGAACCGGGAAACTCAGGGTGGGCGGCGGCAGTGTCGGGTCGAGTTTCTCCGTGCCGAATTCTTCGAACAGCAGCAGTTGCTGAGTGTACGGCTGGGCCCCGAACAACGGGCTGGGCTTGCCGTTGGTGGGGATTTTGAAGGATGTCTGCAGGGCTGGCGGCAGCACGTTGTCGGTCGTTGGCGTGGTGCGGGTGCCGTACACACCGTTGGGCAAGGCGATGGAACCCTGGTTGGCGGGTGGCATGGCCTTTAGGGCATCCAGCGCGGCCTTGAAGTCGGTCGGCGGGTTGGTATACGCCGAAGGATCTGTTGGCGGCGGCGGGCTGACATCGTCAAGCGGTGCTGCGTTGACCGGGGACAGACTGAAGGTGATCAACAGTACAGAGCCTGCGCCCGAAACCCTTAAGAAGCGGAACGAATTGAACGGCGATGCAATGATTTTCATGAGGTTCCCCTCGCGACATAGCGCAACGGCGAAACCCGCCATCCCCGGTTGGTGACAGCATCTGCCTGCGTTGCAAGGGGCTATGCAACCGTCGGGCCATGGATGAGGAAGATACTGAGTAATAAGTAAGTTGTTTCAAAATGTGTCTTTTTGGTGAAGTGTAGGGTGGGGGTATTCCTCAAATTAGGTGGTAAACACCCGGTTGAGTGGGTGTAGTCCCCCATTTATGGGAGTGGCGGCCCTGTTTCACCAACCGCTAGGGACTGCTTGCTCTGGGGCGACATGGATTCACAAAGCACCCGGCGCACGGTTCTTGTTGGGGCGGATAGTGGAGCAGGGGCATCGAGAGGTTAATTGCATTGTTGGTATGCATTGATGCGCGAAGTGGATCAATGCATTCAAGGACGAAGCGTTATTCGCTGTGTGCCCGCACCAGGCTCTCGGTGCCCAACCGATACTGATTGTTCCCGCTGCGCTTGGCCTCATACATCGCCAGGTCGGCAATGTGCAGCAAGCGGTCGATGCTCGGCGCATGATCGGGGAACACGGCGACGCCGAGGCTGGTGCCGATGTGGCGCTGGTCGTTGCCGAGGGTGACGGGCGGGGAGAGTTCGACGAAGATTTTCTGGCAGATGGTGCGCGCTTCATCTTGCAGGCTTTTGCCTTGGGGCAGGTCCTGGAGGATGACCACGAATTCGTCGCCGCCGATCCGGGCGACGGTGTCGGTGCCGTGCAGGATGCGCTTGAGCCGCGTGGCGGTCGTGACCAGCACGCGGTCGCCGGCCGCATGCCCATAGCGGTCGTTGATGGCCTTGAAGCCATTGAGGTCGACAAACACCAGCGCCACCCGCGTGGCACTGGTGCGCGCCAGCTCCAGCGCTTCGGACAGGCGCTCTTCGAGCACCAGGCGATTGGGCAGGCCGGTCAACGGGTCGTAATGGGCCAGGTGCTTGAGGTAGTTGGCCGAAGCCTTTTCTTCGGTGATGTCGCGTACCACACCCATCATCTTGATCGTTTCGTCGTGGTCGTTCTTGACCACGTTGCCGGTTTCCCGCAGCCAGCGGATCGTTCCGTCGGGCCACACCACGCGGTATTCCTCATCATGGTTTTCACCGGTTTCCAGGCAACGCAGTTCGCCGGCCCGAACCCTGAGCCGGTCTTCCGGATGCACGCAGGAACAGAACAGGGCGTAAGAGGGCGTCACTTCGCCGATCTTGAAGCCGAACATGCCGAAAATGGCATCTGACCAATACAACCGGTCGGTGTCGACATCCCAGTCCCAGGTGCCGATACGAGCGAAATACTGGCTGCGCTTGAAGCGCTCGGCGTCGTCATCCTTGTGGATGTTCTGGCCTTCGGACAGGCTATTGATGATCGCGCGATACTCCGCCAGTTGCTTTTGCAGATAGCGTTCGCGCCAAGCCATCACGACGATCAGGCTGAGCGTCATTGAACCAAGGAGGACGCTGGTCCAGAGCAGGATCATTCGGGGATGGCCATCAGGGCGGAGAACCGTACGGGTAATTGTTGATTATTTTAGTTCAGCAAACAGCTTTAAACGTCGCGCGCGGAGGCGGCAATGGTTGCCAATCGACTACAAATCTGGGAAAACGGCGCCCATCAGGCCCTTGAGGGCGAGTGAGCATACGAGTGAAATCAATGAATGACGAGCTTCAGGTAATCGATCTTCAGGTGGGTGACGGAAAAGCCGCCGTAAAAGGCGCACTGATCACCACCCAGTACCGTGGCTGGCTGGAGGACGGGACCGAATTCGACTCTTCGTACAGTCGTGGCAAACCCTTCCAGTGCGTGATCGGCACCGGGCGGGTCATCAAGGGCTGGGACCAGGGCATCATGGGCATGCAGGTCGGCGGCAAGCGCAAGTTGCTGGTGCCGGCGCACCTGGCCTATGGCGAACGCACCATGGGCAAGATCACGCCGAACTCGAACCTGATCTTCGAAATCGAATTGCTGGAAGTGCTGACGCGGGATGATTGACCGTCAGGCCTGAAACGTTTCCCGGTACGCATACAGGCCGGGTGTTCCGCCGGTCATGATGAACAGCACATTGTCCCCGGGGACGAAGCGCCCTTGCTGCAGGTCGGCCAGCAACCCGGCAAACGCCTTGCCGGAGTACACCGGGTCGACCAACAGGCCTTCGGCACGCGCCATCAGGCGTACCGCGTCCTGCATGGCGGCGGTTGGCAGCCCATAGCCGGTACCCAGTTGGCTGCCGTCAATCACCAGCTCATCAGCCCGCACCTCGGCGTTGCTGTCCAGTAGCGCCAATGTTTCGCGGGTCAGTTGCAGGGTTCTCGCTATTGATGATTCCTGGTCGGACAGCACCGAGAACGACTTGACCATGGACGTACCCCGGCCCAGCAACCGGAAACCCGCCGCGAGCCCGGCATGCGTGCCGGCGCTGCCATTGGGTACCACCACTTGATTGAACGTGAGTTGCAGTTCGGCCTCTTGTTGGGCGATCTCCGCTGCGCAGCGGGCATAGCCGAGGCTGCCCAGGGGCGTCGAGCCACCGGTTGGCAGCACCATGACCTTGTGCCCGGAGTCTCGAAGCTGCGCCGCCCTGGCCTCGGCTTTGGCCAGTGAGTCGGTACCGCCGGCAAACACCTGAATCTGCGCGCCGAACAACTGGTCGAGCAGCACATTGCCGTTGAGCTCGTAATCCACCTCGGCCTTGGCCACGGCCCGGGTCAGGAACAGCTCGCAGGCGATGCCCAGCCGGGCGCACACTGCGGCGGTCAGGCGGGCATGATTGGACTGGATGCCGCCCACGGTAATGATCGTATCGATTCCGGCTTGCAGTGCTGCGCCGATGTGGAATTCAAGCTTGCGCAGCTTGTTGCCGCCCACGCCGATCAACATATGGTCGTCGCGTTTGAGAAACAGGCCGATACCCTGCTTGTCGAGGCCCAGCAGCTGTTCGAGTCGCGCAGCCCGCTGAATGGGCGTGGGACCTTGCAGCAGGTCTGCCCGCGCAAAAACACTCAGTGACTTGTCCAGTTGGGTTTGCATCGATCGAACCTCGTTGTTCACCATGATCCTGGTGACTCTATGGAGAAAGGCCGGCGGGATAAACGCACTGCCCGTCATGACTGTTTTAACCCGGTGTAACTAATCCAGCCGGGCAGCAGGGGTGTTGGACCCAAACGTTCAGCGGCCAACCGGCCGGCGAAAATCGATGTCACGCCAAACCGACCGTCATCGGGTTGTGCCTTGCCAGGCTCCGCACTATCGGCGACCATAGGTGTCATATAGGGGTAGGGGGTATAGGTATGGCACACATTCACGAACACAAGGATGACTTGATCAAGCGGGTGCGGCGGATTGCCGGGCAGGTGGAAGCCGTGGAGCGAGCGCTTGAGTCCGATGCCGATTGCGCCAAGACCCTGCATCTGGTGGCCGCCATCCGGGGCGCGGTCAATGGTCTGCTGGAGCAGTTCATCGACGCCCATGCCCGCGAGCACGTGGCCCATCCGGACCTGAGCGATGAAGATCGCGCCCAGGGCGTGGAAGACCTGTTGCTGGCCATCCGTCGTTACGCCAAATAGAGGCCTGAATTCCATGACACTGACACCACAGGCTTCGCGCTTTTCTCATGACCATGTCTTTCTCGGCGCATCCCATGATGAAAACGCCCGACGCACCTTATGGGTGGTGGCGCTGACGTTTGTGATGATGATTGGCGAAATTGCCGCCGGTTACATCACCGGTTCCATGGCGCTGCTGGCCGATGGTTTTCACATGGCCACCCATGCCGGGGCCTTGGGCATCGCGGCGGCGGCCTATGGGTTTGCACGGCGCAATGCCAACAACGCGCGTTACAGCTTCGGCACCGGCAAGGTCGGGGATCTTGCGGGTTTTGCCTCGGCCATGGTGCTGGGGCTGGTGGCGATCGGCATTGCCGGTGAATCCGTTTATCGCCTGTTTCAGCCAACGACCGTGGCATTCACCGAAGCGACGGTGATTGCGGTGGTGGGGCTGGCGGTGAACATCGCCAGTGCCTTTTTGCTGGCGGGCGACCACGGCCATCATGGTCACGATCATGGCCACAGCCATGAGCACGGCCATCATCACCATCACGACAACAACCTGCGCTCGGCCTATGTCCATGTGCTGGCCGATGCCTTGACTTCAGTGCTGGCGATCGCCGCATTGCTGGCGGGGCGCTATCTGGGATGGGTGTGGCTGGACCCGGTGATGGGCATTGTGGGCGCCATCGTGATCGCGAAATGGGCCGTTGGATTGATGCGTGACAGCGCAGCGGTGTTGCTCGATGTCACGGATACACACGTCGCCGACGAGATTCGTGAACTGCTGGAGTCGTCGGACGATGTGCGCATCAGCGATTTGCATGTCTGGCAGGTCGGCCCCCAGGCGCGGGCCGCGATTGTCAGCGTTGTGGCGGCGGCCAATGTCAGTGCCGACACCATTCGCGAACGCCTGGCGCCGGTCCATGAACTGTCTCACCTGACCGTCGAACACCGCATTGCTTGAACGGCTTTCGGTCATTCACGGAACAGTGGAATCCGTCCATTCGTGGAGGGGCGGTATTCCCGCTTCAGAGGGTCCAGTGCCGGCCTCATCGCCAGAAGCTGCTTGAGCGTGGCGCTGGCAATGCTCAACGCCAGTCGTTGCCCCGGACATTGATGGCGCCCCGCGCCGAAGGTGAAGCTGCGCCGGTTCGGGCGGTCGAGCAGGAAGGTGTCGGGGTTGTCGTTGAGCTGGGGGTCGCGATTGGCCGAGGCCAGCAGCACCAGGATCACGTCTGCGGCGTTCAGCCTCACTCCGTCAATTTCGCAGGGGGCGGCGACGAAGCGGCGGGTGTTCTGTACCGGCGGGTCGAAGCGCTGTACTTCGGCCAGCAGGTCTTCGACAGGGGGTGATTCGCTGCGCAACGACGGATGTTGAATCAATGCCAGCACGGCGTTGCCGATCAGCCCGGCAGTGGCCTCGAAGGTCTGGGAGAACAGGCCGATCAGGTTGGCGATCAGGGTTTGCGGCGCGCCGCAGGCGAAGCGCTGGCCGATACCTGCAAGCAAAGGGCTGTGGTTGTACGGATCGTCGAGCAATTCGATGAAATAACCGCTCAATTGTTCGGCGGCAGCGTGGGCGGCGGTCAATTGTGCCGCGTCACTCAAGGGCGACAGGCAAGCGACGAAATCCGCCGTCAACTCACTGATGGCGCGGCCCTGAGCCGGGGTGAACCCCAACAACGCCGCCACCACGCACACCGGTCCGCGAAACATGGCGTTGTACAGGCCAGCGGCATCGGCGGTCATCAATCGGGCGCTGACCAGGGCCTCGACTTCCCGTGCATCGATCAACTCCAGCCCCGGCGCAATCGCCGACCGTGGGCAACGCTGGCGTTCACCTTCATTCATGCGCATCAATTGGCCGAACACCTGGCCGGCCATGCCGTCGGCGATCGCCTTGGGGACTGGCTCCTGCGCGGGTCGAACGTGGCAATCGGGATGCGCCAGCACGGCGGCCACCGCCCGGGCGCTGCTGGCCACCCACATGTTCAGCCCCGGATGAAAAGCCAGCCCACCTTCGGCACGCAGTTGTGCGTAGTAGGGATAAGGATCGGCATGGGTCGCAGCGATGATCGGGTCCATGGGCACAGCCTTTGGTTGTTGGAAAGTGTTGCTACTATCTCCAGTCCGAAAGGGCATTGATTCGTCCGGGAGCGAAATATGAGCGCAGAACAACACGACATTGGCGTCTCGCAGGTGGCGGCAGCCATCGCTGAGCCGGCGCGGACGAAAATCCTCTGTTCGCTGATGGACGGCCATGCCCGCACCAGCACCGAACTGGCGGCGGTGGCCGAAGTCAGCGCGTCGACCGCCAGTGCCCACCTGGCCAAGCTCAAGGAGCTGGCGCTGGTGCGGCTGCACGTTCAGGGGCGTCATCGCTATTACAGCCTGGCGGACAAGCGCGTAGCCCAGGCCCTGGAGGCACTGATGGTGATCGGCCAGTACACCGCGCCGAGCTTCCGGGCACGGACTCCGGATCGCCTGCAATTTGCCCGCACCTGCTACGACCACATGGCGGGAACCCTGGCCGTGCTGCTGCATGACCGGATGCTTGAAGCGGGCTGGCTTGAGGAAACCGACGAACAGGCCTATCGCTTGAGCGACAGCGGTACGGCAATGTTTCAAGGGCTCGGGATCGAGACGCAGGACTTGAGCACCTTGCGCCGTCGTTTCGCCTGCCCGTGCCTGGACTGGAGCATGCGTCGGCCACATCTGGGCGGGTCGCTGGGCGCGGCGTTGCTGCAAACGGCGCTCAAGCGCAAGTGGGTGACCCAGGATCTGGACAGTCGGGCGTTGGCGTTGACGGCGTTGGGGCGCAAGGAGTTTGGAAGGCGGTTTGGAATCGGGTTGCCGTTGGTGGTTGAGGGTAATGTCAAAGTTTCGCAAATTGCTGCAGGTTCGGTGGAGTTCGGGAACATTCGCTGACTGACGAACGTGTATTCCGGTTGTTTCTGTGTTGAATGCAATGTCGTCATCGCGAGCAAGCTCGCTCCCACAGGGGGAGTGGTGGACTCGTCAGTACTATGCAAACAAAAAGCCCCCCATCGGTCACCCGATGGGGGGCTTTTGTGCATCTGGCGTCAGGTCAAACCTTGACGATCCAGCCCGCTGGCGCTTCGATGTCGCCGGTTTGCACGCCGGTCAGCTCTTTGTAGAGCTTCTGGGTGATCGGGCCGACTTCGGTTTCGCTGTGGAACACGTGCAGGTGGTCGTTGTAGTTGATGCCGCCGATCGGCGTGATCACCGCCGCAGTACCGCAAGCACCGGCTTCCTTGAAGTCCGCCAGCTTGTCGATGAACACGTCGCCTTCGACCACGTCCAGACCCAGGCGGGACCTGGCCAGTTCGATCAGCGACAGACGGGTGATGCCCGGCAGTACCGATGGCGAGTTCGGGGTCACGAACTTGTTATCGTGGGTGATCCCGAAGAAGTTGGCCGAACCGACTTCCTCGATCTTGGTATGAGTCAGTGGGTCCAGGTAGATGCAGTCGGCGAAATGCGCCTTCTTGGCCTGGGAGCCCGGCATCAGGCTGGCGGCGTAGTTGCCACCGACCTTGGCGGCGCCGGTGCCTTGTGGCGCGGCGCGGTCGTAGCTGGAGATCAGGAAGTTGTGCGGGGTCAGGCCGCCCTTGAAGTAGGCGCCGACCGGGATCGCAAACACCGAGAAGATGAACTCCGGCGCGGTACGCACGCCGATGTTGTCACCCACGCCGATCACGAACGGACGCAGGTACAGCGCGCCGCCGGTGCCGTACGGCGGAATGAAACGTTCGTTGGCACGCACCACTTCCTTGCACGCTTCGATGAACTGCTCGGTGGACACGTGCGGCATCAGCAGGCGGGCGCAGCTGCGCTGCATGCGCGCGGCGTTCTGGTCCGGACGGAACAGGTTGATCGAGCCGTCCTTGCAACGATAGGCCTTCAGGCCTTCGAAGCATTGCTGGCCATAGTGAAGGGCAGTGGAGCCTTCGCTGATGTGCAGCACGTTGTCTTCGGTCAGGGTGCCTTTGTCCCACTCGCCATTGCGAAAGTACGACAGATAGCGCTTGTCGGTCTTGATGTAGTCAAAACCCAGCTTGTCCCAATTGATGCTTTCGTTACCCATGACACCCTCTATCACTGAACAACCGTCGAAACGGTTCAAGGCTTCTGACGTTTTTTGGATGGGGACAACAATACTTCATTCTTGGGCTAAATCGCAGCCCAGACTATCGGCTGATCGGCAGAAATCGCGTCGTTCTCAAGAATCGCGAGCAAGCTCGCTCCCACATTTGATCTTTGTAGGCCATCAGGTCCTGCAAACACCACAAATCCCCTGTGGGAGCGAGCTTGCTCGCGAAGAGGCCATCACGGACACCACCGATCGCCCTGATTCACAGGTGCAATGCGTGGCCAAGGGCCCGCAACGCCGCTTCCTGCACCGCCTCACCCAGGGTCGGGTGTGCATGGATGGTGCCGCCGATGTCTTCCAGCCGCGCGCCCATCTCCAGGCTCTGGGCAAACGCCGTGGACAGCTCCGACACGCCGACGCCCACCGCCTGCCAGCCGACAATCACATGATTATCCCGACGAGCGACCACCCGCACGAAGCCGCTTTTCGACTCCAGGGTCATCGCCCGGCCATTGGCGGCGAACGGAAAGCTCGACACGATGCAGTCCCAACCTGCGGCCTTGGCCTCGTCCGGGGTCTTGCCGACCACCACCAGTTCCGGGTCGGTGAAGCACACGGCGGCGATGGCGGTCGGGTTGAACTCGCGGGTTTTACCGCTGATCAGCTCGGCGACCATCTCGCCCTGGGCCATGGCCCGGTGGGCGAGCATCGGTTCGCCGCTCAGGTCACCGATGGCATACACGTTGCGCATGCTGGTCTGGCAGCGGTTGTCGATCTTGATCGAGGAACCGTTCATGTCCAGGTTCAGCGCTTCGAGGTTCCAGCCCTGGGTGTTCGGCTTGCGACCGACGGCCACCAGTACCTGGTCGGTTTCCAGGTTCAGGGTCTCACCGTTCGGGGCAAGTACTTGCAAGGTATTGTTAGAAGAATCAAAGCCTTGCACGCTGTGTTTCAAGTAAAGCTTCACACCGAGTTTTTTCAGTTCGTCGTGCACCGGCTGAGTCAGTTCGGCGTCGTAGGCCGGCAGGATGCGTTCCTGCGCTTCCACCACGCTGACCTCGGCGCCGAGCTTGCGATAGGCAATGCCCAACTCCAGACCGATGTAGCCACCGCCGACCACAATCAAGCGCTTGGGCACGGATGTCGGCGCCAGGGCCTCGGTGGACGAGATGATCGGCCCGCCAATCGGCAGCATTGGCAGGTTCACACTTTTGGAGCCGGTGGCCAGCACCAGGTGTTCACACTGGATACGTGTGTCGCCAACTTCCACGGTTTTGCCGTCAACCACTTTGGCCCAGCCTTGAACGACCTGGACCTTGTTCTTTTTCAGCAGTGCCGCGACGCCGGTGGTCAGGCGATCGACGATGCCGTCTTTCCATTCCACGCTCTTGCCGATGTCCAGGGTGGGCGCCGAAACACTGATGCCCAGGGCCGAATGCTGACTGTGGTGTTGCGTTTGATGGAACTGCTCAGCGACGTGAATCAGTGCCTTGGACGGAATGCAGCCAATGTTCAGGCAAGTGCCGCCCAGGGATTGGCCTTCCACCAGGATGGTCGGGATGCCCAGTTGGCCGGCACGGATCGCGGTCACATAACCGCCGGGGCCGCCGCCGATGATCAGCAGCGTGGTATTGAGGGTCTGCATGACTTACTCCACAAACAAGGTCGCGGGTTGTTCGAGCAAGCCACGGATGGCCTGGATGAAGAGCGCCGCGTCCATGCCATCGACCACGCGGTGATCGAAGGAGCTGGAGAGGTTCATCATCTTGCGGATCACGATCTGGCCTTTGATCACCATTGGCCGTTCGACGATCTTGTTCACGCCGACTATCGCCACTTCCGGCAGGTTCAGCACCGGGGTGCTGACGATGCCGCCCAAGGCCCCGAGGCTGGTCAGGGTGATGGTCGAGCCGGACAACTCGTCGCGGCTGGCCTTGCCGTTACGGGCGGCAGTGGCCAAACGGGAGATTTCAGCGGCGCTGTCCCACAGGCTGCGGGCTTCGGCATGACGCACCACCGGCACCATCAAACCGATATCCGCCTGGGTGGCGATGCCGACATGCACCGCGCCGAGGCGGGTGATGACTTGGGCTTCGTCGTCGTAGCGGGCGTTGATCTGCGGGAAATCACGCAGGGCGACGACCAGGGCGCGGACCAGGAACGGCAGCAAAGTCAGCTTGCCGCGAGTCGCGCCATGTTTTTCGTTGAGGTGCGCGCGCAGCTCTTCCACGGCGGTGACGTCGATTTCTTCGACATAACTGAAGTGGGCGGCGCGCTGGGTGGCGTCCTGCATGCGCTGGGCAATCTTGCGACGCATGCCGATCACCGGGATCTGCTGTTCATCGGTACGTTGGGCGTAAGCAGCCGCCACCGGTGCCGAAGCGTTCGACTGACCCTGGGCCAGGTAGGCGTCGAGGTCTTCATGCAGCACGCGGCCGGCGGGGCCGGTGCCACGCACCAGGCGCAATTGAATGCCGAGGTCCAGCGCATGCTTGCGCACGGCCGGGGAGGCCAGCGGACGCTCGTCGGCCTCGCGAGCAACTATCGGGCCTTGGCATACGGCAGCTTTCGGCGCCGGGGCAGCGACCGGTTTGCTTTCAACCACGGTTTCGACTTTCGTTGCTGCAACCGGTGCTTCTTTAACAACAGCTGCCGGTTGCGCCGATTCCTTAACGTTGCCCGCGCCTTCGACTTCAATGCTGATCAGCACACTGCCAACCGCCATGACTTCGCCCGGCTGGCCACCAAGAGCAATGACCTTGCCATGCACCGGCGACGGGATATCGACCATCGCCTTGTCGGTCATCACATCGGCCAGCACCTGATCTTCGACGACCATGTCGCCGACCTTGACGTGCCATACCGACAATTCAACTTCTGCAATGCCTTCACCAATGTCCGGCATTTTAATGACGTGCGTGCCCATTCAGACCTCCATGACCCGTTTCAACGCCGCGCCCACTCGGGACGGCCCTGGGAAATACGCCCACTCTTGCGCGTGCGGGTAAGGGGTATCCCAACCGGTGACGCGTTCGATCGGCGCTTCCAGGTAGTGGAAGCAATGCTCTTGCACCAGCGCCGTCAGTTCGGCGCCGAAGCCGCAAGTGCGGGTGGCTTCGTGAACGATCACGCAGCGCCCGGTTTTCTTCACCGATTTGGTGATGGTTTCCAGGTCCAGCGGCCACAGGCTGCGCAGGTCGATGACTTCGGCATCCACGCCGCTTTCTTCAGCGGCCACTTGCGACACGTAGACGGTGGTGCCGTAGGTCAGCACCGTGACGTCCTTGCCCGGACGGGCGATAGCGGCAACGTCCAGCGGTACGGTGTAGTAACCGTCCGGAACCTGTGCGGCGGGGTGTTTCGACCACGGGGTAACCGGGCGTTCGTGGTGGCCGTCGAAAGGACCGTTGTACAGTCGTTTCGGCTCCAGGAAGATCACCGGGTCATCGTTTTCGATGGAGGCGATCAGCAGGCCTTTGGCGTCGTAGGGGTTGGACGGCATGACGGTGCGCAGACCGCATACCTGAGTGAAGAGTGCCTCGATGCTCTGGCTGTGGGTCTGGCCGCCGTAGATGCCGCCGCCGCAGGGCATGCGCAGGGTCATCGGCGCGGTGAACTCGCCGGCCGAGCGATAACGCAGGCGCGCGGCTTCGGAAATGATCTGGTCGTAGGCCGGGTAGACGTAGTCGGCGAACTGGATCTCCACCACCGGGCGCAGACCGTAGGCGCCCATGCCCACGGCGGTGCCGACGATACCGCTTTCAGAGATCGGCGCGTCGAACACTCGCGAGGTGCCGTACTTGGCTTGCAGGCCTTCGGTGCAGCGGAACACGCCGCCGAAGTAGCCCACGTCCTGGCCGAAGACCACGACGTTGTCGTCACGTTCAAGCATCACATCCATGGCCGAGCGCAGGGCCTGGATCATGGTCATGGTGGTCGTGGTCATGGCGGTTTCCAGCTCGATATTGTTGTTGTGATCGTTCATGTCAGATCCCCAACTCTTGACGCTGGCGCTTCAAGTGCTCCGGCATCTCTTTGTAGACGTCTTCGAACATGGTCGCGGCGCTCGGAATCTGGCCGCCGGCAAGGGTGCCGTACTGTTCGGCTTCTTTCTGTGCGGCGATCACTTGGGCTTCCAGTTCGGCGCTGACGGCGGTGTGTTCCTCTTCGGACCACTGGCCGATCTTGATCAGGTGCTGCTTGAGGCGCGCAATCGGATCGCCCAGCGGGAAGTGGCTCCAGTCATCGGCCGGACGGTATTTGGACGGATCATCGGAGGTCGAGTGCGGGCCGGCGCGGTAGGTGACCCACTCGATCATGGTCGGACCGAGATTACGGCGCGCACGTTCGGCAGCCCAGGCGGAGGCGGCGTAGACCGCGTAGAAATCGTTGCCGTCGACCCGCAGGGAGGCAATGCCGCAACCGACGCCACGACCGGCGAAGGTGGTGGCTTCACCACCGGCAATCGCCTGGAAGGTGGAGATCGCCCACTGGTTGTTGACCACGTTGAGGATCACCGGCGCGCGGTACACGTGGGCGAACGTCAGGGCGGTGTGGAAGTCCGACTCGGCGGTGGCGCCGTCGCCGATCCACGCCGAAGCGATTTTGGTGTCGCCCTTGATCGCCGAGGCCATGCCCCAGCCCACGGCTTGCACGAACTGGGTGGCGAGGTTGCCGGAGATGGTGAAGAAACCGGAGTCCTTGACCGAGTACATGATGGGCAACTGACGTCCCTTGAGCGGATCGCGCTCGTTGGACAGCAGCTGGCAGATCAGGTCGACCAGCGGTACGTCGCGGGCCATCAGGATGCTTTGCTGGCGGTAGGTCGGGAAGCACATGTCGTCGATGTTCAGGGCCAGGGCCTGGGCGCTGCCGATGGCTTCTTCGCCAAGGCTCTGCATGTAGAACGACATCTTTTTCTGACGCTGGGCGACCACCATGCGGTTGTCGTAGATGCGGGTCTTGAGCATGGCGCGCATGCCCTTGCGCAGGATCTCCACCGGTACGTTTTCGGCCCATGGGCCGAGGGCATTGCCCTGGTCGTCGAGCACGCGGATCAGGCCACGGGCCAGGTCAGCCGTGTCAGCCGGTTCAACGTCGATTGGGGGTTTGCGCACCGTGCCGGCATCGGTCAGATGCAGGTAGGAGAAGTCGGTTTTACAGCCGGGACGGCCCGAGGGTTCGGGGACGTGCAGGCGCAGCGGTTCATACGCTTGGGTCATGGCTTCTACGCTCGATCTTGTGAATTTCTTGTAGTGAGCTGACAGATTTCGTTCGGTAGAAGAAATCTTGTCCTACAACAATCATAGGCCCGACCAAGAAGAATATTTCTCTCTGTTTCGTTGCGCTAAAGATCATTTGCAGATAAAAAACCTGCATAAACATAAAAAACAGGTGGTTTTGTCTCATGCGCAAACTGGACCGTACCGATATCGGCATTCTCAACAGCCTTCAGGAGAATGCGCGCATCACCAACGCCGACCTCGCGCGTTCGGTGAACCTGTCACCCACGCCGTGTTTCAACCGGGTCAAGGCCATGGAAGAACTGGGGGTGATTCGCGAGCAAGTGACGCTGCTGGATGCCGATCTGTTGGGGCTGCATGTGAATGTGTTCATTCACGTCAGCCTGGAGAAGCAGGTGGAGGAGGCGTTGCAGCATTTCGAAGAAGCGATTTCCGATCGCCCCGAGGTGATGGAGTGCTACCTGATGGCCGGCGATCCGGACTACCTGATCCGCGTGCTGGTGCCGACCATCCAGTCGCTGGAGCGCTTCATGATGGACTTTCTGACCAAGGTACCGGGGGTGGCGAACATCCGTTCGAGCTTTGCGCTCAAGCAGGTGCGGTACAAGACTGCGCTGCCGTTGCCGGCCAATGGCCTGACTTTGGGCAACTGACACGATTACTCTGTAGGAGCGAGCTTGCTCGCGATGGACGTTAACGATAACGCGAGTCTTCTGGATAAACGCGTTGCCCTCAAGTCCATCGTCGGAACGCCGCCCGGAGCAAGCTCGCTCCTACAGGGTCAGAATTTGTTCAGAGGGATTTTCAGGTAGGTCACGCCGTTGTCCTCGGCCGGCGGCAAATTCCCCGCCCGCACATTCACCTGGATCGCCGGCAGCAACAGTGTCGGCATGCCCAGCCCTGCATCACGTCGTGTACGCATTTCCACGAACGCGGCTTCATCGATCCCGTCATGTACATGAATGTTGTTTTTGCGTTGTTCACCGACGGTGGTCATGCATTGGGGCGCGCGGCCATTGGGCGGGTAGTCGTGGCAGACGAACAGCCGCACGCTGGCGGGGAAGGCCAGCAGTTTCTGGATCGAGGCAAACATCTGGTTGGCATTGCCGCCCGGGAAATCGCAGCGGGCGGTGCCGACGTCGGGCATGAACATCGTGTCGCCCACCAGAATCACATCGCTGTCGACCAGGTAGGCCATGTCCGCCGGGGTATGGCCGGGCACGTGCAGGGCGGTCGCCTTGAGGTTGCCGATCATGAACGATTCGTTGGGGGCGAACAGGTGATCGAACTGGGAGCCGTCGACGCGAAAGGATGGCTCCAGATTGAACAGCGTCTTGAACACGTCCTGGACCTTGCTGATTGACTCGCCAATGGCGATTTTGCCGCCAAGCTCCCTGCGCAGGTACGGCGCGGCGGACAGGTGATCGGCATGGGCGTGGGTTTCCAGCAGCCACTGCACCTGCAGCTTGTGGGCACGGACGAAGGTGATGATTTTGTCAGCCTGGGTCGTCGCGGTGCGTCCGGCGGCACCGTCGTAGTCGAGCACCGGGTCGACAATCGCACACTGCCCGCCATCAGCCTCATAAACCACATAACTGTAGGTCGAGGAGGCGGGGTCGAGGAAAGCTTCAATCAGTGCGGGCATGGACACGAACCTGTGCAGGGTTGGAAAAGTCAGGCGGCGAAATTTCAGTCATGGGTTGCAACATTATATGTTTAAACATAATGTTTACAGCTTAAGTGACGTTGAAGGCATCCTGCAAATGCAATCCAGTCTGACCGAATGTGAAGTCGCCCAACTGCGCGCCTCGGCCTCCAAGGCGTGTGCGCTGCTCAAGGCCCTGGCCAATGAGGATCGCCTGTTGATCCTGTGTCAGCTGACCCAGGGCGAACGCAACGTAGGCGAGCTGGAAAAAATGACCGGCGTGCGCCAACCGACCCTGTCCCAGCAATTGGGGATCCTGCGCGATGAAGGACTGGTCGCCACCCGTCGTGAAGGCAAGTACATTTTTTACGGTCTCGCCAGTCACGAAGTGATCCAGGTGATGAAAACCCTCTCCGGGCTGTACTGCGGGGCGGTGCTCAAAAGCTGGGTTCAACCTTGATCTTATTCAACACACCGAACCTGTGGGAGCGAGCTTGCTCGCGATGGGGCCGGCACATCCAACATTAATGGCGACTGACCTGACGCCATCGCGGGCAAGCCCGCTCCCACAGGTTTTTGGTTTGACTCGTAACAATCCTTGCGTGCAGCAAAAGGAACAAGCAATGAACGATCAACACTGGGGCCCATCCATCAGTGCAGATATCGTGGTCATCGGCGGCGGCACGGCAGGTATCGGCTTTGTCGCCAGCCTGCTCAAGCGTAGCCCGCATCTGAACATCACCGTGATCGAACCCGACTCCCGGCACTACTATCAACCGGCCTGGACGCTGGTCGGCGGTGGTGCCTACAACGTGGAAAACACCGTGCGGCCCATGGCGTCGGTGATGCCGCGCGGGGCCCATTGGCTGCAGGCTGCCGTGACGGGCATCGATCCCGACAAGCGCCAACTCACCCTCGGTGACGGGCGTACGGTCGGCTATCAAAACCTGGTGGTCTGCCCCGGCCTGCGCCTGGCCTGGGAGAAAATCGAAGGCCTGGAGGACACCCTCGGCCAGCACGGCGTGACCTCCAATTACAGCTATCGGCACGCGACCTACACCTGGGACCAGGTGCAGACATTGCGCGGCGGCAAGGTGCTGTTCACCCAGCCGGCCATGCCGATCAAATGTGCCGGAGCGCCACAAAAGGCGCTGTACCTGTCCTGCGATCATTGGACCAAGAGCGGTGTGCTGAACAACATCGACGTCGAGTTCAATCTTGCGGGCGCGGCACTGTTCGGAGTGCCGACCTTTGTCCCGCCACTGATGAAGTACATCGAAAAGTACAAAGCCCGGTTGGCGTTCAATTCGAATTTGGTCAAGGTCGACGGCCCGGCGAAAACCGCGTGGTTCGACGTCAAGGATGCCGATGGCAATGTTACCCGCCAGGCAAAAACCTTTGACCTGCTGCATGTCGTGCCACCACAAGTCTCCCCGGACTTCATCGCCCAAAGTCCGCTGGCCGACGCTGCCGGCTGGTGCGAGGTCGATCCCCACACCCTTCAACATCCGCGCTATCCAGGCGTGTTCGCGCTGGGTGACATCTGCGGCACCACGAATGCAAAAACTGCTGCGGCGGTGCGCAAGCAGATCGTGGTGGTGGCGGAAAACCTGCTGGCCTTGCGCAAGCAACAGCCGCTGCCGCTGAAGTACGACGGTTATGGCTCCTGTCCGCTGACGGTGGAGAAGGGCAAGGTGATCCTTGCCGAGTTCGGGTACGCGGGCAAGTTGCTGCCGACCTTTCCCCTTGACCCGACGATCCCGCGCCGCTCGGCGTGGTGGCTGAAGGCGACACTGCTACCGTGGTTCTACTGGAACGGTATGCTCAAGGGCCGCGAGTGGCTGACACGTGTGTCCAGGGTCGACTGAGAACTCCGTATGTTGCTGGCAAGTCTGTTTGGTGTAGTGATGGGGTTGGTGCTCGGCTTGACGGGCGCCGGTGGCGGTATCCTTGCGGTCCCGGCCCTGGTGTTGGGGTTGGGGTGGAGCATGACCCAGGCCGCTCCGGTGGCGTTGTTCGCGGTGGGCAGTGCGGCAGCGGTCGGTGCCATCGACGGCTTGCGCCATGGCCTGGTGCGTTATCGCGCAGCGCTGCTGATCGCGGCATTGGGTGCGGTGTTTTCGCCGATAGGCATCTACTTTGCCCACCAGTTGCCGGAAAAAATCCTGATGATCCTGTTCAGCCTGCTGATGGTCATGGTGGCCGGGCGGATGTTGCGCCGCGAGCGCAAGGACGAGGGTCCCAGCGACCATGGTCAGGCCAACTGGGGCCAGAAGAACTGCATGCTCGATCAACAGACCGGGCGCTTTTCCTGGACCGCCAAATGCACCGCGACCCTCGCCGCGCTCGGGGCAGTAACCGGCGTGGTCTCTGGATTGCTGGGGGTGGGCGGCGGCTTTCTGATTGTCCCGGCCTTCAAGCAACTGACCGACGTGCAGATGCGCGGGATCATCGCCACGTCGCTGATGGTGATCAGCCTGATTTCCGGCATCGGCGTGATCGGCGCGTTCCATGCCGGGGTGCGCATCGACGATTCGGGTATTGCCTTCATCGTCTCCAGCATCGTCGGCATGATCATCGGCCGCAAGCTCTGCGCCCGGGTGCCGGCGCGGGCGTTGCAGGTCGGATTCGCCAGCGTCTGCGTCGTGGTCGCCGCCTACATGCTGTTCAGGGCCAACGGCTGACCGGTACCGGTTCCTGTGGACGCCAGTGGGGTCCACAGGCCTACACCCTTAGTGGCGAGCCTCACCGACGCGCGGTCTTACACCGTAGTGGTCACACACCGCCAGCCAATCCAAAGCACCTGAAAACCAGCCCCAAGGCAGCGTATGGCGCCGCCCGTCAGGTTTCGATAATCGCCTCCGACACTCAGTCCCCCGTTTCGGAGCGCGCCATGCACAACAATAAGAACGTCACGCATCGTTTTCTGCCTGCCTTCATCGCCAGCCTGTCCGCCCTTGGCCTGAGCCCGCTGGCCGAGGCGGATATCATGCTGTACGACAAGGACCAGACCACGTTCTCCACCGACGGCTACATCAACGTCTTCTACGTGAACAGCGATGTCGATCGCGCCGGCGATCAGTTCGACCGTCGACAGTCGCGGGTCAAGATGGGGTTCCTGCCCAACTACCTGGGGTTCAACATGGGCAAGCAGGTAGACGACCTCAAGCTCGGCGCCCGTGCCTCGTTCTGGGTCACCATCAACGACAGCGAAACCAACGGCACCGACACCGCCATCGATGTGCGGCAGTTCTTCGGCACCGTGGCCAACCCGGAGTGGGGCGAGGTGCTGATCGGCAAGGACTTCGGGCTGTTCGCCCGATCCAACATCCTGCTCGACGAAATGCTCGCCGGTTACGGTCAGGTCAGCGATACGTTGGGGCTGGTGGATGGCGGCGGGGTGTCGTTCGGCAACATCGGCACCGGTTATCCGTATCCGTTCCCGACCTCGCAGATAACCTATCGAACCCCGGTGATGGACGGTCTGCGCGTGGCGGTCGGCATCATGGACCCGGTGGACACCAATGACAGCAGCCCGACGGGCAAGGCCTATCAGGAAAACCCGCGTACCGAGAGCGAAGTCACCTATCAATTCGACCTGGCGGGGGCAAAGATCTACAGCTGGGTCAACGGCAGCTACCAGACCTCGGACAACACTGATTCCACGGTCGAGACCGTCACCTCCAAGGGTGTCGGTTATGGCGTGCAGGCGAAGATGGGCGGTTTGTCCCTCACCGGCTCCGGTTTCCAGGCCAAGGGCATCAACCCGTTTTTCACCAACAATGCCGGCGAGCCGACCCTGCGCAATGTCGACAGCGACGGCTACCTGATGCAGGGCTCCTACAAACTGGGCAAGAACCGCCTGGCCTTGTCCTATGGCAAGACCAATGACGATGGCAACGGCGTGGTCGGCAGCGGCGCGGACTACGAGACCCGCGGCATCGCGTTGTTCCATGACGTGAACGACAACCTCAAGCTGGTGGCCGAGTACAACCAGTTTGAAATCAATGGCCACGACACCGATGAGCAGAACGAAGACACCGACACCTTTGCCGTGGGTGCGGTGCTGACCTGGTAACCCCGGGAGGTGGCCCTGGCCGTGCGCATCGCGGCGAGGGTCGCCAACCGTCTCATCCCATCGAAGCGGCTACCCGCTACCCAAGTAGCATTCGTCGCACCTCACAGACTTCGTACACTCGTGCCTCATACACACGCACCTGCCGGAGGTGACGATGCAGTCGGTCCAGAACGAAGGAATCGTCAGTGCGATGTCCCAGGCCACTGATGCCCGGCAGGTCGCGCAGGAACTGGCACGACAGTTGTTGCACCCGCACCTGGGGTTCGTGCTGTTCTTCTGTTCCGCCGAGTACGACTTGCAGGCGCTGGGGCAGGCCTTGCAGCAAAGCTTCGGCGGCATTCGCCTGGCGGGCTGCACCAGCGCCGGGGAAATCACCCCGCTGGGCTACGGACGCAATTGCGTGACGGCGGTGGGTTTCGATCATCGGCACTTTTCCATCGCGATCGAGCTGATCGACCAGATGGAGCACTTCAGCCTGATCGACGCCCAGCAAATGGTCGAGCGCCTGGTCAGTGGCTGTCGCAGCAACACCCTGGCCCCGATCAAGGGCAACAGCTTTGCCCTGACCTTGCTCGACGGCCTGTCCAGCCGTGAAGAAATGGTCCTGGCGGCCTTGAGCGCGGCATTGGGCGACATTCCGCATTTCGGCGGCTCGGCCGGCGACGATAACTACCTGACCCATACCCATGTGTACTTCGATGGCGAGTTCCACAGCGGCGCGGCCGTGGTGGTGCTGGTCAATACCTGGCTGGATTTCGAGGTGTTCACCACCCACCACGTGCTGCCCCGCGCCGAAAAGCTGGTGGTCACAGGGGCCGACAGCACTTTGCGCCGGGTCTTCGAACTCAATGCCGAGCCGGCCGCCGCCGAGTACGCCCGGCACATCGGCGTGCCGGTGGCGCAACTCGATCACCGGGTCTTCGCCGCGCACCCGTTGGCAGTGCGGATCAACCAGCAGTACTACGTGCGGGCCATACAGCAGGTGCATCCGGACCTGAGCCTGAGTTTCTACTGCGCCGTGGAAAACGGCATCGTCCTCACCGCCATGACTCCGGGGCCGATGCTGCCGAACCTGCAGAGCCTGTTCGAGGGTTTGCAGGAGCGCCTGGGTGATTTGCTGCTGACCATCGGTTGCGACTGTTTCCTGCGGCGTCTGGAACTCGAAGACGACGGCAGTCTTGATCAGATCGGCACGTTTTTGCGTGAGCAACGGGTGATGGGTTTCAACACCTACGGAGAACAGTTCAATGGCATGCACATCAACCAGACCTTCACCGGCGTTGCCATTGCCCGTGGCCGCGCCCCAGGACATCGCTGAGCTGCAGGCCGAGCTGGCCAGGCTGCGCCTGGAAAACCATAAACTGCAGCGCATCAATGGTGCGCTGATCGAACGGGTCGAGTCCGGGGTGACCCGCGGCAACGATCCGTACGCGGCATTCCAGCATTCGGTGGTGCTGGCCGAGCAGGTGCGCGAACGCACCGATGCCCTGAACCAGGCCATGGCCGAACTCAAGGCCGGTAATCATTTGCTCAGCGAAGCCCGCCTGCGCGCGGAAACGGCGCATCAACACCTGATCGATGCCATCGAAAGCATTTCCGACGCCTTCGTCCTGTTCGACGCCGAGCAGCGCATCGTGCTGTTCAACAGTCGGTTCAAGGCGTTCTGGAGCAACAGCCGGGTGCGGATCAATGCCGGCATGCGCCTGACCGAGGTCAAGCGGCTGATGATGAACAACGGCCTGTTCACCGAAGAGCCACGCGGGCATGCCGACGAAAACCTGCTTTACCGCCTGCAGAACGGGCGCTGGCTGCAAGTCAGCGAGCGGCCGACCCAGGAAGGGGGGCGGGTGATTCTGTTCACCGACATTACCGACGTCAAACTCAGCGAAACCGTACGCCGGGAACAGGCGGTGGCGCAGAAGTCGCATCTGCTTCAACGGGCGGTCGACAACCTGTCCCAAGGGGTGGCGATGGTCAGCGCCGAGGGCATTCTGGAGTTGTGGAACCGGCGTTTCCTGGAGTTGAGCGGCCTGGCGCCCGTGGCGGCCCATCGCCCGTTTGCCGAAGTAATCGCCGACAGCGAGTTGAACCTGCTGACCCCGGCCAGTCGCGATGGCAACGGACGACCGGTACGCGAATGCGAACAGCGCCTGTACGATGGCCGGGTCCTGGAAATCCGCACCCATGCGTTGCCCGCCGGCGGCTTCGTCAACACCTTCACCGACATTACCGAACGCTATCAGCACGCCGAGGCGCTGAGTGAAAGCGAGCACTGGATTCGCCTGATCACCGATCACGTACCTGCATTGATTGCCTACCTCAATGCCGACCTGGTCTACGAGTTCACCAACAAGGTCTACGAAGAGTGGTACTGCTGGCCCCGCGGCGTGATGCTCGGCCAGAGCCTGCGCGAAGTGCACAGCGAACAGCATTACCAGCGGCTGGAGTCCTACGTGGCCAGGGCGCTGGCGGGCGAGAGCGTGACGTTCGAATTCGCCGAAACCAACGTCAACAATCAGGAGCGCTACATGCTGCGCTCCTATGTGCCCAACCGTCTGGCCAGTGGCGAGGTGGTGGGGATTTTCGTGCTGATCCGCGACATTACCGAACGCCGGCGCACCGCCGAGGCGTTGCATCAGGCTTATCAGAACCTTGAGCTGCGGGTACGCGAGCGCACGGCGGAATTGACTACCCTCAATGACCAACTGCTGCGCGAGATCGATGAGCGTCGCCTGGTCGAGTCACGCTTGCGCGAGGCCAAGCAGGAAGCCGAGCACGCCAACCTGTCGAAGACCAAGTTCCTCGCCGCCGTCAGCCATGACCTCCTGCAACCGTTGAATGCCGCTCGGCTGTTTACCAGTGCCTTGCTGGAGCGGCGCGAGCCGATGTCCAGCGAAATTCTGGTGCGCAACGTGAGCAATTCCCTGGAAGACGTGGAAAACCTGCTCGGCACCCTGGTGGATATTTCCAAGCTCGATGCGGGGGTGATCAAAGCCGACATTGCGCCGTTCGCCCTCAGTGAGCTGCTGGACAACCTGGCCGCCGAATACACCCAGGTGGCGCGCAGTGAAGGCCTGCAACTGCACTTCATCGGCTGTTCGGCGCTGGTGCGCAGTGACATCCAGCTGCTCGCCCGGATTCTGCGCAACCTGCTGAGTAATGCGATTCGCTATACCTACAGTGGTCGCGTGGTGCTCGGTTGCCGGCGGCATCATCAGTGCCTGACGATCGAAGTCTGGGACAGCGGCATGGGCATTGCCGAGCATCGCCTGGAGGAGATTTTCCAGGAGTTCAAGCGCGGTGATGTGCAGCGACCGGATCAGGATCGCGGCCTGGGCCTGGGTCTGGCGATTGTCGAGAAGATTGCCGGCATCCTCGGGCATCGCATTCATGTGCGCTCGTGGCCGGGCCGGGGCTCGATGTTCTCGGTCGAAGTACCGCTGAGCGCCACCGCGCCGAAACCGCCACCGACGTTGCAGATGAGCGAGCCGATGCTTGAGCGCCTGCGCGGTGCGCGGATATGGGTGCTGGACAATGACGCGACCATCTGTGCCGGCATGCGCACCTTGCTGGAGGGGTGGGGATGTCGGGTGGTGACGGCGCTGTCGGAGGAGGACCTGGCGCGGCAAGTGGACAACTACCACGCCGAGGCCGACCTGCTGATTGCCGATTACCATCTGGACAACGATCGCAACGGTGTCGACGCCGTGGCCCGGATCAATGCCCGGCGCGCGTCACCGGTCCCGGCGATGATGATCACGGCCAACTACAGCAATGAACTCAAGCAGCAGATCCGCGAACTGGGCCACACCCTGATGCACAAGCCGGTGCGGCCGATGAAACTGAAGACGGCGATGAGTCATTTGCTCGGCCGGCCTTGAGATCCCGGCGTTTTTGCCACCGCTATCGCGAGCAAGCTCGCTCCCACAGGGACAGCATCGTACCTGTGGGAGCGAGCTTGCTCGCGATGAGAGCGACGCGGTCTTGACTCAACGCCGCAGATAAGACCCGAAATCAATATCCCCGGCACTCAGGATCGCCTGCACCCGGTTGTGCACGTTGAGCTTGCGCAGGATCGCGGAGACATGGGCCTTGACCGTGGTCTCGGCGATTTCCAGGGTGTAGGCGATCTGCTTGTTCGATTCGCCCTTGGTCATGCGTTCCAGCACCTGCAGTTGTTTGCGGGTCAGGGCCTGGAGCAGTTCGGGCGGGAAGCCCGGGGTGTCGTTCATCCGCCGGTGGGTGCTGCTTTTGGCGGTGCGGATGATGTCCGGGGGCAGGTAGACATTGCCATTGAGAATCTGCTGGATGGCATCGGTCATCTGGGTACGGGGTGAAGACTTGGTGATGAAACCCACCGCACCGTAGGTGATGGCTTGCAGCACGATCTGTTTGTCCTGCTCGGCGGAGACAATCACCACCGGAATGGTCGGCGCTTCGTTACGCAGGTTGATCAGGCCATTGAGCCCGTGCATGCCGGGCATGTTCAGGTCGAGCAGGATCAGGTCCAGGTCATCGTGTTCCTGGGTCAGCGCCAGGGCGCTGTCCAGGTCGGCGGTTTCCATCACTTCGCTGCCGGCAAAACCGTCGCTGATGACGTTGTGAATGGCTTCGCGAAACAGCGGGTGATCGTCGGCAATCAGGATTTTGTACATGGCCTTTCACCTCATTATTTTGATTATGGTGTGGCAACTACACGCACGCGTAAAGCTCAGGGAAAGGGTTCGGGGCTGGCTGGCGAAACCGGCAGATTGGCCGCTTGCCAGGCGTCCAGGCCATCGCGATACCAATACAGAGTCTTATAGCCCATGGTGGCTGCGCGTTTGACTGCATTCCAGCTCAACCAGCAGTCGGAGCGGCAGTAGAAGACCAGCGGTCGCGTCGGGTCGCCGCCAGTCAGTGATTTCAGGTTGCGGGAAAAGTAATCCTGCCAGGCGGGCGTCAGGTCACCGTCACCGGTATTGGCCAGCCAATGGCTGCCGGGCAGGTTTTCATGGGGCTGGTCTTCGATGAACTGCCCTTGCAGCCACTGACGGCGGTAGACGTCGATCAGCACCGGGCGCGGGGTTTGGCCGAGCAGGGTTTGCAGGGCGGGGGTGTCGATGATGGTTGCGCCTTGCAGTTGTTCCGGCGTCGGGCTGCGGTACAGGCCGATGCGATAGCCGTCGGTGGAGAACAGCGCCGTGTCGGCCTGCGCGGTGCTCAGCAGCAGGCCCAGCGACAGGGCGGCGAGAGTAGGGCGCAACAGGCAACGTCGGGCTCGCGGCATGGGTTCAGTCCTTATAGTTATGGACCTATTACATGCCAGTCGGGGGGCGTTGGGAATGCGACGATAGACAGGGAAACCAGTACTAAAGTAGTAATTCTCCCTGTTCAATGAAGATCCCCCTGTGGGAGCGGGCTTGCTCGCGAAAGCGTTGTGTCAGTCAACTTATTTATTGAATTTGCCGCCGCCTTCGCGAGCAAGCCCGCTCCCACCGGGGATTGTGGTGTTAGCTGGCTTTGCGCAAGGCAGCATGCTGCGGGTTGAAGGTCAGCACGGCGAGCAGCGCGAACAGCAGCGTCAAACCCGCACACACCGCCAGCGCCAGCGGATTGAAGCGTTCATACAGGGCGAAGCGCACCAGTTCCACCGCATGGGTAAAGGGATTCACCGCGCACAGCCAATACAGCCACTGGCTGGCCTCGCGCATCTTCCACAGCGGATACAGCGCCGATGACAGGAAAAACAGCGGGAAGATCACGAAGTTCATCACCCCGGCGAAGTTCTCCAGCTGGCGGATCGCGTTCGACAGCAACAGGCCCAGTGCGCTGAGCATCAACGCCACCAGCAACAGGGCCGGCAACGCCAGCAACAGGCCCATGGCCGGTGGCCGCACGCCGTAGACCCAGGCAATCGCCAGGAACGCATACACCTGCAACAACGAAATCAGTGACGTGGCCACCAGTTTGCTGCACAGCAGAAAGGTTCGGGGCAGGGGGCTGGTCAGCAGCACGCGCATGCTGCCCATCTCGCGGTCGTAGACCATCGACAGTGACCCCTGCATGCCGTTGAACAGCAGGATCATGCAGGCCAGCCCGGGAATGATGTAGACCTCGTACGGTATGTAGGTGTCGTAGGGCTCGATGATCGCGATCCCAAGCGCCGCGCGAAAGCCGGCGGCGAACACCAGCAGCCACAGCAGCGGCCGCACCAGGGCGCTCAGAAATCGGGTGCGTTGCAGCACAAAGCGCAGCCATTCGCGCAGCACGATACCGCGCAAGCATTGCCAGTAAGCGTTCATTGGACAACCCCTGATGTCGTAAGGCGAGTGAAGGCCGAGCCGAGATCGCCGCCGTGCTCCAGGCTCAGGGTGTCGGCCTGCCCACTGGCCACCAACCGGCCTTGATGCAGGATCAGCAAGTCATCGCTGGGCTGTACTTCGTCGAGCAGGTGGGTGGTCCAGAGCACGCTGATGTGCTCCTCGCGACACAGGCTGCGAATGTGCCGGTTGAGCGCCAGGCGACTCGCCGGGTCGAGGCCGGCACTGGCTTCATCGAGCAGCAGCAGGCGCGGCTCATGCAACAGGGCGCGGGCAATTTCCACCCGGCGACGATGGCCGCCATTGAGTTCGCGCACCCGTTCGCGGCGACGGTCGGTCAGGGCCTGACGGGCCAGTTCGGCGTCGACCCGAAGGTCGGTCTGATGCCGGGACAGGCCATGCAATGCCGCGTGATAACGCAGGTTCTGCTCGACGCTGAGGTCCAGGTCCAGGGTGCTTTGCTGGAACACCACGCCCAATTGCCTGAGTGCCGGGCGTGCCGCGCTGCGCAATGAACAGCCACCGACGCGGATTTCGCCGTGCTGCAGATCATAGAGCCGGGTCAGCAGGGCAATCAGGGTCGACTTGCCGGCGCCGTTGGGCCCCAGCAGCGCGGCGAAACGCCCGGGCACCAGGCTGAAACTCACCTTGCGCAAGGCCTCCCGGGAGCCGTAGGCAAAGCTCAGGTCGCTGACTTCAAGGGCGTTCATGGCGTCACCACCACACCCCAGGGATAGCGCCCGACCTTCACCGATTTGCTGACCTTGAGGCTGTCGACATCGATCACCGAGACATCGCCGCTGACGCCGTTGGTGGCCAGCAGTTGCTTCTGATCCGGGGTGAACGCCATCTGCCAGACCCGTCGACCCACCAGCAGGTAATCGAGAATCTCGTAAGTCTTGGCATCGATCACCGCCACATGATTGGCCGGGCCCAGTGCGACGAAACCGTACTTGCCATCGGCGCTGAGCTTGATGCCGACCGGCTGGACCTTGTCTGGGTGCACGCCCTTGATCTGGAAGTTAAGGGTCTTGAGCACGGTGCGGCTGGCCACATCGAGAATGGTCACGGTGCCGCCGATTTCCGCCGAGGCCCAGAGCTTCGCGCCATCGGGGGAGAACTCGACGAAGCGCGGGCGCTGGTCCACCAGGGTGCTGTCGGCCAGGGTCTGGGTGCTGGTGTCGATCCAGTGCAGCATGTTGGTGGTTTCGCTGGTGTTGACCGCCCACTTGCCGTCGGGGCTGACGGCCATACCCTCGGGCTCGACGCCGACGTTGATCTGGCCGAGTACCTTGGAGGTCTCGGTGTCGATCACCGTGACCAGCGCATCGTCTTCGTTGGAGACGTACAACCAGCGATTGTTGGGGTGCAGGGCGAATTGTTCAGGGTCTTTGCCCGAGGGCAGTTCCTTGATGATCTTGCGCGTGGCCACGTCCATCACCTGGACCCGGTCCGAGTCACTGGCGCAGATGTACAGCAGCTTGTTGTCATGGGACAGCAGCAGGCCGCGGGGGCGCTGGCCGACGGGCAGGGTGTCGGTGACTTGCAGGGTCTGCATGTCGATCAGGCTCAGGTTGTTGTCCTTTTCGTTGGAGACCCAGGTAGTGCTGGCAACGGCATTGCCAGCGGCGAGCAGCAAGGTGCAAGAGAGCAGGGTGCGGCGCATGGCGGATTCCTTGTTGTTGTGATGTTCGGATCAGGGAAAGCGGCAGCTGACCTCGGGCTTGTCGTAACCCAGGCTGTCCATCTCGTTGAACGGGTGCAAAAAGCCGTCCTGGGGTGAGGTGCTGACCAGCGCCCGGGGCTGGACAATGGGAATCGGCTGGCGCAACTGGCCATTCCACGACCGGTAGCTGAGCTTGCGACCCTTGAAACCGTCGAGCGGCAACTGATCGCTGATTTCAAGCGTACGGATCGCCATCGGCTCGGCCTGGCGCAGTTTGCTCACAGCGCTGGCGATACTGCGCACGGCCATCCATGCCGCGAAATCGCGGTCATTCATCCAGCGTCCGGTCAGGGCTTCAAAGCGTTTTTGCAGCTGCGCGGCGCCGTAGGTTTCCACGGTCTTGTGCCAGCCCACCGGGGTCAGGCCCTGGGTGCCGGCGACCGGGCGCGGGTACCAGGTCTGGTAGGGCACGTATTCGCCGAAGTCGCCGCGTTCATCGGCCACCAGCACCACGTCGTACTCGGCGGTCTGGGTGAACAGCGGCATGTCGGCCTGGGCGCTGCGGCGTTGGTCGTTATCAAAGCTCCAGGGTTTTTCCGCCACCAGTTGCAAGCCGAAGCGCTTGGCCGCGCGGCGCAGGGCGGCGGCATAGGCTTGATCGTCCGGGGTCGGGCCGACAATCAGCAGCGCCCGCTGCCATTTGCGCAACACCAGAAACTGCGCCAGCGCATCGGCGAGCATCGCCCGGCTCGGCAAGGTGTGCAGCACGTTCGGCAGGCAATCGCTGGTGCGCAGGCTGTCGTCGGGGCTGCCGGCGTTGAACAGCAAACTGTCGGGCAGTGCCGCACTCAATTGGCGCAGGCTGGTCGCGGGGGCATTCACCACAAACAGGCGCAGGCCCTGTTCATGCTGCACCTTTGCCGCTTCGAGCAAGGCCTCGGGGCTGTCGACACTGGCGCTGACCAGGCTGTAGCCGTGGTTGAGAAAACGCCCGGTGCTGTTGCTGTCGGTGATCGCCAGTTCGGCGCCGCGCAGCCCGGCATCGGTGGGCTCGGGGATGACGTTCGACAGCAACGGGCCGGCGTCGGGACGATAACCCAGGTAGCCGATCCGCACCTGCAAGGGCGCATCGGCGGCCTGACTCTGGGTGGCCAGGCCGGCGGCGCAGGCAATCGCCAGCAGGTAGATCAGGGCGTAAGGGATGAGCTGGCGCATAGGGCACTCCATTACAGGTAGCGCCAGCATAGGAAGCCCGTGAAGCTGAGGAAATATGCAGAAAGTATCGGTGGTGTCCATCCAGCGCCTTACTACCAAGGGACTAGGTAGCGACCACCAAAGCAGCATGGGGGCTGTGCGCAGGGCTTTCTAAGATGGCTGCCATAGCCTCTGCCAAGAGGTTTTGCGTGCAATCCAGAGGGCATAACAATGACAACAAAACGCAACGCCTTGCTCGTGACCGGGCTATTGGCCAGTTTGATCAGTGCAGGTTCCGTCTGGGCCCACGGCAATGTGGTACCACAGGCTGTCGCCACCCAGGGCTTGACCCCGATCAAGGACGCCGGGGTGCAGCTCGATGCCGATGGCTGGGCCGCGGTGAACCCGTATCGCACCGCCCCGGAACACGACAAGGCAGTGGAAATCGGCGCCTCGGCCTATACCCAGAACTGCGCGGCCTGTCATGGCCTGGAAGCCAAGTCCGGCGGTATCGCCCCCGACTTGCGCATGCTCGATGTCGGCGAGGCGGGCGATGAATGGTTCGCCGAACGGGTGCGCCATGGCGCGGTGCGCGACGGTCGGGTGTACATGCCGAAGATGGCCGACTACCTGAGCCAGGAAGCCCTGTGGGCGGTGCGTACCTATCTGGACACTGTGCGCGTCGAGGAGTGACCCATGCGCCTGCTCGCGGTGTTGATCAGCGCTCTGTGGCTGTGCTGCCAGGCGGTGCAGGCGCAGGTTCGCAACTACGACGAAATGATCGCCGCCGGGGAGCTGAAGGTGGCGGTCTACAAGGACTTCGCCCCCTACAGCTTTGAACGCGCTGGAAAGCCCCAGGGGGTCGATGTTGAACTCGCCGAGGCTTTGGCCAAGGCACTCGGTGTGCGCCTGTCGCTGATCTGGGCACCGGCCGGGGAAAAACTCGATGACGACCTGCGCGACTACATCTGGCGTGCCAGTGCCTTGCACAACCAGCAACTGGCCGACCTGATGATGCGCGTGCCCTACGACCGTGACTACGCGCAGAAGCGCAACGAGTTCGGCGAACTGGTCAACGGCCAAGTGGTGATGTTCGGTCCGTACCAGAACGAACAATGGCAGGTGGCCTATGACCGCCGAAGGCTGGACAAGGTCGCCAGCGTCGCGGTGTTCGAGTATCACCCGATTGGTGTCGAAGTCGACAGCGTGCCCTCGTTCTACCTGACCTCGGTGTTCAACGGCATGCTCGCCGGCAAGACCCATCACTATTCGGGCGTACCCCAGGCGTTTGCCGCGATGAAGGCCGGTGAGGTCGACGCGGTGATGGCCATGCGCGGCGAAATCGACTGGCAGGTGCACGAAGCGGCCGACCCGCAGGTGGCGCTGGCAGAAAATGCCTACCCGAACATGGGCAAGCAGCTCTGGGAAATCGGCATGGCGGTGCACGAAAGCAACCGTCAACTGGCCTATGCCGTGGAAGAGGCGTTGGAAGCGCTGATCCGCGACGGTTCGGTGAAGACCATCTACGGTCATTACGGCCTGCGTTACGACGTGCCCGAGATGTATCAATAAGGAGCAGGCGATGAAATGGCGAGGGAGTTGTCTGTTGGCCTGCTGGTTGAGCCTGGCGGCACAGGCTGGCGCTATCGATCCCGGCAAGGATCCGGTGCCATCGGTGATGTGGGCCTTCTACCATCAGCGGTTTCTGGGCAATGCGCCGTTCGTGTTCGATGAGCGGGTCAAGCTGCTGGCGCCACCGTTTGCCGAAGATGCCCGGCAGGTGCCGCTGGAAATCGATGCCCGGGCGTTCAATGGCGAGGTGGTGAAAATCCTCGCCTGGGCAGAGCTGAATCCGTTACCGAAAATCGTCGACTTCCAGCCGCTGAATTCGGTTTTGCCGTGGCTGTCTTTGCGCATTCGCATCGAACAGGCGACGCCCTTGCGCGCGGCGGTGTTGACCCGCGACGGCGTGTGGCATGTCGGCTCGACCCTGATTGACGCCGCGGGTGGCGGTTGCACCGCGCCGAGCGTGGTGCGGACTCAACCGGGCTGGGAGGAGCGCATCGGCGAAGTGCTCGGTGGTCGTTATCCCCGGGACGGGTTCAGCCGTTTGCGTATGCAGGTGGCCCATCCCATGGACAACGGCATGGTCAGCGGCATTCCGGAATTCTTCATCAACCATGCCGAACTGCGCGACCGCAACGAGCAAGTGCTGGCCCGGCTGGAGCTGTTCCCCGCGGTCAGCGAAAACCCCAACCTGGCCTTCGACATCGAAGGGGCAGGGCAAACGCGCCTGCTGCTACGGGACAACAGCGGCAATGAGTTCGATGCGTCGATCCCCTGACCCTAAGGAGCGTGGCATGCGCTGGATCCTGTTGATGGTGTTAAGCGTCAGTCTGCCGGCCCTGGCCGATCTCGAGTACTCACTCAAGCCCCGGCGGATCGCCCAGGACACCTGGCTGCTGGAAGGCAGCACCGATAATTTCGCCAAGGCCAACGGCGGCAACATCGTCAACACCGCGTTTATCGTCACTGAACGCGGTGTGGTGGTGATCGACACCGGGCCGTCCAGGCGTTACGGCGAAGCGATGCGCAAGGCCATTGCCGCCACCACCGACAAGCCGGTGATCGAGGTCTTGCTGACCCATCACCACCCGGACCATGTGCTGGGTAATCAAGCCTTCACCGACGTGCCAATCGGCGCCTTGGCCGGCACCAGCGAGCTGTTGCACCAGCAAGGCGATGCCATGGCGGAGAATATGTACCGGATGGTCGGCGACTGGATGCGTGGCACCGAAGTGGTGCTGGCGACTCAGACGCTGACACCCGGCGTGAAAAGTTTTGGGAATCACGATCTGCGCTTGCTGAGCCTGGGTGGGCATACGGGCGCGGATCTGGCTATTCTCGACCAGCAAACCGGTGTGCTGTTTGCCGGGGACCTGGTGTTTTATCAGCGGGCGCTGACAACGCCCAACAGTCCAGGGCTGTCGGTGTGGCTGGCGGACATCGCGACCCTGCAAGGCTTGCCCTGGACACAGGTCGTGCCGGGCCATGGGCCGGTGTCGAGCGATCCACAACCCTTCGAGCAGATGCGCGATTACCTGACCTGGCTCGATCAGCTCATGCGCGACGGCGCGGCCAATGGCAGTGATATGGCCGAGATGATCCGCAGCCCCATCCCCGAACGCTTCGCCGGGATCAACCTGAGTCGTTATGAACTGATCCGCAGCGTCAGTCATCTGTACCCGCGCTACGAGCGAGGGCAGATGACGCGGGTGGATTCTGCCGCGCAAAAGTGAGCAAACACAGCCCCCCCTGTGGGAGCGAGCTTGCTCGCGATGAGGTCCTGACAGTCAACATTGATGTCGGCTGATACGACGCCATCGCGAGCAAGCTCGCTCCCACAGGGGATCTATGTATGGCACAAAGTTCGCTGCTCATCTCCTCCGAACCTGTACCAAGGAACTAGAAAACTCCACATTGCGGGCAATTGTTGCCAGGGCAGCGGCGCCCAAGAATCTGCACCAGACCGGGAAAATTTTCCGGACATAACAAAAATCCGCAGAGGAAGCCGTCATGACCCAACCCGCACGTCGCCAGTCCTTCGTCCTGAGCCTGCTGCTCAGTGCCATGCTGTTGTCCGGCCAGGCATTGGCCGGGGTTTCCGACCAGGACATTCTCCAGGACCCGAAGAACCCGGAACAGGTCGTGACCAACGGCCTCGGCGTTCAAGGGCAGCGCTACAGCCCGCTGGATATTCTCAATGTCGACAACGTCAAGGAGCTGCGCCCGGCGTGGGCGTTTTCCTTCGGCGGAGAAAAACAGCGTGGCCAGCAAGCGCAGCCGATGGTCAAGGACGGCGTGATGTATATGACCGGTTCCTACTCCCGGGTATTCGCCGTGGATGCGCGCACCGGCAAGAAACTCTGGCAATACGACGCGCGCCTGCCCGATGACATCCGCCCTTGCTGCGACGTGATCAACCGTGGCGTCGCGCTGTATGGCGACCTGGTGATTTTCGGCACCCTCGACGCCAAGCTCGTGGCGCTGAACAAGGACACCGGCAAGGTGGTGTGGAGCAAGAAAGTCGCCGACCACAAGGAAGGCTACTCGATCAGCGCCGCGCCGCTGGTGATCAACGGCAAGCTGATTACCGGCGTGGCCGGTGGCGAGTTTGGCGTGGTGGGCAAGATCGAGGCCTACGACCCGAAAAACGGTGATCTGCTGTGGACCCGGCCAACGGTCGAAGGCCATATGGGCTACGTCTACAAGGACGGCAAAGCGGTTGAAAACGGCATCTCCGGCGGCGAGGCGGGCAAGACCTGGCCGGGCGATCTGTGGAAAACCGGTGGCGCCGCCCCTTGGCTTGGTGGCTATTACGACCCGGAAACCAACCTGCTGCTGTTCGGTACCGGCAACCCGGCGCCGTGGAACTCGCACCTGCGCCCAGGCGACAACCTCTACTCCTCGTCGCGCCTGGCGCTCAACCCGGACGACGGCACCATCAAGTGGCACTTCCAGAGCACGCCCCACGATGGTTGGGACTACGACGGCGTGAACGAGCTGGTGTCCTTCAACTACAGCGAAGGTGGTAAGGAGATCAAGGCGGCGGCCACTGCCGACCGTAACGGTTTCTTCTACGTGCTGGACCGCACCAACGGCAAATTCATCCGTGGCTTCCCGTTCGTGGACAAGATCACCTGGGCCACCGGCCTGGATAAGAACGGCCGGCCGATCTACAACGAAGCCAGCCGTCCCGGTGCCCCGGGTTCCGAAGCCAAGGGCAGCTCGGTCTTCGTAGCGCCGGCGTTCCTCGGCGCGAAAAACTGGATGCCGATGGCCTACAACAAAGACACCGGGCTGTTCTATGTGCCGTCCAACGAATGGGGCATGGACATCTGGAACGAAGGTATCGCCTACAAGAAAGGCGCGGCGTTCCTCGGCGCCGGCTTCACCATCAAGCCGTTGAACGAAGACTACATCGGCGTGCTGCGGGCCATCGATCCGAAAACCGGCAAGGAAGTCTGGCGCCACAAGAACTACGCGCCGCTGTGGGGCGGGGTGCTGACCACCAAGGGCAACCTGGTGTTCACCGGCACGCCTGAAGGCTTCCTGCAGGCCTTCAACGCCAAGACCGGCGAAAAGGTCTGGGAATTCCAGACCGGCTCTGGCGTGCTCGGTTCGCCCGTGACCTGGGAAATGGACGGCGAACAGTACGTCTCGGTGCTCTCCGGCTGGGGCGGCGCGGTACCGCTGTGGGGCGGCGAAGTGGCCAAGCGGGTGAAGGACTTCAACCAGGGCGGCATGCTCTGGACCTTCAAGCTGCCCAAGGACCTCGTCGCCAAGCATTAAACCTGTAGGAGCGAGCCTGCTCGCGATGGTCGTCAACGATAACGCTGGAAGCCTGATACCCCGCGGCGTTCTCGGGTTCATCGCGAGCAAGCTCGCTCCCACAGTGTTTTGTGTGAAACCTACGACCAAATAACGAGAGCCCCTCCTGCCAACGATGCATTCGTCTGGCGCGCGGGGCTCTCTAGTATCGGCGTATCGCCTGTCAGTACGACAGGCATCGACCCAGACAGAGGCCCACCATGATCTACAAACAACCCGGAACCCCAGGCGCCGTCATTACCTTCAAGCCGCGCTACGGCAACTTTATCGGTGGCGAGTTCGTTGCCCCGATCAATGGCGAGTACTTCACCAACACCTCGCCGGTCAACGGTGAAGTGATCGCCGAATTCCCGCGCTCCAGCGCCGCCGACATCGACAAGGCCCTGGACGCCGCCCATGCCGCTGCCGACGCCTGGGGCAAGACCTCGGCCCAGGACCGCTCCCTGGTGCTGTTGAAAATCGCCGACCGCATCGAGCAGAACCTTGAGGTCCTGGCCGTCACCGAAACCTGGGACAACGGCAAGGCCGTGCGCGAAACCCTGAACGCCGACGTGCCGCTGGCGGCCGACCACTTCCGCTACTTCGCTGGCTGCATCCGCGCCCAGGAAGGCGGGGCTGCCGAGATCAATGAGCTGACCACGGCCTATCACTTCCATGAGCCCCTGGGCGTGGTCGGGCAGATCATTCCGTGGAACTTCCCGCTGCTGATGGCCGCCTGGAAACTCGCCCCGGCCCTGGCCGCCGGCAACTGCATCGTGCTCAAGCCTGCCGAACAAACGCCGCTGTCGATCATGGTCTTCGCCGAGCTGATCGCCGACCTGCTGCCGGCGGGTGTGTTGAACATCGTCCAGGGCTTCGGGCGCGAAGCCGGCGAGGCCCTGGCCACCAGCAAGCGCATCGCCAAGATCGCCTTCACCGGCTCGACCCCGGTGGGCGCGCACATCATGCATTGCGCCGCCGAGAACATCATCCCGAGCACCGTCGAACTGGGCGGCAAGTCGCCGAACATCTTCTTCGAAGACATAATGAACGCTGAACCGGCGTTCATCGAAAAAGCCGCCGAAGGCCTGGTGCTGGCGTTCTTCAACCAGGGCGAAGTCTGCACCTGCCCATCTCGGGCACTGGTCCAGGAGTCGATCTACGAGCCGTTCATGGCCGAGGTGATGAAGAAGATCGTCAAGATCAAGCGCGGCAATCCGCTGGACACCGAGACCATGGTCGGCGCCCAGGCGTCCGAGCAGCAATACGACAAGATTCTCTCGTACCTGACCATTGCCCAGGAGGAGGGCGCCGAGCTGCTCACCGGTGGCGCGGCCGAACGTCTGGAGGGTGACCTGTCCAGTGGCTATTACATCCAGCCGACCCTGCTCAAGGGGCACAACAAGATGCGCGTGTTCCAGGAAGAAATCTTCGGTCCGGTGGTGGGCGTCACCACCTTCAAGGACGAAGCCGAAGCGCTGGCGATTGCCAACGACAGCGAGTTCGGCCTCGGCGCCGGCCTGTGGACCCGCGACATCAACCGCGCCTACCGCATGGGCCGGGCGATCAAGGCCGGGCGGGTGTGGACCAACTGTTACCACCTGTACCCGGCGCACGCGGCGTTCGGTGGCTACAAGAAATCCGGCGTCGGCCGGGAAAACCACAAGATGATGCTCGACCACTATCAGCAGACCAAAAACCTGCTGGTGAGCTACGACATCAATCCGCTGGGGTTCTTCTAACCTCGCAAGAACACTGAAAAACCTGTGGGAGCGAGCTTGCTCGCGATGAGGCCGGCACATTCAACATCTCGGTTGACTGTTGCGCCGTCATCGCGAGCAAGCTCGCTCCCACATGGGTTTTGTGTTGCCAATGACTGCGCAACACCCCCTACCAAATCACCCCGCAAACTCCTTCGAAAGTAGCATTCGGGCATTCGGCGCCCCGTGCATTAATGGCTCTACCGGAATCACCCGGGCACAAGAAGAGGAATGACCCATGTGGACTAAACCCGCGTTTACCGATCTGCGCATTGGCTTCGAAGTGACGATGTATTTCGCCAACCGTTGATTGACCACCCGGCCAGCCGATGCGTTGGCCGGGCCTGCCTTCTGGAGCATCCGCCATGCACATCCGCGTTCTCGGTTCCGCCGCTGGCGGTGGTTTCCCGCAGTGGAACTGCAACTGCCGCCAGTGCGCCGGTGTGCGCAATGGCAGCCTGCGGGCCCAGCGCCGTACACAGTCGTCGATTGCCCTGAGTGACGACGGTGTGGAGTGGGTGCTGTGCAATGCTTCACCGGACATTCGCGCGCAACTCGAGGGTTTTGCGCCGCTGCAACCGGCGCGCCGATTGCGTGACACTGCCATCGCCGGCGTCGTGCTGCTGGACAGCCAGATCGATCATTGCACCGGTTTGCTCAGCCTGCGCGAAGGCTGTCCGCATGACGTTTGGTGCACCGCGCGTGTGCATCAAGACCTGAGCAGCGGTTTCCCGTTGTTCACCATGCTTGAGCACTGGAACGGCGGATTGCAATGGCAACCGGTCGGCCTCGATCGCCAGCCGTTCGGCATCCCGGCCTGCGAGCATTTGCAATTTCGCGCGATTCCCCTGGTGAGCAACGCGCCGCCGTATTCACCCAATCGCGGCAACCCGCAACCGGGCGACACCATTGGCCTGTTCATAGAAGACCTGCGCAGCGGTGCCTCGCTGTTCTATGCGCCTGGCCTTGGCCGAATCGACGATGAAGTGCTGGGCTGGATGCAGCGTGCCGATTGCCTGCTGCTGGACGGCACCCTGTGGCGCGACGACGAGATGCGTCTCTGCGAAGTCGGCCAGAGCCTGGGCAGCGAAATGGGGCACCTCCCACAAAGCGGCCCCGGCGGGATGCTTGACGTGCTGGAGGGTTTCAATCGCCAGCGCAAGGTGCTGATCCATATCAACAACACCAATCCCATTCTCGATGAAGACTCGGCCGAGCGGGCTTTGCTGGAGCGGCGGGGGATCGAAGTGGCTTATGACGGCATGAGTATTGAGCTGTAACCAAAGGCTCTATCGCGAGCAAGCTCGCTCCCACAATGGATTTCTGCAATACATGAAATTTGTGTTCCCACCGAACACCTGTGGGAGCGAGCTTGCTCGCGATAGGGCCAGCGCAGGCACCGCAAAAATTCCCGGAGAACAAAATGACTGACACCCCCATGTCCCCCACAGAATTCGAAGCCGCCCTGCGCGCCAAGGGCGCCTACTACCATATCCACCATCCCTTCCACCAAGCGATGTACGCCGGATGCGCCAGCCGCGAGCAGATCCAGGGCTGGGTCGCCAATCGCTTCTATTACCAGGTCAACATCCCCCTGAAAGACGCTGCCATCCTGGCCAACTGCCCGGACCGCGATGTGCGCCGGGAGTGGCTGCAACGGATTCTCGACCACGACGGCGTCCCCGGCAGCGAGGGCGGAATCGAAGCCTGGCTGCGCCTGGGCGAAGCCGTGGGCCTGGATCGCGAGCAGATCCTCTCCCAGGAACTGGTGCTGCCCGGGGTGCGGTTTGCGGTGGATGCCTATGTCAATTTCGCCCGTCGCGCCTGCTGGCAGGAAGCGGCCAGCAGTTCGCTGACCGAACTCTTTGCCCCACAGATCCATCAGTCGCGACTCGACGCCTGGCCGACCCATTACCCGTGGATCGACGTCGCCGGCTACGACTATTTCCGCACGCGCCTGAGTCAGGCGCGGCGTGATGTCGAGCATGGCTTGCGCATTACCCTGGCGCACTACGTGACGGCCGAGGGGCAACAACGCATGCTGGAGATCCTGCAATTCAAGCTCGACGTGCTGTGGAGCATGCTCGATGCCATGAGCATGGCCTACGAACTTGCACGCCCGCCTTATCACACGGTCACCGGCGACAACGTCTGGCACCGGGGGATCGCCCTGTGAGCCTGATCAATCGCCAGCAGTCACCGGCCTTGCGTCGTGGTTTTCGTCTGCAATGGGAGCCCCGTCAGGATTGCTACGTGCTGCTGTACCCCGAAGGCATGATCAAGCTCAACAGCAGCGCCGGGCAGATTCTTGACCTGGTGGATGGTCAGCGCAGCGTGGCGACGATCATTGATCGATTGAGCGCGAATTTCCCCGGCGTACCCGGGATCGACGAAGACGTGCTGGCGTTTCTGGAGGTGGCCCATGCGCAATTCTGGATCGAGTGAGGCGCTGCCCGGACCGCCGCTGTGGCTGCTCGCCGAGCTGACTTACCGCTGTCCGTTGCAGTGCCCCTATTGCTCCAATCCGTTGGACTTTGCCAGGCACGGCGAGGAACTGAGCACGGAAGAATGGATTCGCGTATTCCGCGAAGCGCGGGACATGGGCGCCGCGCAATTGGGCTTTTCCGGTGGCGAGCCGCTGGTACGTCAGGACCTCGCCGAGTTGATCAAGGCCGCCCGGGACATGGGCTACTACACCAATTTGATCACTTCGGGCATCGGCCTGACCGAGCAGAAGGTGCGCGACTTCAAGGTGGCCGGGCTGGACCATATCCAGATCAGTTTCCAGGCCGCCGACGAAGCGGTGAACAACATGCTGGCCGGCTCGCGCAAGGCCTTTGCCCAGAAACTCGCCATGGCCCGTGCGGTGAAAGCCCAGGGCTATCCGATGGTGCTGAACTTCGTCACCCATCGGCACAACATCGACCGGATCGCGCAGATCATCGAGTTGTGCCTGGAGCTGGAAGCGGATTTCGTCGAATTGGCCACGTGCCAGTTCTATGGCTGGGCTGAACTCAACCGCGTCGGCCTGTTGCCCACACGGGAGCAATTGCAGCGTGCCGAGCGCATCACCAACGAGTATCGCCAGCGGCTTGAAGCTCAGGGCCACCCGTGCAAGTTGATCTTCGTCACCCCGGACTACTACGAGGAACGCCCCAAGACCTGCATGAACGGCTGGGCCAACCTGTTTCTTGACATCACCCCCGACGGCACGGCCTTGCCTTGCCACAGCGCCCGGCAGTTGCCGGTAGCGTTTCCCAACGTGCGCGAGCACAGCCTCTCGCACATCTGGAACGACTCGTTCGGCTTCAATCGTTTTCGCGGTGATGAGTGGATGAAGGAGCCGTGCCGCTCCTGCGATGAAAAGCACAAGGACCTGGGCGGGTGCCGCTGCCAGGCTTTCATGCTGACTGGCGATGCCAGCAATGCCGACCCGGTGTGCAGCAAGTCGCCGCACCACGGCGTGATCCTCAAGGCCCGCGAAGAAGCCGAGGTGCCAGGGATGGGGATCGAACACCTGACGCTGCGCAATGCGAAGACTTCGCAGCTGATCTATCGCGGTTAGTCTGGCGACATAAATCCCCTGTAGGAGCGAGCCTGCTCGCGATGAGGTCGGCACAATCAACATTGATGTCGACCTCATCGCGAGCAAGCTGAACTGGCCTAATAATTCCGGACACCTCTTAAGGGCGATATGATTTCGCCAACTTGGAGGTT